>NZ_AYYP01000002.1 GCF_001436215.1 Ligilactobacillus agilis DSM 20509
AAAAATGAGTCACAAATTCTAAAATGAGAGTTTGATCCTGGCTCAGGACGAACGCTGGCGGCGTGCCTAATACATGCAAGTCGAACGCTTTTTTCAATCATCGTAGCTTGCTACACCGATTGAAAATTGAGTGGCGAACGGGTGAGTAACACGTGGGTAACCTGCCCAAAAGAGGGGGATAACACTTGGAAACAGGTGCTAATACCGCATAACCATGATGACCGCATGGTCATTATGTAAAAGATGGTTTCGGCTATCACTTTTGGATGGACCCGCGGCGTATTAACTTGTTGGTGGGGTAACGGCCTACCAAGGTAATGATACGTAGCCGAACTGAGAGGTTGATCGGCCACATTGGGACTGAGACACGGCCCAAACTCCTACGGGAGGCAGCAGTAGGGAATCTTCCACAATGGGCGCAAGCCTGATGGAGCAACGCCGCGTGAGTGAAGAAGGTCTTCGGATCGTAAAACTCTGTTGTTAGAGAAGAACATGCAGGAGAGTAACTGTTCTTGTATTGACGGTATCTAACCAGAAAGCCACGGCTAACTACGTGCCAGCAGCCGCGGTAATACGTAGGTGGCAAGCGTTGTCCGGATTTATTGGGCGTAAAGGGAACGCAGGCGGTCCTTTAAGTCTGATGTGAAAGCCTTCGGCTTAACCGAAGAATTGCATTGGAAACTGGAGGACTTGAGTGCAGAAGAGGAGAGTGGAACTCCATGTGTAGCGGTGAAATGCGTAGATATATGGAAGAACACCAGTGGCGAAAGCGGCTCTCTGGTCTGTAACTGACGCTGAGGTTCGAAAGTGTGGGTAGCAAACAGGATTAGATACCCTGGTAGTCCACACCGTAAACGATGAATGCTAAGTGTTGGAGGGTTTCCGCCCTTCAGTGCTGCAGCTAACGCAATAAGCATTCCGCCTGGGGAGTACGACCGCAAGGTTGAAACTCAAAGGAATTGACGGGGGCCCGCACAAGCGGTGGAGCATGTGGTTTAATTCGAAGCAACGCGAAGAACCTTACCAGGTCTTGACATCTTTTGACCATCTTAGAGATAAGATTTTCCCTTCGGGGACAAAATGACAGGTGGTGCATGGCTGTCGTCAGCTCGTGTCGTGAGATGTTGGGTTAAGTCCCGCAACGAGCGCAACCCTTGTTGTCAGTTGCCAGCATTAAGTTGGGCACTCTGGCGAGACTGCCGGTGACAAACCGGAGGAAGGTGGGGACGACGTCAAGTCATCATGCCCCTTATGACCTGGGCTACACACGTGCTACAATGGACGGTACAACGAGTCGCAAACTCGCGAGGGCAAGCTAATCTCTTAAAGCCGTTCTCAGTTCGGATTGTAGGCTGCAACTCGCCTACATGAAGTCGGAATCGCTAGTAATCGCGAATCAGCATGTCGCGGTGAATACGTTCCCGGGCCTTGTACACACCGCCCGTCACACCATGAGAGTTTGTAACACCCAAAGCCGGTGGGGTAACCTTTTAGGAGCTAGCCGTCTAAGGTGGGACAGATGATTGGGGTGAAGTCGTAACAAGGTAGCCGTAGGAGAACCTGCGGCTGGATCACCTCCTTTCTAAGGAAAATTACGGAAACCTACACGGGGTTTAAAATTTTGTTTAGTTTTGAG
>NZ_AYYP01000040.1 GCF_001436215.1 Ligilactobacillus agilis DSM 20509
ATAGCGCCGAGAGTAGTTGGAGGAACGCCTCCTGTGAGGGTAGGACGTTGCCGTGCAAGTTAGGCCGAGGGTTTCCTCGGCTTTTTTTATTATTTCGATAAAATGGCAAGTTAAGCTTAATTAAGCTATACTTATTTATGAAAGGGGATGAAAACCATGAGAACGCGTAGTGAATTAAAAGCACACGTTAAGCAAACCTATAAAGGTAATTGGGGAAAAGCAATCGGGATTAATATTTTACCTATCATCGGGGCAATTTTTTCTGTTGTTGGGGTGGGAGCCCTAGTTGCGATTACAGTTGTTGCTTTAAAAACTGGAGTAGTTGACCCTAATCATCTAAGTGATAGTAACGGTGGCACTTCTAGTGGAATGGTTGTTAATATTATTGGAACAATGATTGCCACCGGGATTGCCTATAGCCTGTTGGATTGGTTAAGAACAGGGGAACAGCCAGCTTCCGTAGTTAAAGCAATGTTTGCGGTTTTTTCGAAGCAATATTTTATACCGGTCTTAGTTTTATTTATTATTCGGACCATCTTTGAATTCTTCTGGACCTTACTTTTTATAATTCCAGGGATTATCAAATCATATTCTTACTCCCAAACCTACTTTATTTATAAGGACTGTTTGGCTAGTGGGCGTAACGAAGACATGAATTATTTAGATTATGTTACTGAAAGTAGAAAGTTAATGAAGGGGCATAAGTTTGAGCTCTTTGTCTTACAGTTAAGCTTTTTAGGTTGGGCCATCCTCTCCGTTTTAACTTTAGGAATTGGCTTCATCTGGTTAATTCCATACATCAACGGGGTTATGGCTGAATTTTATAATGATTTAGCTGGAGATAAGTTCACCAACCGGCAGTTTACTAAAAACTATTAATAAAAAATGCTTAGTCACAACCAAGGCTGTGGCTAAGCATTTTTTAGTTTTGAAATTCGGCCAGGTACTCAGCATAACCGGCTTCTTTTAGTTGGGAAACAGGGATAAAGCGGAGGGCAGCCGAGTTAATACAGTAGCGCAAACCACCTAAATCAGTGGGGCCGTCTGTAAATACGTGGCCCAAATGAGAGTCCGCCTCGGGACTTTTAACCTCAGTGCGCTCCATGTTATGGGAACGATCACGCTTGTAGGTTAGCTTGGTGAGTGGCTTGGTAAAGGAAGGCCAGCCACAACCAGCATTATATTTGTCCTTACTTGAAAATAAGGCTTCACCCGAAACCACGTCAACGTAGATACCTTCCTCATAGAAATCATCATACTGACCACTAAAAGGGTATTCGGTAGCTGCCTGCTGGGTGACTGCAAATTGTTCTGGTGTCAGTCTCTTTAAGGCGGCCTCCTTATCAAATTCAGTCATAAAAAAATCCCCCTTTAAGCGCTATTGTAGCTGGTGTTGAGGGGGATTGCCATTAATTTGCTTAGAGAAAATGGTTTTTCTTCAAATAGAAGTAAAGCCAGGCCATGAAGACAATATTTAAGATGATGATTGCTATCCAAGCGAGGGGAAATTGAGCTCCAGGGAGTTTAACATTCATTCCAAAGAAACCAGTCATAATTGTGGGAATGGTCAAAATTAAAGACCAAACGGTTAAGAACTTCATGGTGTCGTTTAGGTTGTTATTCAAGATATTATTAGAGGTGGTCGAGATTTTTTCGGTCACCTCGTTGGAAATTTGTACCATCCGTGACGCCTGTTCGGTTTCAATCAGAATATCGTCCAACTTTTCTTGGGCTTCCTTGGTGATTTGAAGCGTTAGGGGGGTGTGGCGCAGGCTTTCGAGCATCACCAAGTTAGTTTTAATACTCGAAGAGAGGTAGACTAAACTTTTTTCAATCTGGGCTAGGTGCCGTAGGTCGGTGTTGACGATGTGGTTATTCAAGTTTTTATCTAGCCGGTTGCGCTCCACGTTAAGCTTGTCTAGGGCCTGGTTGAAATACTTGGCCGCGTGCAAAAGGAAGGTCATGATAAATTCGGTTGCGTTTTTAATTTCCTTAACCTTCTCTTGCTTGAATTGTTCAAAAACATAGGCCGTTTCATCCGTATGGAAGGTAAAAACCGTGGTCCCTTGCAGCAAGAAAATAATCGGCCGGGTCGTAAAATGAGCGGTAACTTTATCGGGCCATAAGGGGACGTCATAGACGACCAGTTCACTTTGGGTATGGATATCAAAATCGTAGTGTGGTCGTTCATGCCTATCAGAAACATAGTCGATAATCTCTGGTGTTAGTCTAAATAGGCGTTTAAGTTGTCGAGTATCGCTGTCATTGAGCTCATTAACGTCAAACCAGTTATAGTTCATTGGCGCCTTGCCGTTAATCTCTTGCCGTGTAATCACGCTAATTACCCCTTTCTGTTAATTTTTTATCTAGTCCATTATAACATAAGAAAAGGCTGAGACCAAAGGGCAACTTCCTATGGTCTCGGCCTTTTTACAAACTAAAAGTTGAATTACTCCTAATAAATTTAACCGGGAGAATATATTGGTTTTGAGCTAGCTTTTTATTAGGTTGGCTAATCCGCTCTTGGAGTAAGTTAACCAAGAGGGCAGCGATATCAGGAATTGGTTGAGCGATGGTTGAGAGCTCAGGGTGGTAATCCTGGATAAACTTGGTGCCGTCAAACCCAACCACTTTTAGGTCAGCGGGCACGTTGAGGCCTAATTTTTGGGCCATTTGTAAAACCAAAATGGCGGTTAAGTCATCGGTACAAACGATGCCGTCGGGATGATGATGCTCAAGCAACTTTCTGACGGAAACCGATTTAATCGTAGCTGATTCTGAGAAGGCGACTGAATGGACGTGTTGGGTCAGTCCTAAATCGGTGATAGCGTCAAGGTAGCCGTTTAAGCGGTAATCGGTTGGGTGGCCTTTTCTACGGGCGCTACCTAAAAAGTAAATGTGCCGACAGCCGGCGTGGTAGAGTTCTTCTGTAGCTAACTTTCCCCCCTGATAGTTATCACAGCTAACAATCGGAATTTGATCAGAAAGCTTACGGTCAAAGGAGACGATTGGCAAACCGACCTTATTGTATTCCTCAATGCCTAGATTGTGTGCACCGGCAATAATCCCGTCCACCTGGTTGGCAATCAACATCCGAATGTAGGCCCGTTCCTTTTCCTTGTTATCAGCCGAGTTACACAAAATCACCTTGTAACCTGCGTTAAAGAACTTATTTTCAATTTCTTCAACTAATTCAGCGAAAAAGGGGTTAGTAACTGAAGGAAAAATCAGCCCAATTAATTTGGTGCTCTTGCCATGCAGGGAACGGGCCAGTGAGTTAGGCTGGTAATTGAGTTCCTTCATCGCAGCGTAGACTTTTTCCTTAGTTTGTTGGCTTAAGTAGCCGTAGTTATTAATCACCCTGGAAACGGTGGTTGCCGAAACACCGGCTTTTTTAGCAACGTCTGTTAATTTTGGTCGCATATAAATACCTCATTATTATTAAATATGATCGATGCGCCAGTAAGTACCGCGGAAAGCCAGTTCCTCCTTAGTTGTTCCTTGGATAGCAATTTGATTATTGGCTTGGCTACCAAAGAAGCGACCGGTTAAGACCTTTAAGCCCCCATTAACGAAGATTTCAAAGAGGGAATTATCAACGAAAATATCCAACTCTAAGTCTTCGTTGGCAGTTAGGTCAATTTGCCTTGTGAAGCCGTAGTCGCTTGCAAACTGGATACCACTGTGAGCACGGTCGACTACTAGCTGAGCCGCGTCACCGGTAGCAAATTTGAGTTGGAGACTTTCGCTTAGGTCTTGGTTGGCTACCAAGTGGAGGGTGCCCGCCTGGCCCTTAGGGATGGTTAACTTCAATTCGTAGCTACGACTGGCATTATCAACTAGGATTTGCCGGCCGTTGATAGCTTTTTCGGCCTTGACAACTTGCCCGGCCTGTCTAAGGTCAGCCATGGCAGGGACTGGCCGTTGGACTAGCCGGTTTTGCTCATCTAGACTGAGCTCTTTAACCTGGCTAAAGCAGTTGGCCCAGCCTTCTTCATCGGTTGGATAAGTCATGTCTGGTAAGCCGACCCAGCTAATCGCATAGGCCTTACCATCAGGAGCATTGAAGGCCTGGGTAGCGTAAACGTCAAAGCCGTCATCAAGGTTGATTGGGGCTGTTTGCTTAGTTTCCATTCGGGCAGCGTCAAACTTCAATTTATTACCCACCACATACATATTAGGGTAGATGTTATCGTAGTTAGCCACGTTTTTATCTAGACCTTGTGGGCAGAAGATTAAGACCGGCTTGTCGTCGATGAAAACCAGGTTAGGACATTCAATCATGTAGCCCATCGTTTCGGGGCTGAAGTCTAGGTAGCCTAGGTCTTCCCAATTCTTAAGGTCCTTAGATTTGAAGACGGCAACCTTGCCACTAAGGGTGGTTTTGTCTTGGGCTCCCAGCAAAACGTAGTAGGCATCCCGGTGCTTTAAAAGTTGCGGATCACGGAAGTGTTCGGTAACGTGAGCTGGCGCATAAATTAAGGGAGCGGCCAATTTGGTAACTATTCCATTTTTATCCATGGTAGCTCCATTTTGATAGGAGATTCGTTGCCAATTTTGGTCGCGGACATTACCAGTATACATTAGAAAAAGCTTGTCGTCGATAACGGTTGCAGAACCGGAGTAAGCTCCGTGGCTGTCATACTTAGTATCGGCCCCTAAAGCTAAACCCTTATTTTGCCAGTGAACCAAGTCGCAAGATTCAAGGTGCACCCAGGACTTCAGCCCGTGAACGGCGCCAAAGGGATATGATTGGTAAAAAACGTGCCAATGGTTGTTATAGTAAGAAAAACCATTCGGATCGTTTAGCAGCCCGGAACTTGGGCGGATGTGATAGTTAAGCTGGTAGGAAGAATTATCCGCCTGGGCTTGTAGTTTAAGTAAGGTTTCAGCGTCCCACTTATTATAGGGAAGGTAACGTTGTTCTCTCGTCCATTCCATAAAAAAACTCCTCTCAATTTATGAAAACGTTGTCTTATTCTAGCTTAATTTTAGCCGATAAATCGACTTGTGTCAATCGAACTACATAATTTATCCTTGATTTAATCGCTATTTAAAAGGGGTTTTATCTTGAATAACAACTTTTTTTAAAAAATATCTGATAAACGATTGACATATTTTTGGAATGCGTTATCATAATACATGTAGATAACCGAAATCGGTTACAAAATGCAATTATTTTTTCGTGAGACATTTATTCAAAGGAGTGTAAATTATGGCTATGGATTACAAAAAGGTCGCTTCTCAAGTGATCGAAGCTGTTGGGCGCGACAACATGGTCGCTGCGGCTCACTGTGCAACCCGCTTACGCTTGGTTCTAAAGGATGATCAAAAGATTGACCAAGCAGCCCTCGATAACAACGCTGATGTTAAGGGAACTTTTAAGACCAACGGCCAATACCAAATTATCATTGGTCCTGGGGATGTTAACTTTGTTTATGATGAATTGATTAAACAAACAGGTTTATCAGAAGCTTCAACTGAAGACTTAAAGCAAATTGCAGCTGGTAACCAAAAGTTTAACCCAGTAATGGCCTTTATCAAGTTATTATCAGACATCTTTGTTCCAATCATTCCAGCCTTAGTTGCTGGTGGTTTGCTGATGGCTTTGAACAACTTCTTGACCTCAGCAGGTTTGTTTGGACCAAAAGCCCTAGTTGAAACTTACCCAGCAATCAAGGGCTTATCCTCAATGATTCAAGTTATGTCAGCCGCACCATTTATCTTCATGCCTGTCTTGGTAGGTATCTCAGCCGCTAAGCGCTTCGGTGCTAACCAATTCTTAGGGGCAGCTGTCGGGATGATCATGACTACCCCTGGTTTGATTGAAGGTAAGTACTGGAACATTTTTGGTTTACATGTTTCCCAAACTAATTACTACTACCAAGTTATCCCAGTTTTAGCAGCTGTTTACATCTTGTCTGTTTTAGAAAAATGGTTACACAAGAAGTTGCCAGATGCAGTTGACTTTACCTTTACACCACTTATTTCCTTAATGGTTACAGGTTTCTTAACTTTCGTGATTGTTGGACCTGTTATGCGTGGTTTATCTGACGCTATCACTAACGGAATTGTTTGGTTATACGATACTTTAGGCTTTGTTGGAACTGGTGTCTTTGGGTTACTTTACTCACCAATCGTATTAACTGGGTTACACCAAGCTTTCCCAGCTATCGAAACACAATTAATTACAGCCTTTACGCAAAAACACACTGGTTACGGTGACTTTATCTTTGTTGTTGCTTCTATGGCTAACGTTGCCCAAGGGGCTGCCTGCTTCGCTGTCTTCATGTTAACTAAGAACAAGAAGATGAAGGGTCTGTCCTCATCTGCAACTGTTTCAGCCCTCTTAGGGATTACAGAACCTGCTTTATTCGGGGTTAACTTGAAGTTACGTTTCCCATTCTTCTGTGCTTTAATCGGTTCAGGGATTGCCTCTGCAATCGCAGGTTTAACTCACGTAATCGCTGTGTCCTTAGGTTCAGCTGCCTTCCTTGGTTTCTTATCAATTAACGCTAAGTCAATTCCACTTTACGTAATGTGTGAATTAATCAGTTTCGCAGTAGCATTTGCTTTGACATTCTTCTACGGCAAGACTCACGCAGACTTAGTTAATCCAGAAGTAGCAGCTACAGCTGCTTCTGCAGCCCAAGCTAGTGCTACTAGCAGTCAAGTAGAAGCGGCCAGTGAAATGGTGGCAGATGTTGCCGACGTTGACAATGAAAACATTGCTGCTCCAGTCGATGGGCAAGTAAAAGACTTAGGTGACGTTAATGACCAAGTTTTCTCAACTAAGTTAATGGGTGATGGGGCTGCAATTGTCCCTAGCGACGGTACGGTTTATTCACCAGTTGATGGTCAAGTGACGGTTGCATACGAGACCAAACATGCCTATGGTTTAAAGTCTAAAGACGGGGCCGAAGTATTAATTCACATTGGGATTGATACTGTTAACCTTAAAGGTGAAGGCTTTGAAAGTTTCGTTAAGCAAGGACAAACAGTTAAGGCTGGCGACAAGCTCGGAACTGTTGATTTAGCTAAGGTTAAGGCTGAAGGTTATGATACGACTGTCATGGTAGTTGTAACTAACACCAATAACTACGCTAGCGTCAACCGCCTAAACGTTACCGATGTAAAACACGGTGACAACGTTGTAGCCGTTACAACTAAATAGTAAGTTAAAAAGGCACCTACGGGGTGTCTTTTTTTATGGGCTTAATTAAAGGATTTTGCACAAACTAAATAAAGAATTTTCAAACGGAATAAAAATTTGTAAAATCGCTTACAAAAAGATTATAATAGGGGTAACTAGAAATTTGGAAAGAAGTGGAGCTTATGTCCAAGTCGTCTAAAACCTTAATTGTTTACTTTTCATTTGATGACGGTGCTAATCGAGAAGTTGAACGCCTTAGACGTGAAATTGAGGCGGACATTATTAAATTAGAACCCGTGAAGCCTTACCCTAGTGAGTATACGAAGCGCTTGGCCATGATTGAATGGGAATTTCAACAGGGCAAGTTGCCCCAGATAAAAACGGCCTTGCCTAACTTGCAGAAATACCGGGAAATTTACTTAGGATATCCGCCTGTTTTTGGTAACCGCCTGCCTTCAATCATCCACAGTTTCTTTTCGTCCTTTGATCTTAGGGGCAAAACGATTATTCCTTTCTCGGAGATTGTGGAGGAGCCACTGCGTGCAACCTTGTGTGAGATGAATGAATTAGCCCAAAAGTATGAGGTGAAGTTGGTTAACCGCGAGGTTTAAAATTAGTTAGGATAAAATAATTAAAAAAGTCTCATAAAAACAGTTGACAAATTAGAAAAAGCACGTTAATATCTAAGACATAAATAAGTGAATAACTAAAACGTTGAAGAGAAGAGTAGTTTTTGGCCGCTTGTAAAGAGAGCTCCTGGTTGCTGAGATGGAGCCTTGCGAAAGAAAATGAAGATGAGCTCGGAGTTTGATTAACGGTGCAAGCTGTTAATCCGTTGAGATGCGATATAATTGACGGCTTGATTAAAAGAGCTAGTGAGGCCTAGAGTGTGAGCTTTAGGCGAATAAAGGTGGTACCACGGTTTTCGTCCTTGTTAGGATGAAAGCTTTTTTTTTACGCAAAAAGGGGAGGAATTGAGGAAATGATAGAATTAAAGAATTTAACCAAGACTTTCCAAACCGCTGATGGGCCGGTCCAAGCAGTAGCCAACGTTAACTTAACGGTTAACAAGGGTGAAGTCTTTGGAATTGTTGGTTTTTCAGGGGCAGGGAAAAGTACCTTGGTCCGAATGTTAAACGGGTTAGAGACGCCAACTAGTGGTGAGGTTATTATCAACGGGGAACGGATTGATAATTTGACTGGGACGGCTTTACGGCAAAAGCGGCGCAAGATTGGGATGATTTTCCAACACTTCAACTTGCTATGGTCCCGGACGGTTTTGGAAAACATCATGTTCCCGTTGGAATTAACCGGTACCCCTAAGAAGGAACGGGTAGCTAAGGCCAAGCACCTAGCTGAATTAGTCGGTTTAGGCGAACGGATTCACGCTTACCCTTCCCAATTATCCGGGGGCCAAAAACAACGGGTCGGGATTGCGCGGGCCTTGGCTAATGATCCAGATATTTTAATTTCAGACGAAGCCACCAGCGCCCTTGACCCCCAAACAACCGATGAAGTGTTGGAACTATTGGAGGATATCAATAAGAAGTTAGCCTTAACGATTGTGATTATCACCCACGAAATGCACGTGATTCGGCGCTTGGCCGACAGCGTGGCCGTGATGGAAGCGGGGAAGGTGATTGAAGAAGGGCCGGTGGCACAAGTCTTCACCAACCCACAACAAGAGTTAACGAAACGCTTCGTGAACGCAGAACTAGATACTAGTCAAACGCCTGATGTGCAAGAGATTAGTAAGGAACTGTTACGGAAGTATCCTGACGGCTTGTTGGTTAAACTGAATTTCCACGGCAATCAAGTGGGGCAACCCGTTGTTAACCGGGCAATTCGTAAGTTCCCTGAAATTGAATTGAGTATTTTAGAAGGTTCCATTCACCAGGTGGCAGATAAGACGGCAACGATTGGTTCCCTTTATATCCAGCTACTAGGGCCTAAAGATCAAGTTGCTGCTTGCTTGGAATTCTTCAAAGAAGTTAGGGTAGAAACGGTGGTGATTAACGATGAATTCTAATACAGGCTTAGCCTCATACTTCAAGTTTCAAAATGTTAACTGGCCCAACCTGGGGGCAGCCGCTTGGGAAACCATTTGGATGACGGTGGTGGCGGTGGTAATCGTCGCCATAGTTGGTTTGCTTTTAGGCTTGCTGCTATTTGAAACTAAGGACTCTAAGAGTCCCTTGGTTAAGGCCTTAAACTGGGTGGTTGCCGCCTTGGTTAACGTCTTTCGTTCAATCCCCTTCATCATCTTGATTGTCTTGCTGTTAAACTTCACCCAGGTGATTGTTGGCTCAATTACGGGGCCTAAAGCAGCCATCCCATCCCTGGTTTTCTCGGCCGCTCCTTTCTATGCGCGCCTAGTAGAAATTGCCTTTAGGGAAGTTGATGGTGGGGTGCTTGAAGCAGCTACCGCGATGGGGGCAACCCGCTGGCAGATTATCTGTAAGGTGTTAATTCCTGAGAGTATGCCGGCTTTAGTTTCCGGAATCACGGTGACTGCCATCTCCTTGATTGGTTATACCGCAATGGCCGGTGCAATCGGGGCCGGTGGGTTAGGTCAGTTGGCTTATACCGACGGCTTCCAGTCCTATAACAACGCCATCACCTTAGCCGCAACGGTCACAATTGTCATTATTGTGATGGTATTCCAATTCTTAGGTGACCGGGTCGTTAAACGAATTGATAAACGTTAGTTATTAAACTTAAACAAAAACAAATTGGAGGAAGATCTTATGAAAAAATCACGTCTTTTTGGGTTTTTAACCGCAGGTTTAGCAGCCGCAGCACTCTTTGTCGGTGGGGTTAAAACAGCCTCAGCTGATACTACTTTAACTGTGGGTGCCTCAGCTAACCCCCACGCCATTATTTTGAAGCACGTTCAAAAGCAACTTAAAAAGGAAGGAGTTAACTTAAAGGTTAAGGTTTACGATGATTACATCCTCCCTAACAAGGCCTTAGCTAACGGCGATATCGATGCTAACTACTTCCAACACACTCCATTCTTGGATAACTGGAACAAGAAAAATCACGGCACATTGATTTCCGCTGGTAACGTTCACTTGGAACCAATCGCAGTTTACTCCAAGAAGTACAAGAGTTTAAAGGACCTACCAAAGGGTGCTAAAATCTACGTTTCTTCTAACACAGCCGATTACGGGCGGATTTTGAAAATCTTTAAGGATGCAGGTTTAATTACTTTGAAGAAGGGAACTAAGCTTGCTTCTGCTAACTTCGATGATATTAAGACTAACAAGAAACACTTGAAGTTTGTTCACACCTTTGAAGCTAAGTTAATGCCTAAGCTTTACGAATCAAATGAAGCTGCTGCCACAGTAATTAACGCTAACTACGCAGTTCAAGCTGGTTTGAACCCATCAAAAGACTCAATCGCTCGCGAAAGTGACTCTTCTGATTACGCTAACTTGATTGCAATCCGCAAGGACGAAAAGAACAACAAGGCTATCAAGAAGTTGGTTAAGGCTTTACAATCCAAGTCAACACAAAAGTGGATCAAGAAGCACTTCAAGGGTGCGGTCTTACCTGCTAAATAATAACTGGCAAAACACTCGGGGTGATGAAACTTCGAGTGTTTTTTATTAACAGGGTGTTTGATACCCAAAACCTAGAAATCATGGTATGATTAGGAATAGATATAAAATTTTTATGAATTAAGAAATGAGGAATGTCAATTGTCAAGTGGTCAGGCGAGTCTCGATTTGATCATTGTCGTCATAGTCTTTTTCTTTGCCGCCTTTTTTGTGGCTGCTGAGTTTGCGCTGGTCGGGGTGCGGAAAAGTGCCCTGGAGAGTGCTTTGGAAGCGGGCAAGGGAAATAAAAAGAAGTTAGAGTTGGCCTTGAAGATGACCAATAACTTAAACGAGTATTTATCTACCACCCAAGTCGGGATTACTTTAGCAGGAATTATCTTAGGTTGGATTGGGGCCGATGCTTTAGCAGAGATGTTGAAGTCAGTCTTTGAAACCCTTAATTTAAATCACGCCACCGCGGTTGCTTTAAGTGCAACTTTAGGGGTAATTTTATTAACTTACTTAGAAGTGGTTTTGACAGAAATCGTGCCTAAAAATATCAGTATCGATATGCCCCTACAAATGGTTTTATTTGTGGCTAAGCCTTTGCATTATTTCCACATTGTTTTTTATCCATTCGTATGGTTGTTAAATGTTTCGGCAACCGGTATCGTCAAACTGTTGGGGATGAAGCCGGCTGGTGAAGAAGACGATGTCTTATCCCAAAATGAAATCCTAAGTATTTCACGGGCGGCTGTGTCCGGTGGAGCTTTAGATAAAGAAGATTTGGTTTACATGCAACGGGCCTTTGACTTTAATGACAAGGTGGCCAAAGACATTATGGTTGACCGCACGAGTTTAGAGGTGATTGACATTACCGCTACGGTGGCAGACGTGATAAATGCCTACCTCAAGGAAGGCTACACGCGCTTTCCGGTGGTGGCCAATAATGATAAGGATAAGATTTTAGGCTACGTCTATATCTATGATATAATCCGCCAGGCCCAAGTCGATGCTACCGTCCGGGTAAGCAAGGTCTTGCGGACGATTATTACGGTTCCCGAAGTGACCCCTATTCAAGATTTGTTGCAACAAATGATTAAAAAGCAAACCCCAATTATGGTGATCTTGGATGAGTATGGGGGTACCAGCGGGATTGTTACCGACCGTGATATTTACGAAGAGCTCTTTGGAACAGTTAAGGACGAAATAGATGATGTTTCGGGTGAAGATATAATAAAACAGGCGGACGGTTCGTATAAGGTCTCTGGTAAGACCACCTTATATGACTTTGAACGCTATTTCCGTTATCGTAATGAAGATTTCCAGGAGTCAGATAGTGTCACGATTGCCGGTTACCTCTTGGAAAATTACAAGGTTAAACTGGGCACGGTAATTACGATTGGTGACTTTGAAATTGAGGTAATTGATTTCAAACGAAATTACATTGAGTGGATGAAGGTGACTAAAAAGGTTGCCGCCGATTCCAAGCCCAAAGTAGATTAGCGAAAAAACAGTAACGGTTAAGGCGGTTACTGTTTTTTCTTTTAGGTCAAATAGAAAGGGTGATAAGAAATGCAACGGATTTTTCCATTAGCAAACGCAGCCAATTTTCGGGAACTAGGGGGCTATCCGACCGAGGATGGGCGCCAGGTGAAGTGGCGTAAGTTAATTAGGTGTGGGAGTTTGAGCTACCTAACTGCGGCCGAAGAAAAGCAGATTTTGGCTTACGGTTTAAAGTATGATATTGACTTTCGCTCCGATGATGAAACGGAAATCTATCCAGATACTATTAAGGGGCAAGTGATTTACCACAACGCTAAGGTTTACCCCTTCATGAACTCGGTTTTTAAGAACTTAGGAATTGTTGCTTCCATGAAGCTAGGCGAGCTTAACTTTATGGAGGAAGCTTACGTTCAAATGTTAGCTGACCCCCACGCCCAGGTGGCTTACCGGGAATTTTTTACCTACCTTTTAGCAAATGATAAGGACGGGGAGAGTCTAGCCTTTCACTGTGCCGCCGGTAAAGACCGGACCGGGGTGGCGGCCTTTTTGATTTTGAACGCCCTGGGGGTCAAAAAGCAGGCGGTAATGGCAGATTACCTCTTGACCAACCTAGCTTATAGCAATGATTCGGTTGAACAGGTTAACCGTCTGTTAACCAACACCCCGCAAAACCAACTAGCAGATAAGCTAAACACCCACTTAGCCGTTATTCCCGAAGGCATAGAGATTATGTATAAGACCTGTGAGGTCCTGGCCGGTAGTGTCGAAAACTATTTGGTTACTAAATTAGGCTTAAGGCGGGCGGACTTAGCTAGCTTAAAAGAAATTTATCTAGAGGAAGTGGACTAATGGAGCAAATCAAAGCCAGCTTGGCAGCTAGTGTTTTAGGCAGCTTAGTAAAACAAGACGACTATGAGGTCAACGATTACCTTGCCCCCAAACTACTAACCAACACGGCGGAAGACAATTTATGGGGGCGGTTAAAGGCGGAGTTGCAGTCTTGTCAGTCTTTTAAGTTTGCGGTGGCCTTTATCACCTTGGAAATGCTCGTGCCTTTGAAGGTGGTTTTGGCTGATTTAGCCAAAGCCGGAGTAACTGGTCAACTAGTAACCTCGACTTACTTAGGGTTTAATAGCCCCGCGGTTTTTCAGGAGTTACTTAAGCTTCCCAACGTAACCGTTAAAATTGCTAGCCAAGAGGGGTTTCACGCTAAGGGCTACTTATTTGACCACGGCGATTATCAGACAGCAATTATTGGGAGTGCTAACTTTACGCGGGCAGCCCTCCTAAAGAATGCTGAGTGGAACCTGGCGGTAAGCTCGCTAGTAGCGGGTGGCTTTACCCGCGAAGTTAAGGCGGAGTTTGAACAAGCCTTTGATAGCGGGCAGGTTCTTGATGAACAGTGGTTAAAAAACTATCAACAAACTTACCAAGCGCCTAAAGTCGTAAGCCACCCGACTGAAAAAAGCAGCCGGCTTAAACCTAACTCAATGCAGGCGGCGGCTTTAAAGGAATTAGCGGCTTTACGGGCTAAGGGAGCTAAGAAGAGCCTGGTTATTTCAGCCACGGGCACGGGGAAGACCTACCTAGGTGCCTTTGACGTTAAGCAAGCCCAAGTTAAACGTTTCTTATTTGTAGTTCACAGGGAGCAAATTCTCACGGCGGCTTTGAAAAGTTTCCGCCGGGTCTTAGGGGGACCAGCCAGTGACTACGGTATTTTAGGGGGCGGCCAAAAGCAGCTTACAGCCCGTTACCTATTTGCCACTGTGCAAACCCTAAGTAAGCCGGAAGTGTTGGCACAGTTTGAGCAGACGGAGTTTGACTACATTTTGATTGACGAAGCCCACCACGTTGGGGCCAAGACTTATCAAGCAATCTTAAATTACTTCCAGCCCGGGTTTTTACTGGGGATGACGGCTACGCCCGAACGAAATGATGACCTCAGTGTCTTTGCTAACTTTGACTACCAGGTGGCTTATGAAATTAGGCTCCAAGATGCCTTACAGGCCGGGATGCTAACCCCCTTCCACTATGTAGGGTTAGTCGATTACGAGCTCGCAAAGGCAGAGGGGACTAGTGTTAAAGGCTCTCTGCAACAAGTGGCGGTAAGTGAGCGTTTAGACTACTTATTAGAGGAGATTAACTATTACCAGCCAAGCAGTCAACCCATTCGGGGCTTGATGTTTGTTAGCCGCCAAGATGAAGCGCGCCAGTTAGCGCAATTACTGACGAAGCGGGGTTATCCGAGCTTGGCCTTGACTAACCAGGACTCAGTGGCGACTAGATTAAAGGCGGTCTCCCAACTAGAAGCCGGGCAGTTAACCTACCTCGTAACGGTTGATATCTTTAATGAGGGTATCGATATTCCCAGCGTCAACCAGGTGGTCTTCTTGCGCAATACCGAGTCAAGTATTGTCTTTGCCCAACAGTTAGGGCGGGGGTTGCGCAAGGCGCCGGGCAAGGAGGCCGTCTTAGTCTTAGACTTTATCGGTAACTACCAAAATAACTACCTCATTCCCCAAGCCTTGAGTGGGGACCGGTCGGCTAGCAAGGATAAGGCCTACCAGACTTTGTTTAGTCAGACTAATTTAGGCCTGGCCACGATTAACTTTAGTAAAATTGCCCAGGAGCAGATTTTTCAGGCCCTAGCTAAGGTTAAGTTAGACGCCTGGCAAAAATTAAAGGCCGCTTACCAGTCCTTAAGCGCCCGCCTCAACCGGCCCGCCTTGCTGATGGATTTCCAAAGGCTAGGTGACTTTGACGCCCAGGTCTTTGCCCGCCTCAAACTGCCTAACTATGGGCACTTTTTACAAAGAATGGGCCAAGCTGTAGACCTAAGCACCTATGAGGACCAAGTGTTAACCTTTGTCACTAAGGAATTGCTCTTAGGGTTGCGGCCGCAGGAATTAACCCTGTTAAAGCAGTTGGTGGCCAAAAGAAGGCTAGCTAAGGTTGACTTTAAAAAGCATCTGCAAGTTAAGGGATGGTTGGCGGATGAAGAAACCTTAGCCGGGGTAGAGAATATCTTAGGGTTAGGTTTCTTTAAGATTAAGGCGGGCAGTGGCCTTAAATCAGACCAGTATGGGCGCTTACCGTTAGTGGAGATAAAAGCTGGTAGCTACCGCTTAAACGCGCAACTCCAAGCTAGCTTAGATACTAACCACTGGTTTAAGCTCTTATTTAGCGATGCCTTAGAGGCTGGGTTGACCTTAAATCAAGCCTATGACAACCACCAGACGTTCACCCGCTTTCAGCGTTACAGTAGAAAGGACGTCTGCCGCTTACTTAATTTAGCCAAGGATGTTTCGGCCCCAATGTATGGTTATAAGGTCTTTGACAGGGTCTGCCCGGTCTTTATCATTCACCAAAAATTAGATCAGACCAAGAGGGCGGCCCTTTACCAAAATAACTTCAGCCATAATGACCGGATTCGCTGGTATACTAGGAGCCCGCGTCACTTAGACTCGCCGGAGGTTAAGCAGTTATTGGCTAAACGCGCAGACGGGAGTTTTCAAGTCCAAATTGAACTCTTTGTTAAGCCAAGTGACAGCCAGGAAAGTGGCTTTTACTACCTGGGGCCGGCAACGATTGTCGAGGACTCAGTAAAAGAGGAAAGCTTGGTGCAAGCGGGTCGAAAGCCAAAGCAGGTAGTGGGGATGGACTTGAAATTAACCCAGGCCCTAAGCTTTAGCGAATTACAGCGCTTGTAGGAGATTTTTCGGCTTTTATCTACCTTAGACTGAATAAGTTGAAAAACGTACGAGTTATAGCGAACAATAACATTTAAATTACAAATATCGTTAATTTTATAAGAAAAAGATTAGAATACTTGCAATCGGATAGAAATTTTTGTACATTAGAAAACAAAAATAAATTCAAAGGAGAGTTTTGTAATGTCAAATTGGGATACAAAATTTGAAAAAAAAGGATTCACATTCGATGATGTCTTGTTGATACCAGCAGAAAGTCACGTGCTACCAAACGAGGTTGACCTCGGTGTGCAGTTAGCTAAGAATATCAAATTAAATATCCCAATCATCAGTGCGGGGATGGATACAGTTACTGAATCTGCAATGGCGATTGCGATGGCACGCCAAGGTGGGTTAGGGGTTATCCACAAAAATATGACCATTGAACGGCAAGCTGATGAAGTCCGTAAGGTTAAGCGCTCCGAAAGTGGGGTTATCATCGACCCATTCTTCCTAACACCTGACAACAGTGTTAGCGAAGCAGAAGCTTTGATGAGAAAGTACCGCATCTCTGGGGTGCCAATCGTGGAAAGCGAAGCTAGTCGTAAACTTTGCGGAATCATTACTAACCGGGACTTGCGGTTCGTGACTGATGCTAGTGAACGAATCGGGGACGTCATGACTAAAGATAAGTTAGTGACCGCACCAGAAGGCACTTCTTTGAAGGAAGCAGAAGCAATTTTACAAAAGCATAAGATTGAAAAATTACCAATGGTTGATGAAGCCGGACGTTTGACTGGCTTAATCACCATCAAGGATATCGAAAAGGTAGTCGAATTTCCTAACGCTGCTAAGGATGAACACGGGCGCTTATTAGTAGCTGCCGCAGTTGGGGTAACTAGTGACACCTACGAACGGGCAACTGCCTTACTAAATGCAGGTGCTGATGCCTTAGTAATCGATACTGCTCACGGCCACTCAGCTGGGGTTATCCGTAAGATTAAGGAAATCAGAGAAACATTCCCAGATGCAACCTTAATTGCGGGGAACGTGGCTACAGCCGAAGCTACCCGGGCTTTATACGATGTCGGGGTTGACGTAGTTAAAGTTGGGATTGGACCTGGTTCAATTTGTACCACCCGGGTTGTTGCTGGGGTGGGGGTACCACAATTAACTGCAATTTACGATGCAGCTGGGGTAGCCCGTGAATATGGTAAGACTATCATCGCCGATGGTGGGATTAAGTACTCTGGTGACATTGTTAAGGCGATTGCAGCCGGTGGTTTCGCCGTAATGCTTGGTTCAATGTTAGCCGGAACTGATGAAGCACCTGGTGAAACTGAAATTTATCAAGGGCGTCGCTTCAAGACTTACCGCGGGATGGGGAGCATGGCAGCCATGGACTCTTCCCACGGGTCTTCAGACCGTTACTTCCAAAGTGGGGTTAACGAAGCTAACAAGTTGGTGCCAGAAGGAATTGAAGGCCGGGTAGCTTATAAGGGCCAAGTAGCCGATATCGTTTACCAAATGGTCGGTGGCTTGCGGGCCGGAATGGGTTACTGTGGTGCCGGTGACCTTAACAAACTTCGTGAAGAAGCACAATTCGTTCAAATTACTGGGGCAGGGTTAATCGAATCTCACCCACACGATGTGCAAATCACTAAAGAAGCACCTAATTACTCAAAATAAAGGTTAAATAAAGGCGGTGGGCCTGACTGGGATAGTTACCAGTTGGGTCCACCGCCTTTTTAATTATAGTGTCTAGTAAGCAAAATCGTCTGCGGATTGATTGAAGTAGTCCACCTTAACTTCGGCTTGATCTACGATTAACTTAGTGACCGAGCCATTTTTAGGGCTAACGGTAATGTCGATTTCAGGGGCAAAGCGGGCAACGATGCTGCGAATGGTTGTCCCGTGACTAACTAAGAGCACGTTTTGACCGTCGGTAGCAACGGAACGAAGGAGGTCGAAGCCACAGTCGAGCCGGTGCCAAAATTCGGCGTTGTCTTCGGCGTCGTCAAAAGGATCGGCCGCCTTAGCAAAGTTCTTAGCGTCTTCAATCGAGTAGGTGCTGATAATTTCGGAGAAGGTTTTACACCCATGGGGCCCACCGATAATCATCCAGGCGTTACCAGAATCAGCCCCTTCATAGTAGCCGTAACCTTCTTCTCTAAAGTAGAAGCTTTCTTGGTGGGCGGGGACTAAGTTGTGGTTTTGGGCGAGGATGTTTTGGCAAGTTTGGGTTGCCCGGATAGTGTCACTGTGAAAAGCGTGGTCGAATTTAATAGCAGCGAGGCGTTTGCCGGTCTGTTGGGCCTGGCTAATGCCTAAGGTGGTTAAATCCGAGTCACACCATCCCTGCATCCGGTTGTAGCGGTTGAGGATGGTTTGACCATGACGAACTAAGTAGACTGTAAATGACATATGCGAATCCTTTCTTTACGTGTAGTACCTACAGTATACCATTTTTTAGGAACGCTTGAAGGCCTTCCTTTGCTTGTAAAGGTGGAGGAGGGCGGTAAAAATGGTTGGAATCAAGGCCAGGCAGGCAATCAGTAAGAAGATGGTCGAAAAATGTTCTTGGACCAGGGGAATCCGGCCGAAGAAGTAACCACAAAGGCCGGTTCCAAAGACCCACAGACTAACTGCAAGCAAATTATAAAGGGCAAAGTTTTTGAAGTTAAAGCCAATGCTGCCGGCGATTAGGGGGATAAAATTCCTAATTAGGGGCAGATAGCGGCCCCAGATGATGGTTTTGCCCCCGTGACGCTTAAAAAAGCGGCGGGCAGTTAGGAGTTTGGCTTCAGGAATGTGTTTTTTGAAAAATGAAAGTTGTTCTAGTTTAGTTCCAAAAAAGTAGTTCAGACTATCACCCAGGTAAGCGGAGATAAAAAAACTAGCCAGTAAGGCGTAGATGTTTAAAACCTGACCGTTAACGGCTGCAATCGAGGAGGCAAAAAAGATTAGTGAACCTCCCGGCAGGTAAGGAAATATAATCAGCCCGGTTTCAGCAAAAATGAGGGCAAAAAAGACAAGGTAAGACCAAGCCCCGGCCGATTGAACCAGGGGGAAGAGATAGTCATGAAAATTAAAAAGTAAGTCAAAGAATTTGTCCATAAAAATACCTCCGTACAGCTAGCATAGGACAAAGTTAAGGCAAATACTAGCGCGCTAAGGAAAAAATAAGGAGAATTTATAAATTTCTTAGGAAGTGTAAGTTCTTGCTAGGGCTTTTAAAAATGTGCTACAATTATTTACCGAAAAATTTGTTAGGGAAGGTGTTTGGATGGCGTCAATTAAGGAACAAGAGCAAGCGCGGATGGATATGGTAGTAACTAAGGTTAAGGAGGCAATTGCCAAGGATCAAGCTAACTTGGCCAGTGTCGAGGCTGATAAAAAGGCAATCCAAGCCGATTTTTCTAATAATGTTAGGATTAAGACGAGCACTTACTCGGGGATGATGGAAACCGCGCTGACGGTGCGCCAGCAACAACAGCTGCTCCAAGAGCGGGAAAATAACATGCAACAGGCCAGCCGGCGGTTGGAGATTTTAGAGAAGTTAGAAAAGAAACCCTACTTTGCCCGGATTGACTTTGAAGAAGAAGGCGAGGGTAAGGAAGAAAAAATCTATATTGGCTTAGGTTCCTTTACTGACGGTCCCGACAAGTTTCTAATCTATGACTGGCGGGCACCCATTTCTTCCATCTATTACGATGGCGGGGGCTTAGGTGAAGTCAGTTACCAAACCCCGGATGGTGAGCGGAAGGTGGACTTGCGGCTTAAGCGGCAGTTCATGGTGGAAGATGGTAAGATTAAAGTCGTCTTTGATACTGACGAAACGGTGGGCGACCAAATGCTACTAGAGGTCTTGGATGAAAATTCCGACACCAAGATGAAAAGTATCGTGACCACCATTCAGCGTGAACAAAATAAGATTATCCGGGACACCAGTTCAGACCTCCTCTTTGTACAGGGAGCGGCAGGCTCTGGGAAGACCTCTGCCGTCCTACAACGGGTGGCCTTTCTCTTGTATCGTTACCGGGGCAAGCTGACTTCAAGTCAGGTCATCTTATTTTCACCTAACCAGTTGTTTAATGACTACATTGACCAGGTCTTACCGGAGTTAGGGGAGCAAAATATGGTGCAGTTGACCTACTATCAACACGTTAAGCGCCGCTTGCCTAAACTACACGTGGAAACCTTGCAGGAACGGTTTGAAGAAGACCAAGCGCCCCTTAAGCAGAAGGTGAAAAGGTTAAAGGATAGCTTGGACTTCTTTAAGGCCAGCAAGGCTTACGGGGCTTATCTGGAAAGAAAGGGCATGCGCTTTAAGGACTTGAGACTAGGTGGCGAGGTCTTCTTTTCTAAGGCCCACATCAAACAAATCTACTATAGTTTCAATGAAAACTACCATTTGAGAAATAGGCTGGAAGCTACCAAGGAACGGTTGGTTAAAGAACTAAATGGTCAAATTAACCGTTACGCTAAGAGCGACCAGGTTCAAAAGGCCATCCAAGACCTTAGCCAAGAGCAGTTAAATGCCCTTTACGGCGACCACCCAAGAAACTTCGCTAACGGGGAAAAGGAGCTCAACTTCTTAGGACGTCAGTATGTGATGCACGCCTTTAAGCCCCTACATCAAGCCATCATCAAGAACCACTTCTTGAGTATTAACGGCCAGTACGTCCACTTTTTAAAGAGCGTTCCGGCTTTGGTTGACCTAGCCAAGTACGACTTAACCAAGGAAGAATGGCAACTTGAGCTAGCCCAGGTCGTCGCAGACCTTAAGGCTAAAAAGCTGGCCCTAAGTGACGTGACCGCCTACTTATTCCTGTACGACCAAATCAGTGGTAAACGGGGGCAAACCGATATTAAGCAGGTCTTCATTGACGAAATTCAAGACTACACGGCCTACCAGTTGGCCTACCTCAAAGAAGAATTTCCCCGGGCTAAGTTTACCATGTTAGGTGATTTAAACCAGGCCATCTTCACCCACGAAAATAGCCACAGCCTCTTAAAGGAATTAGGGACGATGTTTCCTCAAGATAAGACCAAGGTGGTCCAGTTGACCAAATCTTACCGTTCCACCCAGCAGATTACCGACTTTACCAAGGAAATCCTCCTACACGGTGAAGCGGTGACCGCCTTTGAACGGGCAGGAGAAAAACCCCGGTTAACGACGGCTAAGACCGAGGCTGACTTGATTGCCGACGTGGTGGCGCGCCTAAAGCAAAATCAAGCCGACAGCTTAACCACGGCCGTGATTGGTAAGAGTCTAGCCGAGTGTGAAGCTTTGACCCAGGCTTTACGGGCTGAAGGCCAAGCGGTAACCTTGATTAAGACCGAAAACCAGCGGCTAGCGGCGGGGACGATTGTGGTGCCAGCTTACTTAGCTAAGGGGCTAGAGTTTGATGCCGTTATTATGTGGCAGGCTAACGCAAAAAATTACCATGCCGATAGCGACCGGCAGTTGGTTTATACCATCTGCTCACGGGCAATGCACCGCTTGGATATTTTTGTCAGCGGTCAAGTTACCCCTTTATTTGACCGGATTGACCCTAAGCTTTACGAATTAATTACCAAATAGAAAATAAGAGAGTCGTAACTAGTATAGTTACGACTCTCTTATTTTGCAAAAAAATTTGGCGAGCAAATTTTTTATTAAAGAACAAGCAGGTGAAGCTTAAGCTTTTCACCTGCTTGTTTAGTGTTAATGGATAATCTTAGGTTTAACCTGAGCTAACTTGGTTTTTAAGAGGGGAACAAGGTTAGCCACTAGGAGGTCGTAGGCCCGCTCATTGTAGTGAATCTCATCTGCCTGTAAGAGGCTGGCGGGGATGTGTTTTTCCATGATGGCCTGCCAGTTTAAAGTCGGAATATCGAGGTCTTGGCCTAATTCAAGGGTAGCCTTAGCAAAGGCAGCCATTTTAGGGGTTGGCCGACTAGCTTCCTGACTAGGACCAACTAAACCAGGCGTAATTAGGAGACACTTTTCCAAGCCGACCGTCCGACAGATTTCTTCTAGGTTAGAGCGGTAGTCTTCAAGGTCCGTTTGCGGGTCAGCTACGTCGTTAGTACCAAAGAAGACGACCACTAAGTCAGGGTCAACTTCCAAGACGTCTGCTTGCAAGCGGAGCTTAGCTAGGCGGGTAATGTCGCCGGGCACCCCGCGGTTGATAAATTCTACTTCAGGAAGAAAACTGGCTAATTTATGACTAAAGATAGGTGATGGGTAGCCGTTAGTCATTCCGGCAGTGATGCTATCACCTAAAAGAACAATCCGATTCATTTTTCACTTACCTCACTTGTTAATGTCAACTAAATTTTAACACAAAATTTGGTTTGTTACGATGAAGAAAGCGGTTAGCAACTATGTTATAATTAGGGGCATAAATTGTTTTAAATGAGGTAAATCATGGAAAACCAATTAAACTACTATAAAATTAGCCGCGCTGAGTGGAAGGAATTTTATAAAGAACACATTGTGCCTTTAACCAAGGGAGAACTGGCACGGATCATGTCTTTAAATGACCGGATTTCCCAGGCAGATGTTAGTGAAATCTATATGCCCTTAGTCCACTTAATTGGTCTGAGGTGGAAAATCCAACAACAAAAGTTAAAACAGCAGGCGGAATTCTTAGGGAAGAAAAAGCCCCAAAAGGTACCGCTAGTGATTGGAATTGCTGGGTCGGTGGCCGTGGGTAAGAGTACGACCGCCCGGTTGTTGCAAACCTTACTAAAAGAAATCTATCCCCACAAAAAGGTGCAGTTAATTACCACTGATGGCTTCTTGTACTCAACCGCGGAGCTAAAGCGGCGCCACATTTTGTCCAAAAAGGGCTTCCCTGAAAGTTACGATATGGACAGGTTGCTTCGTTTTATGGATGACGTGAAAAATAACCTCCCAGCCAAGGCCCCAGTCTATTCACATAAAATCTATGACATTGTTAGTGGCGAGTACGAGCTGGTTAAAGACGTCGATATCTTGATTGTGGAAGGGATTAACGTCTTGCAGCTACCAAGTAACCAGCAGTTGTATGTCAGTGACTACTTCGATTTTTCAATCTACGTCGACGCTAGGGAAGAGCTAATCAAGCAATGGTACCTGGAACGTTTTGACATGCTGTTAGACTTAGCCGCCCAGGATAAGAGTAACTACTATTACGCCTACGCAATCGGTGACCGCCAAGCCGCCCACGCCATGGCCAAGGATGTCTGGCAAAAGGTTAACCACCCTAATTTATTAGAATACATTTTACCGACAAGAAATCGCGCAGATTTAGTCTTAACCAAGGGTAAAAATCACTTGATAAACGAACTTTACTTGAAAAAATATTAGAAAAAGGCAAGAATTATCCGTGATTAAGGTGAAAATCATTGACCGAAAGCCCTTGGGTCGTTACAATATAGGATAATAAATTAATTAATGAGGTGAATATCTTGGCAAATGTTGATATGCAGGCTTTCGACAAGATTATCGTTTTGGACTTTGGAAGTCAGTATAACCAATTAATTACTCGGCGTATTCGCGAAATGGGGGTTTACTCTGAACTTCTTTCTCACAAGCTTACAGCTCAAGAGATTAAGCAGATGAACCCTAAGGGTATCATCTTCTCAGGTGGCCCTAACAGTGTTTACGACGAAGACGCATTTAAAGTTGACCCAGCAATCTTTGAATTGGGACTACCTATCTTAGGGATTTGCTACGGGATGCAATTGATGGCCCACAATTTAGGTGGAAAGGTCGAAAGTGCTGACAACAAGGAATACGGTAAGGCCGATATTGAAGTAGTCGATAAGGATGCCGTAATGTTTAAGGACTTACCAACCACTCAAACTGTTTGGATGAGTCATGGGGACTTAGTAACTGAAGTACCTGCTGGTTTTACTGTCAGTGCTACTAGTGCTAACTGCCCAATTGCTGCCATGGCTAACCCAGCAAAGAAACTTTATGGGTTGCAATTCCACACCGAAGTTCGCCACACTGAATACGGTAATGACATCTTACGTCACTTTGCTTTCGATGTGTGTGGTGCCCAAGCTAACTGGTCAATGGAAGACTTCATCGACATGCAAGTTGCCAAGATTCGCCAAACGGTCGGTGATCAAAAGGTACTCCTCGGCCTTTCCGGTGGGGTAGACTCCTCAGTTGTTGGGGTCTTATTACACAAGGCCATTGGTGACCAATTAACCAGTATCTTTGTTGACCACGGGTTACTCCGGAAAGGTGAAGCCGAACAAGTTATGGACAGCCTCGGTGGCAAATTTGGCTTAAACATTATCAAGGTTGACGCTAAGGATCGCTTCTTAGGCAAACTTGCTGGCGTCTCTGATCCAGAAAAGAAGCGCAAGATTATCGGCAACGAATTTATCCAAGTTTTTGATGACGAAGCTACTAAGCTTAAAGGCATCAAGTTCTTGGCCCAAGGTACGCTTTACACTGATGTAATCGAATCAGGAACAGATACTGCTCAAACTATCAAGTCCCACCACAACGTTGGGGGCTTGCCAGAAGACATGCAGTTCGAATTGATCGAACCACTTAACACCTTATTCAAGGATGAAGTCCGTGAATTAGGTGAAAAGCTAGGAATGCCACACGAATTAGTTTGGCGCCAACCATTCCCTGGTCCTGGACTTGGTATCCGGGTTATCGGTGAAATTACCGATGAAAAACTTCAAATCGTGCGTGACTCCGACTACATTTTACGCGAAGAAATTGCTAAGCACGGCTTAGACAAGGAAATCTGGCAATACTTCACCGTCTTGCCAGGTATCCGCTCCGTGGGGGTCATGGGTGATGGCCGGACTTACGACTACACTATCGGTATCCGGGCCGTTACTTCCATCGACGGAATGACCGCCGACTTCGCTAAGATTGACTGGGACGTACTCCAAGCCATCTCAGTTCGAATCGTTAACGAAGTAGACCACGTCAACCGCGTCGTCTACGACATCACTTCCAAGCCACCTGCAACGATTGAGTGGGAATAAAAATCAAATATAACTTGGTGAGGGAATACCTATAAATCAAGCTTTTGAAGAAGGTAGACCTACGAAAAACAGGGTGTATAAAGATAGTTGTTTGCCAAATGTCTGCCAAGGTTTGTTTTTTCCAGTAGTATAATAGCTACTGGTTTTTTTGTAGACAAAAAGTAGTACTTCCGCTAAGTTAGGTCAAAAGATATATAGGAGTGAACTGAAGTAATGACGAAAATTAGTAATAGTAGTTCGCTGACACTGCCTCAAGATTCTACTTGTAAAGTTATTGAGAAGAAGTTTAGCCACCAGACCCACAAGCCTACCAATATTTTTGAAACTAAAGAGTGGCAGGAATACGATTATTACATGGATTTAGTCGAAGATGAAGAGTTAGCTGAAATCAAACCGGTAGGTAAAGAATGGTTAAGCTGACATACACCTTGATACTTGTGTGAAAGGGTAAAACTCCATCCTGAGTTTATTATGCGGGATGGAGTTTTTTATATTTACAGCGTCAATTCCACGATATTACTTTAGAAAAGTCGTCAGACTAAATAAAAATACTTGACCTACGTGAAGTATTAATCTAAACTGTAAATAGTAATAATTACTATTTAACTTAAAGAGAGGTTTTTTATGGCGACAAAAGCAAAGATTGCTAAGGCAAAGAAACGTGAAGAACTGGTAGCAAAGTATGCAGAGTTGAGAGCTCAATTAAAGGCGCAGGGTGATTACCAAGCTTTGGCTAAGCTTCCTAGGGATGCTAGCCCAGTGCGGTTGCATAACCGGGATGCTTTAGACGGTCGAGCCCGGGGGTATCTTCGTGAATTTGGACTTTCACGGATAAACTTTAGAAAACTCGCGTTGGCGGGAAAAATCCCTGGGGTTAAGAAAGCTAGTTGGTAGGTGATACTATGTCAAAAAGTGATTATGCAACGGCGTTACGTAATTTAAACAGTCCTAACATTAAGACGCGCAAGCGCGCTTTGAAAATTATTAAGCAATTTAAGCTACAAAAAGGACAAAAATAACTAACCGCTAGCAATTACGTTACTAAAACGTTGATTGCTAGCGGTTTTTTGATGGTGCTATTTCAAAATTCACTTAGAAAGTTAGGTTTTATTACAAATGGTTTGAGTATTAGAAGAAACACGTGTTGAGTTATGTCTAGTCAATAATTAATTACTATTGTCATGTAAGTTTTTGTGGTCAGTTACTTCGACAAAAGCCTTTACTAATCTTTACCTTATATTTCATATTCCTATTTTAAATTTTTTTCAAAGGCCTGGTTAAGGCTTTGTTCATCGGTAAATTCATCAGCATCGTCAGGTAAATAACCCATTATTTTTAGTTCATCTTCGCGCAGTTTTGCCTCAAGTTCAGCACTAACAGGTTCACTATATTGTTCATAATGAAGGGTAGTAAAGGGGGAAAAACCACGGTTAGCAATTTGGGTGGCAATCATTTTGAGTGCTTGTGGGGTGGTAGTACCGTCTTTAGCAAAAATGTCGTCTAACTTATTTTTGACGTCAACTGGGAGTTTTAATTGAACTAACTTATTTTTAGATTTGTGTCCTGTAGTAGTCATATTATATCCCGCCTTCCTATTTTAGTATACTAATTATATACTATACTTTTTCATTAATTTAGGGCGGGATACCAGTGGTTTTAACCACTGGAGGGATAGCCCT
>NZ_AYYP01000003.1 GCF_001436215.1 Ligilactobacillus agilis DSM 20509
ACCGATGACCTCCTGCTTGCAAAGCAGGCGCTCTCCCAACTGAGCTAAAGCCCCATGAGTTAGAAATATTTCTATGTAAATGGGCCTAAATGGACTCGAACCATCGACCTCACGCTTATCAGGCGTGCGCTCTAACCAGCTGAGCTATAGGCCCATATTCGAGAAGTAAACCCCTCAAAACTAAACAAAGTTTTAAACCCCGTGTAGGTTTCCGTAATTTTCCTTAGAA
>NZ_AYYP01000041.1 GCF_001436215.1 Ligilactobacillus agilis DSM 20509
TTAGCTGATTTAGTGCCTTTAGCTTGTAATTTGGCCCGTAACTTTTGATACTTAGCGCGTTTACGCATCACTATCTTACCGTCAAAGAAGGCGGTTTGACCTTGTTCGTCATAAGTAGTAGCTAAAAAGCGTAAACCACGGTCAATACCAACTACGTGCTTTACAGTTTGGTTATCAAAATTAGCTACAGTTTTAGTAGCTGAAATGTGTAAATACCACTTACCACCAGTTTTAATTAATTTAGCTAAGCCAAACTTCCAAGTACCATCAAAGTATTGGTCAAAACCGTGACAAATCGGGTTAACTTTAACTCGACCGTTAAGGGTGTTAATTGATAATTGACCGTTACTTAAATAAGACCAATCGCGATTACGTTGCAAATCTACTTGAGGTCGATTAAAGGCGATTGGTTTTTGTAACCAGGTTAAATCTCG
>NZ_AYYP01000004.1 GCF_001436215.1 Ligilactobacillus agilis DSM 20509
CGACCGATTAGTAATGGTCCGCTTCATACGTCACCGCACTTCCACTTCCATCCTATCTACCTGATCATCTCTCAGGGGTCTTACTTCCTTACGGAATGGGAAATCTTATCTCGAGGCGAGTTTCGCGCTTAGATGCTTTCAGCGTTTATCTCATCCATACATAGCTACCCAGCGATGCCCTTGGCAGAACAACTGGTACACCAGCGGTATGTCCATCCCGGTCCTCTCGTACTAAGGACAGATCCTCTCAAATTTCCTACGCCCGCGACGGATAGGGACCGAACTGTCTCACGACGTTCTGAACCCAGCTCGCGTACCGCTTTAATGGGCGAACAGCCCAACCCTTGGGACCGACTACAGCCCCAGGATGCGATGAGCCGACATCGAGGTGCCAAACCTCCCCGTCGATGTGGACTCTTGGGGGAGATAAGCCTGTTATCCCCAGGGTAGCTTTTATCCGTTGAGCGATGGCCCTTCCATGCGGAACCACCGGATCACTAAGCCCGACTTTCGTCCCTGCTCGACTTGTAGGTCTCGCAGTCAAGCTCCCTTATGCCTTTACACTCTGCGAATGATTTCCAACCATTCTGAGGGAACCTTTGGGCGCCTCCGTTACCTTTTAGGAGGCGACCGCCCCAGTCAAACTGCCCACCTGACACTGTCTCCCGCCGTGATTGCCGGCGTGGGTTAGAGTGTTCATACAACGAGGGTAGTATCCCACCAGCGCCTCTGTCGAAACTAGCGTTCCGACTTCTACGGCTCCTACCTATCCTGTACAAGTTGTACAAACACCCAATATCAAGCTACAGTAAAGCTCCATGGGGTCTTTCCGTCCTGTCGCGGGTAACCCGCATCTTCACGGGTATTATAATTTCACCGAGTCTCTCGTTGAGACAGTGCCCAGATCGTTACGCCTTTCGTGCGGGTCGGAACTTACCCGACAAGGAATTTCGCTACCTTAGGACCGTTATAGTTACGGCCGCCGTTTACTGGGGCTTCAATTCGCACCTTCGCTTGCGCTAAGCACTCCTCTTAACCTTCCAGCACCGGGCAGGCGTCAGCCCCTATACTTCATCTTACGATTTTGCAGAAACCTGTGTTTTTGATAAACAGTCGCCTGGGCCTATTCACTGCGGCTGAGCTTGCGCTCAGCACCCCTTCTCCCGAAGTTACGGGGTCATTTTGCCGAGTTCCTTAACGAGAGTTCTCTCGCTCACCTTAGGATACTCTCCTCGACTACCTGTGTCGGTTTGCGGTACGGGTAATTAAACTCTAACTAGAAGCTTTTCTCGGCAGTGTGACATCAATCACTTCGCTACTTTAATTTCGCTCCCCATCACAACTTGTCCTCAGTCGGTAAGCATTTGACTCACCAACAGACTTATTGCTTGGACGCACATATCCAACAGTGCGCATCTCTAGCCTCCTGCGTCCCTCCATTGTTCAAACAAGTTTAACTAGTACAGGAATCTCAACCTGTTATCCATCGCCTACGCCTCTCGGCCTCGGCTTAGGTCCCGACTAACCCTGGGAGGACGAGCCTTCCCCAGGAAACCTTAGTCATACGGTGGGTAGGATTCTCACCTACCTTTCGCTACTCATACCGGCATTCTCACTTCTAAGCGCTCCACCAGTCCTTACGGTCTGACTTCACCGCCCTTAGAACGCTCTCCTACCACGTGTCCTTACGGACACATCCACAATTTCGGTAATGTGTTTAGCCCCGTTACATTTTCGGCGCAGAATCACTCGACTAGTGAGCTATTACGCACTCTTTAAATGGTGGCTGCTTCTAAGCCAACATCCTAGTTGTCTGTGCAATTCCACATCCTTTTCCACTTAACACATATTTAGGGACCTTAATTGGTGGTCTGGGCTGTTTCCCTTTCGACTACGGATCTTATCACTCGCAGTCTGACTCCCGGATATAGATATGTGGCATTCGGAGTTTATCTGAATTCAGTAACCCAAGACGGGCCCCTAGTCCAAACAGTGCTCTACCTCCACTATCCTTTACTCCGAGGCTAGCCCTAAAGCTATTTCGGAGAGAACCAGCTATCTCCAAGTTCGTTTGGAATTTCACCTCTACCCACACCTCATCCCAGCATTTTTCAACATACACGGGTTCGGTCCTCCAGTGCGTTTTACCGCACCTTCAACCTGGACATGGGTAGGTCACCTGGTTTCGGGTTTACGTCAACATACTAAAGCGCCCTATTCAGACTCGCTTTCGCTTCGGCTCCGGGCTTTCCCCCTTAACCTCGCATGCTAACGTAACTCGCCGGTTCATTCTACAAAAGGCACGCTATCACCCATTAACGGGCTCTAACTACTTGTAGGCACATGGTTTCAGGAACTCTTTCACTCCCCTCCCGGGGTGCTTTTCACCTTTCCCTCACGGTACTGGTTCACTATCGGTCACTAGGTAGTATTTAGCCTTGGGAGATGGTCCTCCCGGATTCCGACGGAGTTTCACGTGTTCCGCCGTACTCAGGATCCTGGACAGAGGAGATTTAATTTCGTTTACAGGGCTCTCACCTTCTCTGGCTGATTTTCCCAAATCATTCAACTATCAAATCTCTTGGTAACTCTAAAGTCCAGTCCTACAACCCCGAGAAGCAAGCTTCTCGGTTTGGGCTCTTCCCTCTTCGCTCGCCGCTACTGGGGGAATCGAATTTCTTTCTCTTCCTATGGGTACTTAGATGTTTCAGTTCCCCACGTCTACCTTCAACTAAGCTATGAATTCACTTAGCGATAACAGGCCGTTAGGCCTGCTGGGTTGCCCCATTCGGAAATCTCCGGTTCACAGTTTACTTACAACTCCCCGAAGCATATCGCAGTTAGTCACGTCCTTCATCGGCTCCTAGTGCCAAGGCATCCACCATGCGCCCTTAATAACTTAACCTCGCTTAATAATTTAAGCTATGAGTTTGCGATTAAGAACTAATTCTTGTTTTAACTCTTTAAAACGCGGTGTTTTCTCGGTTTTTCATTAAATAAGAAATAGAATAAATATCTAGTTTTCAAAGAACAAGTT
>NZ_AYYP01000042.1 GCF_001436215.1 Ligilactobacillus agilis DSM 20509
GGCTATAATACCTTCTAAGTATACAGATGAAATATACAAAATCATCTAGATACTTGGAGGGTATTTTTTATGGCAAGAAAACCAAAATTTAATTCAGCACAAAAACTATCAATTTTAAAAGAGGCTAAGGAAAAAGGTATATATGAAATTTCTAAAAAGTATTCAATTAATAATAAAACTATCCAACAATGGTGTCTATTATACAAATATCAAGGAATTGA
>NZ_AYYP01000043.1 GCF_001436215.1 Ligilactobacillus agilis DSM 20509
TCAGGCTGCATAAAGTTTATATTTTTTTAGTGTCTACTTGACAGGGCCCACACCATGCAAAAAGGGAGCTTTTTTCTAGCCGAGTTCTTGGCGCAACTTTTCCACAAAGAGGTAAGCCGCTGGACAATAGAGGGTATTTTTAATGGTCAGATGGTTAATTTGGTAAATCTTTTTGCGGTCGGTGTGGGGAAATTCCCGGCAGGCCTTAGGGCGCAGGACGTAAATCGAACAAAGGTTATCCGCCCCTAAAAAGGGACAGGGCATACAGTTAAAGACCTTGTCGCCATCCTCATCCACCCTGAGGTAGGTTTCCTCAAATTTTCCCAGTTTCATCCGCATCGCCTTGGCAATCCGCTCAATGTCCGCCTCCGTAAATAAAGGTCCTAAACTCTTACAGCAGTTGGCGCACTTGGTGCAGTCAATTTGTTCAAAGACTTCGTTATGCACCTTTTGGACCAGTTAATCTAAGTGCTTGGGCTTTTTCTTCTTTAAGGTTGCCAAAAACTTAGCATGTTCCTTTTGTTTTTGTAAGGCCAAATCGTGGTAGTGGGCCACATCCACTTGGCCATCCTTTAAATAAACCGTTTCTAAACTTTTTGCCATCTTATCACTTTCCTTAATCCTTAACTTAACCCGGCGACAATTTGGGTTACCATCAAGTCGATATCACGCTTCTCATTATAGGCTAAGTCGGGGGCTAAAATAAAGCGTTGGCTAAAATAAGTCACAAGCGGCCCAAGGATTAGCCGGATAATCACTGCCGGCTCATAGTCAGGGTGGCGGTGGTTTACTAAGGTCAAAAAGCGGGTAAATACTTCACCATTTGCCTTTAAAGATTGGCTAAACCCTTGACTGACGAGCGTTCTGACCTTAGGTTTCGTTAAGCCTTCCTGCAGTAAAATCCGCAATAATTGCTGGTTGGCCTTCATAAAGGCTAGGCGGTCGGTAACAATCACGCGAACCAAAGCGGGTAAGGCCACCTTGTCGCTAGCAACCACTTTGGCTAAAAATTCAGCCTGAAGTTGTGGGAGTAAATCATTGGTAAGTAATTCAACTACGGCTAATAGGAGCTGCTCTTTACTAGGGTAATATTTAAAAATTGTCCCCTCGCTAATGTGGGCCCAGCTCGCAATCTGGGCGGTCGAAGTGGCATCATAACCTTGCTTAGCAAAGAGCTCAATCGCCGCCAAGAGGGCCTTTTGTTGCCCTGGAGTTAGTTTTTTTCTGGCCACCACTTCTTGGTAGGTGGCTAATATTGTTTTAACTGTCACACACTGCACCTTCCTTAAACTTTGCGATAGCGTTTCAAACCTAAAATATTAAGCCCTAACAGGCAGACTAAAAAGCCTACTAAAACTAACAAATCCCCACTGACCTGGCGTAACGTCGCCCCCTGCATGATAATTTTACTTAGGGCATCCCCTGCGTAAGTCAAAGGTAAAATCCGCCCGATAACCTGTGCCCAGGGCGCAAGCGAAGCTAGGGGGATAATGCCGGAAAAGAAGATTTGGGGAACAACCACTAGGGGAATAAACTGCATCATCTGAAACTCCGAGCTAGCAAAAGTCGACAGTAAAGTGCCAAATGCTAAGGCCACAAAGCCTAAACAAACAGAGACCACCACTACTGCTACCAAGCTTCCGACCACCTCTAGCTTGAGGAGATAAACACTCACTAAGGCAATTAGGCTGGCTTGCAGGCAAGCGACTAACCCATATCCCAATGTGTAACCATAGACTAACTCACTGCGCTTAATCGGCGTTGCCAACAGGCGGGCTAGCGTGCCACTTGTTCGTTCCTTTAGCAAGGCCAGGCCTGAAATTAGGAAGACAAAAAAGAAGGTAAAAAAGCCCATCAAAACGGGGATTAACTTGGTAAAAAAGTTAGTCTGGCTATCACCATACTGGTAGTGGTTGACCACTACTGGTATTTTAGCTTGCAAGCTTTTTTCACCCCGGCCTAAAGCTAAGTTAGCTTGTAGGCCAGCCAGCTGCTGACTTAATAAGGCTTGCTTTAGTGCCTGCTTGGTTAACTGGGTTTTGCTAGCGTCTAAGTTGGCGTAAGTGACCGTATACTTATCAGCTTGGTAGCTAATAACTCCGTCTAAGCGGTAGTTTTTTAAGTCCGCCCGGGCTAAGGTGGTCGTTTGGTAGTTCTTGACGCTAACTCCCTTTACCTTAGCTAACTTCTCACTGAGAGCTGGCTCAAGCCCACTTGTTCCTAGTTTAACCTTAACGTCGGTACTGGCCGCAAACATTAGGTTGAGCAAAAATAAAATCAAGACGGGGGCAAAAAATAATAAGGCAAGCGTCCGTTTATCCCGCAATAATTCTAGTAAGACCCGCTTAGCAACTACAATACTTCTCATTTGTCCTCACCTTCTGCTTTCAAAAAGACTTCCTCAATCGTTTCTACCTGATACTTTGCTTCTAGCTGGTCGGGGGTATCAGTGGCGATGATTTTTCCCTCAAACAAAAGCGCCACCCGGTCCGTTAATTCTGCTTCGGACATTACGTGAGTGGTTATTAAAATACTAGTTCCAGCCGCCTTTAACTTAGCCAACTCAGCCCAAATTTTTTGGCGCAAGGCTGGATCAATCCCAACCGTGGGCTCATCTAAAATTAATAAGTCCGGCTGACCTAACAGCGCGAGGGCTAACGACAAGCGACGCTTCATCCCGCCCGAAAAGCTAGCCACCCGTTGTTTTAGCGCCCCGCTTAGTTCAACTACCGTCGCCAAGTGCTCAATTTCCTTTGCAAGTTGCTGGTTACCTAACCCCTTCAGCTTGCCAAAAAAGCGGAGGTTTTCTAAAGCGGTGAGGTTTTCGTAGAGGGCGTCGGTTTGGGCCATGTAACCAATTTGGCCTAATAACTTTCGCTTGGGCATCACTTGGCCTAAAACCAGGGCCTGGCCTGCATCTGCCTTTTCCATGCCTAACATCACCTTAATTGCCGTTGACTTGCCGGCCCCGGAAGGTCCAATCAAGACGACAATCTCACCGGTATTAACCGTCAAATCAACTGCACTTAGTACTTCTTTAGGACCAAAGCTTTTCTTAACCCCACTAAGTTGGATTCGTTGGGTAAATTCTCCCATCACAATCACCCCATTTATTTTTAGTGAGTAAACACTCACCTGTTAATTTACATTTTAGTGAGGATTCACTCACCTGTCAAGTGAAAAATACTAGCACCAAAAAGTGCTAGCACTAGCCTATAATTCAACTTGCAAGCCACCCAACTTGCGGTAATAGCAATCAAGGGCAGCTTGATCAAATAAAACAAACTTGATTAGCTCAAAGGCACCAGGGTTAGCCTTAACGAAGGCCTGCACCGTCGCGAGGGCAATTTGACTAGCCTCCTCTAGGGGGTAGCGGTAAATTCCCGTTGAAATCGCTGGAAAGGCAATCGTCTTGAGGCCCGTTTTTTGAGCTAACCGCAGGCTATTTTCATAGCAAGCAGCTAACAGGTCCGCTTCACCATGCGCGCCCCCATTCCAAATTGGGCCCACCGTATGGATAACGTATTTATTCGGCAGGTTATAGGCCCCGGTAATCTTGGCCTGGCCGGTCTGACAACCATTAAGTTGCCGACACTCGGCTAACAGTTGGGGTCCGGCCGCCTTGTGAATCGCTCCGTCAACCCCGCCACCGCCTAAGAGGCTCTTGTTAGCTGCGTTGACAATAACTTCCACGTCACCTTGTTTAGTAATGTCGCCCAAAGTTAGGGCAATTTTAGTTTGAACTTGATTCAAATTAGCTAGCACCTCCACTTGTAGCTGGGTAATTTCTTGGCGAAGTTTTGCTCCCTTAAAACGCCCCGCCTGCTCGTCGACATAGGAATAAAGTTGGGCCTGGTTAATGTAATCTAAAGCCGCTAGCTCGTTAGCCTCTACCCCGAGGCCCTGGTGGTAGGCCCGGGCTAAGCGGTAGTAAATGTCGGCCTTTAAGTCGTCATCACTACCATCGCGGGCTAGAAAAATTTCGGCTTGCCGGTAGTACTTAAAGGCAATCTCCATGTTAGCAGCCACAAACTGCCCGTGAAAATAGGCGTCGCCTAATTTGTAGCTACCGTTAGGGTTCGTAGCCAAGGCCGCCTGGGTAAAGTAATAAAAGGCCTGCTCATAGTCTGGCTGCCCTAGCCGGCCGTAAGCGTAAATGTAGCCCAGGTTACAGGCAGCCTGACTGCTACCTAGAGCGACTGCTTGTTGGTAGTATTCCTTAGCCAATCCATACTCCGCCCTACTATAGGCTTGCGCACCTAACTTGAGGTAAAACTCAGCCTCATTTTCTGGTTGCTTGCCCTCCGGAGTTACTTCTTGGTGTTCCCACCAGTCAAGCTGTTCTGCCTCGTTGGCCCGCCGTAACACCTGCTTAGTTTGTAAGAGCGGGTAAGGCACCTTGGTGGCCGGGTAATTTGCACAAGCAACCACTTGACCCACCTGCAAGTTATTGTTGGCCCCCACCGGTACAATTACCAAGTCGCCTTCCTTCAGACTTTCATCGGCACTGAGGTAGTGGTAGGCTTTTTGGCCCAGGTGAAAGCAAACCTGGCAGTAAGAATAGTAACTGGTTGGGCCTAACACCTCGCTAGCATTACTTACTGGGGCGGCTACGTCATAACAGACTTGATCCGCCGCAAAAAATAAGGACAGCTCATCTGCCTGATAGGCACTTTGACTTTGATAGACAATCAAGAAATTTAAATCCGCCCTAAAGCGCTCGTCGACGTCGACATAGGCCAGTGGAATCAAACTACCCTGGCCACTAGCTACATGGTCATCTAATTCACCGTTATCGACCCGACTAACTAGGCCAACCACCTTACTAGCCACAAACCAACTCGCGCCACAAAAGAACTCATCTGATAAATTATCGTCGAAGCTCACGTCTAAATCAGCCCACTCTGCTCGCAAAAGCAACTGCCGGTAAGAAAATTCAGCTGGCAAGTTGGGCCGGAGCAGATAACATTTTTCAATTGGCGGGCGCTCACTTTTCGCTAAATACTCATTAGTTTCCTCTGTTAACTCCTTGACCGTAAAATCATGGCGCTGACCATCTGCTTCTAGGTAAAAGGTCCCTACTGGTAAGGCTAATTTTTCCACTACTATCACCTACTTATTTTAGAAGATTGTCGTGTCGCCCATTAGTCGTATCTAGGTAGTGCTCACTGTATTTAGGCGACAAGAACACCTCCAACATGGTTTCCATCCCGGAAGCGAGCTTAAGCTGCTTTAAATCCGCCAACTTAGTCCAAAAAATGTTGCCTTCCCGTGAAGACTTGACTTGACCACTAAAGGTCTGGGTCTTATAGAGTAAAACCAGGTAGCGACTGCCATCAGCTTCCAGCCAATCTTTGATACCACACAGTTCCAGTTGGCTAACTTTTAGCCCGGTTTCTTCCCAAACTTCGCGGACGGCCGCGTCGACTAAGGGTTCGTCTGCTTCAACATGCCCACCCGGAAAGGTAATCCCCGGCCAAGTTGGATTTAGGCGGTCTTCGACTAAGACATTACCGTCCTGATCATAAATCATTACCATGTTAGTTAGGGTCGTTGGTATTTTTTTATGCTTCACTTACAATTCCCACTCTCTCATTTTTCTCAATTATAACACCTAAACCAATAAAAAAAGCACCAGCTAAAAATGGTGTGGGCCCTGTCAAGTAGACACTAAAAAAATATAAACTTTATGCAGCCTGA
>NZ_AYYP01000044.1:0-20420 GCF_001436215.1 Ligilactobacillus agilis DSM 20509
GTATAGGGGGATTAGGAAAATATTTACATACGTCTCATTATGGAGTGCTTACGTTTATTCCACTTGACTGGTCTTTTTGATTTGCCGTCATAAAAAAGTCCCCCAGCTTATTTACTTACGCTTATAGTCACTTAAAAACAATAACCCCGCAAAAGCTGCGATTGATAAAATTAACTCCATTAGCTCACCTCACTTTTTCAACGTTTTAGTGAGTGTAACATACTTTTAAGGTTAGGTCTATTAATTTAACTTACTTTTAATTAGTTAAATTAACGACAAAAAAACACGCTAGCCCAAAAACTAGCGTGTTACTTCAGATGCTGACTAAAGGACTTGAACCTTCGACCTACGCATTACTAGTGCGTTGCTCTACCAACTGAGCTAAGTCAGCAAAACCTGATATAAATAATATATCAGATAACTAATTTAATTGCAAACTTTTTTGGCAATTTTTTTTAAAATTCTTTTGGTCGTTGCTCACTAAGCCCGAAATGATAGGCAATTGCGGCCAAAATCCGTTGACTAGCTTGCCCATCCCCATATGGATTCTGAGCTTGCGCCATTTGTTGATAAATATTAGGGTCATCTAGTAACTCTAACATCGCCGCTTTAACCTTAGCAGGTTCAGTTCCCACTAATTTCAACGTTCCCGCACTGACACCCTCTGGTCGTTCAGTGGTATCCCTTAAGACCAAGACTGGTTTACCTAACGATGGTGCTTCTTCTTGGACCCCACCAGAATCTGTCATGATAAAGTAACTTTTGGCAGCCAAGTTATGAAAATCAACCACATCTAAGGGAGCAATCAAATGGATGCGCTCATGCTTACCTAAAATTTCGTGAGCCAATTTTTGTACTTTAGGACTTAAATGCACTGGGTAGATTACTTCAACCTCTGGTCTTTGCTCAACCACTTCTAGTAAGGTCCTAAAAACCCTTGCCATCGGCTGGCCTTGGTTTTCCCGCCGGTGCATCGTCACCAAAATTAATTTGTGCCCAGGATCAAGCTTAGCCAGCAGTTCGTGTTGATAGTCAGAGCTTACCGTTTGCTTCAAAGCATCGATAGCCGTATTACCAGTTACAAAAATTTTAGCAGCGGCTTGATTTTCCTTTAACAAGTTGGCCTTACTCTCTTCTGTTGGTGCAAAGTATAAATCGGCTAAGTCGTCTGTCATTTGCCGGTTCATTTCTTCTGGGAATGGAGAATACTTGTTCCAAGTCCGCAAACCTGCCTCGACGTGTCCGATTGCCACCTGGTTATAAAAGGCAGCAACACTGGCAGCAAAGGTCGTTGTTGTATCCCCGTGAACCAAGATTATATCTGGCTTAACTACTTTAATTACTTGATCTAACTTGGTCAATACATTGGCTGTAATTTCAGTCAACGTTTGTTCTTTATGCATGATATTTAAATCATAATCAGGTACTATCTTAAAGATTTCCAAAACTTGATCGAGCATTTCCCGATGCTGGGCCGTTACAGTCGTTACTGCTTCAAACCGTTCATCTGTCTGCAAGGCTAGCACTAAGGGGGCCATCTTAATCGCCTCGGGTCTGGTACCAAATACCGTCATTACTTTAATTTTGTCCAAAAAAAGCCCTCCCTCTAATTTAATCCTTTACATTATACCATAGGTCTAACTAGGCATTTTTTGAATTTTTATGGTAAATTAAAGCTAAGTAAAATTTCGAGGTGATTTAATGACTATGACAAATTTTGAAGAAAAACTTGCAAAGTACGCCCAACTCATCATTGAAGTTGGGGTCAATGTTCAAAAAGGCCAAGCGGTTGTCTTATACATCTCCGTAACCCAACAAAAATTGGCTCACTTACTAGTCGAGAAGGCCTATCAAGCCGGAGCTAGCGAAGTTATTATTAAATGGAGCGATACTTTTAGTAACCGCCAATTCTTAAAATACGCCTCCGCAGAACGATTAAGTAACGCCCCTGAATATATCGTTAAGGAAGCTGAGTATATCGTCGCCAAAAAGGCTGCCCGGATTTCCGTAGTTTCTGAAGATCCTGGTGCTTACGCTGGCATTGACCAAAAGCGGATTGCGCAAAATCAAAAAACCATGGGGCAAGCCTTACTATCCGTACGTAAGGCCACCCAAAATAACGACCTCAGTTGGACGGTGGTTGGCGCGGCCGATGAAGCCTGGGCTAAAAAGGTTTTCCCTAACCTAGCTGGCCAAGATGCGGTTAGCCGCCTGTGGGAAGAAATCTTTAAGACTTGCCGAATTAATGAAGCAGACCCAATTGCAGCTTGGAAGGCCCATGACCAACAACTGCGTTCTAAAGCTGAGTGGTTGAATCAAGAACAATTCTCAGCGCTTCACTATACTTCGCCTCTAACCGATTTTACCGTTGGTTTGCCTAAAAACCATATTTGGGAAGCGGCTAGCAGCTTAACTCCTGATGGAATTTCTTTCATGGCTAACATGCCGACTGAAGAAGTCTTTACCGCCGCTGATTGCCACCGGATTGATGGCTACATTTGTTCTACTAAGCCACTGAGTTATGCCGGTAATATCTTGGAGGATATGAAATTCACATTTAAGGACGGTCAAATCGTTGAAGCCACCGCTAAAAAAGGCCAAGCCGTCCTCGACCACCTGCTAGAACTTCCAGGGGCACGCTCATTGGGAGAAGTTTCTTTAGTACCTGACCCTTCCCCAATCTCTCAGTCAGGTATCACCTTCTTTAACACCCTCTTTGACGAAAACGCTAGTGACCACCTAGCTTTGGGCGCTGCTTATCCAACCAACGTTCAAGGAGGAACGAACATGACAGACGAAGAACTACTAGCTCATGGGGTCAATGTTTCTCAAACCCACGTTGATTTCATGGTTGGATCTAGCGATATGAATATTGATGGCATCAAAGCCGATGGCAGCCTTGTTCCCGTCTTCAGAAATGGTGATTGGGCCTAAGAAGTCATTGACATAATTTAAAAAACTTTCTATACTTATTAAGTGTGGAAAGTTTTGTGCTTGTAGCTCAGCAGGATAGAGCAACCGCCTCCTAAGCGGTAGGTCATCGGTTCAATTCCGATCAAGCACATCGAAAATAAGCGCCGGGTTCATTTTAGAAAACGAACCCGGCGCTTATTTATTTACTCTTTGATTACAAGCTATAACTCAGTTCCAGCTGTTTGAGTAGCTTCTTATAATTATAGCTCTTAAGCCACCCTAAAAAGAAGTCACTTATCGCTAATTCAAACTTAGCTAACCAATTTTTAGCAACGAGCTGACTTTGATAAACTAACTCAACCTGATTGGCCCCTAATTTCTTTAAGTCGTAACTTCGCATCAGTTGGCCTTGGGCTAATTCAACCATGTAATGATAACTTTGATTTTGCTCGACAGCTAAAACAGTCACTGCCGCCTTATACTCTTCGTTTCCAGCCTGATACTTAGCCCCCGCTAACTCACTTGCTGCGGCCTGGTAACCTAACTCTTGACTTAAATCATCTAAGGCTGTTTGAATTAGCCGTTGATATAAAAATTCGGCTGACACATTCAGTTTGGTCTTTACCTTCATCATCATCAACTCTTTTCTGAATCCAAATCTTTCTTCTAGTGTACCGCAATCTTATTATAATTGCGAAGATTTTTACTTAGCGCGCCGCTTACCCTTATTTTTTTGATCACGCTTGCGCTTCTTTTTATGTTTACGGACCTTTTCAGTCACAGCTTGAACAGGTTTAGAAGCTTTCTGTGGTTTCCTTACCTTAGGACTACTTTTTTCCGGTAATTCCGTTACAATTTGCCCTTCGTACAGATAAGCAGTCATGAAGTGGTAGGCTTCTTTACGAATCAATTGCTTAAATAAACGCAAATCATGCTCGTTTCCTAGGTTGACTACCATCCCCTTGGCTCCCATGCGCCCTGTCCGTCCAACCCGGTGAACATAGGTGTTGTGACTGTGTGGAAGGTCGTAATTTACCACCGCAGGCAATTCCTTAATATCCAATCCCCGGGCAGCTAAATCAGTTGTTAATAGCAACCTAATTTCCCGTTTTCGCAAAGCTCGTAGCGCTGCTTGACGGTCGACTTGTCGTTGTTCACTACTGAGGGTGGCTAAAGGAACATGATGATGTCTTAATTTTTCGGCAACGTCCTTTAACGTGGCGGCCTGCTTAAAGAAGACCAGGCCATAAAAGCCATCAACGTTAGCCAGTTTGCGTAAGGCCTCTATCCGCTTTCTAGTCGGAGTCTCAATCAGATAATGGGTAACCTCTCCTTGGGTATGGTCTTGTTGTCTAACATCTACCACCGTAACCTCTACCCCAAACCACTTATGAAGTTCGTCTAAAATCTGATTTTTAGTGGCAGAAAAGAAGGCCAACTGAGTTTCGGCTGGGGCTTTGCTTACTAATTCACGACAGGTTGTTAGGGTTTGTTCTTGGCCCAAAAGTTCGTCGGCCTCGTCAATCACAATGCTCGTAAGGGTGTGTAACTTTAACTTCTTGTCGTTGGCTAGACTCAATAGACGACCTGGGGTTCCAACAACTACTTCGGGCCGTTTCTTCAATTTTTCTACTTGCCGTTTAACGTTAGCTCCCCCAATGACAGAAGTTACATTCAAATTAAGTAATTTTGCCCACGGTCTAATAACGTCAGTTAACTGGGCCGCCAATTCCTGGGAAGGCGCTAAGATTAGCAATTGGACCCCATCGCCTGGAAGAAGGCTTTCTAACAGTGGCCAGCTATAAGCCAAAGTTTTCCCCGACCCTGTGGGGGCCAACCCTAAAACGTCTTTACCCGCAGCTAATAGTGGGTAAACCGCCTCTTGAATCGGAGCTAGCTTTGTAAACCCCGCTTCTTTAAACTGTGCTTCAAACTTTTGATTCATAAAAATCCTTTCTGCTTAGTTCTCATCTTCAAAGTACAAGTTACTACTTTGGCGTAACTGATACATCACTTCGTTAACAGTTACCGTCTGTTCTAACCAAGCTTGTGCTTGCGCTTTATTTTCTGGAAGGTCTGGATTAGTTAAAACCTTGCCAAACGCTACTGCTTCTGCTAATAATTCATTTTCCGCAGGAGTTTGGCTTAAGGTGCGAGTTGTGGTTGGTGTGCGCAACTCCACTTGCTTCAAGTCGGCTGCGTTATCCATCCAAATAGTCTCTTTTAAGCCATAGATTTCACCTGGTAAATAAGAATTAGCGGTTTTACCAACATTTAAAGTCACAGTGAAATCCTGGTAAGTCAAAATCGCTATCCCCTTAGCATCTATTCCATTAGCTAGTTTAGTTGGGAAATATTGAGCGTTAAGTGGCTTGCCAAACCAACCAACCGCACAATGAACCATGTAAACCCCTAAATCCTGTAGAGCTCCCCCCGCAAATTTAGGCGAAAAGATATTGGGATTTTCACCTGCTAAATAAGCATCGTAACGAGACGAATACTTCATATAGGTTAAAGTAGCACCTTGAACTACAGGAAGCTTAGCAACCGCCTCCTTAACCGCTAAATAATTAGGTTCGTGTGTATGGCGGGCTGCTTCAAATAAAAATTGCCCCTGATGCTCAGCCAACAGCTCACGTAATTCCTGCATTTGTCCAGGGTTTAGACAAATTGGTTTTTCAACAATTACATGTTTGCCTGCTTTTATAGCCGCCTTAGCTTGACTAAAGTGTAAGCTGTTAGGCGAAGCAATGTAAACCACCTCAAAACTAGGGCTAGCCATAAATTGTTCTAAATCTGTTTTGAAATCTTGGACACTAGGGTAATCCTTGGCAAATGCTTGGGCCTTTTCAAGTTTACGTGAATAAACAGCCCGTAATTCAAATAACCCACTTTCATGGGCAGCATCAACAAAGCGTTTGGTAATCCAGTTCGTTCCCACAATTCCTAATCTTAACATTATTTTTTCACCTCGTAATAATTATTTAAGTCTATTTTACCAAACTTACATATAAAGCGGATACAAAAAGGCTTTGCATGACAAAATTATGACAAAAAAGGGCAAATATTTCAGGAAAAATAAATTTTTTGACTTTCAGTTTTTTCTCTAATTTTCGTGGTATATTAGAGAGTGAAATTTAAACTATGGTAGAGACAAAGAGAGGGGTACAAATGAAGCGCAAAAGTGGCATCGCAGTTTTAGGGCTATCAATTTTAGCGGGAGTCAATAAAGTCATCCACACCCGCAAGAAAGCAGCTATCACAACAACTGCGCTTCCTTTAATTTACGCAGGCACTTGGTTTTTTACAGACCAAAATAGCCAGCACCAACATAAGCTAGAGGTAACAATGGACTTAGATATTCTTTTGGACGGACGCAAGCTCGCTGGGACAGTCGAGAAAATCGATGAACGTGAATTGCTCTTTTTAGATAACTATGGTTACCACTTACGAATTGATGCCATCGATGCCCACCCGGTTAGCGTTTATGATGAGGCGGATAACCAAATTTACAGGTTTACCTTACAATAATTTTTCCCGGTCATTAAGGTTATTGGTTTAGTCGTTAAGCTAATAACTTTTTTCTTTTGTCAACTTTTTAGGCTATAATTAAGAAAACTAACTACTAGCTCACTCTTAAAGGATGATGACTATGATCGACTTACACGAAATTTTGGACAGGATGAATCCCAACCAAAAAATTAACTACGATAAAGTAATGCAAAAAATGACCCAACGCTGGGCTAAGGAAAATACCCGCCCCAAGATTTTACTCCATAGTTGCTGCGCCCCTTGTAGCACCTATACCTTGGAATACCTAACTCAGTTCGCAGATATTACCGTCTACTATGCTAACTCTAACATCCACCCCCGGGCCGAGTATCAACGCCGCGAATACGTGCAACAAAAATTCATTCACGATTTCAACGAAAAAACCGGCAACCAGGTCGCATTTTTAGCAGCTCCATATAAACCCCAAGAATACTTTCAAAAAGTACGGGGCTTAGAAAAGGAAAAAGAAGGCGGTGCTCGCTGCGAAGCCTGTTTTGACTACCGCCTCGATAAGGTTGCTAAAAAGGCGGTCGAACTTGGCTTTGACTACTTCGGCAGTGCCCTAACCATCAGTCCCCATAAGAATTCACAGGTCATTAATAAAGTTGGCATCGAAGTCCAAAACTTTTATGACACCCACTATTTACCAAGCGACTTCAAGAAAAACGGCGGTTATCAACGTTCCGTTGAAATGTGTAATGAGTACGACGTTTACCGTCAGTGTTATTGTGGGTGTGTCTTTGCCGCCAAGGACCAAGGCGTTGACTTTTCTAAAATCCGCCGCGAAGCCTTAGCCTTTATGGCAGGCAAAGACGGTGCCCGTGATTTTCCTGAAATTCGTTTTAACATTCAAAATTAAGTAGAATCAAAAAGCACGCTTGGTGGCGTGCTTTTTGATTATAAAAACTAGCCTTATTTACGCCAAAATGTTTGGCAATCCTTCTTATCGTTTAAATTAAATTCGATTACCTTGGCTAGTAGTTCATAAGGAACCTCTTGATCAAAGCCTACTCGAACCAACTTTTTGCCGTAGGAAAGACCAGCTTGTTGAATTTCTTTTTCAAAAACAGTAATAATCTTAGCTTCCCCCGCAAACGAAAAGTGGGCTTTGGCTACACTAAAGCCAATAATAAAAGTCCCGTGGTCAGTAAACATCGGTTGTTTCCAGGCAATCCGCCCCTCCAAGTTAGGGTAGTGTGCTTCCACCCACTTTAACACTTGGGCAAATTTTTGCCGGTGTTCTAGGTTATCAATGCCTGCCAAGTAGTCGTCGTAAAAAGCCATTCCCATCACCTACTAAAGTTTTTTGCTTAAATTATAACCTAAGCAAGTCGCTTTAAAAAAGGTTAATAATAATGTTATGCTTAAAAGAGAATCTATTTTAGGGATGGTGAACTTTATGGCAACCAGTGTTTTTTTCGGGGCGTTAGTTATTTTACTAGCAGTTTTGGCAGAGAAATTTGCCGGTAAATTTAAACTACCGGCGTTAATTTTATTCATGTTTATTGGAATGTTGTTTGGAAGTGACGGTTTATTTAAAATTCCCTTCTCAAACTATCGGCTTGCAGATCAAATCTGTTCTCTAGCCTTAGTTTTCATTATGTTTTATGGTGGCTTTAATACCAAGTGGAAAGTCGCTAAGTCAAGTGCGCCTAAATCGTTGCTCCTCTCAACTTTAGGGGTTATTATTACCGCAGGAATTACCACCGTCTTAGCCGTTTACCTGCTACATTTTAAGTTACTTGAGGCTTTGCTAATTGGGGCGGTATTGTCATCAACCGATGCGGCTAGTGTCTTTGCTATTTTGCACCAGCAAAAAGTTAACCTAAAATATAATACCGCCTCGCTTTTGGAACTTGAAAGTGGTAGTAATGACCCGGTAGCTTATTTACTTACGGCCTTAATCATTGGCTTTATCACCGGGGCCAAGCAGGTTAATATTCCCTTGGAAATCCTGTTACAAGTCAGCATGGGCCTTTGGTGGGGCTTCATCCTCGCTAAGTTAGCCGTCTACTTACTTACCCAGACTAACTTAATTGCAGAGGGGCTAGAAACTATTTTCTTAATGGGGATGATGCTTCTTTGCTACGCCCTTACGGAAGTTACTGCCGGCAACGTCTTTTTGAGCATCTACCTACTAGGACTCATTATCGGTAACGCCCAAATCGCTAATAAACAGGTTATTATTCCCTTCCTCCACGGGATTACTAGCCTCGCACAGATTCTGATCTTTTTCTTATTGGGCTTACTAACTTTCCCGCACCGCATGTTAGAAATTATTCCGACTGCCCTAATAATTGCAATCATTATCACCTTCATCGCCCGGCCTCTAGCTGTGTTTACCCTCCTTTTACCTTTCAAGGCTAAAATCAACCAGTGTTTACTCGTTGCTTGGGCCGGCTTACGGGGGGCGGCTTCCAGTGTGTTTGCTATCTTTGCACTTGCCCACGGAGTCAGCCTTAATTACGACCTCTTTCACATCGTCTTTTTAGTCTCGCTCTTTTCAATTGCCCTCCAAGGTAGCCTGCTCCCCTGGGTTGCTACCAAGTTAGATATGATTGACGAAAGCGACGATATCCGTAAAACTTTCAACGACTACCAAGCCGAATCTGCCATCACCCTCATGCGGCTCTTCGTTCCTAAAGACCACCCCTGGGTTAACCGCCCCATCAAAGACGTTCACCTACCAAGCGGTTCATTAGCTTTGATGATTAAACGTAATAGCAAAACCATCATCACCAAGGGGGATACCATTATTTTAGGCGGTGACATCCTCATCTTAAGTGTGCCAGCTTATGAAACTAAGGGTAACGAAACCCTTAACGAAATTAACATCGACGCTAACCACCCTTGGGCCGGTCAAAAAATCGCAACCCTTAATTTACCCGATAATATGTTGATTGCCTTAATTATTCGGGGCGAAGAAAACCTAATTCCCGATGGTAACACCGTAATAGAACCTAGCGACACGGTCGTATTATACCATTAAGTTTTTCACTAACAGCCTTTACTTAGACTTAACTCTAAGTGCTATACTGAAGGCGAAAGCGAGATGATTCCTATGAATGATAGATTAGTTATTTACTTTTCTCAAACTAAACGAACTGAAAAAATCGCCAACTTGATTGGCCAAGCTTGTAAGGCTAGCCCATACCCTATTCAGGTCACAGTGCCATACAGTTCTAAAGATTTAGATTGGACGCTGCCAAATAGTCGGGCTAACCAAGAAATGGAAAATCCGGCAGCCCGGCCTGACCTCAAGCCCCTCAAGCTAGAATTAACCGGCGAACCAAAAATCTTTTTAGGCTATCCGCTTTGGTGGTCACAGGCCCCTAGAGCAATCAACACCTTTCTAGACACCTACGATTTAAGCGGCTATAAGCTTTACCTATTTTGTACTTCTGGTAGCAGTTCAATCGATAAAAGCGTCCGCGAACTAAGCAAAACCTATCCGCAGCTAAACATTCAAGCTGCACATCGCTTTGCAAACGACACCACCCTAGCTCAAATTGAGACTTGGCTAAAATCTTTATAAAGTAAAAGAAACTGGAACTTTGTTAGCAAAATTCCAGTTTCTTTTGTTAGGATTAATGAGCAAATTGACTGTTGTATAAGTCAGCATAAAAACCATCCTGGGCCATCAACTGACTATGATTACCAGTTTCGACAATACTTCCGTGCTGCATTACGATAATGTTATCAGCATCACGAATAGTCGATAACCTGTGGGCTACCACGAAACTAGTTCGCCCAGCTAATAATTTTTCCATCGCCTTTTGAATCAAGATTTCAGTCCGGGTATCAACCGAACTGGTGGCTTCATCTAAAATCAAGATTTCTGGGTTAGCCAAGAAAGCACGCGCAATCGTAATTAGCTGTCTTTGCCCTTGGGAGATGTTACTTGCTTCCTCGTTCAAGACCGTATCATAGCCGTCCGGTAGCTGCCTTACAAAGGTGTCTACGTGGGCAGCCTTAGCAGCCGCAATAATTTCTTCATGGCTAGCATCCTCGCGCCCATACTTGATATTATCGTAAATCGTCCCCGTAAATAACCAGGTATCCTGAAGCACCATGGCGAAGTGTTTACGTAAGCCCGCCCGGCTTAACTTTCTGGTATCCACACCATCTAAGCGGATTGCCCCTCCTTTGATGTCATAGAACCGTTCTAACAGGTTAATCAAGGTCGTCTTCCCTGCACCAGTTGGCCCAACGATTGCCACCATTTGACCTGGTTTAACCGCTAAATTGAAATCAGTCATCAAAATCTTATCGTCACTGTACCCAAATTTAACGTGATCAAACGTGACCTTATTAGCCGCAAATTTCGGCTCGTCTGCTTGAGCTTGAACTTGCGCCATTTCTTCTTCATCCAGCAGTTCAAAAATTCGTTCAGCCGAAGCGACCGTTGATTGGATGGTATTAGCAATATTGGCTATTTGGGTAATCGGCTGCGTAAATTGGTTAACATATTGTAGGAAGGCTTGAACGTTACCTAAAGTTACCTGGCCTTTAGCAACTTGAATCCCCCCGACAACTGCCACTAGCACATAGCCGATATTTTTAACTAGATTCATCAACGGCATAATAAAGCCAGAGATAAACTGCGCCTTCCAAGAACTCCGGTAATAATTTTCATTTTCCTTTTCAAATTCCGCAATCGTGGCCGCTTCCTTATTAAAGGTTTTAACCACTGTATGCCCCGCGTAATTTTCTTCCACCTGGTTATTAATTAACCCCAAGCTTTTTTGTTGGGCCGCAAAATACTTTTGTGACCGCGGGGCCACCACAGCCACCACAATTAAGCCTAGCGGAATTGTGATACAAGCAATCAAGGTTAACTTCCAACTGATGCTTAACATCATGAAGAAGACCCCGACGAAGGTAACTATACTGGTTACTAATTGGGCCAAACTTTGTTGCAACGTCCCCGCGATATTATCCATATCGTTGACAGCCCGGGACATAATATCCCCGTTTTCGTGGGTATCATAATAATTAATCGGTAGGCGTTGCATTTTTTCCTTCAAATCTTTACGTAATTTATACACAATTTTTTGGGAAACGTTAGCCATAATTACCTGTTGTGCAAAGGCCAAGGCTGCAGAAATCAAATACATTACCGCTACCACCAACAAAATATGCTTAATCTTGGTAAAGTCGATTGGATAAGCACTAAGTTGCTGGCCCATCTTCATTTGCTGGTAACCCTTCATGATGCCGGCAAAAATTGTGGTAGTCGCTTCCCCTAAAATTTTAGGCGTTCTAATTTGGAAGATAACTGAGCCCACCGCAAAGATTAATACTACCAAAAAGCTCCACTTCCAAGGGCCCATAAAGTTAACTAACCTCTTAACAGTTCCCCAAAAGTTTTTTACCCCTTGGGGTTTCTTACCCATTTGATGTCCATGTGGTCCCACTAAACTTCCTCCTCTCTTAGTTGTGAATGTAAAATTTCCTGGTAGACTGGGTTGGTTTGCTTCAACTCTTCGTGCGTCCCCATCCCTGCTACCTTACCTTCGTCTAAGACAATAATCTTATCCGCTTGGGTAACGGTTGAAATTCTTTGGGCTACAATTACAACAATGCCACGACTAATTCGTTCATCCGCGCTCAAAGCCTGGCGTAACTTAGCATCAGTCTTAAAATCTAGCGCTGAAAATGAGTCGTCAAAGACATAAATTGATGCGTCCTTAATTAAAGCCCGCGCAATAGCTAGTCGTTGCTTTTGTCCGCCAGAAAAGTTATCCCCGTTTTGTTCGACCACGGCGTCTAGCCCTCCGTCTAATTTGGAAACAAAATCTTTGGCTTGAGCAATCTCTAGGGCTTGCCAGATTTCTTCATCACTAGCATCGGCTTTTCCAAACTGCATATTCGAACGAATCGTCCCCTTAAAAAGCACCGCCTTTTGTTGAACAAAAGCAATTTGGGCATGTAAGTCGGCTTGGCTTAAGCGGCGGATATCTTGCCCGTTAACTTTAACTGCCCCAGTTTCTACATCAAATAAACGCGGAATTAGGTTAATCAAGGTCGATTTTCCCGCCCCGGTACCACCAATCACCGCTAAAGTTTGTCCAGCTTTCATTTTAAAGCTCAAATCTTCTAAGACACGTTTTTCTGCCCCGGCGTAACGGAAGGAAACCTGGTCATATTCGAGGCTTGCTTGTGCTTGCGGCTTAACTTGTTTTGAAACAGGCGCATCAACGATGCTATTTTCTTTTTGTAGCACTTCATTAATCCGACTAGCTGCTGCTTGAGCTCGGGGGATAAAGACAAAAATCATCGACAGCATCATAAAACTAAATAAGACCATGGCTGCGTAAGTCATGAAGGAAACTAATTTACCAACTTCCATATCCATTGACCCGATTAGCTTGCCTCCAAACCAAACAATCCCCATATTGGTCCCGTTTAAGATTAAAGTCATAATTGGAAACATCAAGGAAACGATGCTAAAAACCTTAATCCCAGTTAGTGTGTAGTCTTTGTTAGCTTGATCAAAGCGTTCTTGTTCAAATTCATCTTGGTTGAAAGCCCGAATAACTCGAACCCCCGTCAGCCCCTCTCTAAAGACCAAGTTAATCTTATCAATTTGTTTTTGCAGTTTCTTAAAGAGCGGAACCGCTGAACCCATAACCAATGCAATCGCAATTAGTAAGAGGGGAATAGAAACGGCAAAAACGCTGGTTAAGCGTCGCTCCGTTGTGAAGGCCATAAAACCGGCCCCAAGTAACATTAAGGGTGCTTGAATCATCATCCGTAACATCATAATCACTACATTTTGAATTTGCAAAACGTCATTAGTCGTCCGCGTGATTAATGAAGAGGTTCCTAAATCATCAATTTCTTTGTTACTAAAGGATAATACCCGTTTAAAAATATTTGACCGGATTCGCATCCCCATCTTTTGAGCTTGAGTTGCCGCAAAGTATACGTTAAACAAAGCTGCAATCAGACCGACGAATGCAATTCCTAGCATTTGACCACCTACATGCCAAATATAAGCTGTATCACCCTTAGCTACCCCATTATCAATTAACTTTGAGGTTAGGTTGGGTAGGTACAGGTCACACATTACTTGGATTCCCAAGAAAATTACCGCTCCTAGAACTGCCCACCAATCTAGATATTTTTTCATCAACCGAATCACATTAACACTTCCCTTCCGTTTTCCCCGCTCCGTACTGGAGTAAATCGAGCATGCGCTTATAGTTTTGCTTTAAGCGTTCTAAATCAGCTTTACCCTGGGCTTGTTTCATAACTAAACCCTGCATAATCGTGTGGAATATCCCCCCCACAACAAGGTTATTCAACATTTTAAAATCTTCAAAGTCGCTTAAGTTCAACTTAGACTTATCCACAAACCGATAGATAAAGCGGGCATCGCGCTCATCTTCTAACCTAGGCGCTTTCTTTTGGTGAAACTTATGAAAGACTTCAAAGCTACGCGCTTCCATCATCTTAGCGTAAAACAAGGCGTCATCACCTTGAAACACTTCGTCAACAATTAAGTCAATGTAGCTTCTAAAACTAGCAAAGTAATCTCCTTGGTTAGCCCGCAAAATTTTGACTAACTTTGCCCCGTAGTCTTTTTTCATCATTTGTCCGTAGTAGGCGTACAGATCCGCTTTATCCTCAAAGTACTGATAAAAACTCCCGCGTGAAATATTAGCCCGCTCGATAATGTGACTGATAGAAGCCTCGCTAAAACTATAGGTCCTAAATTCTACCTGCGCTGCATCTAATAGTCGTTGCCGTTTTTCGGCTGGCAGATTAAAAAAGGTTTGCTTGGGCATAAAAAATCCTCCTTTTGAATGCCAAATTTAAGAGCCCGTCCTAAAACAAGCTCTCATAGTTACTATTCTTTTCGTAATGAATCAACCGGATCCAATTTAGAAGCACGGTTAGCTGGCATCATTCCGGCTAACATACTAATTAGGATACTGATTACTAACCCACTAATTACATATTGGGGGGTAATTGCCACCACGTTAATCTCAAACATCGCTTGTGAGAAATGGTTAGCAATTAAACTTAGAATCCAGGTTACCAAGTCACCTAGCGCTCCGGCACTTAAACCAATCAAGAAGGCTTCCGAAACAAAGATGCGGCGAATATCTTTCCGGCGCGCACCTAATGCCTTTAAGACTCCAATTTCCTTAGTTCTTTCAACTACTGAAATGTTAAGGACAACTAAAATCATAATTGCGGAGACGATTAGGGAAATAGCCGCAATTCCCGTCAAGACGTCGGTGATGATGGTTAACATGTCGCTAAACATATCCGTCATCGCTTCTTGCATCGAGCCACTATAACCCAAGTCCTTTACCTTATCTTTTACCCGGCTAGTTGCATCCTTATCCTTAGCTGTTAAGTAGATAACGTTAGGCTTTAGGTTAGTCCCCGTTTCCTTATATAGGCTCGCCAAATCGGAATAACGGGCTAAGATGGTCGCCGTTGATGAACCACTAGCTGAAAGTGAGTAAGTGCCGGCTACCTTAAAGGTCTTTTCAATTTGCTTAGAGTCTACGGTTAAATGAAGGGTAACCTTCTTGCCAATCATATTCTTCCCCAAGATATCCGCGGTCCCAGCATCAATTAAGATTTCATTTTTACCAGGACGCTTGCCTTGCCGAATATTGGAATCAGTTACCGCTGACGACATTGTTTGCAGTTGGACAATGCTTGCCTCTTTATTTTTATACTTAACCGTCGTAGTTCCTAGCGAAATGGTTGAAAAACCTTTCTGTGCCTTAGTCACATCCTTCAAGGAAGCCAGTTTCTTAATCTCCTTTTGACTAAAACCACTATCATTACCGGTACCCGTCAACGCCTTCAACATATCTTGGTTAGCTTGGGCCTGCGCAGCCGAATTGCCATTAGTTTGCGTAGCCATCTGCTTTTGGTTTGAAGTTCCATTCTTATGAACCTCTGTTACCTTAGGATTGGTATACGAGTTCATGGTCGACTTCACGTAGGAAGTAACCCCCTTACCTAAGGAAAGCATCAAAACAACCGACATAATTCCAATGCTTGAACCTACAGCAACTAAAGCGTTGCGACCAAACTTAGCCTTCATGTTGAGCAAAGCTAACCTAAAGGCGTTATACCAGCTCATATTCTTAACTGCAACTTGTTCTTTATTCTGACTATCTTCAATTACTAACTCTTCTTGCCTGAAGTCTTCTAACAACTGGCCGTTATCAATTCTTAAAACCCGGCTACAATGCGAAGCTACCCTTTCCGAGTGAGTAACCATTAAAACAAGCTTACCACTTTTGGCAATGTCTTTAATCAACTCTAACACCGTATCAGTTGTCTCTGCATCTAAAGCCCCAGTCGGTTCGTCGGCAATTATCATGTCAGGATCGTTTATCAAAGCCCGTGCAATTGCCACCCGCTGCTTTTGCCCACCAGAAATTGCGTCCGGCTTCTTATAAATATGTGCTTCGAGGCCAACCTGCTTCAAAAGCTCTTTAGCCCGCGCTTCCCTCGTTTTTTGATCGACATTCGACAAAGTCATTGCCATGGCAACGTTATCTAATAGACTTAAGTGTGGAATCAAATTAAAGTTTTGAAAAATAAAGCCAATGCTTTTCTTGTGATAGTCCACTAACTCTTGCTTACTGTAAGTGGCTAAATTCTTACCTTCATAAATAATTTGTCCGCCAAAATCGGAATCCAAGACCCCAATCGTATTCATTAAGGTTGATTTCCCGCTACCAGATTCACCTACAATTGCTACTAATTCTCCCGCTTCAAAGGACGCACTAATTCCTTTTAGCGCCTGAAAGCTACCACCACCAGCTAATTTATAGGTCTTGGTCACGTTCTTTAATTCTAAAACTGCCATCAGCCCAATCCTTTCTCTATCATTTAATATGACAATATGTCATATGACACATTGTCATATTACGCTTTTTCAAACTGACTGTCAAGAAAAAAAGAGTGCTGATAAATTAACTTTTTATCAACACTCTTTTATTTAAATAGAATTATAAAGTTTTGGCCATTTCAACCGTTTTATTCACCAATGCCATCTGCGCATCTATCAAAGGTATATTGCGTAATGGCTCCCGTTCTTGCGCAAGCGACAATTCTGTACAACCTAAAATTACCGCATCACACTTTAAATCTGTTATCATTTTGGTAACAATTTTTCGATAGAGAGCAGCATCAACATAATTATTAACTTTAATCTTCTCATAAATCAATTCTGTTGTTAGGCTGAGTAACTCTTCATTTGGCTTAATCAATTCAAACCCTGCACTTATAACAGCATTATCATAGATACCATGCATAATTGTACCCCTAGTAGCCAAAATTCCTACCCTTTTTGCACGTGAGTAGCTAATCTTTATACTATTAACTGCCTCTTGTGGCATGTGTAATAACGGTGCATTCGCTTCTTCGCTTAATTGTTTATAAAAATAATGAGCTGTATTGCAAGGTAAAGTATAAAAGCTTGGTTTTAATTGATTTAACGCCTTGATATCTGCTAACAGGTCAAGTAACGGATTCGGCTGATTATGATCTAAAATATAACTTGTCCGATCAGGAATTGTAGCATGGTTAAGCAAAATATAATTAAGATATTCTTGATCACTTCTCGCATTAGTCGCCAAATTTATTTGATGAATATAACTTTCAGTGGCCATTGTTCCCATTCCACCGATAATAGCAAAAAAATTTTCCATTCTATCCTATACCACACATACTCTAAATTTTCACACGACTTGCAATATCCATTTGCGTATCTTCCGCAAAGAAAACTCCATACCACATAATAAAGGCATAAATCATGTAAATTTTCTCCATAATTGAATGACCATTCAAGTGCGAGTCAAACATTTCATTTAAGGCATCCGTATTAAAGAACTTCTTAGCTATATCTGAATTGAACGCAGTTCTAATCTCTTTTTGATATTGTTCGTCCTTCATCCATAATGCCAATGGCGATGGAAAACCTAATTTTTCACGCTTAGCAACCTTTGGTGGAAGTTCACCAACAGCAGCCGTTCTTAGCGCTGTTTTTGTCTCATTCTTGTTAATCCGACAATTTACAGGTAAACTAGCTGCATATTGGCCCACTTTATAGTCAACTAATGGTGTACGTAACTCCAGTGAATTAGCCATACTCATTCTATCTGCTTTTTGTAAAATATCAAACGGCAACCAAGCGTTGATATCAAAGTACTGCATTTGTGAAATTTGGTCTAAGTCCTTCACTTGGTCAAAAATGTGCTTAGTGTATTGACCCGCGTCCATGTTTCTTTCAGGATGTTTCATAATCTTATTACGTTCACTCTCATTGAAAGCAAAGTTCAAACGATAATACCGTTCATTTAATGGTTGCGCTCCTCTTACCAAGAAACGCCGACCGTGGAATGGTTTTCGCTTTTCAGCCCACTTTGCTAAGGATTTCCTAATCGTTAACGGTACTAATCTCTCATAACGACCATAAGGAATTGCCTCTAAATAAGTATTGTAACCTCCAAAGAATTCGTCTGCCCCTTCACCTGACAAGGCAACTTTAACGTGCTTGCTTGTTTCTTTAGACAAATAGTACAGTTGGACAGCAGATGGATTAGGGAGGGGTTCATCCATATAATACATAACTGATGGCACCGCCTTAAAGAAGTCATCCTTATCCATATACACCGGTGTATTTTTTTGCTTTATTTCCTTTGCAAAAGCACTTGACCAATCTAATTCACTGATATTAGAGTTCTTGAAGCCTAGTGAAAATGACTGAATATCCTTTAATTTACTTGCTTCATTTAGTACAAACGATGAGTCAACCCCACTGGAAAGGAAAGAGCCAACTTCCACATCAGCAATCATGTGTGCTTTAACAGATTCATCAACTAACTCTTTTATTTCTTTAGCACTAGTAGGCACTGTTTTTTCAGAGTTGATATCATACGTAAACTTAAAGTATTGTTGCTTGGTCGTTTCTCCACTAATTTTATGGATTAAGTATTGACCGGGCATTACTTTATAGACATGCTTAAATAACGTATCTTTTGAAGGAATATATTCAAAAGATAAGTAAATTGGTAACAATTCTTCGTTAAATTCTTTTTTAAAATGCGGATTTTCTAAAAATGCTTTAATTTCTGAAGCCCACATGAAATTTTGCCCATCGTCATAATAATAAAGGGGCTTAATCCCATAGTGATCTCGCGCTAAGAAAACTTCTTCTTTTTTTGCATCGTATATAGCAAATGCAAACATTCCTCGTAACTTATCTAAAAGTTTAGGACCCCAGGCATCGTAGCCATGAATTAAAACCTCGGAATCGACGTTAGTAGCAAAATTATAGCCCATTCCTTCCAATTCTGCTCTAATTTCCTTGAAATTATAAATTTCGCCATTAAAGGTTAGTACCTTTTGCTCGCTTGGAACGTTCATTGGTTGAGCGCCATGAGCCAAATCAATAATAGACAACCTTCTAAAACCCATGCTAACATTTTGATCAACAAAATACCCTTCGTCGTCTGGACCACGGTGCTTAATTCTATCAGCCATCTTTTCTATAACGGTTTGATTGTCAATGTCTTCTCTACTAATAAATCCAGTAAATCCACACATAATTATCCTTCTCCCATATTTAATAAGCTCATTTTTTTATTTTATCGGCATACATTGCAAGTAATTTAGTATAGTAACGCCATGTTCTCTTATAAAGTAACCAACGCTTCAAACTGACATCCTTTGAATACCAAAATGTATTTCCATACCTTTTATTCGCAATCATTCTTCTTGCAACTTGTTTACCTTGTGATTCACGCGCATATTTCAAAAAGGTTTTAGGGGCCAAACCTAACCACAACATTAACTTTTCACTATCTTGGTTAGCATATTGGCAAACACCGACTAAATCGTTATTAATATAATCTCTTATTAACCAAGCTGCTAAATTATCACCGGTTAGAGTTGTATAAAAGCTACTCCGGCCTTGCCGGGTATTAATTTCGAAAAATTTAAAACTTTGATCACGACTATCATATTTAAGATCAAAATTAGCATAACCAGTATAGTTAATCTTTTCTAAAAATTCCTTAACTGTGTCATACAGTTGTTGGTCATATTCAGGTAAAACTGCCAAATAATTTCCTATTGCTTCTGGTGATGGATCTTCTAATAAGGGGTGTCCTAAACTCATAAATTTCACTTTATGATCTTTTCCCACGTAAGCATTTAAAACTCTGTCATTACTATCATCACCCGGAATATACTCTTGAACAATTAGATTTCCTTGATATCCCGCCATTTCAATTTTAGCTAACTCATCTTTTGCTTCTTGATAAGAATTGATGATGTAAGCCTTCCTTTTATCATCAATTTCAGCATCTCTCCAAGCAATTCGACTTGCCGGTTTAATAATTAAAGGATATTCAAAACTGGTTAAAACCTCTAAGTACTTTCCGTCGTCATCGGACAAGTTAATTATCTTTGTCTTGGGATACGGAAGCTGGAATTTTTCACATAGTTCGTAAAAAGATTCCTTTTTTACCAACTGCTTAATCAATTCATAATCTGCTACAGGACAAATAAAGCTTTCAGCCAACTCTGCCTTATGTTTACTCAATAAATCAGTATAGCCATCCCCACAAGAAACTAAAATCACCTTTTCATTATCGTTTACGTCGTTCTTTAATTGACGCATTGTTTCAATAAATACAGGGTCGGTATTAAATCCAGGGATAATCTTGACGTTCATAATGCTAGAATACCGAATCGGTGACAACCAACCCGCGGCATATACATCTACCCTTTTCTCTTGTAATTCATAAAAAGACCTAGCCATCCCGTATGCATTAAAGTCACTGCCCAATAATATAATTCTATAACTCTCCAAAAAAATAGCTCCTCTTGATAATTTATTTCGAATCAACAATTTCCCGTTAATTAAATAAACCTTAGTCCATTTTAAGAAAAAAAAAAAAAAAAAA
>NZ_AYYP01000044.1:20467-65699 GCF_001436215.1 Ligilactobacillus agilis DSM 20509
CCGATTTTACGTTCCTTTATAAGCAACAATATAAGCAACAATTTAGCGCTATAAAATTGTTACCCGAAAGGCCTGCTCAGCCACCGGATTTTCCAAAATATCAAAATATATCTCAGCAAAGGCCCCTTGAAACTCCAAGCGAGCCAAAACTTGTTTAAAGGCATGCGCCACCATTTTAGGATCGTTGCCAAATACCCCGCAACCAAAAGCTCCCAACACCAAGTGAGTAACCGCATTGTTTTTAAACATGCGTAAGGTCCGTAAAATTTTATTTTCCAAGTCGGTGTAAATTCTACTAGTATTGAGCTTTATTTTTGCTGCTTTCATCGCAGTCACATTCGGAGCCGCAATCGTCACAAAATCGACTAGTCGTCCCATAACGATTCGATCTTCCCGTTCATCCCTAATCACTTTTACTTGGTTAGCGTAGATTAGCGCGGGACTATAGAAAAAATCATTGGGATATAGTTTATTTTGCTGGTAGTAGGTATACCAATACTTCTTCAATTCAGGGTATAGGAAGCTATTACGGCAGATTGCTTCTTCTTGTGCATTGACTCCCAACATAAAGTTTCCCCCGGGAGTAAGCGGGTCTGCAAAGTTCATACAGCCCACCTTTACCTGGGAACCGAACTGGTGCAGCCGGTACAATAAATTCTCATTCTTAACGTAGATTTTAGTTTGGTAATCATAATCTGTCGGAATTTCATCTGGTTCAAACGTCACCAACTCAGATGACTGCTCAAGCTGATACATTTGTACCTGGTATAAATTCATAGCCTTATGTCCTAAAGCTTGTCTCCTTTCAGTTGGCGTCATCTTTTTTCCTCCAAATAGAGTAAGTCATATCTCCGTACTCCTTTAAAGACGCCAACTCTACTTGCGGCGCCGGTAAATTTGTATTAAATAAGGAAATGCCCGTCCCAAATTCTAGCGGCAAAGTCACTAGCCTAATTTCATCAGCTAAATTTTGACTGGTCAGTTCGTTAATCAGCTCATGTCCTCCCATGACCCAAACAACTTGGCCGATGCGCTCTAAGTAGGTAATTACCGCCTTGATTTCACCCTTAATACAGCTGACATTTTGTTCGGCAGCGGTTAACTTTAAAGGCTCACTAGCCAAAACCACCACTGGTAAGTCACTATAACTGCCCACCGTTAACTCCTGCCGGTAACTTTCGAAGGTGTTATGTCCCACTAAAATTACATCGCAGTCTTGGGGCCGCCGCAATTCAACTCCTGCCGGTTGTCTGATAAAAAACGCTTCTTCTAACTGGTTACTGCTCCGATTTTCTTCTGCAATAAAGCCATCCATAGTCACCAATAAGGAGATGATTATTTTTGCTGCCATCCCAACTTCCTCACTATCTCTAAACAATTTCTTATTTTATCTTACAATGTATCCGGCTACTTGGCTAGAGGACAAAAAAACAGCCAGGCCAAAACCCAGCTGTTTTTAATGATAAGTTGCGCTTAACCGCGACCAATCACCCAGAAGAACCCAATAAAGACGAAGAATAAAACGTACATCAAAGCAGGTACTTCCTTGCCACGCTTAGCAGCTAACATTGTAATTGGGTAAAGGATTACCCCTAAAGCCAAACCATCAGCAATACTGTATGTTAATGGCATTGCGGCGATAATGATGAAAGATGGAATTGCGATTTCTAATTTAGACCAATCAACCCGCGCCATATTTTGGGCCATAAGCACCCCAACGATAATCAAAGCGGGAGCTGTAACTTGCGTAGTAACAATCGCAAGTAATGGCGAAAAGAATAAACCGAAGATGAATAAGATCCCAGTTGTAACGGCTGTTAACCCTGAACGACCACCAACAGCAATCCCAGCGGATGATTCAACGTAGGCACCGACTGGTGAAGTCCCTAGTAAAGTCCCAACGAGCATTGCACTTGAATCAGACATCAAAGCTTGGCCAATACGGGGAATCTTGTTGTCCTTAACAAAGCCTGCTTGGGTACATAAACCAACTAAAGTTCCGGCTGTATCAAAGAAAGCAACTAATAAGAAGGTCAAGACCACTACGACCAATTGGAAGCTGTTAATATCCGTAATGTGCTTAGCAGCCACCAAGAAGGTTGGCTTTAAGCTAGGCGCTGCAGAAACGAATGCAGTTGGCATCTTGATTAAATCAGTTGCAATCCCAAAGATAGTTGATAGGACCATCCCGATAAAGATAGCTCCCGGCACCTTAAGTACCATTAAGATTGCAATCGCGATTAACCCAAAGACAGTTACCCAAACTTGACCATGAAAACTACCCAGGCTTACTAATGTAGATTCGTTCTTAACGATGATGCCCCCACCTTGAAGACCGATAAAGGCGATAAACATCCCAATCCCAGCAGAGATAGCATACTTTAAGTCTTGTGGGATTGAATCGATAATCAATTCACGTAATTTAAAGACGGTGATTAAGATGAAAATTAAAGCAGCCGCAAATGCCCCAGCTAAAGCAGTTTGCCATGGAATTTTCATCCCGATACATACAGAGTAAGCAAAGAAAGCGTTAATCCCTAAACTAGGCGCAGTTGCGATTGGATACTTCGCAATTACCCCCATTAACACACAGCCGATGGCACTAGAAAGTGCTGTCGCCGTGAAGACTGCGCCCTTGTCCATCCCGGCTGCGCTTAAAACAGTAGGGTTTACGAACAAAATATAGCACATAGAAATAAATGTTGTGAAACCAGCTAAGATTTCACGCTTAGGATTAGTTCCTAATTTATCTAACTTAAAAAATGAATTGAGTGCATTCATTAATTTTTTCTCCTTTTTCACGAACATTAATCGTGTTTTTTAGTTTAATAATAGCACTCCATTACTATAACTTATCTTTCACCCAATGTAAATAGTTTTTTAGCAAAAAGATTAACGTTCGCCTTTAAAAACTTAACATTAATTCGGAAAATACCTTAACAAGAAACCGTTTTTAATAAAGGCTTTCGTAGTCTACTCTTACTTAACTTAATCATCAAGAAAAGCCGAACTATAATAGTAGTTGCCATTCTAAGTTCAAAGCTTTATGCTAGTTAAGAAACTATTTACGAAGGGAACAAGCACTATGCCATATTCAGTCGGGGTAAGAGAATTAGTCGAATTTATTTTAAAAAGCGGCGATTTGTCAGCTGGTGGTCTTCAAAGCCCCAACAGTGCCCTCGAAGGAACTAAAATTCACCAAACAATTCAGGCTACTTGGCCAAGCGAGACCGAATGCGAAGTGGACCTCAAACAAACGGTTAACCTCGCTAACCAATCTGTTCTTATCCACGGGCGGGCTGACGGCCTTAAAAAAGCAGATAATCACTATACAGAAGTTCTAGAAATTAAAAGCTCGGCTCCTAGTTTTGCTGATTTAAAAGAAAATACGTTAACACTATACTGGGCCCAGGCCAAAATTTACGCCCAGCTCCTAATGCAAGCAGACCCAAGTTTAAATAAATTAGACCTAACGCTCATCTATGTTCAAGTCACTACTGGCTACCAGTGGCAAAAAACACAGTCCATTACCAGAAAAGAAGCACAAGCCTTTTTTGACCAGGTTACTAACGAGTACGCTAAGTGGTTACAACTTAAACAAGACCTGGCTAACCGACAACAAGAAACGTTAACTAAACTCAAATTTCCTTTTCCAAACTATCGCCAAAACCAACGTGAGCTTGCCGCCGTTGTTTATAAAACCATTCTTAACCAAAAGAAACTCTTCGTCCAAGCTCCTACCGGGACGGGCAAAACTATCTCAACCATCTTTCCTGCCTTAAAAGCGATGGGCCAAGGAAAAATTAACCGCCTCTTTTACTTGACGGCCAAACAATCAACCAGGCAAGTAGCTCAAGACACACTGAAACTTCTCGCCCAATCCGAGCCGCTCGTGACAACCATTACCTTAACCGCTAAGGATCAAATTACCTTTGAAGAAGAAAAAGACCTAGCGGATGAAGAAAACCCCTACTTACTTGGCTATTACGACCGTATCAAGCCAGCCTTAATGGACATCCTAAAAAACGAATGGCTAATCACTAAGGAGTTAGTTTGCAAATATGCACGTAAACACCAAGTCGATCCCTTTGAGTACTCATTAGACATCAGCCTCTTTTGTTCCGTAATCATCTGTGATTACAACTACCTCTTTGACCCAATGGTTTATCTCCAACGTTTCTTCAGTAAACCAGATGATAGTAATTGCTTTTTAATAGACGAAGCCCATAATTTGGTTGCCCGCTCACGCGATATGTACACTAAGGAAATTAGCTTACAGACCTTGACTACCCTCAAAGACAAGCTTAAGCAAACAAGCGGTCACCGGGGCTTAATTAACCGTCTTCAACCTATTATTGCTACCCTAACGGAACTTAAACAAACTTTAGTAAAGCATCACCAGCCTTATTTGGTTATGGAAGATGAGTTAATCGAGCTGGCTAAAAGTTGCCGGAAATTCTGTGATTTTACCAGCAATTGGTTGCGTGAGCATCCAGAAGAAACCTTAGCCGAAGAGATTCTTACCGTCTTTTTTGACTTGTACTCCTATTTAAAGGTAGGTGAATTTTACGACCCTAGCTTTCGGACTAAATTAAGCACTGAAGCTGATGACTTGCTGGTTAAAATCTTTTGCCTCAACCCCAGTAAGCTTCTGGCAAAAAGTATGGCCCTAGGCGGAAGTAGTATTCTCTTTTCAGCTACCCTCTCACCGCTTGCCTACTATCAAGAAGTTCTAGGGGGAACAGATAGCCTTTGCTACCAACTGCCATCACCTTTTGACCAAGAACGGCTCGGACTCGTAATTACGGCTAATATCGCCACGACTTACCGCCAGCGCCAGGCTAGCCTTGATGCCGTCGTCGCTACCATTGCCAGCCTAAGCCAGAGTAAAAGTGGGAATTACCTTGTCTTTTTACCCTCTTACGCTTACCTCACCCAGGTCGTCACCGCCTTTAACCAACGCTACCCCTTGGTTAGGACCATTATTCAGCAGCCCGAAATGACCGCCAAAGAACGCAGCGAATTCCTAGCCAATTTCAAGCCAACTAAGGAATCACTCGTTGCTTTTGCCCTCCTGGGCGGAATCTTTTCAGAAGGAATTGATCTCAAAGGCGATTGCCTAAACGGCGTGGCGATTATTGGCGTCGGTCTACCAGGTATCAGTCCAGAAAACGATGCTTTGCGTACCTACTTTGACCACCAGAAAAAAGCCGGCTTCGAATACGCCTACCAACTTCCCGGCTTAAACAACGTTTTCCAAGCAGCCGGACGCCTTATCAGAAGCGCTAGCGATTACGGGCCGGTAATCTTAGTCGACAGTCGCTTTGCTTCAAGTCGTTACCAACGTTTTTACCCTAATCACTGGTCGCACGGTCGCATCGTCTACAATACTACCCAGCTCCAAGAGTATTTAGCCAGTTTCTGGCAAAAATTTACTTCCTAACAAAAAAAGTGTGCTAAGAAAGCTAACTGCCTTCCTAGCACACTTTTTACTTGCAGAAATCTTAGTTTGTAAAACCGTATTTCTTGTTGAAACGATCCACACGACCATCTGCTTGAGTGAACTTTTGACGTCCAGTGTAGAATGGGTGTGAGTCACTTGAGATTTCAACCCGGATTAATGGGTAAGTCTTACCTTCAAATTCAACTGTTTCGTTTGAAGTCTTAGTTGAACCAGATACAAACTTGTAACCTGTAGCTGAGTCCATAAATACAACTTCATGATATTCTGGATGGATTCCTTGTTTCATTATCCTTTTCGCTCCTTTGCCCTGGTCCATTTGCTGAGCCAGAGTTATTTTCTGTGTATTACAACAAAAACCATGATAACATGATTTAAACTAGACTGCAATCAAAATTTTTTTGAATTTAGTCACTCGTAGCCGCCTTTTGTTCTAAGACGTTTGAACAAAACTTACGGTTAGTCGTGGCAGCCTTTAACATCGTTAACACCTGCCGAGTAGTCTGGGCCATATCCACAGTGCGATTATGACTATTTTCACGCCGATCCGCCACCTGTCCAAACTGATCGCGGAGTTGCCAAATCGCCTTAAGGTACTGCTTTTGTAATAACAACTCTTCTTTGCGAGTACCAGATGCCTTAAGATCGATTGCCGGGAAAATCCGCCGTTCTGCTAACTGCCGATCCAATTTAACTTCTTGATTCCCAGTTCCTTTAAATTCCTCGAAAATCACGTCATCCATCCGGCTGCCCGTATCAATTAAGGCGGTAGCGATAATAGTTAGACTGCCGCCTTCTTCTACGTTACGCGCAGCCCCAAAGAATCGCTTCGGCCTATATAAAGCTGCCGGATCAACCCCACCAGATAGGGTTCTTCCACTTGGGCGTTCCGTGATATTCGCAGCCCGTGCTAAGCGGGTGATGGAATCCATTAAAATAACCACATCTTCTTTTTCTTCCACCAAGCGCTTAGCCCGTTCTAAGACAAAGTCCGCCAACCGGACATGATTTTCTGGCCGCTGGTCAAAGGTTGAATAAACCACTTCACCATTAATTGTGCGCTCTAATTCCGTCACTTCTTCTGGGCGTTCATCTATTAAGAGCATAATTAGCTTAGTATTAGGGTAATTCTTACTTATTCCCTGGGCAATTTCCTTCAATAAGGTTGTCTTTCCCGCCTTAGGTGGCGCCACAATTAACGAGCGCTGGCCAAAACCTATCGGTGCAAACAAATCAATCACCCGGGTAGACAAGCGCGCTGGCGTTGTGGTCAGCTTCATTTGTTCGTTAGGATAAATTGCCGTCAAACTATTAAAGGGTGGCCGATGTCTAACTTGGTCGGGCCGTTTACCATTAACGGTGTCCACCCATAATAACGCCCCACTTTTATCGCCTCTTTTGGCTGGACGCGCAACCCCAGCGACCCAATCACCTTGACGTAACCCTAACCGCAGCTGGGAATATGAAACATAAAGGTCCTCTTTAGACGGGCCGTAATTAACCAAGCGCAAGAACCCAAAGGGATCCTTATCCTTGGGTCTAACTATTTCCAAGACGCCCTCTGCATAGTAACGCCCTTCTTCATCGGCCTGTGCTTGGGCCACCGCTAGCACTAGCTCTTGCTTACTCATGTCAGCACCATCTATCCCATACTTATCCGCTTCCGAAAGTAAGTCAGCTAGTGGCTTTTCTTGCAATTCCGCAATGGCTACCCGCCGCTCTTCGGTAATCGCCTGGCGTTCAGCATCGGATAAGGCTACTTCATCTTGCGTTTCCCCTAAATAATGGTCTGTAGGTCCTTGCTTCTTTAATTGTCTAGGCTTACGTTTTCCATGGTCATTCAAATCGTTTTTTTCCACCATTAAAAAAACTCCTTATCTAATTTCAGACAGTTTCAGTTACTACTTCTAAATTAACAGATAGATTTCTAAATTTTTCTACGATGCGATCATAACCACGCAAGATATGGTCTGCATGTTCAATTACCGTCGTTCCCTCAGCCATCAACGCTAACCCTAAAAGCGAAACCCCGGCTCTGATTTCACTAGCATTGACCACCGCCCCAGTTAATTTAGGCGAGTTACCTACCGTAATCACTCCATCTTTACTCTCAATCTTGCCTCCCATCCGCTTCATTTCAGGGATATGCTTGATGCGTTCCGGATAAAGTGTATCTATAATGGTTGACTTTCCGTGGGCTCTCATCAACAAAGGGGTAATTGGCTGTTGTAAGTCAGTTGCAAAGCCTGGAAACGGCGAAGTCTTCACTGTAATCGGAGCCAAAAAGTCACCGCCTGGAACATAAATTTGATCCTCATCGATTTCCAAGTTAACCCCCATTTCTACCAGCTTAGCAATAAATGGATCCAAGTGTTCAGGGATTACGTTCTTTACTAAAACCCCCTTGCCATTAGCAGCCGCAAAGGAAAGGTAGGTGCCCGCTTCGATCCGATCTGGAATAATAGTATGGGTATTCCGTGCTTCTAAGCGGTCAACCCCTTGAATTCTAATGACGTCTGTTCCTGCGCCCCGAATATGCGCACCCATATTATTTAAAAAGGTAGCCAAATCGATAATTTCCGGTTCGCGGGCTACGTTTTCCATAATGGTTGTTCCCTTGGCTCTTACCGCAGCTAATAGTACATTGATGGTTGCTCCCACTGAAACTAAGTCAAAGAAAATCCGGGCCCCTTTTAAGCCTTCTGGCCCCGTGGTAATATGAACTTCATTTTCTCCTTCTTCGACCCGAGCACCTAGAGCTTTAAATCCCTTGATGTGTTGATCAATAGGACGTGGCCCAATATTATCTCCTCCTGGGAAACCAACCGTCGCTTGACCAAATCGCCCTAATAATGCCCCCATAAAATAGTAGGATGCCCGTAAACTCCGAATGGCATTTCCTGGTAAGGCCGCTTCCTTAATCTTAGTTGGATCAATTTCCAACTCACCATGACCAAATTTGGAAGTAACATTTAGCGATTTTAAAATCAGCATCAAGTTGTGCACATCTAAAATATCAGGGACGCTATCAAACTTGACTGGTGTATCAGCTAAAATTGCCGCTGGAATCAAAGCCACCGTACTATTCTTAGCACCGCCAATCGTAACTTCCCCCGCCAAAGTTTGACCGCCCTTAACAATCATTTTTTTCATTTTTTCTTAATTCCTCACTGTAATTAAATAAAAACTCTTAATAAATCAAAAAATTACACACTTAATCACTATCTTGTCAGCTTCAGTGTGCACCGTGCTAAAAAAAGCACCTCTCTTCATATTACAAGATACTTGTCTTAGTTTCAATCAATTATTAGTGGGTATTTTTATTTTTTAATTCCATTAAAAAAAGGCCAACAAAAACTTGGGAGTTTTCGCTGGCCTTTTAACTAAACTAACCTTTAGTCTTTAGAAGCAAATGCTTCTTCTAACATCTGCATTTCTTCTTCATCAGGTAAAGCGTACATTGCTTTTAGCGCATGTACCTTTTCCACTGACAGTCGACTTAACAAAGCAAAGTCAGTATCATTTAAATGGTGTTTCTTTTCAAATTCAACAATCCGCTTGGAAAGTTGACTTAATTGACTCGTCTTTTCCATTACGACCCTTTCCTTTCACTTAACTTAGTCTATAATAACACGTTTTAATAATGTCAAGCTAGTTTAACGAGCTTAAACGTTAGCAGCAGCGTTAATAAAGGCTTGGAATAAACCTTCTGGTCTTTGTGGACGTGATAAGAATTCTGGGTGGTATTGACTAGCAACAAAGAATTTGTGGTCAGTAACTTCCACCACTTCAACTAAGCGATTGTCTGGTGAAGTCCCTGCAAAAGTTAAACCTTTAGAAGCCAATAATTCCCGGTACTTATTGTTAAATTCATAACGGTGACGGTGACGTTGTTGGATAACATCTTGGTTACCGTAAGCTTGGGCAGTCTTAGTATTAGGCTTCAACTTGCATGGGTATAAACCTAACCGTTGAGTCCCCCCCATATTTTCCACGTCTTCTTGGTCAGCCATTAAGTCAATGACACTGTTCTTACCGTGTGGTTCTACTTCAGAAGTATTGGCATCTTCAATCCCACATACATCACGTGCAAATTCGATACATGCCATCTGCATCCCCAAGCAGATTCCCAAGAATGGTACGTTATTTTCACGGGCATAACGGATGGATTGAATCATTCCTTCTAACCCGCGATCGCCAAAACCACCAGGAACAATGATACCATCATAACCATTTAATGTTTCAGCGACATTATCAGCATCAATATTTTCAGAGTTAATGTAAGTAATATCAACCTTGGAGTTAATGTGGTAACCAGCATGCTTTAAGGCTTCGTTGACAGAAATGTAAGCATCTTGTAAGTTCACATACTTCCCAACTAAAGCAATCTTGACTTCACCTTCAAGATTTTGAACCCGGTCGCGCAATTCAATCCAAGAAGTCATGTCAGCTTGTGGTGTATCTAACTTGAGTTTTTGACAAACAATTTCGTCCATACCTTGCGCTTGCAAATTCAATGGAATTTGGTAAAGTGTGTCCACATCCATTGATTCAATTACCGCTTCAGGTTCAACGTCACAGAAGTTTGCAATCTTGTTTCTCATTTCCTGGGAAATTGGTTCTTCAGTCCGCACCACTAAGATGTTAGGTTGAATCCCTAATCCTCTTAATTCCTTAACACTATGTTGGGTTGGCTTAGTCTTCATTTCGCCAGCAGCCTTAAGGTAAGGAACTAAAGTGGTGTGAATGTAGATAACATTGTCACTACCTACTTCTGACTTCATTTGGCGTAATGCTTCTAGGAATGGCAATGATTCGATATCACCGACAGTTCCCCCAATTTCAGTAATGACCACGTCTGCATCACTAACAGTTCCGGCCCGCATGATTTTTTCTTTAATCATGTTGGTAATGTGTGGGATAACTTGAACGGTCGCACCCAAGTAATCGCCACGCCGTTCCTTTTTTAAGACCTCTGAATAAATCTTACCTGTCGTTACGTTTGAGTACTTATTTAAGTTAATATCAATGAAACGTTCATAGTGACCGAGGTCCAAGTCTGTTTCAGTCCCATCATCGGTTACAAAAACTTCCCCGTGTTGGTATGGACTCATCGTTCCTGGATCCACGTTGATATATGGATCAAACTTCTGAATCGTAATCTTCAAACCGCGATTCTTCAACAAACGGCCTAGTGAGGCGGCAACAATTCCCTTTCCTAATGAGGAAACAACACCACCGGTTACAAAAATATACTTGGTCATTATGACTGCTCCTTTAAAATTATTTGGGTTGGCATGAATTAACAAAAATAACAAGCTCCCTATCCAAAGTTGAATAGGGAGCTTGTCTTGCCGTACACTTGGCTTCACCTATAAGTGAAGCGCCCATAAAGCATTCTACATAATTATTATCGTTAGGTCAAGCACTAATGACTATTTTTTTACGAAAGCTTAGTCTAGTTCTTCATCGCTTAATTCTGTTAATTGACCTTCGATGCCATCTGGCAAATCATCATCTTCGTCATCGTCGGTATCACCGATATCACTTAGATCTTTGCTGTAAGCTTTCAATTCAGGATCTGCATCATCGTCATCGTCATCATCACTGTCATAATCAGCGTCTAAATCTTCATCTTCTGGATCATCATCGTTATAGTCAATTACATCATCATCTGAAGCATCTGCCAGGAAGGCATTAACTTTCTTACGTGGGCGGTCGTCATCTTCATCATCATCTGAATGGACAAGTGCCTCATCAATTGAATCAAATGGATACCATGAACGTAAGCCCCAAAGATTATCCCCTAATGAGATGAAGCTACCATCAACATTCAAATCTGTATAGAATTGAGCTAAGCGGTCTCTAATTTCTTGGTCACTGGTACCAAGGAATTCTTGAATCTTGTTAGTTAAATCTGCAAAAGCCATCACGTCGCCATTTTGACTTAAAATAGCGTGTGCAACTTCAATCATTGATAACTCATTTTTATTTGCGTCTTTGAATTTTTCTAGCTCCAAACTGGTACACGTCCTTTCCACAGTCTACTCTTCATCTTACAATATTAACCTTTAAATTGCAATCTAATTTTATAGCGGCCTAACAGCTGTTGCCCCGAATTTAAAGTGTAGTCAATATTAATCTGGCCGATAATCCCCCTTAAAGTATCATCCACCTCTGCTTGTAATTTGCTTGTTCGACTAGTAACTGGTACTACCCCGTAAGGAGTTACATACTTAGCATTAACTTGTTTTCCAGCCACAAAATACAAGCGTAGATTCATCTCATCGGTTTTACGAGTCAGTTGTACTTCCCCGTTAGCCGTTATCTTAAAGGTTACTAGTGCTTCTTGCTCAGCTGTCTCTTGATAACGGAGGTAAATTGAAGCGCCCATCTGAAAGAATTGGCCCTCAAATACTTCATCATAATCGACGACTTGGTTGTCTTGAATATTTTGGGTCACAACGTGAATCGTTACGGGAATGCCGTTACTTAATTCTGCCACCTTAATCATCCTTTCCGCACACATTTCTTTCATTATAACTTTTATCTTGAACTATTTCCAAACACTTGCGTGGTATAATTAAAAAGAAACTGTTCTCTATAAGGAAGTGATTACCATCGTCTGTAAAAATATTAAGTACCTCCCAAAGGAAAAGGTCCTACGTGACCCTATCCATAATTACATCTACATCCAGCACCAGGTTATTTTGGACCTGATTAATACCCGCGAGTTCCAAAGGTTACGTCGAATTAAACAACTAGGCACTAGCAACCTTACTTTCCACGGGGCTGAACACAGTCGCTTCACCCACTCGGTTGGAGTTTACGAAATCACCCGTCGAATCTGTGATATCTTTGTCCGCAATTATCCTAGCCATAATCCTACCGACGGCTTGTGGAATGACGACGAACGCTTAGTGGCACTTTGCGCTGCCCTCCTTCACGATATCGGCCACGGTGCTTACTCCCATACCTTCGAGCACATTTTTAATACTAACCACGAAGAAATGACTGTTAAAATCATAACTTCTGAGCAAACCGAAGTTAACGCCGTCCTACGACAAGTCAGTGACGACTTTCCCGCCCAGGTTGCCTCAGTCATCACCAAGACTTATCCCAACAAGCAAGTTGTCCAAATAATTTCTAGTCAAATAGATGCCGATAGGATGGACTACCTATTGCGGGACTCCTACTACACTGGGACCAATTACGGTTCCTTTGACCTCACCCGGATTTTGCGGGTAATGCGCCCTGCCAAGGAAGGAATCGTCTTTGACATTAGCGGCATGCACGCAGTGGAAGATTATATCGTTAGTCGCTTTCAAATGTATCAGCAAGTCTACTTCCACCCTGTATCGCGCTCAATGGAGGTCATCTTAAACCATCTTTTGCAGCGGGCTAAAGATCTTAGCCGGACCCATAAACTAAAGAGTGCTTTGGGCACCTACTACCTAAAACCATTTTTTGAAGGGCAAGCCGACCTCGAAGCTTACCTTCGCTTAGACGATGGGGTCTTGAATACTTGCTTTGAAGCCTGGCGTGATTCAGACGATGAAATCTTGGCTGATTTGGCCAGTCGCTTCCTAGATAGGCACCCCTTTAAGTCGGTCAAATTTACCGCAACCACCGCTAACTTATTAGACCCTCTGCGGCAAATGGTCGCCCAAGCTGGCTTTGACCCTAATTACTACACCGCTGAAAATGATAGTTTTGACCTCCCCTATGATAGTTACAGTTCCCAAACTGACAAAGGTCAAATCAAGTTAATTCAAAAAGATGGTAGCCTAAGCGAGCTCTCAGCAGTTAGCCCCTTGGTACTTGCCATCACCGGCAAATTCTTAGGCGATAAGCGCTTTTTCTTTCCTAAGGAAATGCTTGGTACCGATGCGGAAGTCGACCTCCTCGTTAACCCGGCATTTAGAACCCACCTCAAAAACGATCACCTTATCTAGAAAGGAACTCTATAAACTATGACAATTAAAATGATTGCAACCGATATCGACGGAACCTTAGTTAATGACAACAAGGAAATTAGTCCTAAAACCCTAGCTGCCTTGAAAGCCGCCCGAAAAAAAGGGGTCTTTGTAGTTCTTTGTACAGGCCGCCCCGTTAGCGGGGTTAAACCCTACTTGGAGCAACTGGGGCTTACCCAAGACGAAAACTACGTTATTACCTATAACGGCGCATTAGCCACTAACATTGCTAGCGGACAAGTAGTTGTTTCTAACACCCTAGACTATTCGGATTTCACTAAGTTAGATTCATTAAGTCACGAACTTAACGTCCACGGGCAAGCCATCCAACCATCATCAGACCTCTACGTAACTACCCCTGACATTAGTTACTACACCGTGTTGGACTCTTTTTACACTAAGATGCCCCTCCACTACCGTCCGCAAGCCCAAATTCCAACTGAATTTCCAATGGCAAAATATATGTGGGCCGACGAGCCAGCAGCTATTGACCAAGCCTTACCTAACCTTCCAACCGCTATTAAGGAAGATTACTATACGGTCCGCAGTGAAGGTTGGTTCTTTGAATTCATGCACAAAGATGCCCACAAAGGAAAAACAACCTTAGAATTAGCAAACAAACTAGGTATTAAGCCCCACGAAATTCTAACTGCTGGCGATCAGCAAAACGACCTAACCTTAATTCAAGCCGGCTTCGGTGTCGCCATGGGCAATGCTATCCCCGAAATCAAAGACCTGGCCCAATACGTCACTGCCGACAACAACCATGACGGTTTAGGATTAGCCGTAGAAAAATTCGTTCTTTAATCACCAAAAAAGTCTGTCTACTTAGTTAATCACTTTTAAGTAGACAGACTTTTTTAAATCGTTATTACTATTGCTAAAACAATGAGGCCCAATCCAATCACTAGACAGTTAGCCGCAAAACTTTGGAAGTGGATGGGTTTATTTTTTTTGCTAGCCACCGATTTAACATCAATTTTTCTAGCTTGATATTCCTCATCGCTTTCGCCGGCCTGTTTTTTCTTAAACCACCCGGCTAATAGACTAGCGTGTAATAAGATATTGATAATCATCAAACAGATTAACAGTAGCCCCACTAAAAACATCACGTTTGAAACCTGGACAGCCACTCCTAGCCACCGTCCGCATAAGGCGGTGGCTAGCGCTAGTAATAATACTGCCCCGTCTAATTTTAACCAGAGTTTGGTCTGTAAATTTCTCATAACTAACCCCCATTTTTCTCAATTATACCCTAGATTGGTCTAGCGTTGGGTGTTTAATTTACGCCCAGTTAGGTAAATAGTTATCCAGATAACTAAAATCACAGCCAAAGCTGAAAATAAAACGGCTAAACATTCACCCACAAAAATTTTGGCATTGAGGTAATAACCAAAGCTAGCATTTAACCTGGCTAATAAAATAAACAAGGCCAAATCGCCACCAAACATCCCAAAAAAGAGGGTGTTAAATGTCATAGCCATAATCTGAAAGCCAATCGCCTTGCCACTCTTGTAAAGTTGAGCTAGTGTTAAATCCGGCTTTTGGCTAAGCAATTCTTCTAGGCCACTAGCGACTGCAATTGAGGCTTCAGCAATTGCTCCCAAAGTAGCTAAAACGGTCGTCGCAATCAACAAGGATTCAAAGTTAACACCTATCAGTAAGTTGAAGGCCTCAATTTCTTCTGATTGTTCATTACCAAACCCTTGAACCTGAGCTAAGTAATCAACTGGAACAATCAAAACCAACATCACTCCAACCACTAATATAGTTGCTATAAAAGCAGTGTTAGTTGCGGCCTCATCATCATTGCCCATGTAAATAGTGATTGCTAAGATACAGATTCCAATAAAGAGACTGACCCCTAGGGGGGGAAAGCCACCGGCAATCAAAATAACCGCTATAAATAGTAAGGCAAAATTTAAGAGGATGCTGATAAAGGAGCTAAGGCCGTGTTTACCTCCCACTAACAGCATCAGAATTAACAGAATTAAACTCAATAAGGTTATTGCTGACATTATTCTTCCCCCAAGACATAAGCAGATAGCAAGCTTGCAGTTGGTACTACCAAACTAATCCCAATCCCACTAATTAAGGACTGGACAACACCTAACGACATGGTCCACTCAAAGGTATAAGCAAATGTATTGCCCGTCCGCAAGTACAACACGGCCATTGCGAAGGTTTCTGCAAAGAAAATTAAAAATAAAACGTTAATCAAAGGCCCCATGATAGCCCGTCCAACCTGCCGTCCCGACAAAAACAACTGGCTGCGACTAAGCTCTGGCTTACTTTCCTTAAGTTCAAATAAGGTTGCCACAATGTCGGTGGCAGCATCCATTACTGTCCCTAATAAGCCAATCAAGGTGGCCGCAAAAAATAACTGTTCTGGCGATTGGGTAGCCATATCTAAGGCTTCATAATGAACCCCTTGGTTATTCGTCAGCCATAAAGCAAAATAACCTAACCCCAGCCCAAGACTTGTTCCCAGTACGATTGAACTAAAGGTTACTAAACACTGTTTGCTAAAGCCCATAATCATCACCAATGATAGGGCTGTAAAAATTAAGGCACTGAGTGCAAATAACCAAAAGAAGTAGGTGAGGTTTAAGGCGATATCTAGCTTGACAAAAATCAAAAAGATCACAAAGTTAGCTACCACGCTAGCTAAGGCCCTAATTCCTTGAAACCTCATTGTTATGTATAACAAGACTATTACTAGCCAGGCTAACATTACTAAAATCGTATCCCGCTTACTATGAGAAAAAGAAGCGGTTAGCTTGCCACCCTCGTGATGAAAGTCGACAAAGATTTCTTGGCCTAACTTTAAGCGCTGATCAAAAGCTTTAGATCCTGAATAGGTATTGGTTACGACCATTTCTTGGCCCCGCTTAGTCCCATTTAGCAGCCTAATTTTTAACCTTTGTTTCACTTGATAATCCTGGTTATTGTACTCGTCTTTGACCACCTGCTTAGGCCCAGTTTTTACAGAAATAATTTTACCTAGGTCTTGGTGGTATAGCCAAGCATCATGACTTGTAAACCAATATAGGCTTAAGCCACTCAAAAAAATTACTACTATTTCAATTACCCAACTTTTTTTGATGATAATCACACCCTTCTTAGTCCATTTCTAAGCCTACCACTTTTAAAGCTAATTCATAGTTGCTACTTAAAAGCTTAACCAATAATTTGCACTTTCATGTGGCTTTTCCTATAATTAAAGCAATATTATTCGATGAAAGAAGCTGATTTAATGTCAACCAGCAGCCAACTACTAAAAATTTTAGGAGAAAAGTCACAGCCCGTCTCTGGTCAAGAGCTAGCCGACCAATTAAATATCTCTCGGACCGCGATTTGGAAAGCCATCAATAACTTAAAAGACGCTGGCTACCAAATTACCAGCCAACCACGGACGGGTTATTTTTTAGAAGATAACGGGTATTTAGACGCCGGGCTCATTAGCCGTTACCTCCCAACTAATTTTAACTTTCCGCTTGAGATTCATCAAACCATCGATTCTACCAACATCCGTGCTAAGCAATTAGCCAACAAGCCCGATTTGACTACTCCTTATATCATTATTGCCAACCAGCAAACTAATGGTTACGGTAGGTATGGGCGCAACTTCACTTCCCCTAGCCAAAGTGGGATTTACCTTAGCATCCTCCTAGCCAATGAGCAAACCGAATTTAATCCCGGCTTACTAACTACAGCGGTAGCCCTCGCCATGTGCCGGGCTATCGAAAAGAAGTTGGCGGCCAGTCCTAAGATTAAGTGGGTCAATGACGTTGTCGTAGATGGTAAAAAGGTTTGCGGTATCCTCACCGAAGGCATTAGCAACCTTGAAACCCAATCCCTATCTAATATTGTTGTAGGGGCGGGAATTAATTACCTCACCGCCGATTTTCCTGAGGAAATCTCCCAGCGGGCCGGTTCACTTAGAAACTACGCTCTCAAGGCGAAAGTGTCTCGGAACGAATTTATCGCCACTTACTTAGAAGAATTCTTTAAACTTTATCAAACCTACCAAACTGGTAACTTTATGCCCGAATACCGTGCTCATTCAAATATTATCGGTAAAGAAGTTACCATCACCCAAGGCACCAAGAGTTTTCAAGGAAATGTTGTCACCATCGATGACGACGGGGCCATTGTCTTAGCCGACGGGCGCAAGTTCACTTCCGGTGAAGTAACTAAAATTCGGGCTAATTAATATAAAAATCCGCCTCTTACTTGGTTTTAGCCAAGTGGGAGGCGGATTTTTGTTATTTTTTAGTTAACAGTGCGGCAGCTTGCTTATCCACAATAACCGTTACGTTAGGATGCTTTTGCAAAATGGTTGCGGGCACATTTGCATCTACCGGCCCCTCAACCAAGGCTTTAACTGCTTGCGCTTTCTTAGCCCCAAATGCTTCTAGTAAAATTTCTTTAGCCTGCATAATTGAGCCAATTCCCATTGAGTAGGCATAGCGGGGAACATCTTCTTCCCGTTCAAAGTAGCGCGCATTAGCCTTTATCGTTGATTCCGTTAAAGCAACTTTGCGGGTCTTTGCATCCAGCGGACTCCCCGGTTCGTTAAAGCCGATATGCCCGTTTTCTCCGATTCCTAGTAGCTGTAAGTCAACCGGATTAGCAGCTAAAATCTGGTTATAACGTTCAATTTCTGCAGCCTCATCTTCAGCTAAACCATTAGGAAGGTAGGACTTAGCAAAGGGCTTTTGATTAAACAAGTGTTGTTTCATGTAATAATTATAGCTTTGGGGATCATCGGCCCCTAAGCCTACATACTCATCTAGGTTAACAGAAACCAACTTAGAAAAATCGAGCTTACTTGCAACTAATTCTTGGTAGGTTGTTTCCGGAGTTCCACCAGTTGCCAAACCTAACACCTTAGCCCCATTTGCAAGTGCGTTGGCAAAAACCTTACAAGCTTCCTTTCCACCAGCAACTTTGTCTTCAACAATAATTACCCGCATGATAATGCCTCCGTTCATTTATTGGTATAGTCCAATTATAATAGGTATAGACCAATTTTGCAAGTGTTTTCTCTTTTTTAGTCCTAAAAAAGACGTAAGCAACTACTTACGTCTTTAATCATTATTCATAAAGGGCTGCCACTTGAGCTTGCACCGTTTCGTGAGCTAAAAATTCATCGTAGGTGGTATCCAACCGCTCAACCACCCCTTTAGCTGAAACCTCAATAATATGGTTAGCAATCGTTTGAATATATTGGTGGTCATGAGAAGTAAAGATGATTGACCCTGGAAATGAAACCATTGAGTCGTTTAGAGCCGTAATTGACTCCAGGTCCAAGTGGTTGGTTGGATCATCCATTAACAGTACGTTGGCCTTTTGCAACATCATTTTAGATAGGAGGCAGCGAACCTTTTCGCCCCCTGATAAGACCCCGACTTGTTTTTCAATATCTTCACCAGAAAAGAGCATCTTACCTAAAAAGCCTCGCAAGAAGGTGTTATCATTTTCTTCCTTGGAAGCAAATTGACGTAACCAGTCAATGATGCTTAAATCACTTTGGGCAAAGTTAGCGTTTAGGTCACGTGACATGTAACTACGGCTAGTTGTTTGCCCCCAAGTTACCGTTCCACCATCAGGTTCCAACTCCCCAGCCAGAATCTGCATCAAAACACTAGTGGCCAGGTCGTTTCTGGAGATGATTGCCGCCTTTTCCCCCGGTCTTAAGATGAAGCTAATATTATCTAAAATCTTAACGCCGTCAATTGTCTTAGAAACGTTTTCGACCTTAACTAGATCGTTACCTAACTCCCGCTCCATTTCAAACTTAATGAAGGGATACTTACGCGAAGATGGCTTAATATCATCTAGCGTAATCTTTTCTAACTGTTTCTTACGCGAAGTAGCTTGCTTGGACTTAGAAGCATTGGCAGAAAAATGGGCAATGAATTCTTGTAATTCCTTAATCTTTTCTTCTTTTTTAGCGTTAGCATTGGCCTGTAATTTAGCAGCTAATTGACTGGATTCTAACCAAAAATCATAGTTACCCACAAATAATTTAATCTTACCAAAGTCTACGTCGCACATCATGGTGCAGACTTGATTTAAGAAGTGCCGGTCGTGGGAAACTACGATTACAATATTGGGATAATCGGCTAAAAAGTCTTCTAACCAACTGATGGTATGAACATCCAACCCGTTAGTCGGTTCGTCTAACAGCAAAATATCTGGTTGCTCAAACAATGCTTGCGCCAATAAGACCTTCACCTTGTCCCGTTCGGCTAACTCACTCATCTTTTGGTCATGCATACTATCAGGAATGTTTAGTGATTGTAAGAGCGTAGCCGCATCAGCTTCAGCGTTCCACCCATCCATTTCGGCAAACTCACCTTCAAGTTCAGCCGCCCGTAAACCATCTTCTTCAGAAAAATCTGGTTTAGCGTATAAAGCGTCCTTTTCCTTCATGATTTGGTACAACTTCTTATGACCCTGGATAACCGTTTCTAAAACCGTATATTCTTCAAAGCCGAAGTGGTCCTGGCTTAAGCTCGAAATCCGTTCATTTGCCCCAATCGAAATGCTCCCACTGGTTGGTTCTAACTTTCCTTCCAACAACTTTAAGAAGGTGGATTTACCCGCACCATTGGCACCAATTACTCCATAACAATTACCAGGGGTAAACTTTAGGTTAACGTCATCGTATAAAAGGCGCCCTGAAAAATTTAAACTTAGGTTGCTAACTGTAATCAACTATCATCTTCCTCGCTTTTCATTTATTCTTGCCTAAATCTACCATATTAGTCACCACGCTGGCAAGCAAAGTTTTCCCTAAAATAAAAAGGTTCACCAGTCAGCTCGTTAATGGCGACTGGTGAACAGACTATTTATCTAAGTTTTGGTGCTTGAGGCTAGGAAAGAGGTACTTATCGGCCAACCCTACTAAACTTCCTTGGAACAATAAGGCAAAGATGGTCCCAACATTTACGGCGTAAATACGGTGACTCACTAACACTGCCACTATAATCGCAATTACCGGAGGCATAAAGACCACTAACTGGGCAATCGTCGCGTTACCCTTGAAATACTTAAAACGGATGATTTGCATCAAATCGTCAACTGGGTGTAGCATCCAGTTAACTCGCTGGTATAAGGAAATGGCTACTGCAATCAAAACCACCCCTAGACAATCTAAGCCGGTACGTACAAGTAAGTTTAAATGGTTAATCCCTAGTTGACTTAAGCCCGCCGAAAAATAGCCGACTAATAAAGAAAATGGCGTCAAAAAAACCAAGTTGCCAATTATTCTTTTGGGACTTAACTTTCCTAAGATTAAGGAATTAACGATAATTACCAAAAAGGCTGGTAAAAACATCATCAAACTCAACGAGACTGCAAAGGCATGGTTTAAGTTGACAGAAGCCGCGGTCCACAGAGCACTTCCTAAATTAATGGCTACCGTTAACCCATTACCTAAGCTATTTAGAAAGATTGATAACACAAAGTAACCTAACAGTTTTTGATTTTCTAACGTATGTTGACTGAATTCCACCGATAACAACCTTCGTTTCCAATAATTTGTTTACCGTTATCTTACGACTCAAACCGATTTCAAAGCAAGTTTTTACTTGCCAAATTTTCAAATAATGTTATATTCTAATCATAATTTATTAATGAAAGAAGGGACCAGTTATCATGACTCCGATTGCCTTTAGAATCGCGCATAGTAGTGATGCTGCTGAAATCCTCCAAATTTATGCACACTATGTCGAGCAAACTGCTATTACTTTGGACACCGTTGTTCCTAGCATTGCGGATTTCCAAACTAAAATTACCACAACACTAGAACGCTATCCCTTTATTGTCGCCGTCCAAGCTAATAAAATTGTCGGCTACGCTTATGCTTCTGCTTTTAACTACCGCAATGCTTACGATTGGTCGGCCGAACTCTCCATTTACTTACTTCCCACGATGAGAAAGCAAGGCCTAGGAAGTCGCTTCTACTCGCTGTTAGAGGACATTGCCAAGGCTCAAAATATTACTAACCTCAACGCCTGCATCACCTACCCTCGTACCAAAGATGATCCCCACGTAACCTTAGCTAGTGTTAACTTCCACGAGAAGCGTGGCTTTAACTTGTGTGGCCATTTCCATAAATGCGCCTATAAATTTGACCGCTGGTACGACATGGTTTGGATGGAAAAACAAATTTTACCTCACTCAGATAGTCCCGCACCAATTAAACCTTTCAACCAAATTGCTAAGCAATTCTTTAGCTAAGAGCTTTGTGCTAAAATAAGGGTAGTAACTAAAAGGATGTGATTTTCATGAGTGAAAATGTCTTCTTTAACCCAGGTCAAGCAATTGCAAGTGACTTTGATTTTAACAAGGCCTACGTTGCTGCCCAAATCTATCACCACAAGGCCAAAAAACCAGTCCTAGTCGTCCAAGAAAAAGACGGACAACCATTTGTCATCTTTGACGAGCAAGCTGCCCTAGATAGCGAAAAAGAGGAAGCAAAGCGTTATTCCTTGGTTAAACGGGTCACTGAATCAGACTAGTCACTAAAAGCTGGAAAAATTACTTTCCAGCTTTTTTGCTGGCTAACTTTAATACGTATTCACAATAAGCCCCCATCTTAAGACTAAGTTCAAAGTCGTTAGCCCTAATAACACTGATGCTAGCTAAGTTATCCCTCCTAACCACGGCGTGAATTGTCTGTACCCCCAAGTCGTGGGCCGCTAAAAAAACTACTTGTGCGACGGCTTGCTTAGCGTAACCTTGGCGTCGGTCTGTCTTTTTTATCCAATAACCCAAATCTGCACTTGTTCTGCTTAGATTATAAAGGCTGACCAGCCCCACTATTTTCCCTCTAAAAGTAATGGCCCACAAATACTGCTTGTCACTACTAAAGAAATCCACCCCAGCGGCAGTTACTTCCTTGTAAATATCATCAGCCAGATTGTCGTCAGTAATTCTTACTAGTTGCACCATCTGCCATCCCTTCCTTAATTTTGCTATAAAAAATGACAGTTACAAAAGCCATTGCTTTCATAACTGTCACTTCAAATCTAATTCTTAGTCTTGATCAGCTTCAATTCCACGGAAACGGTTCTTGAAAAGAGGACTAACTGGTTTGTTTTCATGAATCCGTTTGATAGCTGCCCCAATTAATGGCCCTACGGAAACTTGTACTAACTTATCAATTTGCTTTTCTTCAGGTAATTGAATTGAATCCGTCACCACCATTTGCTTAATTGGTGATTTTTCGATTCGTTCAATTGCAGGACCAGAAAAGACAGGGTGAGTTGCACAAACATAAACTTCAGTTGCTCCGGCATCCTTTAGGGCTTGGGCAGCTAAAGTAATTGTCCCAGCGGTATCAATCATATCGTCGATTAAGATACAACGTTTACCGTCAACGGAACCAATGATATTCATAACTTCAGCCACATTAGCCTTAGGGCGGCGCTTATCAATGATTGCGATTGGTGCCTTCAAAAATTCAGCTAATTTACGGGCACGTGTCACCCCACCGTGGTCAGGCGAAACTACGACTGCATCCTTTTCCAAACCATTAGTCAAGAAGTAATCAGCTAATAGTGGTGCCCCCATTAAGTGGTCAACCGGCACGTCAAAGAAACCTTGAATTTGAGCAGCGTGTAAATCAAGGGCAATTACCCGGTTAGCCCCTGCTTTTTCAATCATATCCGCTACTAATTTAGCAGTGATTGGTTCCCGTGACCGTACTTTCCGGTCCTGACGAGCATAACCATAATAAGGAATGACAACGTTAATCTTATCGGCACTAGCCCGGCGCAAAGCGTCAATCATGATTAACAATTCCATCAAGTTATCGTTAACCGGTGCAGAGGTAGATTGAACGATGAAGATTTCATCCCCACGAATACTTTCTTCAATGTTAATCCTAATTTCACCATCACTAAAACGATCAACGGATGTTTTTCCTAATGGTAAGCCAACAGCAGCAGCAATTTTTTCAGCCAATGGTTTATTTGAGTTCAAAGCAAAAATCTTTAAATTGGACCCAGCATTTTGTTCAGACATAGCAGCCTCCAGTTTTTTTTAGTATTATCCACTAATAATATTATTCATTTATTTCGGCAAAATCAAGCTTTCATTAGTTTTTCTCAAAAAAATCTTATTTGTTTTCGGCTTTTTCAGCTTCTGCAGCCGCTTGGGCAACAGGGTAATGATCAAAGTAGCCCTTCTTATTAACCTGTCTGCTTCTAGCAATCGCCATATCGTGCGCATCTACATCTTCTGTAACCGTTGAACCAGCGGCAACGTAAGCATGATCAGCAATTTGGACAGGGGCGATAATGTTAGAGCCGCTCCCGATAAAGGAGTAATCGCCTACGTTAGTATGGTGTTTGTTAATGCCATCATAGTTGACAAAGACAGTCCCACAACCGACGTTAATATCTTTTCCTAAGGTAGCATCCCCGACATAAGTCAAATGACCTACCTTAGTATTCTTGCCAATTTGTGCTTTCTTAACTTCCACGAAGTTTCCAATATGAACGCCTTCGCCAATATCAGCTTGCGGACGTAAGTGAGAGTAAGGCCCAATATTTGAGCCAGTATGCATTACGGCTTCTTCTAAGAAGGAGGCAGTCACAGTGACACCATCCTTCAAGACACAATCCCTAATCTCAGAGTGCGCCCCGATATGACAATCATTCCCGATTACGGTGTGGCCCTTTAGCTGTACGCCTGGTTCAATCACAGTGTCAGCCCCAATCTTGACATCAACGTCAATATAAGTAGTGGCTGGATCGATTAAGGTTACCCCGTTTTTCATGTGAGTTTCATTAATCCGCTTTTGCATAACTGCAGTTGCCTTTGCCAAAGCCAAACGGTCATTAACCCCCATTGACTCAGAAAAGTCCTTCATCCGGTAAGCAGCCACAATTTTTTCTTCCTTCTTGAAGATTTCCATAACGTCTGTTAAATAGTATTCACCTTGGGCGTTATCATTTTTAATTTGGTGTAACGCGTGAAACAGTTCTTGATTGTCAAAGCAGTAAACCCCGGTATTAATTTCCGTTACCGCCGCTTCTTCCTTAGTGGCATCCTTTTGTTCCACAATCTTTTCAACAATCCCAATTTCATTTCTAATAATCCGCCCGTAGCCAAATGGATTGTCGGTTGTAGCCGTTAGAACAGTTGCAACGGTCCCCTTAGACTTATGGTATTCGAACAATTCTTCGAATGTTTTAGCAGTAAATAGCGGGGTATCACCACAGGCAATAATCGTCATCCCCTCTTTATCGCCTAACAAAGCTTCTGCTTGCAAAACCGCATGACCCGTCCCTAATTGTTCGGCTTGCAGAACATATTGGGTTCGAGTTCCTAATGTTGCTTCTACTTTTTGAGCCCCATGTCCGACCACCGTAACAATTTCGTCGATATCGTTTTTTTCAATTTGGGTTAACACGTGGTCAACCATTGGTTTACCACAAACTGGGTGTAATACTTTGTAGAGTTTAGACTTCATCCGAGTACCTTGACCCGCAGCCAAGATAATTGCATATTTTGCTGTCATCTTAATAATCCATTCCTTTAAAAATTTAGTCTACTTGGCTTGATTATAACACAAAGCAAAAGGGGTCAAAAGCCAAAGACCATTACTTTGACTTTTGACCCCTTAAACTAATCTGCTTTTGAGTCTGTTTGTTCAAAAACCTTTTCCAAGTAATTTCCTGGACTAACATGAATTGCCTTATCCAAGGTATTAACTTTATCAACTTTAAGTAAGGAGGTATACTCGTCTACCATGCGGTGACCTTCAAAAGCTCCTTCAGCAAAAACGGTAATCCCAACGAGTTTAGATTCAAATTCTTCAATCATACTCTTCATCCCGTTAACAGTCCCGCCGCCTTTCATGAAGTCATCAACGACTAAGACATGCGAGCCCCGCTTAAGACTCCGCTTAGATAATTCCATCTTTTCAATTCGTTCACTAGAACCTGAAACATAATTAACGGAAACGGTTGAACCTTCCGTAATCTTAGAATCACGCCGAACAATTACAAAGGGAACGTTTAAGTAACTAGAAACGCTTTGTGCAATAGGCACACCCTTAGTTGCAACTGTCATTACGGCGTCAATTTGCTTGTCAATATATTGGCGGGCAATCACCCGACCTACTTGCCGTAAAACGTCCGGCCGACCTAATAAGTCTGACAGGTAGACATATCCTCCTGGTAAAAGTCGATCCTTTTCCGAAAGTTCCTTAGTCATGTCAGTAATAAACTTCCGGGCTTCTTCTTCTGAGATTGACGGAATATAACGTGCACCACCAGCTGCTCCAGGAATGGTTTCTAAAATACCAATGCCCCGGTACTTAAAGGTCCGCTTGATAATAGATAAATCTTCACTAATTGACGATTTAGCGGATTCATACCGATCCGCAAAAAAAGTCAGTGAAATTAAAGTATGTGGACGCTCTAACAAATAGCGGGTCATATCAATTAATCGATCGCTTCTTCTGGTTTTCACCTAACTAAGTCCTCCCCAAATATATAATCTAATCTACTTTGCTATTATACGTTAATTCTTTGTGTTTTCCTAGCTTTTTTAAACATTTTATTAAAAATGTTCGTTTTTATTTCTAAACGGCTCTGTTTAAGCCTCATTATTTAACCTTATTAACTGCTGGAGTTAACGTTCGGCAATACTGCAACTTTACTAGATTAGCATTGTCCCCCTCATTAGTCAAGGCTAACTTAAAACAAAAAGCTGAACTAAAAGGATAAGCTCCTTTAGTTCAGCTTCTCTCGTCCTAACCCTAACTTAAACCTGAATTAGGAGGTCTTTGGGAACAATACGCTTAGTCTTTTTAACAAAAACATACTTGGCAAGAAACCCTAATAAAATTGGTAAAATCAAGAAAAGGATTGTTACTAAGACTAAGGCGGCCCCATCCACCTTCATTGCCCCTAGGGCAGCCATCGGCCCAATCAAACCACTAAAGCCAAAGCCGGCGCTCATTGCCGTTCCTTGAATATTGAAAATTGCGCCAATCGCTCCCAAAACGGCTGCATTAATCATAACCGGGATAAACAAGAAGGGTTTTTCTAACATATTAGCCATTTGAATCTTAGGCGTCCCCACAAAGTGAGCTAAGGTCGTCCCTAAGGAGTTAACCGAACTTCCCATAATTGCTAGCGTAAAACTTCCGGCTACAATCCCTAAGTTAGCACTTCCGGCTGCAATTCCACTCAAACCAACGGCAGTTGCAATCCCCACTGATGAAATAGGCGAAACAATTAAAACAGCAAAGACCATTCCCATCAAAGCTCCCATCAAAATTGGTTGTAAAGTAACTAGGTTTTTAATCGCCATTCCGATGAAAGTTGTTACCATCTTAATGAAAGGTAAAGTCGTCAACCCAATTCCACCTGCAATCACAATTACTAACAAGGGCAATAGCAACACCGTGTAATTCTTAAATTTATTGCCGATAAACTGAGCAACCAATACGGCCACCGTAATCGTCAAAGCCGTGTTAATTACGTCACCTGTCCCACTTAAAATAAAGCCCTGGGTCGTTTGTTTAATAACCCCCCCTCCAATCATTGCTGCGGCAGCCACGGCACTGGTTTGAATCATATTAAACTTAAATAAATGCCCGACACAAAAACCTGACACAGCGGCTAATAAGGACATCGTAAAGTTAGTCATCGAAATAACTGCCGCTCCCAGTGGAAACACGCCTAATAAAGCCTTCATCAGCTGCCCGGTTAGTGCAGCGGGTACTAAGGTCACCACCACCCCCAGACTAATTCCATTCAAAATATTTAAGGTGAAATCTTTCTTGCTAATTGTCATCTCTACATCCTCCATTTAAATTAAAAACCTGAGTACTATCAGTGATGATAATCCTCAGGTTTAGTTACTAGTATTAATGGTTTGGACTAGACCCACAGATTATCATTTCTCCTGTGAGTCGAACATATCAAAAGTGCTTCTATTTCTCACAGGTGCAAACTTAGCTAATCTGGTTTGCACCCGTGCATAGTCGGCTACAAACCCTTCCTAAAGAAATAGAAGTAGTAATAATTATTCAATTGTAAAGTCGTTTTCTTTAACATTTAAACCACTCCTCTACTTGAATGATTATAATATAAGCTATCTTTTTTAATTAGTCAAGCATTTTTCTCAGTTATTTTTAATTTTATTTTTAACAAATTTAGTTTGCAGCACTAACCACTATGCTAGAATAGAAGTTAGCCTACTAATAAAGGGAGTTTTTTTATGTCAAAAGGAAAAATTATTCTTTGGACCTTAGTTGCTTTGGGCCTAGTTACGGGGATTGGGTTTGCTTGCAAGAAGTTTGCCGATAACCAACATCAAAAACAGGTAGCTAAAATCACCGCGATGGAAAAGAAAGCTAGTCAAAAAGCTACCAAAACTAACAAACAAGCTAAGACTAGCTCTAAAAAAGCAAAGGTTACCTGGGTTAAAGAAGCTAAGCGGGTTTCTTTTCCAATTCTAATGTACCACAGTATTTCCGAATCTAATGGTAATACCTTACGAGTTCCTGCCAATGAATTTGACCAAGAAATGAAGTGGCTTAAAGATCATCATTACTACACTTTAAGCAACAAGGAAGCCTACCGGGTCTTATCTAAAAACGAAGTGCCCGCTAAAAAGATTGTCTGGATTACCTTAGACGACGGTTACCGCGACAACTACACGAATGCCTTTCCGGCTTTAAAGAAATATCACCTAAAGGCCACGATTAATTTAATTACCGACCAAATTAAAAACGGTCAAGCTAACAAATTAACCATGGACCAGATTAAGGAAATGCAGGCTAGTGGCTTGGTTTCGTTCGGAAGTCATACAGTTAGCCACTCCGATTTGTCCGCACTTTCACCTAGCGCTCAGTACGCTGAACTGAAGCAATCACGGACTTGGTTAAACAAAAACCTTCATCAAAATACCATCTATGCTTGCTACCCTGCCGGTAAACACAATGCCGACACCCTGGCAGCTACGAAACGTGCCGGCTATAAGCTTGCTACCACCACCATTCCTGGATTAGCCAATAACGAAGGAGGCCTTTATGGTTTAAGTCGGGTTAGGGTTGAACCTAACCTCAGCCTAAGCGGCTTCCAAAGCTTGCTGGAAAACAACTAAGCTTCATAAGAACTAAGCCTTGCGCTTGGTTCTTTTTGTTTGCTCTACGTTTGCGCCCCCGCTTGCAAATTAGTATAATAGGACTAACATAAATTTAGAAAAAAAGGTGAGGTTATGGAGATTCTCGAAAAAGCTCCAGCTAAATTAAATTTCAGCCTCGATACACCTTTTCGCCATGCCGACGGCAACCACGAATGGCAAATGGTGATGATTGCAATTGATTTAGCTGACTATGTCCAAGTCAGGACAATCCCCACATCCAAACAAATCACGGTTTTAACAGACAGTGGCTTTCTTCCCTGTGACCGGAGGAATCTAGCTTACCAAGCGGCTTTAAAACTCCAACAAGACTACCAGGTCGACCAAGGGGTTGAAATCATTATCAAGAAAAACATTCCAGTTGCAGCTGGCATGGGTGGGGGGTCAAGTGATGCCGCTGCAGTTTTACGCGCTTTAAATCAGGCTTGGAACCTGAAGCTATCTAAGGCTAAACTGGCCCAAATCGGTCTAGAAATTGACTCGGATGTCCCTTTTTGTGTCTACAGCGAACCCGCTTTAGTTACTGGCAAAGGTGAGTTAATTAACCCCCTCGGCGATTTCCCTTCTCTTTGGATTATTGTTGCTAAACCCAAGGCTAGCGTCTCAACACCCACGATTTTAAAACAGATTGACTATTCAAACTTAGCTCATCTTGACGTCACCGGCCTTGTTTCCGCCCTAAAAGAACAAGATTACGCTCAAATTACCGCTAAAATGGGGAACGTTTTAGAACCAATCACTTCCAAAAAACATCCAGATATCCTTAGAATCAAAACTAAAATGCTCAAATTCGGTGCGGATGCCGCCCAAATGAGCGGAAGTGGCCCAACCGTTTTTGGAATTACCCAAAAGTATTCACGTGCCCAACATATTTACAACAGTCTGCGTGGTTTTTGTGATGAAGTTTACCTAGTACGCCCTTTAAGTGCCACTAGTAAGAAAGAGGGATCGTAATGGATTATACCTGTGTTACAATCGCTGACCATAGCTACTACTTAGCCGCCAGCTCCACTGGGTTATGTTTTGTAGGTAGCCCCGACGGCATTTTTCAAGAATTAGTTTCTTTTTACCCGCGGGCTACACTAACCCCTACTACTTCTAATTCGATTTTACTGGCAGCTCAAGCACAGTTGGACGCATATTTTAAAAAAGCAACGCAAAATTTTAATGTCCCCCTAGATTTTACAGTTGGGACCGCCTTTCAACAGACTGTTTGGCAACAATTAACTCAGATTCCTTATGGGCAAACCCTTAGCTACCAAGAATTAGCTACACGACTTGCCCAGCCCAATGCCAGTCGTGCAGTAGCATCTGCGGTTGCTAAAAATCCCCTGTTAATAATTGTCCCCTGTCACCGTATTATCCGCGCCGACGGTAGCTTAGGAGATTTTCGCGCAGGGAAGGCATTCAAACGACAATTACTAGAGCTTGAACAAGCAGACCTTAACTCAAAGTAAAGCGCACTGACCATGAACGGCCGGTGCGCTTTACTTCGTTATTTAACTTTTACCCCAGTAGCTAATAAACAATCTGCTAAGCGGACAAAATCTGCAATGGTCAAGCGTTCTGCCCGTACGCTCGGTTCAATTTCCACCTGCGCCAGTGCTTGACTTAGCTTTTCTTTGACCTCAGCTTGCTTACCGTACAAGCCCTGTAAATTATTCCACAGACTCTTGCGTCTATGCATAAAGGCTCCCCGGACTAACTGGTGGAAGAAGCGTTCGTCTTGAGGTTGATACTCCTTGGCCTTCTTTTTAGTTAAAGAAATGATGGCCGAATCAACCTTAGGTTGGGGAACAAATACCGTCTTCGGAACAATAAAAGCAACCTGACAATCCATCTCGTATTGAACTCCAATCGAGAGTGAACCATAATCCTTAGAACCTGGTTGAGCCGCTAAGCGGTTAGCAACTTCTTTTTGCATCATCACCACGATTTGGTCAAAGGCAAGTTCAGTTGCTAGTAAGTGCATAATAATTGGAGTGGTGATGTAGTATGGCAGGTTAGCAACAATTTTTAACCGGTGCTGGCCATCAAAGTGCTCAGCGATTAACTCCTTCAAATTAGCTTTCAAAATATCTTGGTGAATAACCTCAACATTAGGATAAGGAGCCAATGTTTCTTTTAAAACTGGTAGTAGCCGGTCATCAATCTCCAAGGCTAAGACTTGGTGGGCTGACTTGGCTAACTGTTCTGTTAACGCCCCAATTCCAGGACCAATTTCAATTACATCGTCAGCTTCACTAACCTCAGCTGCAGCCACAATTTTCTTTAACACATTAATATCCGTTAAAAAATTTTGGCCTAGGCTTTTTTTAAAGGTCAAGCCGTAGGTTTCCATAATTGCCCGCGTTCTTGTTGGTGAAGCAATTTCAGGTAAGTTGTTATCCATTTTGTTCTCCTTCGTTAATCTCTTTCAAAGCAGCCGCAAATTCTTCGGGACTAATCTGAAATAGGTTAAGCCGCTTATAGAGTTGCTTGCCGTTGGTATAACCAATGTGTAGATACTCTCCCAAAAGCCGCCGTCTTTTCTTAGCTTCCGGACCAGAAATTAAGCCAGCAAGTGCTAGGTCTTCACGACTAATCTGAATAGGGGCCGCGACATCTTCGGTATAGAGGTTCTTCAAAGCAGCTCTTATTGCTTCTAAACTAGCATGTTCTACCCCTAAGCTGCCTTTATGGTCAGGAGCCGCATCCCGCCGGTTTAAAAAGGCATGTTTTACTCCAGGGACTGCTTCTCTAATAGTCTTTCTGATCTTTTCGCCCGAATAGTCGGGGTCAGTAAATACAATTACCCCCCGTTTTTCATGCAACTCTTCAATCTGTTCTAAGGTTTCCTCGCTAATTGCTGACCCCCGCGTTTCCAGGGTGTCAGCATTAACGGCCAACTGAATACGCTTAGTATCAGATTTACCTTCCACTACAATAACTTCTCTAATTTTCATTCTTTCTTCAGTCATTAATCCTCAAAATTCTTTCTGTATTTTGATACGTTCTGCTAGCTAGACTAGCCGCACTCAAACCCAATTCCTGCGCTAAAAATTCCACCGTGTAGCGGGTTAAAGCCGGTTCATTAGCCCGCCCCCTAAATGGCAAGGGGGTTAGGTAGGGAGCATCCGTTTCAACTAGCATCCTATCTAAAGGGGTACTTAGCGCCGCCTGTTTAACTTCCTTAGCGTTACCAAAAGTCACTACCCCACTGTAAGACAGGTACATTCCTAAATCCAAAAACTTTTTAGCCCAGTCTTGATTTCCATTAAAGCTGTGCATGATTCCACCAAAGCGCCCTAGCTCACTAGCTTTTAAAATTGGGTAAGTATCAGCAATCGCATCCCGGTTATGAATAGTCACTGGTAGGTGGTGTTTAGCCGCTAGCTGTAATTGGCGCTGAAAAACTTCTTTTTGAACTTGGTGATCAACTTCATTATGATAATCCAGGCCAATTTCGCCTAGGACTTTTACCTTAGGGTGGGCCAAGATTGTTTCTAGCCAGTTTTCCTTAGCATCATCATAATTCAAGGCATCATCCGGATGAATTCCAACCGCACCATAAATGTCAGGAAATTGTTCACATAGCTTTAGCATCTGGGTGGCAGAATAATCATCGTAAGCTACTAAGAGCATGGCCGTGACTCCAAAGGCCTGTGCGCGTTTAATTGCATCATATTCATCGCCAGCAAAAAAACGAGCATTAATATGGGTATGTGAATCAAATATCTTCATTTACTTTTACCTCTATATAAAATTACTAAAACTAGGTGGTCGTAACTTTAAAGATACTACCACCTAGTTTTAGAATTGTCTAGCCTACAAGCGACCCTGCAGGAATATTTTCTGGTACCGTAATTAACTGTACCGTTTCACCAAATTCAGCTGATAAGAGCATCCCTTGACTGACTTCTCCCCGCATCTTGCGTGGCTTTAAGTTTGTCACTGCAATTACGTTTTTACCAACTAATTCTTCGAAGTTAGGGTACCATTGGGCAATCCCTGAGAGGATTTGGCGGTCACCTTCATCACCAGCATCTAAGCGGAACTTAAGTAACTTATCTGCCCCTTCTACCTTACTTACTTCCTTAATCTTAGCAACCTTTAATTCAACCTTATCGAATTTATCAAAGCCAATTGTATCCTTGGTCAACTTGAGCGTTGTCGTAGTTGGATCAAACCCTTGCGCGGCTTTTTGGGCCATCGCTTTACGGCCCTTAGCTTTTTCGTTAGCGGTCATCTTGGACTTGATGTATGCAACTTCTTTTTCAACTTCAAGCCGTGGGAAAATAGGTTGCCCCTTAGTAATCACTTGACTTACTTCTAAGTCAGCATAAGCCAAGCCTTTAATAGCAGGTAGGTTTTCACCTAGACCTAATTGGTGGAAAATTTCCTTAGGAGCTTTTGTCATGACAGGCTGTAATAAGACCGCAATCAAGCGTAAGCTAGCTACCAAGTGAGCTAGGACACTATCTAATTCTTGCGCCTTAGCCTCGTCTTTAGCTAGCGCCCATGGTTCCGTTTCATCAATATACTTGTTAGAACGGGAAACAAACTTCCATAAAGCATCTAGCGCGTTGGAGAACTTAACAGCTTCCATTTCGGCTTCATAAGCCTTAATCGTTTCAGCCGCCAATGCTTCTAAGTCAGCATCAAAAGCTGTTACCCCACTAACGAAAGCAGGTACTTGCCCTGCGCGGTACTTGTTAATCATTGCTACCGTCCGGTTTAACAAGTTTCCTAAGTCGTTAGCCAAGTCATAGTTAACCCGCCCCACAAAGTCTTCCGGTGTAAAGATACCGTCATTTCCAAATGGAACAGCGCGCATCAAGTAATAACGTAACGCGTCTAACCCATAACGTTCAACCAACATTTCTGGGTAAACGACGTTGCCCTTAGACTTAGACATCTTGCCATCCTTCATCAGTAACCAACCATGGCCAATGATATGCTTTGGTAATGGTAAATCTAGGGCCATCAAAATAATTGGCCAGTAAATAGTGTGGAAGCGAACAATTTCTTTTCCAACCATATGAACATCAGCAGGCCAGTACTTCTTAAAGAGACTCTCATCATCCCCGGTTTCATAACCAAGGGCCGTAATATAGTTACATAAAGCATCAATCCACACGTAAACAACGTGCTTAGGATTGCTTGGCACCTTGACACCCCAGTTGAAGCTAGTTCTCGTTAGGGCTAAGTCTTCGAGCCCTGGCTTGATGAAGTTATTTAACATCTCAGTCTTGCGGTTTTCAGGAATAATGAAGTCAGGGTGAGCATTGTAGTATTCCACTAATTTGTCGGCATACTTACTCATCTTAAAGAAGTAACAGTCTTCTTCAACCAATTGAACTTCGTGACCAGAAGGGGCCTTGCCACCAATCATCTTGCCGTTTTCATCACGGTAAACTTCAGCTAACTGTGATTCCGTAAAGTATTCTTCATCGGACACTGAGTACCAACCAACATATTTACCGAGATAAATGTCTCCCTTAGCCAATAATTTCTCAAAAATGTTTTGCACCGCACGTTCGTGGTAATCATCAGTGGTCCGAATAAACTTATCGTTTGAAATATCTAACAGTTTCCACAAGGCCTTAATATCAGCAGCCATCTTATCTACATAAGCTTGGGGGGTCATTTCAAGGGCCTTAGCCTTTTGTTCAATTTTCAAACCGTGTTCATCGGTTCCAGTTAAAAAGAAAACATCGAAATCTTGCAACCGCTTGTAACGTGCTAACACATCGCACGCAATCGTTGTGTATGAATTACCAATGTGAAGTTTCCCAGAGGGATAATAGATTGGCGTTGTAATATAAAATGTTGGTTTTTCAGCCATATTTTCAATTCCTTTCACAATTACGTCTTTAGCTAACTATTAGTATACCATAACATTACGGGGTTACGGGTTATCAACTTGCGCAAATTCTTTAACCGCGTCTCCTTGAATCATAATCCCGTCACTAGGTAAACTAATCACCTCTTTGTTGACGGCCACCACCTTAGCCTTAGGTGAACGATACTGTATTAAACCGGCAAAGGGATAAACCACAAAAGAAGTCCCACATACAACTACTAAATCGGCTTGGCTTAAAGCTGTTAGTGCTTGGTTTAGCCTTGCTTGCTTAATTCCTTCCTCATACAAAACAACGTCCGGCCTCAAAATTCCCCCACAATCTTGGTGGTACATATTCTTGAGGTAGGTTTTATAGGTTACAGTTTGACCACACTTTTGACAGTAAAGGTCATAGAGGTTACCGTGAAATTCAACTAGACGCTCTAAGTCGCTACCAGCCTTAGCGTGTAAGCCATCAATATTTTGGGTAATAATCGTTGCCCGCTTGGCCTTAGTAAAAGCTGCCATCTTTTCGTGAATAATATTGGGCTTGGCCTTAGGGTAGTAAAGGTTAGCCTTTAAGTATTCATAAAATACTTCCGGTTCTTTAACTAGGCAAGTGTGACTCAATAAGTACTCAGGCCGCCTTTTATTCGCATAAAGCCCATTTTTAGAACGATAATCAGGAATCCCCGAAGCCGTTGATACCCCGGCCCCAGTCAAAAAGACAATCCTCTTGGCAGTGGTTAACAAATCATTTAACTGGGTCATAACCATCCTTCTTTCCCTTAACGTTTTAGGTAATAAAAGCCGTTAGCCTGTAAATAGTCACTAACCTTACTTTCATAAACCTTAGCAAATACTTCTTTGTCCTGTCCCTTTGGAACGGTAAAAACAAACGTATTCTGTTGATCTCCTTGATAGCGCCCAATGTAAGCATCCTTAAAGACTGTATTATCTTGGAAAATAGAGTGATAAATTTCAAAAACTTGGGAAATTTGCAAACGACTTTGCCGTTCACTCAAAACAGCCGTCAACGTCACAAATTCATTTAGATTCATTTTCATTAAGTTCCAGGCTTGAAGCTGTTCATCAAAGGCGGCAAACACTTTTACAATCGCTCGCCGCAAAGCAAAGGCAGATTTTAACTCTTTAGCCGTCGCTATTTGATAGAGCTTTTGGGCAGCTTGGAGTGACTCTGGATATAACTCTTGTAATTTTGGTAAAATACTTTCTTCTTGTCCCTTAAAAAAGATGAGGCAATCAAACAAGGTTAAAGTCCGTAAGACCATCCATGAATCCCTTTGATCCTTAGGCTCTGGCTTCAAAATAGCCAAGATTCCTTTAAAGTAAAGCTCCTCGACGGATTCATCCACCAAGCCTAACTGCCGTTGTTGTTCGTAAACTCGAAAATGAAGCAGACTGTCATATAGTTCCGTTGCTGTTACCATAATGCGCTCATCTAAAGCTTGATTACCACTAGTTACGTTAAATGAAATCCGGGGCAGCTGCTTAAACTGCAATAAAAAGTGTAATAATTCATGGGCAATCGTGTAATTAGGGTTAGTCAAATCAAAGACTTCCACCGTAATTTGACCATTATCTACATACTCTTGTGCTTGATCGTGCCTTAGATAACCAACCTTTTTATCATGATACTTAAAATTGATTTCACCAGGATGAATTGCTTGAACCTGCTTAACTAAGTCTGTGACTGCTTCATTTAAAACTACTTCTACCATTAACTAATCTTCCTTTCGTCGTAACTCGGCTAATAATCGTTTGGCGCTATTAGAATCACGCACCCCAGCTGATTCTAGTGCAGAAATTAAAGGGGCAAGCTCTGCTTGTTTGGCCCCCACACTAACAGCTAGTGATTTTAATTGCAAGTGCATGTGGCCCTTCTGAATACCCTCAGTTACCAAGGCTCTTAACGCTGCTAAGTTTTGGGCTAAGCCAACGCTAACACAGATTTTTTCTAACTCCTCTGCGCTTTCTAATTGTAATAACTGGTGGTTAAGTTTAACTAAGGGAACAATTCCAATCGAACCGCCTACAAAGCCAACCGGTAAGGGTAAGGTCAACTTACCTTCCAAATTATCACCGACTACTTGCCACTCACTAAGACCACGATACTGACCATCCCTTGCAGCATATGCGTGTACCCCCGCTTCAACTGCCCGCCAGTCATTCCCACTGGCAATCAAGACGGCATCAATTCCGTTCATGATGCCCTTATTATGGGTAGTTGCCCGGTAAACGTCTAGCTGAGCTAGCCGACTAGCTTGGGCAATCTTTTGGCCTACTTCTTTGCCAGCTAGCTGTTTGGTTGCCAGTAACGCTAACGGAATTTGGCAGTGGGCTGTCACTAAACAGGAAGTAGCATAATTAGACAAAATACTCATTAAAATTTCTTGTTGATAATTAGTCCTCACGTAGTCTGCTACCGCCTCTAACATGGTATTTAGCATGTTAGCCCCCATTGCCTGCTTGACATCTACCGCCAAATCTAGCGAAATTAGGTCAGCCGCCAAAATCCGGACCCGGATAAATCGCGCTCCGCCACCTCGTTTTACAATTGAGGGGTGCGCTGCATTAGCTACCTGTAAAAGCTGCTCTTCAGCTTTCTTTAACTTTGTAGCTAGTTCGGTGGGAGCAACTACATTTTCTAAGACCACTTGGCCAATCATTAACCGTTCCGTTAAGTTAGTTTTAAACCCGCCTGCCTGTTTAACCAGCTTAGCACCATTGCTGCTAGCCGCGATGACAGACGGTTCTTCAGTCACCATCGGCACCACGTAGTCTTTACCATCAATCATATAATTTAAGGCCAATCCTTCTGGTAAGGAGTAACTAGTAATAAAGTTTTCAATCATTGTTTCTCCCAATTTGGGATTTACCGCCACCGCTTTTAAGCTTGCTAGTTGATCAGCGGTTAGTAATTGCTCAGTTTGTAAAACTTGCAGCCGGTCGGCCCAAGGCTTTTGATAATACTTTTTAAATCCAGACACACTTATACCCTCACTAATTCTTTGGTTAATTTTAAAACGAAAATACTCAGTTATATTATATAATAAGTTAAGAAAAATTTGTTTCTAGAAAATCGAAAGGACCGTATCATGAAACGTTTTTTAACCTTGCTACTAGCTACTTGCTGCCTGTTTTTAGGATTAACTTCACTCACAGCCACCGCTAATAGCTTAAAAGTGGGGGTCCTCGCTAACAATCCCCCCTATACTATTCAAAACAATTCCGGCTTTGATTTAGCTTTAAGTCAGCAACTCGCTGCCAAAGTTAAAGTTATCCCCCAAAAGTCTAACTCCCAGCTAATAACTGCCTTAAAAAAGGGGCGAGTTGACCTTATTATTTGTGATGTTAGCTTACTTTCTAAACAAATGAGCCACTCACAAAGTTTCTTACACCCTGCTAACGTCTTATTTACTCGTCACGATAGCAAAACAAAGAGCATTTTGAAATTAAATCAAAAAAAAGTTGGTTACCTAAAAAATAACCCCCACCATGCCTTGCTAACGACTTTAGCCACTAAGCCCCAAGGATTTGCAACTGAGTCTGCTTTACTAACAGCCTTGAATACAGGCAAAATTAAAGCTGCAATCTTGACTGACTATCAGTATAATCAGTTGTTAGCTGCCAACCCCCAGTTAGTAACTGCTCAAGATGAGACTGACCAAAAACAAGTGGGCCAGGTGCTAACTAAAATTAGTGACCCTAAGTTAACCTCGCAATCCCTAGTCGTTGCAAGCTTTAAAAAGCCTCGGCTTCAAAAGAAAATCAACCACAAATTAAAGCAACTCCAAGACAACGGTACCCTCAGTAAGTTATCGATGAAATACTTCCACCAAGATTGGACCTACCAATAAGCAAATCCCCTCACAAGCATGCTGAAGTGCTCTGAGGGGATTTGCTTATTCAGTTACCATCGAATACAAGATTCCTTCCCGGACACCACTTTCAGAAAAAATTAGCTCGGGAATGTCTAATTGCTGTATCAATTGTGCGATTGGTGTCAGACCGCCTAATATAATGTCGGCCCGGTCTGCTTCAACTTCCAACCGTTCCTGGCGTTGGCTAAAATCAAGGCCTAACCAGTCAGTGTAAATATTTAAGAAACTGCGGGCAGACATCTTAACCCCGTGGAATTCATCAAGGTTTTTTTGGCCCCGACGCATCATCTCAGTCCGAGCCACCGTCCGATTAGCCCCACCTAATAACACTAGTGGAAGATAACGCCCTTCTAGTAACCATAATTGCTCGTTAAATAAGCCTTGGACAAAGCCTTGAAACCTAAATAGGTCTTTAGCTGACAGCAAATCTTGGGCATTAAAGCGCTCGGTTAGACTCACCGCCCCAAAGGGAATACTTGCCAAATTGACGGCTTGCCCGTCTTTAACGACCGCTAATTCAAAGCTACCGCCACCCATGTCACAAAGAATAAAGTCATTTAACTTAAGCGAGTTCTTAACCCCAACGTAGTCATAGTAGGCTTCGGCATCGCCGGATAAGACTTCTACGTCGACTCCAGTTAACTCTTTGACCTGGTTTAAAAAAGCTTGACTATTGCTAGCAGCTCTAACGGCCGCAGTAGCAATTCCCTTCACCTTCAAGTTGGGTAGGTCTTGATATTCCTTTTTAAAGTCGGTTAAAGCAGCTAGCGTCCGTTCAATCGCTGCTTTCTTGAGGACTTTTTCGCCTAAAGTCTTCCCCATCCCTTCTGCCATCCGGGTCATCACTTTTTGGCGCCTAACTTCCCTAAAGAAACCATTGGTTACCTCATTAATTGATAAGCGGGTAGAATTAGAGCCTAAGTCAAGTATTACCACATTTTCCATTTGATTACCCCCGTTTTTTAATCGAAGTAATTAACCCCAATCGCAGCCCTAACTTCTGCTAGCGTTTGGTTAGCAACTTCGTTAGCCTTAGCACTACCTTCTTTTAGCATTTGGTAAACTGCTGCAATATCCGCTTCGTATTCAGCCCGCTTAGCCCTAATTGGAGCCAATTTAGCCTCTAAAACTTCGTTTAGATAACGTTTAATCTTAACGTCCCCTAGTCCCCCAGCTTGGTAGTGTTCCTTTAGTTCGGCGACCTTTTGCTTGTCATCGTCGAAAACATCAAGGTAGGTAAAGACCATATTGCCTTCAACTTGCCCTGGATCTTCAACGTGGATATGGTTAGGGTCAGTGTACATTGACATTACCTTTTTGCGCAAAGTATCAGCGTCATCGGAAAGGTAGATAGCATTTCCAAGCGACTTACTCATCTTAGCATTACCATCCAAACCTGGGAGGCGTCCCATCCCCTTAGGTGGGAAGACCCCTTCTGGTTCGACTAAAACTTGCTTTTGGTAGATGGAATTAAACGTCCGCACGATTTCACGAGTTTGCTCTAACATTGGTTCTTGGTCGTCACCAACAGGAACTAATTCCGCCTTAAAGGCAGTAATATCGGCAGCTTGGCTAACTGGATAGGTGAAGAAGCCTGCTGGAATTGAGCGTTCAAAATTCTTTTGTTGAATTTCCGCCTTAACCGTCGGGTTACGTTCTAGCCTAGAAACGGTTACCAAGTTAAGGTAATACAAGTTTAATTCTGCCAAAGCCGGAATTTGTGATTGGACAAAAATAGTCGATTTGGCAGGATCCAAGCCGACTGAAAGGTAGTCAAGTGCCACTTGGATTAAAGAATTACGAATCTTTTCGGGGTTACGGGCATTATCAGTCAAAGCTTGTTGGTCGGCAATCATGATAAAGGGCTCGTATTTACCCGAATTTTGCATTTCTACCCGGTTACGTAATGAACCAATGTAATGCCCTAAGTGCAGCTTACCAGTGGGTCTATCACCCGTTAAAATTACTTTTTTGCTTGTCATAAAAAAACCTCCATTTACATAAAAAAGCACCATCACCCCAATAGGACGACAGTGCCGTGGTACCACCTATATTGCAAGTCTAACTTGCCACTCAAAAACAATCTTATTAATTTGTAAACTTAGCTTAGCCCACTTCGGTCAGCTTTAGGACTTTTCAGCTACCGTCCCATCTCTGTCTTAGCTTCCTACTTATCTAAGCCTAGATTACTTTTATTTTAGCCGACCACGCTTGATTTTTCAACAAGTTAAAGATTTTTGTTTCTTAGCAATCTAGGTGCTAGAATTAAAGACGTTTAGGAAGTGATTTTTATGCGTAATATTGACCGCCACTTGGAAAAAGAATATCAACTTTGGGAAAAAATCCAAAGTCAGGAGTTGGCTAAGTTAACCGCCGCACTCCACCACCTCTTTCTTAACCTCGGGGCTTATTTTTTAATTTCCATAATTGAATACGTTTTAGCAATAATCAGCCACTCACAGACCCTACGCGCGGATGCTTTCAATAACCTTTCTGGAATTATTTCAACGATTTTATTGATGGTTGGCTTGCACATTGCGCGTGACATTGACGACGACGACATTGCTGGCCTAACCCCTATGCCCAAAATTTCTCTCCACAAACGGGGCAATGATCAGCGCGTACAATTTACCCGTTTTCGCTATGAAACCATCTTTACCTTAGTTACAGGAATTATCATGGTAGCAATTTCTTTAGGGGTAATTTTAGCCGGTATTAGTAACCTCTTAAATCCTGCTAAACATCTGATTCCTGATAGAATGGCCCTACTAGGAGCAGCAATTGCGAGCGCCATTATGTTGGGCGTTTGGTACTATAACAAACAAGCCGGCAAAAAACTCCAAAATGCGGCACTTATTGCCTCCGCCAAGGATAGTCTTAGCGATGCTTGGATGAGTATCGCCACCTTTGTCTCAATTCTAGGCGCCCTAGTTTTTAAAATCACTTGGCTGGATGGCGCTGGTGGAGTCTTAGTTGGCCTCTTCATTCTTTATTCAGGCATTAGTATTTTTTGGGAAAGCAGTTTGAATCTAGCTGACTACTTCGATCCCGAAGCAGAAGCACAATACCGCCAAGTCTTAGCAACTTTTCCTGAAATTGTTGAAGTTGACGAACTCAAGACCCACTACAACGGAAATATCATTACGCTTGACTTAGTTTTGGTCGTCGATTCCCAAATGACTGTTTTAAGCAGCTACCAACTGGCCGAAAAAATTGAACAGCTGATGATGCACCGTTTTGGAATTATCGATACCGACGTTTCCTTTATCCCTACCGATAAAACTAAATTTTAGCATCTAACCTCACTGCGTGTTACTATAAAAACTGACACCTAAAAGGGAGGAATTTTAATGCACCCAGAACAACCAGCTGAACAAGTACGAGTTGACAAGGTTGAACAAGTTATTGCTGAGCATTTAACAACAACTGAGCTTGCCCACGCTAAAGCCAAGGCGGAACTCTCTTCTGTTGAACGTAACTACGTACAAAATGCTCGCATTAACACCTTAGAAGTTGATGACCGCATGGAAACTAATGCGGAAGTTCAACAGCAAAAGCAATTGGTTGCTAAAAATGTTGCCGATGAGGAAATTTTAAACCGGCAATTGACTACCTTAAAGCAGCTAAAAAAATCCCCTTACTTCGGCCGGATTGACATTTTAGAAACTGGTGAATCCCAGGCTGAGACTTTATATATTGGTACCGCCTCCTTGGTTGATGACCACCAGAACTTTTTAATCTACGATTGGCGTGCACCTATCTCATCAATTTACTATAACGGGACTCTCGGTCAAGTTGAATACGAAACCCCTGGGGGAATACAAAGCGCAGAGCTTAAAAAGAAGCGGCAATTTACCATTGTTAATGGTCAAATTACAAATATGTTTGATACTAACGAAACAGTGGGAGACGAAATTTTACAAAGTGTCCTAGGGCAGCAAAGCGACGAATATATGCGCAACATTGTTGCCACCATTCAGCGTGAGCAAAACGATATTATTCGGGATACTAAGCACGACTTGCTCTTAGTTCAAGGAGTTGCTGGTAGTGGTAAGACTTCTGCTATCCTCCAACGGATTGCCTTTTTACTCTACCATAGCCGGACTAGCTTGGTTGCGGATCAAATTATCCTCTTCTCACCTAACCGGCTGTTTAGTCACTATATTTCAGAAGTGCTACCTAGCCTAGGGGAACGGAATATGCGACAATTAACCTTAGCAGAATTTTTAAGCCAACGTTTTCAAGGCTTACAGGTTGAAAGTCTCTTTGAACGTTACGAACGTAAGGAATCGTTAAGCCTGGGCAACCAAGCACTACAAGCAAAGAAGGAAGCAGCCGCTTTCATGAGTGAACTTGAAAAATATGTTAACGCCCTAACTTCCTCTAAGCTTTGTTTCACGGATATTTTGTTAGATGGCCACGTCTTTTTTAGCAAGGAAGAGATTTACGAAACCTTCGCTTCACTACCAGCCGCTATGAAAATTACCCACCGCTTTTTAGAAACCAAGAATCTCTTGATTAAGCGACTTAAGCATAGAATTAATCAAGAAGCACAAAGCGAAGCGGTGTTAGAGCAGGTAGACTCATTGTCAGATGCCAAGTACCGTAAGTACCTGGGGACCAAAAGACGTGGAGCTTTTCAAGAGGTGGCTGCAGAAGTAGAGTACATTGCAAAACAAATTGTTAAAGAACGATTTGCTGTTATTTACGATGCCATCTACAACAATCACTTCATTGATATCTATGAGCAATACGCGGCTTTCTTGACTACCCACCTTCCAGAAGCAGCGGCTACTTTTAACCAAAATTTGGAATACCATCGCTTAGCGCTAGAAGATGCGGCCCCCTTATTGTACCTACGTGATTTAATCACCGGAGAAGGTCAAAATAATACGATTGCGCACCTATTTATCGACGAAGTTCAAGATTACTCTAGTGCTCAACTTATTTACCTGAAGCACGTCTTTCCTAAGGCTAACTTAACGCTTCTAGGCGACGGGGAACAAGCCCTGTTTAATCCCTTGATGCAAGCTCAAACCATGTTGACAAAACTCGCTACTAGTCTAGATGCTAAAAAGCCACGCTTGATTGCTTTGAATAAGAGTTACCGGTCAACTAGTGAAATAACTAATTTTATGAAGGCCCTCTTACCCGATGGAGATAAAGTCATCGCCTTTAGCCGTCCAGGTCCTAAACCTAAGCTAATCTTCACCCAGAATGCTGCTGAAAGTCTAGCCAGTCTTAAAAAGGAAGTGACTTTAAGGTTAACCGACTCCAAACAGGTAGCACTAATTACTAAAAACTTGGCTGAAAGCAAGTACTTATATGAACAACTACACCGTGACTTTAACACCCACTTATTAACGGACGGTGACCGGGCATTGCCAAGCGGCTTGATTATCCTGCCTATTTACCTTGCTAAGGGGTTGGAATTTGATAATGTTATCAGCTACGATGTCTCTGCAAGTAACTACCCAGATGAAGAAAGTATCGGGATTTTATACACCATCTGCTCACGGGCCATGCACAATTTAACTTTAATTACTAATGGTCCCGTTGCCCCAATCCTTAAAAAAGTTGCTCCACATTTATATACTAGTCAGCATACTTTTAAACTTAGTTAATCTGCATTTTTTACTTGCATTACCTACTTACATATAATATACTATTTAGGTAATGCAAAAGTGCCACTTTAGCTCAGGAGGTAGAGCATCACCATGGTAAGGTGGGGGTCGCCGGTTCAAATCCGGCAAGTGGCTTTCTTATAACACGATTTTATATTAACTACTAGATGTATTGTCCTCGTCTGAATTTGGCGAGGGCTTTTTTATTGCCTCTTCCTTGCTGCTTGGATAATAATAATCGCCCCCCTGAATATAACCCTCTAGCTTACGATGACATCTTCCTAAAGCATTATACACAGCGGTAGGAGTAACTTCTAGCATCTCCGCAATCTCCGCTGCGCTATAGTCTTGCAATATCTTTAGTTTAAACACCCTTAGTTCAAACTTCGATAATAAAACGGGCGCTTGCTTGGTGATAAGTTCGTTTAATTCATCACTGATACTGCCTTCGTTAGTCGAAACGTAACCGAGAATTTTTTCCTCCCCCGCTTCTAGTAACATCTCTAGTGATAAGTCACGTTTTTGATTCCGACGTTTATCTGCCCCATCGAATCTAGTTAAACTATTATAGCGATTTACTAAGCACTGGATAAAATAAGTTCCGTACTTGGTATTAAAAGACTCTTGGTAAGTTTGGGCAGCTTTAAAGCAAACTATTTGTGCTTCTTGAATCAGATCATCTTCATCTAAAAGGTTAAAAGAAAAGCGGTTAATAACCGTCTGGATTAAGGGACGATACGCTGCAAATAAAGTTAATAAATTACTTCCGCATGGATTTTCCTTATAAGCTTTTAATGCTATGTCGCCAGCACTCTTCTTTTTTTCAGACCTAGTATTCAAGTCCATTAAACAGGACCTCCTTTTCAGTAATACCTTCATTATATACGAAAGCGTTTTCTTATATACGAAAATAAACTTTTTTAAGTTAAAATATAATTATTTTCCACAACCATTTAATCTTGAATTTCTAGGATATGAATAAATTTACATTATTATAAGGTTATTCAAGGATAATTTTACTAAACCGAAAATTAAGTTTTAATTATAAAACGATAAAATATCTTCAGAAATTCATCTAAAAAAAAGCTGTAATCATCAAACGACGATTACAGCTAAGAAATAAAAAGAAGCGGAAGACGGGATTCGAACCCGCGACCCCCACCTTGGCAAGGTGATGTTCTACCACTGAACTACTTCCGCATAATGGAGGATACAGGGCTCGAACCTGTGACCCTCTGCTTGTAAGGCAGACGCTCTCC
>NZ_AYYP01000045.1 GCF_001436215.1 Ligilactobacillus agilis DSM 20509
AAATGGTATGGCAAGGAGTTAATCTTAGCGGATCGTTACTATCCAAGTACCCAGCGGTGTTCCCAGTGTGGGCATGTTAAGGTCGGCGCAGATAAAGTCGGACTTGATGGCAACAAGAAACATGGAACGAAGCATAACGAGTATATTTGTTATGAGTGCGGGGCAGTTATGGAACGAGACGAAAATGCCGTGAGAAACTTACTTGCTTTACTGTAAAAAT
>NZ_AYYP01000046.1 GCF_001436215.1 Ligilactobacillus agilis DSM 20509
AAGTATCTAGATGATTTTGTATATTTCATCTGTATACTTAGAAGGTATTATAGCCTCTCATAAAGGAGGATTTTTTTATGCAAACAGTTGGTTACTACAACGGGACACTCGCTCCCCTAGACGAATTAATGATTCCTGCTACTGACCGGGCCTTGTACTTCGGGGATGGTTGTTATGACGCAACGACTTTCAAAAACAACGTCGCCTTCGCCCTAGAAGACCACCTCGACCGCTTCTACAACAGTTGTCGCCTATTAGAAATTGAGTTTCCACTAACAAGAAGCGAACTCAAGGACAAACTTTATCAAGTCATTGACGCTAACGAAAGCGATACCGGGATGTTATACTGGCAAACCTCACGGGGCAGTGGTCTTAGAAACCACCTCTTCCCAGAAGATAGTCAACCTAACCTCCTTATCTTCACGGCCCCTTTCGGCTTGATTCCTTTTGATGCCGAATTCAAGTTAATTTCACGTGAAGATACCCGCTTCTTGCACTGTAATATCAAGACCCTGAACCTCTTACCTAACGTTATTGCCAGTCAACGGGCTAAAGAAGCTGGCTGTCAGGAAGTGGTCTTCCACCGCGGAGAACGGGTAACTGAATGCGGCCACTCAAACATCTTGATTTTAAAGGATGGCGTCCTTTGCACCCCACCAAGAGATAACTTAATCTTACCCGGGATTACCCTCAAGCATCTCTTGGAACTAGCTAAGGAAAATAACATCCCGACCTCTGAAGCGCCTTTTACCATGGATGAACTCAGAGCTGCTGATGAAGTAATTGTTAGTTCCTCAGCTTGCTTAGGCATTCGGGCGGTTGAACTTGACGGTCAACCAGTCGGCGGTAAGGATCTAGCCACCTTGCAGGTCCTCCAACAAGCCTACGCTAAGAAATACGAAGCAGACGTTCAAAGTCGTTAATAACTAAAACAGGTCACCCCCAAATGGAAGTGGCCTGTTTTTTTTTACAAGAGATCCAATTGTTCTGGGGGCATCTTTCCCAACCCGCTAAACTCTAAGCCTAACATCTCTTTAAAAGCCAGGGCGTTAGGGGCAGCATCGCCAGCCGAGTTATTGTTAAAAATAACTACTACCTCTTCTACCTGGGCTTCAATTCTTAGGACCTGTTCTTTTAACCAGGCCAACTCCTGCTGACTATAGGAGTAAAGGGTACGTTTCTTGCGCCAATCAGCCCCTTGATTAGCCCAGCCCCTAGCATTTCTCCCGTGCAGTCTAATCACCGCTAATTTTGGATTAGTCGCAGCCAGGACAAAGGGGACCGAAGCTTGGGTATTGGTTGGTTCATCGGCTGCCACCAAGCTGTATTGATACTGCTGACAAAACCTAAGTAACGAGTCCTTTACCCCAGGAGCATACCAGGATTGGTGCCGCAATTCTAAGGCCAAAGGCAAGTCGGCCAGTAAACTGCGAAAATAACGGAGGTAGGCCACATTTTCCTTAGTGGCCGTGAAGGTCGGTGGAAATTGAACCAGGACCGTCTTCAAGTGGTTAGTCGCCACTAACGAATCCACACTTTGGCGAAAAGCACTAAAGGCTTGTTTTAACTCCAAGCCAGCTAACTGTTCCCCCGGATGGCGGGTTAAAGCTTTAGGAACCTTGGGGATAAAAGAAAAGCTAGGTGGCACCTGACTCAACCAATTTGCAACCGTACTTGCTCGTGGTAAGCCATAAAAGAAGGTATCGACCTCGACCAAAGGTAGGTGGGCGGCATACTCTTCTAGGGTTACGGGCCGGTTTTCGTTAATAAAAGTTTGATGTTCACTCCAAGTTGTTAGCCCTAATTCAATCAAGACAAATCACCTCAAAATCATTGACGTAAGCGGTTACTTATGCTGTAAATATGGTAAGAAATAAATCTTGCTCAGTAGTTCAGTGGTAGAATATCCGACTGTTAATCGGCAGGTCGCTGGTTCGAATCCAGCCTGAGCAGTCCCTGACTAAAGCTAGTAGCTGCCTTTCGGTTACTGGCTTTTTTACTATCTTTCAGCATAACAACAGCCCTCGTTAAAAACAAGGGCTGTGCTCAATTAATCTTGATAATCAATGCTTTGACTCAACTCGGCGTTAGCGTTAGCAACTTGAATGACTTCTTCAATCTTGCTTTGTAAGGCCATTAACGCCCCGGTCCCCAGGTAAAGTCTAGCCGGTAGATTAGGCATCGCCGCCCAGCAAATTCAAAATGCTATCAAAAATTACCCCCACGTTAAATCAGCCACTAAAGTTGCATTTAACAAGTGGGAATTAACCACATTCACACTACGTAACCAAAACTTTTACTTGCTTACCCAACCAGAACTAGGGATCCGGATTGCATTAACGACTGACTATTTATCTGAATTTCTTCCTGTTCTCTACAAAACTTTACTAATATTAGCTTTCCCGCCAACTCACATTGATACCTATTTGGACCAACTAGTTAGTCAAAGTCGTACAGAAGCCACTGCTAAAAGCTTGACAGCCAAACTTGATTTAAAAGCCGCTACTAACCAACCGGAATTTAAAGCTGACCTCGAAGCAGTTCTAGCTGAGGGTCCTGAATACACCTCTGATTACTCGTTGTCAATGCTAAGTTCGACGCTAACAATTTCTAATTGCGGGCGTGAAGCTCTCGCCCAAACCCGGGTTTTATTCAGCAAAACTCTAGCTAAAAAGCCTAAAAAGCCAACTAGAGCCTTTAAATACATTACCAATAAACCTAATTTCGATGATTACTACCAGTGGGAAGACTTAAGTTTTAAAGCCCTCCCCAGCAAAAAAGTTCTAAATAAAATCAAGCGGACTAACTTTCAACTAATTGAGCAATTCTTTACCCGGAAAAAACTTAAACTAAAGAAACTTGCGCCGCTTAACTTGCTCAAAAATTTATTTACAGACTACTTGAATGTGTACCTAATAAAAGACTACCTGCGAACTGTCATTAGCGACCTAGCCAGTCCAGCTACCTTTATATCTTCAGTGGAACATTGTTTGTGACGAAATACCAGACCTTGACTACGCCTTAGATTTAATCCATTCGCTTGAACAAGCTTTAGTCTTGTTCTACCAATTTTTAGCTTCCTGTGGAGTAATCACGCAAAAAGACTCTAACCTGGCTAAGTTTGAATTAGAACAAGCCTTAGAGCTTATCCATTCTGAATGTTTAGAAAAAGTTGCTGCTGACCAAATAATGCAAGCATTCCCTATGGATAATGAAGACGACCTGCTTGATTTAACCAATCCAGATAAGGCCGCTCAAGTCCTCGCTAAGCTCTATGACTTAAAAGACTCTTTTGAACAACCAACACCACCAGCACACGAAAAAACTTACATGAAACTTCACAAGCCGAAATAAACAAACGCCAATCCCTACCAAGCGCGGGATTGGCATTTTTTAAAGTTGTTTTGCTAACAAGTAGTCGGTTTGGGCATCGTCACCCATCATAAAGAAGTGTTCTGAAAAGCGGCTAAAGCCATGTTTGGCGTAAAACTTTTGGGCCCGATAATTTCGTTCCCACACCCCTAGCCAAATCCGGCTCTTACCTAGAGCTTGCGCCATTTCTTCGGCCTTGGTTAGTAACTTACCAGCTAAACCTTTACCTTGGTGAGCTGTCCGCAAGTAAATGCGTTCAATCTCTAAATTGTCAGGTCCCATTGGTTCAGATTGAGCTTGGCCCACGTTTAGTTTCAAATAACCAGCTGTTTTGCCATCTACCTCTAGAAAGTAAAAGTAAGTTCCTTCAGTTCCTAACTCCCGTTTAAGCTTGTTCAAATCATAGGCTTGCGCTAGATACTCCTCCATTAATTCACGCGGATTATCAGCCCCAAAAGTAGCCTCATAAGTTTCACAACTAATGGCTTGTAATTCCTCAACGTCAGCCAAGCCAATTTGTCTAATCTTAACCTCTGTCATCTAACCATCCTTTCTCTTAGTGTCATCTTAGCAAAATTTTGCCCATAAAAAAAGACCCGCCACCAGGCGAGCCTAATATCAAAACATCTGTAATTCGTCCTCAAAATTACCTATGTTATAGCAGGATTATTAATCCAACTAGTGCGGCAAAAACTCCAGACATAATCAAATAATGAGGCTTTACCACTTCTGCTTTAACTGCTTCAATCATCTTAGGTTTTTCAAACACCACTTTTAGCTTATTCCCGTTTTCGCTAACAGCTGGTGCTTTGTATTCCTGTTTTTCATTCAAGGCCACTGGGCGGAACTTATCACCCTTACCATACATCACCGAGGCGATTTTATAACCCTTAGCCGCAGTCACCTTATAATTTTCGGCTCCACGTCCTTGGATCTTGGTGGATTTGTCATACGACACGCCATTCACCTCAACGGCACCTTGCCCCTCGATATCGAGTGCAATCATGTATTTTTCAGGTACCACCGCCGTAATCGTCACCGACGAACTAACGGTTTCCCCCGCCCACGCTTTATGCATCGGCATATATAAGAGTACCGCAAAACATGCAATGGTAAGTATCTTTAAGAATCGTTTCAAAGTCATTGCCCCTAAGCCCCTTTTCTTGAAGAGTTATCTGCACGGATTTATTAGTTTTAGTTTATTGAGCGTCTGCTAAAGTAGCAGTGAAAGTGATGGAACCTGTGTAGTTACCAGCTTTGGCTTGGTTCCATTGGTCTTGTGTAACGTGCATAAATACTGGCACCTGTCTATTATTAAACATATCTTGGTTAGTAAATGTTTGGGTACCGAAGCTGTTATCCTTTTTATCTTCAGAACCGCTAACTGTAAATTCAATTTTATTGTTTTTATCACTATCATTTTGTAATGCTTGGTGCTTTTCTGTAACGTTAACAACTTTACCAGCAGTGATACCGTAACCACCGTTTTGAGGATCATTCTTAATCGAAACATCACCAATGTATGCATCTAAGTGGTTGTAACCTAATTCAAAAGATGATGGAATTTGTAATGTAAAGTTTGAATGAACATTGGAAGTAACCTCTACTGTACCATCTTTATCATTTACTGTACTTTGTTCATTTACATTAAAGTCTTTTGATGCGCCCACTTGGTCAGCCAATGCTGGAGTTGCCATTCCTAAAACTACTAAAAATCCTAATAATCCTGTAATAACTTTGTTCTTCATGTTAATTCTAAATATCTCCTTTAAATTATATCACATATATATACAAGTGTTTCTACTTTTAAAACATCAAATTTATTTATTAATAAGTTTCTTATTCTACCACATTCAAGGTAAAATTAATTTGCGAACCGTTTAACGGTACGAGCTTCTTGCTTAAAGCAAAACACTCATAACGTAAGGTACAGTTCTTATAAGTTCCCGCCTTTAGCGTTTGGTTTAAATTCAAGTTGTAGATTGCCTTACCTGGCTTAATCATTTGACTTTGCCAAACCTTAGTCCCATCGGGAAGATAGATTGATAAGCGGAAGTAGCACTTATTTTCTTTCGGGTTATAGAGGTTAACCTTTTGAGCCTTTGTGCCTGCTTTCATCGTCATCGACTCATAACCAGGAATCGCAAGCGTACCTTTGTTCTTCTTCTTGTTCTTTTGGTTTTGAGCATTGGCGTCAATGTTAACTGTCGGCCAGTCGCCAAACCAATTATTCCAGTTTAAGCCAATATAGATTCCTCCAAAAAGTATTAGTAGTAATAATAAGAGGAGGAGCAACTTCTTTTTCTTATCATTTTTTTTGGATTTCTCAGGTTCCACTTGAGGTTCCTTATTGTCCATTATTCTTACCTTCCTTATTGTTCATTATAGGTGACTTTAAATGTGATGTTGCCAGTGTAAAAACCTGTTGGAGTTAATGGATCAACTTCCCGCGGATCAGTGAAACTAATCTCACTTTCACCATCATGGGCCTCGTTAGTATAACTAACAACCGGCACCTCCGAATCTCCAGTCATTCCTACGTGTTTCTTGTCAATCAACAACTTTGTTTTTGTCTTGCGTCCGACAGGATCATTTTGTCTTGTCAGTGTTGCTTGGCCATTAGAAATTCCTCCACTAATGGAAACATTAACTTGACCCTTGTATCCCAAGCTAAAGTTATCGGCTTCCGCAGTCACATAGTTTCCACTTTCACCCGTCTTTATTGTAGTTGGAATTCTAATTGTAGCATGGGCAATGTCCGTCTTATCAGCTACCTGCCCAATTGCCGATGGTGGGTAATCACCCTTACCGGCTCGCCTTGCATAGACAATGTAATTAGTATCTGAATCGAGTTTTCCAATCGTCGAATCAGTTGCCTTCGCGGTTAAGTCGCTTGGTGAAAGGGCATATTCGGCTTGGCCGTATTTATCAGTATCAGCCAAATCTGCTACCTTCAAAGAATTTGCATTCTTGCTTGCGATTGTTACCGTTGGCGCCTTCATAATCTTGACGATGGTTTCATCAGAAAAAGCTTTGAGCTCTTGATCATGATAACGAACATGAATCTGATAAATAGCATCACTAGCTAAATCTAAATCCTTAAACTCACTACTTGCTTGCCAAGTTCGTATTACCTTACCGTTATTATCAGTTAACTCATATTCAGCCTGCCCATACTTTAAGTTAGGACTAAACTTTACATTAAAGCTATCCGTACCACCGTAAATATTATCAGCAGTAACATCCGGCTTTGGTATCGAAACGGTCTTGACTGTGACTGACGCCTCAGCAGAAGGCATATAGTCGTCATTACCTTGAGTTTGCACTACCAGTTGGTATTTTTCACCCGGTTTTAAATCCGTAAACTTAGGCTCACTCTGCCAGTCTCTGACAACCTTGCCTTGTGTATCCCTAAGTTGATAACGGACATCACCGAAAGAGCTATCAAATTGCTTTGTTACCTCTAAACTGGTTGTAGACCTTTTAACATCATCTTCGGTAATTTCAATTTTGGGACCTTCACGCTTCGTCTTAACCTTTTGACTTACAGCATCAGAAGCTAGGTACTTATCATTTCCCTTATACTTAACATAAACTGTATATTCAGTATCAGGACTTAGCTTGGTAAACTCATTAGAGCTTTGCCAATCACCAATTTTGTGTCCCGCACTATCTTTCAACAAATACTCAGCCTCACCGAATTTTCCATCAAGTTGGGCATTTACCCTTAAACTTTTATCAGTTCGGTCGATATTATTAATAGTAGGTTTATCAGCTTGTTGTTTCACAACGGTGTTAGAACCATTATTAAACCCTGGGCGACTAGCGATTTCTCTTGGGACCCGTCTTTCCACAACTTGTACCCAAGACCAATCCGAGTTAGCTGCCCTTGTCTCATTAAGAAGCTGTGTGATTTTTCCCGATTCAACAGCTTCTTTTGTTACCTTAGTAGCATTACGGTTATCTTTACCACCAGAAGTTGGATAGTAATAGAAGTCATGCACACCTTTCTCGTTACCGGTATAGGCAGCATTATTACTCAAACTTCCTACGTAGAAAGTATTCCGAATTGTTCCATTATTTTCGTTATAAGTAAATCCAGAACTTTGCCCCCATGATCCCAAGTCCATGTCGACAATACAATCTTGGATTGAGCCATCATTCTTACTAATGAACCCACTAGCGTATCCACTTACTTTACCAGTAATCTCGAGTCGCTTGACCGTCCCGGCATTCTCATACATGAACGAAGCATAGGAGCCATCAGAATAGAAATTGCTAATGGTATGTCCATTACCATCGAAAGTACCTTCGTACCTTGTAGTGTAGACTACATCCCTACCGAAAAGAAAATCCCAAATGACTTGTAAGATATTCCCCACACCACCACAGTGTAAGACAATATCAATAATCTCTTTTAAAGCATCCCAAATTCCCATACGATAGTAGTTATTGTAATAGCCAATCGGGGGAATTAACTTATTGCCAGCATCGATATCCTTATCTAAAATCCCATTGATTTTATTCTGACCGGTAGCAACTAGAAATGAAAAGCGTTGCAATTCATTAACATTGGTAATATGATCGTTAACCTGACAACCTGGACTCCAAGTAAGATTACTTGTGCCGGCATCAAGTGTTATCACGCTAACATCCACACCATCAATTACTGCCTGCTTAGCTAAGGTTACGTTAACCGTGCCGTTGTTGTTAACCCCAACCAAAGAAACAGCACTACCATAGAGCGAACCATCCATAATCATATTATTTATAGTTCCCTTGTTAACCCCTATGAAAGTAGCGGCTGATCCATTAATAACCCCGTCGTACTCAACATCGTTTAAATAGCCGGAATTAGTTTTTATAAAACTATTATCTGCCCCTTCCATCTTCACATTAAAGTGAACCCGATCTAAATGACCAGTATTATTGTTAATGAAAGACATATTCGTACCACTGATGGTTGTATCAATAGTTAAATCTCTAAAGGTCCCCGAATTTTCATTAATGGCGCTAGAGGAGGAGCCACCGTAATTCCAATTCTTAATGGAGTTACCTTTACCATCGAAGGTTCTTTCAAATTTATTCAATGTTGGGACGGACTTACCAGCCAAATCAATTGAAGTATCTAACTGAACGTTCTTATAGAGATATTTCCAATCTCTAGAATTAACGTGGTTAATCCAATTAATCAAGCCGTCAGCACTTGTGATTTCGAGCATATCGCTATGATTGGAGTCATACCACACACCCGGCGCAAGTTCTTCACGCGTTGACGTTGCCCAAAGGCTTTGGGTTAAAGCAGCGCTACTAAGCGTATTACCACTAAGACTACTTACACTAACTGTTTGACTAGACGTACTTGCATTTTGCGAGCTTTGAGCTTGGCCAAACTGCGAGCTAGTAGCTGAAGTTGAAGAAGAGCTGGTAGCTTGGGAAGAGGTTGCTACCTTGGTTTGGCTACTGGCTGAGCTAGCTTCGGTCGTCGCTGCATATACAAGAGAGTTTGAGCTAGAGAGCGCAAGTAAGCTTACGCATAAAGCCGTAATGGTTTTATTCTTTTTCATTTGCCGCTCTGCTACCCCCTTTATCTGTAAAACGTCCTTAGTGACTAACAACATGCAAAGAAGTTTCTGACACGGTGCATCCTACTTATGTTTGAAGACTTTTCGTATACAGTAACTTATGTTCATCACATCTCACCACTTTCTTGATCACATCTCACCACTTTCTTGTTATGTATTTGTACAAGAAAAATGTAACTCCTCACAAAAAGCGGGGGGCTACAAGATCTTCTTAATTTAAATAAAATACACCAACTCAGAGAGTTTATCATATAAGGCTTTCTGATTAACACGACAAAACTTCTGAGGTGTCGCATAAAATTGTACATCAAAATACAATCATTCTTCTTTACGAAGGTTATTGTAAAATAAACAAAAAGTTATTGCAACGAATTTTAATAATATAAATATAAATTTTTAGATTTTAGTCCACAAAATTGCATTATCCATACCAATTTCAAAACATATAAAAAAAAAAAATAAGCCCTATTCTTTATTCCTTGGTTTTTCTTTATTTGCTTATGATTATCGGTACAAGTCCAGTCTGTATGCACACCTAGACCATTTTAACCGTTTACGAGTAAAAAGCGACCGGTTATGATTAAAACCTTAAACTAAGGACTTTTTAGTCAATACTTTTAGGACTAATAAATAAAATAAATTATTTTACTAAACATCCGCAACCGCTAGCACAATATGAAAAACGAATATTATTTTTTTAAACTTAATTTTGTTCGGAAAAATCGGAATATTAATTTTTTTAATAATAGTAGTTACCCTTGGGAACTACTTTATTCACAATTTATTTTTCAGTAAAAAAATCCGGCAAAGTAAGTAACTTTACCGGAAATGTTTACTATTAAATTGTAAGCTCTTACCCTACTTGTAAAATGGCTTGCATTCATCAGCTACCGCCTGCTTGTAGCTCCGCCCAAATTTGTCTAGGTGAACCATTAAATAGTAGAGCCGGTAGAAGTGCATCCGCTTGGAGTAACCCTCCTTTAGGGGGTAGCTTTCCTGGTAGGCCTGATAAAACTCTTCCGTAAAGCCTCCAAAAACGGTGGTAATCCCTAAATCAAATTCCCGGTCACCATAAAGCGGCGCGGGATCAATCAAAGCAGGCTGGCCGGCTTCAGTAAAGAGAAAGTTGCCCGCCCATAAGTCACCATGCAACAGCGAAGGCTTACTGTCGTGCTGGCTTAAAGCTGTTAGAATAAGCTGCCTTACCTGCATGTAAGTGCTAAAATCCTCAATCTTCCAATAAGTGTCTTCGACCAACTTTTGGGCTAAGATATCTAAGCGGTTGTTGACAAATAACTCCGCCCAGCTAGCCCGCCAGTCGTTAGAAAAGCTAATGCTCGCTCCAACGTAGTCGTACTTGTAGCCAAACTGGCCGCTAGGATTATAGGTCCGGTGCATTTTGGCAACGGTCCGCCCTAAATCAGCTTGACTGCCCTCCCCTTTTTCTAGGTAGGAAAGTAACAGGTAAGCCCCCCGGCCTAATTTACCAGTAGAAATAACCTCGGGCGCAATAATTTTGGCCCGCTTTAAATCGTTTAAGCCCGCAATCTCAGCCGCGTAAAATTCCCGAACACAGACTGGTTGCACTAACAGAAAGTAATTTTGATTTTTAGTTACTAGTTTAAATGCCCGGTTGACGTCGCCACCACTAACTGGTAGACACTCTTCAATTCCATCTAAAGGCAAACTAGCTAATAGACTCTTGTCCAAGTGATCCCCACATAACAAACCAACTAAAAACAAACTACGCAAAATCTTCCCACGGATTTTGTTGTCCACAATTTTTTGCTTATATTGTACACGAAAAAAACCGACAAAACCAGTCATTTGACTCGCTTTGTCGGTTTTAATTTACATTTTTTCTAAAGCTGTTTTGGCCGCAATCCGACCGTAAGTGAAGATATCAGTTAGGGAATTTCCGCCGAGTCGGTTCCCAGCATGGATTCCCCCAGCCACTTCACCGGCTGCATAGAGGTTAGGGATTACCTGCCCAGCTTCGTTGATTACCTGGGCCTTGGTGTTAATCTTCAAGCCACCCATGGTGTGGTGGATGGCTGGTTTTCTTGGGGTAGCGTAAAATGGTGGCTTCACTACCTTCAAGTCAAAGACTTCCTTGCCAAATTCTGGGTCGACCCCGGCGTCAACATAACTGTTGTACTTAGCGATTGTTTCTTCAAAGGTTTGTGGGTCAACCTTAATTTGCTTAGCCAAGTCAGCAAGAGTGTCAGCCCTAAAGAGGGTGCCGGCTTCCACTTGGGCATCTAGACTTGCTTGGGTCGTATTGTAGGCCGTCTTTTTAATTTCATCATCGGCAATCAAGTAGAAGAGACCTCCGTTATCAAAGGCTGCCTTGGTTAAGACGTCCCGACCTTCGTACTCGTCGACGAAGCGTTTCCCCTGTTGGTTAACCATCACATAGTTAGCTGGTGGTACCTGTAAGCCGCTAAAGAGTTCGCCGGTCTTAGGATCTGAAACTGGCATCATTTGGGTAAAGCCCATCCCAACTAAGGCCGCCCCGACGCTTTGACCAAGCTTAATTCCATCCCCAGTGATTGCTGGTGAATTGGAGGTCGCAATATCATCATCGACTTGGCTCCAATAAGTGTTGTACTTTTGCACCATCTTGGTGTTGGCGCCAAAACCACCAGAAGCGAGGATGACCGCCTTGGCTTTGACAATCACCTGCCGGTTAGCAGCGTTTAAGGCTACCACCCCACAGATTTGGCCTTGCTCATCTAACAAGAACCGTTTAACCGGAGTTTCGGTGAGAATTTGACCGGCCTCGTGTTCTTCAATGAACTTCTTTAAGGTCTTAATGAAGGCAAAGCCCTGGCTTTCCATTGGCTTATGGCCCCGACGCCACTTAGCACCAACCGGCATTGTTACCTGGCTTTCATCAAATTCAACCCCTAAATCGGCTAACCACTTAACCGACTCTAAGGCATGGTCCGTTAAGACCTTAACTAAGTCATAATCACCATGTATTTCGTTACCATTGAGGTCAACCCGCTTACCGCCAAGGTAAGTTTGGATTCGGTGCCATAAGATTGAATCAAAGAGGTAGTCGGCCTTTCCGGCTAGGTAGTCCTTAATTTGACCTTGCAGGGCCTTGAAATCAGCTTGGTACTCTGGGTCAATCTTGGCTAAATCGTAATCCAACATTTCCTTAAGCACACTGGCTTCCCCTGGAAGGGCTGCAAATTGCTTTTGCCAGTCAGGGTCAGCCGCGTTCATTGGTCCCCCAGCCCGGACGGTGTTTCCACCTAAGGCAGGGAATTTTTCCAACACGATGGTTGACTTACCCGCTTGTAAGACCCGGCTAGCAGCGGCTAACCCAGCCCCACCACCACCGACAACTACCACGTCGGTTTCATATTCAAGTGGACTTAGATCTTGGCTCTTACTTGGCTTCGGCCGTTTCTTCAAGATGTTAGGGTCGACTCCGGCTAACTTAACCGCTTGGGCTACCCCATCGATGAGACCATAGCTGGTTACAGATGCCCCGGAAACGGCGTCGACATTTAAGGTTTGGCCCGCAATAATTTCTTGAGGCAAGCGTTCAAAGACCGTGTCGGCAATCCCTTCGGTTTCACCACTGGTGTCAACCTTAATATCTTCAATCCGGTTTTCAGAGAAACTGACCACCATTGGCAAGTCCCCGTTGTGACCCTTGGTCTTAACTTGGTAATCCCCGGGTTCAAAGCGAACTTCGTCTGGAATCTGTAAGCTATCTGCCGCCTTGATAAAACGCAAGAAGTTGGCAAAGCAGCTTTCCAAGAAGTCAACCGTATTGGCTTCCTTAATGGCTCCATTTTCGTCAAAGGCCTCAGTGGCTTGCCCCAGTAAAAATTCATTTCCTGGTAAAACTAAGGCGTTAACTCCAGGTGCGTCTAACACTTGACGCAAATGAAGTTGGGCACTGGCTGAGCCTTGGCGCGTGACCGAAGTTCCGACAACCATCACTGGTTTTTCATCGAAGGGGTGTACCGTAAAAGACATCCACTCTAAGAAGCTATTTAAAGCCGAAGGGATAGAGCGGTTGTGTTCAGAGGTGGCAATTACCACCCCATCAGCTGCCTCAATCTTAGCCACCAGTGATTTTAGCGGCTCTTGGTTACTAAGGTCATTTGACTCGTTAAACATTGGCAAGCCCTTTAGCTCGATTACTTCAAATTCTACCTGGCTAGCAAAATGTTGCGCCATAAAGTTAACTAATTTTTCTGTGGGTGAATCACTTGAGTTGGTCCCACTAATCCCGATAATCTTCATCAAAATTCCTCCCCTTAGACCTTAACTCTGGTTACAAAGGCTGCAAAATCGGCAAAGTAACTTTCAAGCTGAGCTACTTTTTCGTCCACTAATAAATTAGCTTCCTCATCAAATGCTTATAGGGAATGGCCCAATAAAAATTCCCGACCCGGTAGGATTAAGGCCCTTAGTTCCGGCGCATTTAGAATTTGCCGCAAGTGGTTTTGGGCCCGGGAAGTGCCTAAAACTCCGTAAGACGCCCCCACAATCATAACCGGCTTGTCTTGCAATGGTTTAGTTGTATAGGCAAACCATTCCAACAGGTTAGTTAACGGAGCTGGAATCGTGTGGTCGTATTCGGGGGTGGCAATAATTACCCCGTCTGCTTGTGCAACCGCTTGGTTGATAGCAGCTACTGCTGCTGGCGCCTCATGCGAAGCTGGTTTATCAAAGAAAGGTAGGTCCTTAACCTCAATTAAAGTCAGCTCTGCTTGGATTGCAAAGTGCTTTTGCATAAATTTTAACAGCGTACGGTTGGTTGATTTTTCGGCGTTAGTGCCCACAATCCCGACTAAATTTAGTTTTTCCATCTTCTCACCATCCATTAGTGACTCAATCTAATTTGTGTCGATATATACTCATATTATAAAACTTCTACCTTAGTTTGTGAATACTTTTACTTGAATTTGGACCAACAAAAAAAGACTAGCCAACTCACAAGTTTAATTTGTAAGCGGTTAGTCTTGTTGTTTATTTAACGATTCATACTTTTAAGCAGGTCTTTGAACCTAAAGAGGTAGGCAATTACTAGGTAGTAACTCCCTGCCACTAAGCCAAAAATTACACAAGTTATAAGGGCTGCTACCTTGCCGTGGCCCAAACTTAATAAGCTCAAAGGTTTAGCTAACAGTCCCAAACCTAAGACATAGATTCCAATTCCCAAACTTGGTTTTAGCCAGCTAAGGTTAGCCCGCCTATCAGTTAGGTAGGTCCTATTCAAATACCATAATCCCAAGGCCAGGCTACTTGCAAAGGCGATCGTAGTTGCTAGTAAGGCCCCGTATTCATGGAAGAGCCAAATCAACGGTGCCTGTAAAGCCAATTTTAATAGGAGGCTAAAGGACAGCAAGATTACCGCCAACCTGTGTTTACCTAGGGCTTGAATCAAGGTACTTACATCCAAGAAGAAGGATAATATCAGGCTTAGCATTATCGAGGCCGCCATCAACTGGCCCGCCGCCCAATTATAACCAAAGAAAATCGTATTAACTTCTTGGGCTAACACAGTCAAGATGGCGACAAAGGGAATCAAGAGGGTGATCATCAACTTGAAGTTATCACTTAAAGTCTGGGCAATCTTTTGCCTGTTACCGACTAGACCAGCTAGAATCGGCAGGCTCGTATCAGATAAAGCGGTCGCAAGCGAAATGATGATGGTCGTAATCTTAGTCGGGTTGGCCGAAAAGAAGGTGAACATATTTTGAATGTAATTCATATCATAGTTGCTTGCCCATAGCATCAAGTGCTTAAAGGTTAGCTGGTCGATAATCTGATTGATAGTTACCCCCGCCCCCACGAAAACGAAGGGAACAGCTTCCTTAACGATTTCTAAAAAGAGGCCCTTAATGTCTAGTTGACTAGCCGGTAAACTCTCAGCCTCATTAGCGCGGTAAGTTGGTAACTGGGCTCGATAGTATTTACCCAGGTAGGCTAAACTCCCCAAGGCCCCGATAAAGGCTGCAAAAGTCGAAAGCGCCACGGCCCAGGTTAACCCCTGTTTTAAGACGTTGAAACTAACGAAGGTAAAAACCAAAATTGCCACTACCCGGATAAGTTGCTCAATTAACTGCGAAACCCCAAAGGGCTTCATGTCCTGGTGGCCCTGAAACCAACCTCTGATGATACTCATCGTCGGTAAAATCATCAGGGCTGGAACCAAAGAACGGAGCACAAAGGTGGCGGCTGCTTGATCCATGATGGGCGAACTCTTAGCAATCATGGGGGCAAAAATAAAGAAGACCACTCCACAAATTAAGCCCGAAAGTGCCATGAATAACAGCCCCGCTTTAAAGAGCCGTTTACTATCTAAGTAACGCTTCCGTGAATTATAGTAGGCTATCTTGCGAGAAATTGCGGTGGGAAAGCCCGACGTCCCCAGGGCCAAAAATAAACCGTAAGGAGTGTAGGCAGCATTGTAGAGTGCTTGGGCCGTATACTGTTGTTGCGGGCTATGAAACATGGCTAGCCAAGCAATAATGTATAAAATCCCTAGCACTCGTGAAAAAATACTCCCAAATGACATCCAAAAGGCACCGGATAATAATTTATTTTTCATTGAAGTTAAAATTTCCTTTCAAACATAAAAAAAGAGATACGTAGGCCAAAAGCCCATAGTATCTCTTATCAGTATAATGTTTCTGCTAATTTTTGCAAGCTTAGCTAGTCATCTTCAGCGGCACTGTAAGTCCGTTCCCAGTCTGCCTTGGTCCCAGTTTTTCCAAGCGACTGTAGCTTATAAGTATCGTCCTTTTGATCGTAGACGATTTCAGCATCGTGGTAAGTAAACTGTTGAATCTTCTTACGTTCGCTGTCGCTATCGTAGTTAATAAAAGTGTATTTCATCGCGTAAGAAACCTTAACTTTAGTTGCGCTTTCCGGACTGATACTCTTAATGTCTTCGACCTCATAAGAACTAAGATTGTGCAAACTCTTGAAGAAGGCGACTAACTCATTATAGGAATCGTTATTTTCCTCCCCGACAAATGTAGCGGCGCTAGAACCATCCTCACCTTCATTGAAGGCCGATTCAAGTAAATCCTCTGCTTTATCTTTAGAAATTAGGCCCTTGAATTTAGGCGCTACTTCTGGCAAATCATCCTCGTCAACGTCTTGATAGTTATAAGTATAGCCTGAAACATCAACTACTTCAGATTTAATTTCCTTATTGCCTGCCTTGGTCGTTAAGTACAGTTTCATCTTGGCTGAGGCTGGGTAATTTTTAAAAACTTTTTCTCCCTCCTTATCAAGGGTCCCCACCTTTTCATTGTTGATATAAACCGCTTGGCCGGCCTGACCTTCCACCTTGAAATTAAGCGTTGCTAATTCCAAAGCTAAGTCATTGTTGCCAGCGGCTAACACTTTAGTTTGCTTAACTACAATTGGTTTACCGCTGGCTTTTCCTTTAGCTGTAAAAGTATACTGGCCTGGAAATAAGGGGCCAACCTTAACCCCGTAGCCGTTAGCCATTGTGGCCTGCTTTTTGGTAATTACTTTCCCGTCTTGATAAAACTTAACCCCACGCTTGTTAGTAGTTAAGGTCACGTAAGCAGGGTTGACCTGTAACTTATAAGCAGGAAAAATTAACCAGTGACTCCCAGACTTAACCCAACTGTAGCCGGCATAACTACTGCCCATTAAAAAGTGTTGCTTCATAGTTGCAACTTGGTCTTGACTATTAGCAAAGCTCTTCTTAAAGGCTGCTGCATCTTTGGCGGTGATTTTTAGGTTTTGGTCACTACTTACTAGGTAAGACTCAACGTCCCCCTTACCAACTAGGGCTGTCGTAAACCGCTCCAATTGCTTATTAGGCTGATAATAGCTACGGCCACCTAAATAGACACCCAGCAGGACTAAGACTACGGCCCCTAAGATTAGCCATTTCTTATCTAGGGGTTTTTTACTAGCAGTCCGGCTATAACCCTGTTGAGCCTGTTCTAGTTTAGCGCCACAGTGTTGGCAAAACTTATCGGTCTGCTTAACAGCTTGCCCGCAGTTGGGACAGAATTTTGACGTACTCATTTAAAATTCCTCTCAATCGTTAAAAAAGTTGTTGCAGATAACTTACATAATGAGCGGCCACGGCCATGTATGCTAAGACGTAGACGAAGCCATTTAGAAGTGTGACAATTATTAAAATGTATAGTCGGTCTAGCTTAGGATTTTCCAACTCATAAATTGGTGCGAGGATACCAAATTGCCAAATGGCTAGGGTAATCGAGAGCAAGCACAACACCAGCATGGTATTTAGCACCCCACTCGTCGTAAATCCTACCGTAAAACTAAACAAAAGTGCAATTAGATTTAACAACAAAATAGGACTGGTCCTATGGGCAATCCCATTTACAAAGTCCAAAAAGTCTGTGCGGTTAGGGGTAAATAATTCCCTTGCCCCGTAACCAATCCCAGTCGTCGCTAAGGCAGATAAAAAGGTGGCTAAAAAGAAGGTGATTAAGGTCCCTAAGCCAACCGGATTATCCCCAAAGCTACCACCAAAGGCCTGACTATAATAGCTGTTTGCCGAGTTATAATAACCCCTAAAAATAATCATAATACTCAAACCAAAGATGAGTCCCTCTAGCCCTAAAGTAATTAAGCCGCTCCACTTAGAAGTTTCATTTTTAACCTTAAATGGGTGCTTCCAAGCAGTAACTAGCCAGGACCAATAGCTTAGGGAAGATGCCTTTAACTTCTCTTTATCCAGGCTGACTCCCGCTTCTTGCTTAGCCGCGGATTCTTTAACTTGCTCAGAGGCATTTTCACTCTGCACTTCTGAGGCAACCGCCTTAGGCTTAACTTTATCTCCGGTAGCCAATTCATTGCCACAGTTGGTACAAAATTTAGCTTCCTCAGCAACTTCACTACCACAATTTGGACATTTTTTCATAATAATTCCTCCAATCTAACTTAATTGTAACATTAAATAAAAATATCCACAGGTAAAAAGCCAATTTCTTGCTTTTCCACCTGTGGATAACTGTTTTTATTTAAGAATCCCTAACTTAGCTTTTAATTTGATAATTCGCTTAACTGTTTGATCAATCTGGCCTTCCGAAATCTCACCCGCTCTTACGGCCGCCGCAATTGCCGGAATGCCCTTTTGATAGCCAGTACTTAATAAGATGTCATTGCCCGCTTTAACCGCTAATAAATCGGGGTTAACGGCTTGCTCCTTGGCAAAATCCTTAATTGCTCCCATCCCGAGGTCATCGGTAACGATTAGGCCCTTAAAATGCAGGTCCTGGCGTAAGAGCTGGTGGACTGCTGGAGACAACGAGGCGGGATTGTGGTCATCAACAGCTGACATTACGACGTGAGCTACTAAGACAGTGTCTACCTTAGCCTTAATTCCGGCTTCAAACGGTAAAAAGTCATTTTGCTGAAAATCGCTTAAAGGTCGCTTGTCACTCGCAAAGCCCGTGTGGGTATCGGCAGCTGAGCCGTAACCAGGAAAATGCTTTAAACTCGCAATCACTTTTTGGCTTTGAATTGCCGGTACTACCATTTTAATGTAAGTTGCCGTCGTTTGGTAATCTTGGCCTAAAGTTCGCGGATAAATAAAGCTATTAGGGTCATTGGAAACATCTGCTACCGGGGCAAAGTTCCAATTAATCCCTAGGTGACGCAAAGTCTTGGCCGTCTGGCGATAATTTTTACTTACCGCAGCCAAGCCCCCCTTAGCATACAATTCCTGAGGGGCAGGGTACTTCTTACCGGTTAACTTGGGATTGGCGCTCAGCCGGGAAACAGTTCCCCCCTCCTGGTCAGTCGCAATAAAGAGACCAGTCTGACTTACTTTTTGCCAGGTCTTTAACTTCGCTTTTAATTGCTTTGGGGTTTGATTTTGAAAATCAGCCCCAAACAAAACCACCCCGCCAAGTTGATAATGCTTAATTTCAGCTGCCATCCCAGCAGGATTGCCTGAACTAGGTACCAAGTACATTTGGGCAATTTTTTCTTCTAGACTCATCTTAGCTACCAGCTGATTTAGTCTTTTAGAGCTTATTTTTTTAGCTTGTACGTCATTACTACCAGGAACAATTGTCCAAGCCAAGCACAGTGTCACTAATGTCAATAGTAATTTCTTCATCGTCTTCCCCCTTAGTAATCCCCTTTATATTAACCCTATAAAATAAAAAAGTCACCTTCTAAAGAAGATGACCTCACATTATGCTTCGCACGGCAACGTCCTACCCTCACAGGAGGCGTTCCTCCAACTACTCTCGGCGCT
>NZ_AYYP01000047.1:0-22596 GCF_001436215.1 Ligilactobacillus agilis DSM 20509
CTGACCGTAAGGTCGTGAGCTACAAGCCTCTCACTTTAGTGAGGGGTAGTTGACAAAAATCAACCTCTTTCTTGAATTTTGGCTATAAAAAAAATCCCTTAGCTAATAAGCTAAAGGACGTCTAGACGTGTTACCACCTTTTATTCGCTGTTAGTTCGCACTAACAACCTCGGAATGTAGCTGTGTTTTAACTACACCAAGCTGTAATGGGCTTGTTCCCACCGCTAGCTACTGATTTCACCGCGGAACTCAAAGTGATATTCGCTTTATCAATAACTATCCCCTTGCAGCAACCGGGACTCTCTGTAAGTTATCTATAATAAAGTTACTGGTCTTTTTCTATGTTTTATAACCGTTATTTAATTTTGGTTAAATTATACACACAGTTAAAATTAATGCAAGTCTAAAAAAAGAAAAATGTTATAATTTAAAATGAGGTGGTAAAGATGACAGACAGAGTTGAAAAATTACGCTTAGAAATGGCACGGACTAGTGTCGACTGTTTTTTGGTGACGGAACCTGCAAATATTTTTTATTTTAGTGGCTTCACGGGCGATGATGGCCTCTTACTAATTACCGAACAAAATAAGTATGTGATTACGGATGCTCGGTTTGAACTACAGTTAAAAAAGCAGGCAGAAACTTGGCAACACGTGATTACACGTAATTATTTACAGGCAGCATGTGAATTGGTAGCAAAAGAAAAACTAGTGGCCCTAGGGTTCGAAGCGCAGCTACCCTACTGGCAATACGACTACCTGGATGAAAACTTAACTAGCGATTTAGTGGCCTTGCCTAACCTGTTAGAAAAGATTCGCTCAGTTAAGGATGGAGACGAAATCGCAAAGATTAAGGCTGCTTGTAAACTGGCGGGTCAAGGCTATGACTACTTACTAACTAAATTTCAGCAAAGTACTCAATGGACGGAACGCCAGCTAGCAACAGAGCTAGATTACTTTATGAAGAGTAATGGGGCTAGTGATAAGTCCTTTGAAACAATTGTGGCAAGTGGGCTCCGTACGGCTTGGCCCCACGGAACTGCTAGCGATAAGTTAGTAAAAAAAGGTGACCTAATTACGTTGGATTACGGTTACTACCTAAACGGCTACACTTCCGATGTCACTAGGACCTTTGCTTATGGTAGCCAACCGGCAGAAGTACGAACAATCTACCAGGTAGTTGATGAGGCTCGGGCCCTAACAATTCAAGCCGTTAAGGCAGGAGTCAGTGGTAAAGAGTTGGATCGGATTGGCCGGGACTTTATTTCACAGGCTGGCTACGGGGAGTTTTTCAACCACGGGATGGGTCATGGAATTGGACTTAGCATCCATGAATTACCTAATGTTGGTGCGCGTTATGATGATGTATTACAGGCGGGGCAAGTAATTACCATTGAACCAGGGATTTACTTACCAAATATAGGGGGAGTTAGGATTGAGGATGATATCTTGGTTACAGAAGCCGGGTATGAAATCCTAACAAACTTTGGGAGAAACTACCAAGAGCTATAAAATGGCTTGCAATTAGGGGTTAGTTCTTGCTATTATGGAGTGTATGGAAGAATCTGTCTTAGTTAAGAACGGATAAAAATGAGGAGGATCTTATGATTTCAGTTAATGATTTCAAAAATGGTTTGACCATCCAAGTTGATGGTGAATTATGGCGTGTGGTTGAATTCCAACACGTTAAGCCTGGTAAGGGGAGTGCCTTTGTACGTTCTAAGTTGAAGAACTTGCGTAACGGTGGGGTTCAAGAAAAGACTTTCCGTGCAGGTGAAAAAGTTGAACAAGCACAAATCGACCGCAAGAAGATGCAATATCTTTATGCCGATGGTGACAACTATGTCTTCATGGATACAGAAACATATGAACAACTTGAATTACCAGGTGCACGGATTCAAGACGAATTGAAGTACTTGAAAGAAAACATGGTGGTAAGCATCATTATGTTTGGTTCCGAAACTTTAGGGGTTGAATTACCTAACACAGTTGACCTTGAAGTTAAGGAAACAGAACCTGGTATTCGGGGCGATACTTCTTCAGGTGGTTCCAAGCCAGCAACAATGGAAACTGGTTTAGTTGTTCAAGTGCCATTCTTCGTTAACGAAGGAGATATTTTAACAATTAATACCGCTGATGGTACTTATATTTCACGTGCCTAGTTAGCTATTTGCAAGGGAGGTTTTTGTTTTGGCTGAAGATAATAAAATTGTCTTGGCAAGTAACGAACCTAGTTTAGGCGAAGTGCGGATTGCCCTAGAAGTTATTGAAGTGATTATTGGGATTGCCGCTAATAAGGTGGAAGGCGTTTATTCAATGCGAGGTTCGCTTGCCAATAGTTTTTCTGAATTATTTGGTCGTCAAAGCCGTGGTAAGGGTGTTAAATTAGACCAAACTAACGGTGAATTAAAGGTGGACGTTTATGCTTTCTTAAACTATGGGGTGTCTGTACCTAAAGTAGCTTTAGCAATTCAAGAAAAAGTAAGGCAACAGGTCTTGTTTATGACTGGTTTAGAACTAACTCAAGTTGATGTCCACATCCAAGGGGTCGTTCCTGAGAAGCAAGAACCAACTGTTGATCCGAATAATTTGTTTGGCGAAGAAGACGGAGAGAAGAAATAGTGACTATTAATAGACATGAAGTGCGGGTTTTAGCTTTTCAAGCCTTGTTTGCTTTAAGCAGTAATCCCGAAGCTGATATTCGAGCTGTCTGTGATGAATTAGTGGCACAATTAACTTCAGCAGATGAAGTAGTCGTGCCCCCTTACCTGTACGAATTAGTTGAAGGGGTTATTACTAACCAAGCACAACTTGATGCTGAAATCGAAAAATACTTGAATGCTAAGTGGTCGATAGCTCGGTTGAATAAGACTGACTTATTGATTTTACGCTTGGCGACTTACGAAATGCTATTTGTAGAAGCTGTTCCTGCTAAAGTGGCGTTAAATGAAGCTTTACAACTAGCAAAAGAGTTTAGTGATGATAAGTCTCGCCGGTTTATCAACGGAGTCTTGTCAAACTTGCTTAAATAATGATAATGGGAGCATGACTAATCAGTCGTGCTCTTTTTTATTTAACGGTCGTTTATCGCCGACAGAGCTAGGTTAAATATGCTAAAATAGGATTAAACATTTTGTTTAAAGTGAGGTTTTTTAATGACTGTTATAATGGATGGCAAAAAACTTGCACAAGAAGTTAAAGCTGAATTAAAACAAAGGGTAGAAGAACTTTGGACAAGTAAGCAAATCGTACCGCGTTTGGCAGTTATTTTAGTGGGAGAAGATCCTGCCAGTCAGGTTTACGTTAGAAATAAGCGCCGGGCTGCAGAAAAAATCGGAATTAAAACGGTTGATAATCTCTTACCGGCAACAGTTAGTGAAGCCGATTTGCTAGATTTGATTTATGAGTACAATGAGGACCCTAATATTCATGGAATTTTAGTACAACTTCCACTTCCAGCACATATTGATGAGGCCAAGGTTACCCACGCAATTCTTCCAAGTAAGGATGTAGATGGGTTCCACCCGGTTAATATGGGCCACTTGTTTATGAATATGCCTCACTCGCTACCATGTACGCCAAGGGGTATCATGGAATTACTAGCTGCTTATGGGATTTCACCAGCTGGCAAGGAAGTGGTTATTGTCGGAAGAAGTAACATTGTTGGCCGGCCGATGGTAGCATTGATGCTTAATGCTGATGCAACTGTAACCGTAGCTCATAGTAAAACGAAGGACTTACGCGCGGTGACGAAGCGAGCGGACATCTTAGTGGTAGCTACAGGTAGGCCGGAGATGATAACCGGCGCAGATATTAAGCCCGGGGCAGTTGTGATTGATGTGGGGGTTAACCGTTTAGCCGACGGTCATTTGGTTGGCGATGTGCAACGCCAAACAGTTGAAGGCGTAGCTAGCTACCTAACCCCTGTTCCCGGCGGGGTTGGTCCGATGACGATTGCCATGCTCATGAAACAGACGGTAGAATTTGCAGAAAAGAGTGGACAGGATGGTTACTAGTTCCCAATATTTAACGGTTAGTGCATTAACCAAGTACCTCCACGCTAAATTTACGCGTGACCCTTACTTGCAAAAGGTTTACTTAACAGGAGAAATTTCTAACTTTCGCAAGCGGCCCCGTCACCAGTACTTTAGTCTCAAGGACGACGGGGCTAAAATTGACGTCGTGATGTTTGAGTACAGCTTCAACCGGCTGAAATTTCAGCCGGAAAACGGGATGAAGGTCTTAGTAACAGGCAGGGTTGACCTTTACGAGGCCAATGGTAATTATCAAATTATTATCGATGAGATGCAGCCGGATGGAATTGGAGCCTTGTACCAGGCTTACGAACAGTTAAAGGCTAAGTTAGCTGCAGAGGGGCTCTTTTCAAGGCCAAAGCGTCCGCTAGTGAAGTTTCCTAGGCGGATAGCAGTCATTACCTCTGAATCTGGAGCCGTTATTAAGGATATTATTACGACCACTAGGCGGCGTTATCCCTTAGTCCAGCTAGTCTTATTTCCGGCGGTAGTGCAAGGGGATGCCGCGGCTGACTCCTTAATTGGCCGCCTAAAGGAAGTCAACGCCCGGGGCGATTTTGATACGATTATTATCGGCCGGGGTGGTGGTTCGATTGAAGATTTATGGCCGTTTAACGAGGAAAAGGTTGCGCGCGCAATTGTTGCCAGCCAAATTCCCGTTATTTCTTCTGTCGGGCATGAAACCGATACGACCATTGCGGATTTAGTTGCAGATCAACGGGCGGCCACCCCAACGGCTGCGGCTGAATTAGCCACTCCGGTTTTACAAGAGGAGTTAGTAAAACTAAAAACCCAAGCTAACCGCCTAACCCAGGCTTTTAGTCAGCTAATCCGTTATCGCCAACAGGAACTTGCTAAGTTGATGAATTCTTATATCTTTAAACAACCTCAGCGTTTATATGAAAACTACGCACAAAAGTTAGACTTGTTAGAAAGTAGACAAACTCAAGCCTTAGCTGTAATAATTCAACAAAACAAGCAGCTAACAGCTAATCTAACCCAGAGGCTGTTGCAACAAACACCCGCGCAACGCCTAGCTTTAGAAAAGCAAGCGTTGGCAAGGCAAAAAGAGCGCCTAATTCAAGCGGTGACCCACTATTTACATGACTATGAGACGCACTTGCTAAGGAGTATCCAATCCTTAGAGATGTTAAGCCCGTTAAAGGTCATGGGGCGTGGTTTTAGTTACGTAACAGTCGCTGATCAGGTAATCAAACAAAGTAAGGACCTCCAAGTAAATGATCAAGTAACTCTCCATTTGGTTGATGGTGAGGCTACGGCTAAAATATTATCAGTAACAAAGGATGAAAAATAATGACAGAAAAACAAGCAACTTTTGAAGAAAATTTAGCGCGCTTAGATCAAATTGTTAACCAGTTGGAACAGGGCAACGTTCCCTTAGAGGACGCTTTGGAACAGTTTAAAGAGGGAATGAAGCTCAGTAAGACGTTAGAAGCAAGTTTGACCAAGGCGGAACAAACCTTGACTAAGGTAATTAATGACGAAGGTGAAGAGGTTAACTTTGAGAGGGATTCGGATGAGTAAGGAAAGTTGGAATGAGTTTGCCGCCTACTATTTACCTAAAGTAGAGGCGTGTTTGCAGGACTACCTAAGTAAGCTAGCCGCTTACCCCCGCTTAAAAGAAGCGATGATGTATTCAGTAAACGCGGGTGGTAAGCGAATTAGGCCCTTATTGGTTTTAGCTGTAATCAAGACTTTAAATGGGCAGCTTAATCAAGCTAGCTTGCAGGTAGCAGCTAGTTTGGAGTTAATTCATACCTACTCACTGATTCATGATGACCTACCAGAAATGGATAATGATGACTTACGGCGGGGCAAACCAACTAACCATAAGGTTTTTGGGCAAGCGTTAGCTGTTTTAGCCGGGGATGGATTACTAACTACGGCTTTTGAGCTGTTGGGTCAAGTAAAATTGCCAGCAGAAACAGTAGTTCAGCTATTAAATTACTTGGCTTACGCGGCTGGACCCCAAGGAATGGTCAATGGTCAGGTTGGTGACATTGAGGGGGAAAAAACCGCTCTTAGTTTAGCTGAACTAGAGCAGGTACACGCTGGTAAAACGGGCGCCTTGCTAGTATATGCTTGTCAGGCCGGGAGCGTAATTTGCCAAGCTAAACAACCAATCCAAATGGCACTAGAGAACTATGGGCGTAATTTTGGCTTGGCCTTTCAAATTTATGATGATATTTTAGACCGGGTTAGCACCGAAGAACAGCTGGGCAAGGCGGTTAATAAGGACCAAGCGGAGCATAAGAATACCTACCCTGGGATTTTGGGTTTGGACGGTGCTTACACCAAGTTAGCCCAGACGATAGCAGCTGCTAACCAGGCCTTAGTTTCCCTAAAAGAAGCGGGGTATGATGTTAGATTGTTGGCAGAACTATTAGAATATTTCAAAGTAAAGGATTAGTAATGAAAAAAGAAAGAGTAGACGTATTATTAGTGCAGCAAGGGTTATTCGCCACGCGCGAGCAAGCCAAACGAGCTGTAATGGCTGGTGAGATTTTGGGTGAAAATGAGGAGCGCCTAGATAAGCCCGGCATGAAAATTGATGTTGAAACTAAGCTCCACTTTAAAGGAACCAAGATGCCTTATGTTAGTCGGGGAGGCTTAAAGTTAGAGAAGGCTTTAAAGGTTTTTAAAGCTTCCATTAGAAATAAGACGGTTTTAGATATTGGTTCGTCCACGGGGGGGTTTACCGACGTGGCCCTTCAAAAGGGAGCACGGTTATCCTATGCCTTGGATGTAGGGACTAACCAACTTGCATGGAAGTTACGCCAAGATGAGCGGGTCGTAGTAATGGAAAACACTAACTTCCGTTACTCACAGCTGGCCGATTTCACTAGTGGCCAGCCCGATTTTGCAACCATTGACGTTTCCTTTATCTCTTTGCACTTGATTTTACCTAACTTACATACGATTTTGAAAACCGGCGGCGATGTAATCGCCCTAATTAAGCCCCAATTTGAGGCTGGCAAGGAAAAAGTAGGTAAGCATGGTATCGTCCGCGACGAACGGGTGCACCTTGAAGTAATTGAAGATATTATTCGCCTAGCAGTTAGCGAATGCTATGATGTGGTGGGGTTAGACTTTTCACCAATTACTGGGGGACAAGGAAATATTGAATTTTTAATTCACCTGGTTAAAAGTGAAAAACCAGGGCAAATCTTACTAACCGAAACACCGGATAAGGTGGTTAAGCAGGCACACCAAACCTTAAAAGATAAGCACTAGTGATTGGCTAGTCGATAATAAGGGGGGATGGAATTTATGAGAAAACAGGAACGCCAAAAATTGATTAGGCAGATTTTGCAGGATAATAATGTTTATCGCCAGGAGGATTTGGTAAAGCTACTTGAGCAGCAGGGCGTTTGGGTGACTCAGGCGACGATTTCACGCGATGTCAAGGATATGCAGTTAATCAAGTTACCAACCCTTAATGGTGAATACGTCTACAGTGTGCCTACAGAAAAGAAGATGAATACCAAGAAGAAGTTGGCCAAGTTAATCAGTGATACCTACGTCTTTTCAAACTGTCATCGCGACTTGTGTTTGATTAAGGTCTTGCCAGGAAATGGGCCCATCCTAGCTAGTTTGATTGAACAAATGAAATATGAGCAGGTGTTTGCGACGATGGGCGATGATAATACGGTAATGATTTTTGCTTACTCCGCAAAAGCGGCCGAAGAAATGCATGAAATTATCTTGGATTTAGCTAAGAAGGGTAATTAAAAGTAGAAGGATGATTACATGTTACAGGAATTAACGATTAGAGATTTTGCCATTATTGATAAACTGGATATTGACTTTCGGTCCCAAATGACGGTTCTAACCGGGGAAACAGGGGCTGGTAAGTCGATTATCATCGATGCCTTAGGCTTGTTAGCTGGTGGGAGAGCGTCGGTTGAGTTTGTTCGTTTAGGTGCTAATAAGGCCATGATTCAAGGGCAGTTTGTCTTACCTAAAGATGCGAAGACCTTTAAGATTTTAGCTGAACTAGGAATTGAGCCGGATGAAGTTTTAATTTTGGAACGGGACCTTTATCAAAGTGGGCGCAACACCTGTCGGATTAATGGTCACCTGGTTAATTTGAGTTCCTTAAGACGGGTCGGAGAAACTTTAATTGATATTCATGGTCAAAATGAGCATCAAGAATTGATGCACCCCGAAACCCACATTAAATTGCTAGATGAATTCGATCCTAAGCTGCAAGCCTTGCATAAGGATTACCTGGCTAAATACCAAGACTACCGCCAACTAAAGGCTGCCCTAGCTAAACGGGAAGCGGACGAAAAAGCTTGGGCACAAAGGTTAGATATGCTTGAATTTCAGGTGCAAGAAATCGAAGCGGCCGCTTTGCAGGCTAACGAAGAGGAGCAGTTGTTAGAGGAAAAGAATAAGTTAGATAATTTTCAAACGATTAATACTGCTTTAGAAACCGGCTATCAGATATTAACGGGCGAAAACCTAGATGTGGTTGGTAATTTAGGTACCGCCATGTCAGAACTTGATAAGATAGCCAACCTAAGCCCAGAGTTAGAACAAATTTCTGAAAAAGTGGCCGACGCATTTTATAGTTTGCAAGATGTTAGTCGGGATATTTCTAATCAGCTCGATCAAATGGAGTGGGACGAAGACCGCCTCAATCAAATTGAACAACGGTTGGAACTCATTCACCAGCTAAAACGCAAGTACGGGGATTCGGTAGCGCAGATTTTAGATTATTATGAAAAAATCAGGGCTGAGTTAAGCGAGATGCAAGCAACGGAAATAGATGTTTCTAAGCAAGAGGCTGCGGTTGAAGCTGCCTACCAAGCGGCACTTTCCTTAGCCCAAAAACTGAGTGTAAAGCGCAAGCAAAGTGCTCAGGTCCTAGAAGGTGCAGTTAAGCAGCAATTAAGCGACCTTTATATGGATAAGGCCGTTTTTAAGGTGAAGTTTTTCCCCGTGGATGAACTAACGGAAAATGGGACAGAGCGGGTGGAATTTTATATTCAAACCAACCTTGGTGAAGCAATGGGACCGTTAGCTAAAATTGCTTCCGGTGGGGAGTTATCCCGGATTATGTTGGCTTTAAAGACGATTTTCGCTCAAAAGCAAGGGGTAACCTCGATTATCTTTGACGAAGTTGATACCGGGGTTAGTGGCCGGGTAGCCCAGGCCATCGCCGAAAAAATCAGCCAAATTGCCCGAAATTCGCAGGTACTTTGCATCAGTCACCTCCCACAGGTAGCGGCTATTTCAGATCATCACTATTTTATTGCGAAGCACATTAAGGGGGGGCGGACCGAAACCCAATTAACTATGCTTGAACCACAGCAAAGGGTAACAGAATTAGCACGGATGCTGTCCGGTTCTGAAATTACCCCGTTGACGTTAGAACATGCCCAGGAGTTGCTGGCACTTGCCACTAAAATTAAGCAAGATCAGCAAGCGCACTAAAAAAGCATCCTAACTGCAAGAGTTTGCAGTTAGGATGCTTTTTAGGTAGTTAAATGAAGTTACGGTAAAGGCCAACTACTTTTCCTAAAATCGTAACATTATCTAAAATAATTGGAGCCATGGTGTCATTTTCGGGTTGAAGCCGGAAGTGACCGTCTTCTTTGAAGAATCGTTTGCAAGTCGCTTCATTTTCTTCAGTCATTGCAATGACAATATCTCCGTTATCTGCGCTAGCTTGTTGACGCACAATAACTTGGTCGCCATTTAAAATTCCGGCGTTAATCATACTTTCGCCCCGAATGGTTAGCATAAATAAGTCCGCAGAAGTTTCGAATGAAGGCGGCAATGGAAAGTAGTCAGACGTTTCTTGTTCAGCCAGGATAGGTGAACCGGCCGTAACTGTTCCCACCATGGGAATAAAGCCTTCATGCGGGGAAATTCCGAGAAATTCTAACCCGCTAGGGGTGATTTCCATTGCCCGTGGTTTAGTTAAGTCGCGGGCGATATAGCCATTTTTAGTCAAAGTATCCAAGTAACCGTGAACGGTAGAGGTTGAGGACAGTTCAACCGCTTTGCAAATTTCACGAACAGTTGGAGGGTAAGCTTTTTCGTTAATGAACTCATAAATATATTGTAAGATTGCCCGTTGGCGTTTTTCTGAAATTCTTGACACGATAATCACCTCGATTATTTATTATTGCCTATATTATAACATAGCTTAACAGGACTTTCAAACGAGCGTTCGTTGAAATAGCTTGTTTTTTAAATTACTATCAGTTATTATTTTTAGTAATGAGTCTTTTGAGAGGTGAAATAGATTATGGAAAATAAGGGGATTCCCCAAGAGTTAATCGACCGAATTAACTTTTTAGCTAAGAAAAAGAAGACAACGGGTTTAAGTGAAGACGAAAAGATAGAACAACAAAGTTTACGTGAAACTTACCTAGCAATGTTTCGGGAAAATTTCCGGAGCCACATTGAAATGCTGCAAGTTTATGACAAGGATGGCAAGGAAGTCACTCCTGAAAAGGTCAAAGAAATCCAACGGAAAAAAGGTTTACGAGACGATTAAAGATAATTTAATGGGAAGTCTTTATTTTTTTTTAGGAATTGTGTAAACTGAATATTGAGACTAAGAAAGGGGCGAAGCTTATGTCAACTGGCGTATGGGTCTTGATTGTGATTATCGCTTTAGTTGGTGGGGTTGTGGCAGGATTTTTTGCTGCCCGCAAATACATGGAAGATTACCTAAAGAAGAATCCACCAATTAACGAACAAATGATTAAATCAATGATGCTACAAATGGGTCAAAAACCATCTGAAAAGAAATTGCATCAAATGATGACTGCAATGAAGTCAAATTACGGAAAAAAATAAGAATTTGCTTGTTAAGGGCTAGGTTAAGGTTAGACATTTAAACCTTGACTAGCCTTTTTCTTATACAAAAACTCCAAGTATAAGTTTATACCTGGAGTTAAAATTAGTTCTTTTTAGTTGTTTGATCGATGTAGACAAAATCAGGATTGATTGCCTGGTCCAAGTTGTTAAAGGCTTGGTTCATCCGGGCGATAACCTGTTCTTGGTATTCATCAGTTAACTTTTGTTTTCGCTCGATAGTAATTGGGTCACCAAAGGCAATGGTAACTTTCTTGCGAGCTAAGAGCCCCTTGAAAGTAAGTGGTCCCTGGTAGACAGCCGGTACAATGGGGACGCCAGCCATCTTAGCAATCAAGACCGCTCCGCCCTTGAGCTCTTGGGAGTGCCTTGTTCCAGAGGGAAACATGATTAAAGAGAGATCCCGCTTGCGTAGCCACTTTACCGGGGTTTTGATAACCGAGGGACCAGGATTGGCCCGGTTAACTGGAAAAGCATTGGCGTGCACTAGAATATAACGCAAGAAGGGGTTGCTAAAAAGCTCCTCCTTAGCCATGAACGAAAACTTCTTAGGGGCGGCTGCAAGTGCAAAGAAAATGGGGTCATACCAAGTCCGGTGGGGACCGACCAGGATATAGTTACCCTTGGGTAGCTTATCTTTATTGAGATAGTGGGTATTGCCATTGATTATGAAGACAATGACGCGGACTAGCGCCCGAATAAATGAATAAAACAAAAACTTCACTCCTTTCTTGAGGTTTGGTACTGTTATAGTATGCAAAATTTTATGCTAAGTTGCAAGTAGAGGTAAAAAATGGATAAGAATTTAGTGCAAGCAAATGAACGTGTAGACGAATTATATGCAAATGATATTAAGATTATTCAAAGCCCGGAGGTGTTTTCATTTTCACTAGATGCGGTTTTACTAGCCCACTTTGCTAAGCCCTATACGAAAGCTAATGGTAGGATTGTAGACCTCTGTGCCGGTAATGGGGCGGTAGGGTTATTTTTGACCGCAAAGACCAAGGCCCAGATTAACCTGGTTGAAATCCAGCCCCGGCTAGCGGATATGGCTCAAAGAAGCGTCAAGTTAAATCACTTGGATGAGCAGGTGACTGTTTATAATATTGATTTAAAGCAAACAAACGACTACCTGGCTAAAGATAGTGTGGATACAGTTACTTGTAATCCACCTTACTTTGCCGACTTACCGACCAGTAAGAAAAACCCCAACCAACACTTAATGTTAGCCCGCCATGAGATTACGACGACTTTAAAAGAGGTGGTGGCTATGACTAGTGGTTTGTTAAAGATGGGTGGCCGCTTTTACCTAGTCCACCGGCCTGACCGGTTTTTAGAGATAATGGATGTTTTAAGGGCCGAGCGGTTAGCGCCTAAGCGAGTCCAATTTGTCTACCCTAAAGCCGGACGAGAGGCCAATATGGTTTTGATTGAGGCTATTAAGGACGGAAAAGACGGGGGGTTACGTTTTTGTGAACCCCTAACAGTCTATGATCAAGAGGGAAACTACCAACCACTCATTAAGGAGATTTTGTATGGAAAAGGGTAGGTATTATTTTTACGTGCTTTTATGTGGAGATAAGAGTTTTTATGGCGGCTTTACGACCGACGTTCAGGCACGACTCAAGAAGCACCAGCAAGGCAAGGGAGCCAAGTACACGAAAAGTCACCTGCCTGTTAAGTTAATTCACTACGAAGAATTTGAAACCAAAAGGGCGGCCTTACAAGCAGAGTACGCCTTTAAACACCAAAGTCGCCGCCAAAAAGAGGCCTACCTTAAGGCACATGGGCTTAAGGACTTCACCTAAGATACTTTAAATATTTAATTAAAAAAGCGCTTAAAATAGACTTAGTTATAAAAAGCGTGCTAAACTAAATAAGGTTGAAGAAGATTTAATTTAATTTCCAACACACCGTATAATAACAATGATAAATTGTAAGTTTGGAGGATTTTAATAATGAATTTTATCGCATTCAGTGTACGTGATGACGAGAGACCTTACTTTGAAAAGTGGGCCCAAGTAAATAATGTCAAGGTTGATTTACACTCAGAAGAAATCAGTGAAGATAACCTAGATACAATCAAGGGCTATGACGCTGTGATTGGCTTACAAACGGGGACTTACCCTTTGGGCTTATTTGCCAAGATGCAAGAATATGGGGTAAAGGATCTTTCCATCCGTAACGTGGGTGTTGATAACATCGACTTAGCAGCTGCAAGCCAAAAAGGAGTAACTGTTACTAACGTGCCAGCTTACTCACCTAACGCAATTGCTGAATTTGCTGTTACCCAATTAATGCAAATGTTACGACAAACTAGAACTTATCGGCGTAAGTTTGCCGAACAAGATTATCGTTGGGCCCCATACATCAGTAAAGAATTACGGTCTATGACAGTTGGGGTAGTAGGAACTGGCCGGATTGGCCGGGTCTTCATCCAAATCGTGCAAGGTTTCGGGGCTAAGGTGGTTGCCTTTGACCCTTACCGCAACCCTGAATTAGAGGCGGCAGGCTTGTACGTTGACAGTTTAGAAGAACTATTTGCTAAGGCGGATGCAATTAGTTTGCACATGCCAGCTACTGACCAAGATAAGCACATTATTGGTCAAGAAGCGTTGGCCCAAATGAAAGACGGAGTTTACTTGGTAAACACTGCTCGGGGAAGCTTGATTGATACGAAGGCTTTAATTGCAGCCTTAAAATCAGGCAAGGTAGCCGGGGCGGCTTTAGATACTTACGAAGCGGAAACCCCAATCTTTAACCATGATTTGCGTAACCAAGCTTTAACTGATGAAACCTTCAAGGAATTAATCAGCCTAGACAATGCCTTGGTTACTCCCCATATCGCCTTTTACACAGAAACAGCGGTTAAAAACATGGTTGAAATCGCCTTAGATAGTGCTAAGTCTGTCTTAGAAACAGGTCAAGCTTCGACTATTGTGAATGCTTAAAAAAAATTTGCATTTTTTAAAACTTTAGTGTATTATGTTACAGGTGCCTTAACCGGTGCCAATTCACACCTCATGCGATGACCAAAAGGGTGCTTAGGGTTACTAAGTCTTTTGCTCGTTGAACATGGGGGAGGAAAATAAAACTATTTTGGAGGTAAATTGTAATGGCAGTTATTACCATGAAACAATTACTTGAAGCTGGTGTCCACTTTGGTCACCAAACACGTCGTTGGAACCCTAAGATGAAGAAGTACATCTTCACAGAACGTAACGGTATCTACATTATCGACTTACAAAAGACTGTGAAGTTGATTGACGATGCTTACGACTTTGTTAAGAATGCAGCTGCTGATGATGGCGTTGTTTTATTCGTTGGTACAAAGAAGCAAGCTCAAGATGCAATTGCTGAAGAAGCAAAGCGTGCAGGTCAATACTACGTTAACCACCGTTGGTTAGGTGGAACTTTAACTAACTGGAACACAATCCAAAAGCGGATTAAGCGCTTAAAGGAAATCAAGGCAATGCAAGAAGATGGCACATTTGACCGTCTTCCTAAGAAGGAAGTTGCTTTATTAATGAAGCAACGCGACCGGCTTGAAAAATTCCTTGGTGGTATCGAAGACATGCCACGGATTCCAGATGTATTATTCATCGTGGACCCACGCAAGGAACGGATTGCTGTTAAGGAAGCTCAAAAGTTGAACATTCCTATCGTTGCTATGGTCGACACAAACGCTGACCCAGATGAAATCGACGTTAAGATTCCATCTAACGACGATGCTATCCGTGCCGTTCGTTTGATTACTGCTAAGATGGCAGATGCTGTTATCGAAGGTAACCAAGGTGAAGATGAAGCACCTGTTAACGAAGAAACATTTGTTGATAGTGCAGACGAAAAGGTTGAATCAATCGAAGATATCGTAGAAGCCGTTGAAGGTAACAACGATAGCAAAGATGCTGAATAGTTTATAAACTTAGGCTGTCGCAGGAGTTGGGCATTTGAGCCTTGGTCGTACGACAGCCTTTTTTAAATAAATACATTCCAAAGGGAGGCTATTTGGGTTATGGCAAAGATTACTGCTGCTCAAGTAAAAGAATTACGTGACAAAACTGGCGTTGGTATGATGGACGCTAAGAAGGCTTTAGTTGCTACTGAAGGCGACATGGAAAAAGCAATCGACTTCTTACGTGAAAAAGGGATGGCTAAGGCTGCTAAGAAGAGCGACCGGATTGCCGCCGAAGGTTTAGCTGACGTTGAAGTTAAGGGCAACGTAGCTGCAATCGTTGAAGTTAACGCTGAAACTGACTTCGTGGCACAAAACGACCAATTCAAGGCATTAGTTAAGCGTTTAGCTACATTGGTAGCAGAAAACAAGCCAGCTGACGTAGAAGCTGCTTTGAAGATTAGCACAGACAAAGGGACTGTTAACGATGAAATCATCGAAGCAACTCAAGTTATCGGTGAAAAGATTACTTTACGTCGCTTTGAATTAGTAGAAAAGGCTGACAACGAAAACTTTGGTGCATACTTACACATGGGTGGTAAGATTGCTTCTTTAGTTGTAGTTGAAGGCGCTGATGAAGCAACTGCTAAGGACGTTGCAATGCACGTAGCAGCTATCAATCCTAAGTACGTTAACCGTGACCAAGTTCCTGCCGAAGAATTGGCTCACGAACGTGAAGTGCTTACTGAAGAAGCTAAGAACGAAGGTAAGCCAGAAAAGATTATCGAAAAGATGGTTGAAGGTCGCTTAAACAAGTTCTTAGCTGAAATCGCCCTGGACGACCAAGAATTCGTTAAGGATCCAGACCAAACTGTTGCTAAATTCGTAGCTTCTAAGGGTGGCAAGGTTAAGTCATTCGTACGTTACGAAGTTGGTGAAGGTATCGAAAAGAAAGAAGACAACTTCGTAGAAGAAGTTATGTCACAAGTTAAGGGTTAATCAAAACGCCTTACTAATTAGAGGTGCTAGCTGTTAGGGCTGGCACCTCTTTTTTTGAGCTAAATAACCATAGGGATTGAAAGGGCTATGCTATAATAATTATAAGTAACTTTTAAGTAAAGGAAGGATGAGCTGTGGCGACACAACACATCGAAAATAAGTTAAAATTATTACCGGATTTGCCGGGTTGTTACCTCATGAAGGACTTAAATAGTCGGATTATTTACGTTGGTAAAGCCAAGAATCTTAAAAATCGGGTCCGTTCTTACTTCAAGAGTTCGCATGAAGGTAAGACGGCACGCTTGGTCTCAGAGATTCGCGATTTTGAAACGATTGTGACCTCGACTGACAAAGAGGCTTTCTTGTTGGAAATAACGCTAATTCAAAAGCATAAACCCTACTACAATATCAAGTTAAAACAGGGGACGGGTTATCCTTACATTAAGATTACTAACGAAAAAGATCCCCAGCTAAAGATTGTTAGTCAGGTTAAAAAAGATGGGGCCTATTACTTTGGTCCTTATCCTAACGTTTATGCGGCCACCGAAACAATGCAACTCTTGCAAAAGGTCTACCCGCTAAGGCGCTGCAATGGCTATCAAAAGCGGCCCTGCCTTTACTACCATATGGGTCAGTGTTTAGGTGCTTGTTTTAAAGAAGTGCCGGCCAGTGAGTACCAGGCGCAGATTAAAAAGATTAAGTCCTTTTTAAATGGAAACGTTTTGGGTATCAAGCGGGACTTAACTAAGAAAATGGAGCAGGCAGCCACTAACCTTGAATTTGAACGGGCGGCTGAACTAAGAGATCAGATCCACTATATCGAGGTTACGGTTGAAAAGCAAAAGATTATTTCAAACGACAATACCCCCCGGGATCTATTTGCCTATTACATGGACCGGGGCTGGCTGTCAATTCAGGTCTTTTCTATCCGCCAGGCGCGCTTGATGAAGCGAGAAAAGCGCTTGTTCCCATGTATTGATACCCCACAAGCGGAGATGGCCTCCTTTATCTTGCAATTTTACAACCAAAAAAATCGCCTCCTACCTAAGGAAATCTTAGTTGCAAGCGACCTAGATAAAGACGTTTTAAGAGAAATTTTGCAGGTCCCAATCAGGACGCCTAAGCGGGGGGCTAAACGGGAATTATTAGAGTTGGCTGAAAAAAACGCCCGCCTAGTCCTAGAAGAAAAGTTCCGGCTCCTAGAGTTAGATGAACGTAAGACCACCGGGGCGATGGACCAGATTACAAGCGCACTCGGTCTGCCTAAGGGGCATAAGATTGAGGCCTTTGACCACTCACATATTCAGGGAACCGACATTGTTTCGGCCATGGTCTGTTTTATTGACGGCCGGCCATCTAAAAATGACTACCGGAAGTATAAGCTGAAAACGGTTAGTCACGCCGACGAAGCGGCTAGTACCAGGGAAGTGATCTTCCGTCGCTATAGCCGGCTCCTAAAGGAAAAGCAACCGTTGCCTGATTTAATCTTAATGGATGGGGCTGAGATTCAAATTGAGGCGGCCCAAGACGTCTTACAAAATCAACTGGGCCTGGCAATTCCTGTTGCCGGGATGGTTAAAAATGACAAGCACAAGACGGCGGACTTAATGAAGATGACCTATCAAAAAATTGGCTTAGACCCCAAGAGTGAAGGCTTCTACCTCCTGCAACGAATCCAAGATGAGGTCCACCGCTTTGCGATTAGTTTCCACCGCCAAGTTCGGTCGAAAAACTCACTGGCCTCGCGCCTAGAACGGATTGCGGGGGTAGGCCCTAAGACGAGAATTAAGTTATTAAGAAAGTATAGTTCGTTAAAGAAAATTGCGGACGCGCCGCTAGAAGAGTTAACCGCACTGGGGATTTCAGCTGCGGTAGCACAAACAATCAAACTTTCCCTTAAGGGGCAAGATTAGGACTAACTTTGACCTTAGGTAGGCAAAATGTTATATTTAAAGGCGGTAAGCAAATTACGGTAAGAAAGGAAAAGTAAATGTTTGTAGATCAAGTTAAAATTAAAGTTAAAGCCGGTAAAGGTGGCGACGGCATGGTTGCCTTCCGGCGCGAAAAATATGTTCCTAACGGGGGCCCAGCCGGTGGTGACGGTGGTAAGGGTGGTAGTGTCATCCTAAAAGTTGATCAAGGGCTTAGAACCTTGATGGATTTCAGGTATCACCGGATTTTTAAGGCTAAGTCTGGCCAAAACGGCATGATTAAAGGCATGTACGGCCGGGGGGCAGAGGATACCTATATTGCCGTACCCGAAGGAACCACGGTTAGCGACGCGGATACTGGGGAAGTTTTAGGCGACTTAGTTGAAGCCGGTCAAGAACTGGTAGTAGCAAAGGGAGGCCGTGGTGGCCGCGGTAACATCCACTTTGCCAGCGCTAAGAATCCTGCCCCAGAAATTGCCGAAAATGGAGAACCAGGAATCGAACGGAATTTGAAGCTAGAATTAAAGGTTTTAGCTGACGTAGGGTTGGTCGGCTTCCCATCCGTAGGAAAATCGACCCTCTTGTCGGTGGTAACCAGTGCTAAGCCTAAGATTGCCGAGTACCACTTTACTACCTTAGTTCCTAACTTAGGGATGGTTAGGTTAGATGATGGCCGTGACTTTGTTATGGCCGACTTACCCGGCTTAATTGAAGGGGCTTCGGCCGGAGTTGGGCTAGGAATCCAATTTTTAAGACACGTTGAACGGACGCGGGTCATCTTGCACTTAGTTGATATGTCGGGGATGGAAGGGCGTGATCCTTATGAAGATTACCTCAAGATTAACGCTGAGTTGAAATCTTACGACCCAAGTATCTTAGAGCGGCCTCAGATTGTGGTGGCAAGTAAGATGGACATGCCGGATGCTAGTGAAAACTTGGCTAGATTTAAAGAACAACTAGCTAACGACCACACCCTAGCTAAGCAACCGGAAGTAATGGAGATTTCTTCTTTAACTCACCAAGGCCTTGAGGCGTTAATGCTAAGAACAGCTGACTTATTGGCACAAACACCTAAGTTTGAAACGGTGGCCGAAAAAGAACTCAAGCAGGCCGGTTACTATAAGTTTGAGGCTGATGAGGCAGAGGCACCATTTACAATTAGCCGTGATGCCGACGCAACTTGGATTCTCGGTGGGGCTAAGCTAGAAAAACTCTTCAAGATGACTAACTTAGAACATGATGAAAGTATGATGCGTTTTGCTCGTCAATTGCGGGGAATGGGTGTCGACGATGCCTTGCGGGAACGGGGCGCTAAGAATGGCGACCTTGTTCGGATTGGCGATTTCACCTTCGAATTTGTTGAATAGACTTTGGGGGGATTATTATGAAATGGCGTCAAAAAGCTTCCTTGATTTTAGGGATTTGTTTGTTAATTGTAGGGTTGGTCTTAATCTTTAATCGGCCCATTCAAAACCTAATGATTAACCATGCGACTAAGACGGAGTTAAAGGCTAAGATTACTAAGCCTAAGAAAACTAAGGAAACCAGCTTTGATTTTAAGCAGGTAAAGTCGATTGATTCGGCTAAGACCTTGAAAAATACTCTCAATAAGAGTCAAGGGATGATTGGCAAGATTGCCATCCCCGCGGTGGCTTTAAAGTTGCCAATTTATTATGGTATCTCCGATGCGAGTCTCTACCGGGGGCTGGGACAATGAAGCCGGATCAACAAATGGGTCAAGGCAACTATGCGCTAGCAGGGCACCATATGAACGACCCTAAACTATTATTCTCGCCGATTGTAAGGTCTAAGCCGGGGGAAAGAATCTATTTAACCGATGGCAAGAAGCTATATACCTACAAGATAACTGATAAACAGATTATCTCTAAGTATGCCGTTGAGTGGATTGATGACGTTGCCAACCAAAAATTAATTACCTTGATAACCTGCGATGACCAAGGGGTCGACCGCTACGCGATTAGGGGCAGTTTGGTTAAGGTGCAAAAACTTACGGCCGGCTTAAGTAAAAAGTATTTTTAAATAAAAAAAACAAGACGTGGCTAAAAATCTACGTCTTGTTTTTTTATGGGCAAAATTCTGCCGCCGATTACTTACGTTGACCTTTAAACATATACACCCCACACTTTCTAGTACTATAATAATAAATACCTACCAAAAATAAAGGGTCCCTAAGAAACGCTAAGTGGTTTCTTAGGGACCCTTAAAAGTTTTAGCAATTATTTACCGCTGTCACCGTAGTTTTTAAGCACGCGGGCACTTGGATCATCGACGTCCTTAAGTGCTTCCCAAGTCTTGTTGGGCATCCAGTAATCTTTAATCCATTGGGCTTGTCCAGGGAAGAATTCTTCAAAGATATCACGATAAAGGAGTGATTCTTTGGTAAATGGTGCGTGGTAATCGTATTTTGCTTGAGCGTCCTTTAGGTCTTGGTCGCTGTATTTTTCTTCGGCATATTCTTTTAAGTCATCAACTAATGAGTGACCAACGGCGTCAGAAAAGGCGGCCTTTTCTCGCATCAAGATGTCAGTTGGCAAGTAGTCTTGGTCAGCAAAGGCTTTGCGGAGGAGGTACTTACCCTTACCGTAGATGTTCATCTTCATTTGTGGGTCGAGTGACATTACGTAGTTGACGAAGTCTAAGTCAGCAAATGGTACCCGGCCTTCGAGTGAGTTAGAGGAGATGCAACGGTCGGCCCGTAACACGTCATACATGTAAAGTTCCTTAATCCGCTTTTGGGATTCAGCCTGGAATTCGGCCGGACTAGGGGCATAGTCAGTGTACTTGTAGCCAAATAGCTCATCGGAACATTCGCCGGTTAAGAGGACCTTTAAGTCAGTTGTTTCATGAATCTTCTTGCAAAGTAAGTACATCCCAATTGAGGCCCGAATAGTGGTGATGTCCCAAGTTTCCAGGGCATAAATCACTTCCCGCAAGGCACCTAAGACGTCTTCTCTAGTCATGATAAATTCGGTGTGGTCTGTTCCTAAATAGTCAGCCACTTCTCGAGCGTACTTCAAGTCGATAGGGTTGCGGTCCATTCCAATCGCAAAGGTTGGCAACTTTTTATCCGGTAACAGTTTAGTGGCAATGGAGCAGACTAATGAGGAGTCCAGTCCCCCGGAAAGAAGGTAACCGACGGGAGCGTCGGCGTGGAGACGCTTCTTAACCCCGGCTACTAGGCGGTCATGGATTTCCTTGGTAGCTTCGTCTAAGCTAGGGCTGATCATCTTAGGACTAAAGGAAGCATCATGGTAGCAAACAAACTTATGCCCGTCGTAGTAGTGGCCTGGTGGGAAAGGCATTACTTGGTCACAGAACTTAACCAAACTCTTAGCTGTGGAAGCAAAGGCAATTTCACCACTGCCCTTAACGTAACCGTAAAACATAGGGCGAATTCCGATGGGGTCTCTAGCAGCCAAGACCTTCCCGCTAACTTGGTCATGTAAAACGAGGGCGAATTCAGCGTCAAGCAGTTTGCACATGACGTCTAAACCATACTTACGGTAAAGTGGGATTAAGACCTCGCAGTCGCTAGTAGATTGGTAAGTAAAATCAGGGGTGAGCTTTTCTAACTCTTGGTAGTTGTAAATTTCCCCGTTACATACGAGCATGCAATCAAGTGCCTTGAAGGGTTGCATCCCGTCGGCGCTTAAGTCCATGATTGACAGGCGGTTAAAACCAAACTTAGTTGTTCCAAAGTCACTAACCCAAGTCATATCCGGGCCCCGGTGACAGTCAGTTTGCAAAATATCTTCGAACTCTTTAACATCGTAGTCTAATTTATCAACAGCAACAAATCCACACATAATTTTCATCCTTTACTTTTTAGATTTGAGGAGAAAATAAAAAGCCTTTCATCCCCTAATCACAAGGGACGAAAGGCTTTTTTCCGCGGTACCACCCAAGTTGTCTAAGCGCCTAAGGCTTAGACCTCTTTAATTTCCAAGTGCAATCACACTCAGCCACGGGTAACGTTGTGGTCACGTCTGAGCCTACTAGCAACCGTTCGGTCAGCGACTAAAAAAGGGTTATTCACTGAAGCTAGGGTTGATCGTTTTCTCACTACTAACGACTCACTGGACAAATAACTTCAGCTACTGGGCTTTTTTCTGGTCTTTAATTTATGTTCTCGTTTAACGTTGACATTATTTTAGCCTAACTTTTTTCATTTGGCAAGTCTTTTTTATAATTAAATTTAATTTATTTTAATGCTAGTCTTAGAAAAAGCCAAAGCGTAAGCAGGCCAGGCTAATAATGCCGACAATTACGGTCACTAATAAGTCCTTTGAAAAAATAGCGGCTAGTAAGGTTGGTAGTGAGGCTAGTAAGTTTTCCCAGTTAAGGCTAGGTAGTTGGCCTAAATGTTGTTCAAACAGTTGGCTAAACCATAAGGCCGACATGATGGTCAGCGGAACAAAACTCAGGTACTCTAAGGCCCACTTAGGTAAGGTGAACTTTTTTAGCAACAAAAATGGCAAGACCTTGGCTAACCACATGGAAAAACCGGCTAACAAGATGGTTAGTAAAACGTAGCTAGAAGTAGACATACTTATTGAACTACCTACGATTAAAATCGCAGGAATCGCGTCATGCGATTACATTACGTGTACATTAAAAAACGATACACGCTCCGAACCTAGTTATAATGACTGGAAATACCGCCACTATACTAAATATATACTATTCACTAATTATCGCACCCGTTTTGACTCGCTCAGGGTGATACGCATAATTTTGTGCCAATAGTTCGGTAGGATTTGGTTCCGTTTCCTAAAAAACTTCGTTTTTTTAAATTATTTCCACCAAGTTACCTGCTTTTAATTTAGGATAATCTCTTAATTTTACATGTTTTTCTGGGT
>NZ_AYYP01000047.1:22714-23234 GCF_001436215.1 Ligilactobacillus agilis DSM 20509
TGTTTTGCGCTTTATTCAGTGACCAACTACGTTTTCTCATCTCAAAAGCATCTATTTTTTCGATGATGATAGTATCGAACTCGTCTACTAATTCGTGAACTAACTTTCTGTATGTTTCAGTTAAAATATTAGCTCTTTTGGCACTTAATTTTGCTTGTTTACGTTGATATTTTTGCCATAAAGTAGTTTTACCACGCTTGTTGTATTCCCTATCTCTTAAAGATTTAAATTTATCTTTTGCTACTTCTAATTCATTAGCTTTTTTCACAATATCCTTAGGTATTGCGATGGTTTTATTTTCAGAAGTTCTAAATACTTCATTGTTAAACATGTTCCAATCTGCGCCAACAACTTTATTTTGAGAACTACGTTTCTTTTCACGAGTAAAGGTTATTTGTAGTCTAAATGTGTTATCTGGCAATCTTTTAATCTTAGTTAAAGCTATCTCGTCAAAATTAAGATGATTTAAATTCTCAAATACCATTATTTCTCCAAAATCGGCTACATTTAAATGGTGTGG
>NZ_AYYP01000047.1:23353-53341 GCF_001436215.1 Ligilactobacillus agilis DSM 20509
TCTCTTACGATATTGAGAAAAGTTAGTGAAGATTGTTTTCAAAAACTCATCGGCCGCGTGCGAAGATAATCCTAGTTTTTTAACATTCCAACGTTTTAAGTCGTATTTTTCTTTGATAAACATTGCCTTAATTTTATTATTAAGGTAGTTTATTCCTTGCCCAAAAGGCAACGGTCTGCCAATATGTTTACGGCCATAAGTCTTATACAAGTATTTCAATGCAAATTGATATAACTCATTTTGTGTTTTAATTGCTTTTTCGTACAAGTCTATTTGTTGATAGCTTAAAGAAATATGATATTGTCTTGTATAGCCGAATTTATTGCCCTTCTTTTTAACCATTTATGTAACCCCCTTTCAAGAAATATATGTTATAATTATTTTAACATCGAAAGGGTGATATGTAAATGATTATACATGAAGAGGGCTACGTTTATAACTTCAATTTCCATTTGGTTTTCGTTACTAAGTACCGAAGAAAAATATTTGACACACAAGAGAAAGTTGACGCCATGAAAGCTATTTTACAAAGACAAGCAACGATTTCAGAAGTAACTGTTAGTCAGCTAGAGGTTATGCCAGACCATGTACACATGTTAATTTCTTTTAAGCCTAAATACGCTCCATCTAATATTGTTAAAAATCTTAAAGGAGCGTCAGCTAGAATATGGTTTAAACAATATCCTGAAACTAAAAAATTATTGTGGGGTGGACATTTATGGTCGCCTAGTTATTATATGGGGACTTTAGGTGATATGAGTAAAGAAGTTGTAGAAAAATATATTGAATCGCAGTATACAGAAGCTATGAGAAGGCAACTTAAAGGCTATTATGGTAAAAATAGATAAGATAGTTTAGCAGGCTTAACCCCTGATTAAAATCAGAGGTTAAGCCCGTTTTATAATCAAACCAGGTAAAACTAAGCTGCCCCTTAGTAACATTTAGCTTGTTCATCGCTAGGGCAAAGCTTTCGTCGGTCAACAGGGAACCGACTAAAATATTTTTTAAGAGGCTGTCTGCCTTAAAGTAAGGGGCGGTGGTAAAACTCATCAAAATCATGCGGGCGTTGACTAAAAAGGCCGCTAAAACAATGGAGAGGACCGGGCTATGAGCCAGCATCATGCTGACCATGATGAACTGGGCGGACCCGCCATAAGCGATGAGAGACATTAACCCGAGTTCGAGGACGGACAGGCCGCTAGCTTTACCGACAATTCCAAAGGCAAGGCCGATTCCCACGTAGCCAAAGGCAGTTGGCAAGACGTCTTTTAGGGCCGTTTTCCAATCGAGTTTGGCATCCATACGTTCACTTCCTTGAATTAAAAATTATAAATTAGCTTAAAAAATTCAGTTGCTTCTGTCAAGCTAATTTTGGCTAAAAATAACCGCCGCTACCACTTTTAGGTAACGACGGTTATTACTAGCTAGCCCCAATAGATGAGCAAGTAGCTCGCTTTTAACTTTTGAATGTTAATGACATCCGTGCGGGCTACTTCTTCTTTATCTAAGAAAGCAGATAAGTCCGCTAAGCTAGTAAATTCCTGTTCTAAGACCGTTTTAGATTCGTACATAAAAAAGCCCCCTTAGGATTTATTCTACCCTAATTATAAGGCTAACTAGCTGCCTTGTTAAGTAAACTATTGGTATTGTTGGTACCAGTTCCAGTGTAACTGGTGGCTGACCTTATTTAGGGCTAAAAAGAAGAGGGGGACGACAATAAACATGGACACCCCGGTAGCAAAATCGGCCGGAAAGGCTGCTAGGGCAGTAACTACCGCCTTAGGTAGGGGTAAGCCCGCATCTACGAGGGCCTCGATTAGGTAGCGTAAGTAACCGGTCCCCATCTTCAATAAACCACTAACTACCCCTAAAGTAATGATTGCTGGTAAGCTGACGTTTTTTTTCAAGAGAATCCAAGCAAGGTAGGTCCCAGTCGTTAGCAAGATGACCTCCATCACGGTTAAATAGGCGTGGTTAGCGTAACCGTTCAAAAGGTCAAAGACTAATAAGCCGATAGCCCCACTAAGTAGGCCGTACTTGTAGCCTAAAAAGAGTACCCCTAGGGCAACGAAGTTAAAACCGAGGTCGACAAAGGGGTGACCGACCGGGGAAGGAATCCGAAATTGAAAGAGGGCTAAGATGTAGTCGAGCGCACTAAAAAGGGCGGCGAGAGTTAATTTGTGTAAAGAGTCATTTTGCATAAAAAACACTTCCAATCAATTCTTATTTAAAATAGATTATAACTCTAATCATTTTGTAATCAAGACAGGAAGGGAATTTACTGAAAATTGTATTGATACACTTTTGAGATCTAAAAAATGGACTAACCCCTTGGCTAGTCCAAATCAGTAATTATTTGAGGTTACGCTTAAGTTTAGCGGGATCAACTAGGGGACAACCAACTTCTTGGCAGTCCTGGCAAGAAGAGGCTCCCTTTTTGATAAACCGCTTATAGATGACGTAGCCGGTGTAGCCAAAGATGAGAATGGCTAGGATAATGGTTGCTAACATTTAAATTCCTCCCTGTGATAGTTCGTGCTGATTTTTTAAGTCGCCTTTTTTAAAAACTAGTGCCCAAATGGCTAGACCCGTTGCAAGGCTAGCTAGCAGCAAGTTAAACCAAGTATAGTGACCACTAATAACAAGGCCCCATTGGTTAATCAAAAGTGCTACCAGGTAGGCAAAGCCGGTTTGATAGCCAATCGCCCGTAAGGTCCACTTAACGTCGCCAAATTCCTTGTACATGGTCCCAATGGCGGCAAAGCAAGGGGCACACAGCAGGTTGAAGGCTAAAAAGCAGTAGGCAGCTAGGGAGCTGTAACTAGCTAATAAGTCCTTAGTAAAAGCTTGGTTAGTGGCCGAACCAAAGGCGATTCTTAAGGTGTCAATACAGTTTTCCTTAGCAACTAGGCCGGCAATGACAGCCACGCTGGCCCGCCAGTCCCCAAAGCCCAGTGGGGCAAAGAATGGCGCCAATGCTAGGCCCAAGTAGTGCAAGAGGCTGTCTTCTTGGTTGGTAACTAGTTGCAGCTTCCAGTTAAAGGATGACAAAAACCAGATTACCACGCAGGACATAAAAATTAAGGTCCCAGCCTTATGGATGAAGGCCACGCTGCGGCTATAAACGTAGCGCAAGGTGTTTCTTAGCAGGGGCAAGTGGTAAGCCGGTAACTCCATGATAAAGGGAGCGGGGTCGCCGGCAAACAGCTTGGTTTTCTTTAAGAAAATCCCCGAACAAACAACGGCTAACATGCCTAAGAAGTAAGCCGAAGGAGCTACCCAGGATTGGCCGGTGAAAAAGGTCCCTGCAATCAAAGCGATGACGGTTAGTTTGGCCGAACAGGGCATGAAGGTGGTGAGCATAATAGTCATTTTCCGGTCCGCTTCGGCTTCGATGGTCCGGGTAGCCATGATCCCCGGCACCCCACAACCGGTTGAAATTAGCATGGGAATAAAGGACTTCCCCGAAAGGTTGAAACGCCGGAAAATCCGGTCCATTACAAAGGCAATCCGGGCCATGTAGCCACAGTTTTCCAGCAGGCCTAAGCAAAAGAAGAGCATCATTATTTGGGGCACAAAGCCTAAGACGGAACCAACCCCGGCGATAATGCCGTCTAAAACTAAACTCTTCATGAAAGGCGCCACGTGCAAAGTAGTCATGAGGCTAGCTGCTAAGTGCGGCAGGTAGTTACCGAAGAGTTGGTCGTTAATCCAGTCGGAACCAATTGTGCCCACCGTTTGGATGGAGAGGTAGTAGACGGCCCACATAACTAAAGCAAAGATGGGGAGGGCTAAAAAGCGGTTGGTAACCACAAGGTCAATCTTATCGCTAAGGCTTAACTTGAGGTCGTCCGGATTAATAACGCACATCGAGACAATCTTGGCAATCAAGTCGTAGCGGGCGTTGACCATGATACTATCACTAGGCTCAGCAAATAGTTTTTCAGCGGTGGCGATAATTTGGGCCAGTTCTGCTTGCTTAGCTTGACTTAAGGCTAGCTGGGCCTGGATGACTTCGTCTTGTTCAAAGAGTTTGATGGCGTAAAAACGTCGTTCGTTAGCCGCTAGCTCATCTGTAAGCAGGTCCTCAATCATGCTTAAAGCGGATTCGAGCCGTTCATCGTAGCGTGGGTAACTATATGCCTTAGGTGTAGCCTTAATTTCCTTGAGAAGGTCGGGCAGGTGGTCTTTTTTAAGGGCGCTGATGGCTACGACCGGGACCTGCAGTAAGTAGGACAACTTTTGGAGGTTAATTTTTTTGCCACTCTTAGTCAGTAAATCCAACATATTTAGGCAGATAATAGTTGGTAAACCAGTTTCTAGTAGTTGCAGACTCAAGTAAAGGTTGCGTTCAATGTTAGTGCTATCGACGATATCGATTACCTTATCGGGGCGTTGGTCAAGTAGGTACTTACGGGCCACGACTTCCTCTAAGGTATAAGGCGACAGGGAATAAATTCCTGGCAAATCGACTAACATAATGTCTGGTTCCTTCTTTAAGACCCCCTCTTTTTTTTCGACGGTAACCCCGGGCCAGTTACCTACGTATTGACTTGAACCGGTTAGGTGGTTAAAAAGGGTGGTCTTACCACAATTGGGGTTACCCGCTAATGCAATGGTCGTCATGAGACATCCACCTCTTGGACTAGGATTGATTGGGCTTCAAAGTTTCTGATACTAAGTTTATAGCCCCGTAGGTTTAATTCGAGTGGATCGCCTAGTGGGGCTACCTTGTCAATGGTAACCAGGGTATTTCTAGTTAGGCCCATATCCATCAGCCGCTGTCTGACGGCCTTGTCCCCGGTGATTTTGGCTACGAGGCAGGGAGTATGAAGTTTGACCTTGGCCAAAGAAGTCAAGGTTGCCTGGGCCGGGTTGCTAACTGAAGCGACGTAGATACAGGCTGCCATGGAGGCATTAAGGGCTAGTTTTTGCCCTTGAAAAATAATCACCAAACCACTGTCAGCCTGATTACCACTGAGGACGGTAATAATTTTGCCTCGGGTCATTCCGATTTCGCTCAAGCGCCGACTGAGGGCCTTTTCGCCTTGAATCTTGGTAATAATAAATTTACCTGCATGTTTAGCCATAGCTAATGTTTGCATACTCTCACCTTCATATTCCAATCTCAGCATAGTATTTTCAAGTTTAACTTAGCACGCTTTGAAACCCTTTGCAATCATCGAAAAAATAGGTTGTGCGCAACAATCGCTAAGCTTGGGGCTTAGGGTGGGCAATTTTTATTTTTTATAAAGAAAATTTTATGTAAATCATAATATAGAGTTATGCTAAGGGAAATATAAGCAGTGTTTTTTGTCACATATAGTTGACATGAATAAAAGTTTACGATAGACTAAGTATGTAAAATATAATTGACATCGAAGTGAGGAACTATGAACAGTAGGGTTAAGGACTACCGGCTAAAGCGGGGCTATTCGCAAGCAAGCCTGGCTTACCAGGTCGGCATCGCCCGCCAAACTTTAAGTATGATAGAAAATGGACGCTATAATCCTAGTTTGGATTTATGTATTCGGTTGGCAGAGGCACTTGAGACGGATTTAAATACCTTATTTTGGAAGGTGGGGAAAGATGACGCTAACAATTTTTAAGTCTTACGGAATTAAGCCACCCTTAGATGAATTTTTTGAGGCGGAGGTTAAAAACTACATTACCGATAGCTACCTATGCTATCTTCAACTGTTACCCCTCTTATTGTTAGGAACAATGGCGCTAGCGGGACTGAAGCCTGACTGGTTGCCAGGATTAAGTTTAGCTGCAGTCGGCATCAACTTGGGGTTGATTCTAGCTTTGCGGTCAGTGGTGTCCTGGCGCTACCGGCGCTTGCAAGCGGGCCGACCAGCTTGGCAGTTTACACGGACCTTTAGGAACAAGACTGCCAAGAAGATGTTTGGGCTACCCAGCCAGTTAGACGAGTTTGAGGCTAACTATCTCACGGACCTCATGGTAAAAGCTAGCGTTAAAACAGAGCTGGGTAACTTAGTGCTTACCGGACTGACTATACCTTGTTTAGTAATTTGGCCACAGGTCGCTTGGGGAGGATACCTCATCTTAGTCTTACTGAACTGCATCGTTTTCCAAACAGGGATTCAGCTTAAGGCAGGCGACGCGGGCTTATTAAATGTTAAGCCCACTAGTAAGTATAACCCACCTGCTAAAAAGCCTAATAAGCTGAGGTTGTTAGGCAACTTAGTGGTGATGGGGCTATTATATTGGGCAGTTGTTGACGGTAAATTCACCTTAGTGGGTTTACTTGGAACGGGTTGTTACCTCGTTTTAATGGGAGTCTTTTGGTACGGGCTTATCAAAGCTGACCGCAACTTGCAAACCTATGTAGATAAGCATCAGCCAAAGTAAGAAAACAACCGGTCTTTAGGATTAACTAAAGGCCGGTTGTTTTTAGTATTCTTCTCCGTCAAGGTAGTGGTTGTAGTAACTAACCTTGACGTCAGTGGCGGTGATTTCAAGCTTAGTGACTGCGCCGTTTTTAGGGCCGAGGTTATAGGCACCCAGTTCGGGGGCAAAGTGGTCAACTAAACTCCGAGTAGTTAGGCTGTGGCTGACCAAAAGTAGTTTTTGGCCGTCAGTGTGGTTTTGTCTGAGGTAATCAATCCCAGCGTTAAGCCGTTGCCAGTAGGCTGCGTCTGATTCGGCGTCACCGAAAGGATCGGCTTGGTGTAAGAAATCCCGGGTTTCTGCAAAAGAATAGTCCCGTAAAATATCATTGTAGGTCCTGGTTCCGTGGTTAGCACCAGCGATTAGCCAAACTTGGCTAGCGTCAGCGGCTTCAAAGTAACCAAACCCTTGCTCCTTAAAGTAGGTTAAGGGGGCCGCCTTTAAGTTAGGGGTGTGGTGGTTAGCCTTAAGAATAAAGCCACTCGTCCTAATAGTCCGCATGGTGTTAGTGTGGTAAGCAGCATCGAACTTAATGTCAGCCAGGTGGCGTCCCGCTAGCCGTGCGTCTTCAATTCCCTTTTCGGTTAGGGGAGAGTCGCACCAACCTTGTAGGCGGTTATAACGATTTAACATAGTTTGGCCGTGACGGACCATATAAACTGTAATTGCCATAAAATCTTCCTATCTTTTTTTACTTATTCCTATCTTAACATGGAAAAATTACCGCGCCAAAAATTTTTTTAGCACTTTAAAGACGAAAGTGCTAAAAAAGTGGTAAAAATCCTTGACCTAACAAATAAAGTCGTGTATATTAATAATTGTTCTTAGCACTTAAATGTTGCGAGTGCTAAGAGAGAAACAGAGGTGATTGTGGTGTTAACGGACAGACAGCTTTTGATTTTAGAAGCGATTATCCGAAATTACACTGAGATTGGACAGCCAATTGGCTCGAAGGCATTGCAAGAACAATTACCTATTCATGTGAGTTCGGCAACGATTCGTAACGAGATGGCCGTGTTAGAACACCAAGGTTATATTACCAAGGAACACTCAAGTTCTGGCCGGGTCCCATCGTTAAAGGGATACCGCTATTACGTTGACAACATTGTTAAGCCAGCTAAGCTAGACAAGCAGTCACTTAAAAGTATTCGCAATTCTTTTGGAAATGAGTTTTTGAAGGTCGATGAAATTGTCGCAACTTCCGCCAAAATTCTGTCTGACTTGACCAGCTATACGGCGATTATGTTAAAGCCGGATAGCACTGATTTAAGGTTAGAAGGATTTCGGATGGTACCGATTGGTCACCAACAGGTAATGGTAATTTTAGTTGCCAGTGACGGGACGGTTGAAAGTCAGATTTTTAACATTCCACCAGAAATTAGTGGCGACGAGCTTGAAGCGGTAATGCGCTTGATTAATGATCAGGTAGTAGGTCTACCTTTGAATCAAGTGATTACTAAGCTTCATGCCACCCTACCGCTACTGACCCGTTACCTCCAGCAACCTGCTGGCTTTCTAGATGTTTTTGGCAACGTCTTAGACAAGGCTGTCAAAGAACAAGTCTATGTCTCCGGTCGCATGAATCTTTTGAATTTTGCTCACGATAATAACGTTGAGCAGTTAAAGTCACTGTATTCATTAGTTAACCAGGTTCCTAACATTAGTAACTTGGTTGATAATGACAAGGGCATTTCAGTTAGATTTGGCGATGAGTTAACTAATAAGTTACTGTTAGATTATAGCTTAATCTCAGCAACTTATGACGATGGCCATAACAGGCAGGGATTGATTGCCATTTTGGGGCCGACTAACATGCCGTATGCCAAGATGATTGGCCTACTCGGGGCATTTAGAAAAGAGTTAACCGCCAGGTTGATTGATTATTACCAAAATTTTGGTAATTTTAATTAGAGAAAAGGGGTGTTCAAGTGGCTGAAAAAAATGAAGAACTTAAGCAAACTGAAGAAGCTAAGCAAGCAGAAGCGACAGAAGCTACTGAAAAACCAACCCAAGCAGAAGCTAAGGAAGATCCAGTAGCAAAGGCTGAAGCTAAGATTAAAGACTTGCAAGCTAAGCTTGATGAGATGGAAGATAAGTACCTCCGCTCCCAAGCAGAGATGGCTAACATGACGAACCGCTTCAAAAAAGAGCAGGCGAGTCTGTTGAAATACGCCGGTCAAAGTATGGCCACTGCAATCTTGCCGGCCATGGATAACTTAAGTCGGGCCTTAGAAATTGAAGTTGACGATGAAGCGTCTAAGCAATTGAAGAAAGGTGTCGAGATGGTTGCCCAAAATATCGAAGCGGCCTTGAAGGAAAACGAGGTCACTAAGATTGAAGCTTTGGGTAAACCTTTCGACCCAACCTTACACCAAGCTGTTCAAACGGTTCCGGTCGAAGAAGGACAAACACCTGAAACGGTTGTTCAAGTCTTTCAAGAAGGCTATATGCTAAAAGACCGGGTATTGCGGCCAGCAATGGTGGTTGTAGCTCAATAAATTTTATAATAAAGAGGTTGAATAAATAATGGCTAAAATTATTGGTATTGACTTAGGGACAACTAACTCAGCTGTGGCTGTCCTTGAAGGTAAAGAAGCAAAAATTATTACAAACCCAGAAGGTAACCGGACAACTCCATCCGTTGTGTCCTTCAAGAATGGGGAAACTCAAGTTGGGGAAGTTGCTAAGCGTCAAGCAATCACTAACCCAGATACAATCTCATCCATCAAACGTCACATGGGTGAAGCTGGATACAAGGTTGACGTTAACGGCAAGTCTTACACCCCTCAAGAAATTTCTGCGATGATTTTACAATACATCAAAGATTACGCAGAAAGTTACTTAGGTGAAGAAGTAACCCAAGCAGTTATCACTGTTCCTGCTTACTTCAACGACTCCCAACGTCAAGCTACTAAGGATGCTGGTAAGATTGCTGGTTTAACAGTTGAACGGATTGTTAACGAACCAACTGCTGCCGCTTTAGCTTACGGTTTGGATAAGACTGACAAGGATGAAAAGATCTTGGTCTTTGACCTTGGTGGTGGGACTTTTGATGTGTCCATCCTTGAATTAGGTGACGGGGTCTTCGAAGTACTTTCAACTAATGGTGATACTCACCTTGGTGGGGATGACTTCGATAACGCCATCATCGACTGGTTAGTAGCTAACTTCAAGTCAGAAAACGGAATTGACTTATCAAGCGACAAGATGGCAATGCAACGCTTGAAGGATGCAGCTGAAAAGGCTAAGAAGGACCTTTCTTCAGCTAGCCAAGCTCAAATTTCCTTACCATTTATCACAGCCGGTGCTAACGGTCCCCTTCACTTGGAAACAACCTTAACCCGGGCTCAATTCAACCAATTAACAGAAGAATTGGTTGAAAGAACTAAGATTCCTGTTCGCAACGCCTTGAAGGATGCTGGTTTGACTAACGCCGACATCGACGAAGTAATCTTAGTTGGTGGTTCTACACGGATTCCAGCTGTGCAAGAAGCTGTTGAAGCCGAAACTGGTCACAAGCCAAACCAATCAGTTAACCCTGATGAAGCCGTAGCCTTAGGGGCTGCTATCCAAGGTGGGGTTATCACTGGGGATGTTAAAGACGTGGTCTTACTTGATGTTACCCCATTATCACTTGGGATTGAAACAATGGGTGGGGTCTTCACTAAGTTGATTGACCGCAACACTACAATTCCAACATCTAAGTCCCAAGTCTTCTCAACTGCTGCTGATAACCAACCAGCCGTAGACATTCACGTTTTACAAGGTGAACGCCCAATGGCAGCTGACAACAAGACTTTAGGTCGCTTCCAATTAACAGATATTCCTGCTGCTCCACGTGGGGTTCCTCAAATCGAAGTTAAATTCGATATTGATAAGAACGGGATTGTTAACGTTTCTGCTAAGGACTTAGGAACTAACAAGGAACAAAAGATTACCATCAAGAGTTCATCTGGTTTATCTGACGAAGAAATCGACCGGATGGTTAAGGAAGCTAAGGAAAACGAAGAAGCAGATAAGAAGCGTAAGGAAGAAGTTGAGTTACGTAACGAAGTTGACCAATTAATCTTCCAAACTGACAAGACCTTAAAGGAACTTGATGGCAAGGTTTCAGACGATGAAATTAAGCAAGTTAAGGATGCTAAGGAAGCATTAAAGAAGGCCCAAGAAGCTAACGACTTAGAAGATATGAAGGCTAAGAAGGATGAATTAACTAAGATTATCCAAGATGTCTCAGTTAAATTATACCAACAAGCTCAAGCAGCTAGCCAAGCCGCTAGCGCAGATGGCCAAGCAGACGGTAATGCTAAGGCAGACGATAATACCGTTGATGGTGACTTCAAAGAAGTAGATCCTGAAGACAAGTAATTGCTTGGTAAATAAGGACTGGTGCTAGCCCCTTAGGGTTGGGCCGGTCCTTTTTTTAAGGAAAAAACTTTTTTCTTCCCAGGAGATATGGTAATCTAGGTGGGAAGAAATTTCTTGGAGGGAAATAATGGCTGAACAAAGAGATCCATATGAAGTCCTAGGTGTGTCCAAGGATGCATCCGCAGACGAAATTAAACGCGCATACCGGAAATTATCCAAAAAATATCACCCCGATTTAAACAAGGAACCGGGTGCGGAAGCTAAGTTTAAAGAAATTAACGAAGCTTACGAAACCCTAAGTGACCCTCAAAAGAAGGCCCAATATGACCAATACGGCTTTGCTGGCAACCAACAAGGCTTTGGTGGTGGCGGCTTCTCTGGCTTTGGTAACGGTGGCTTTGATTTTGGTGACGGCGGCTTTGAAGATATCTTTTCTTCTTTCTTTGGCGGTGGTGGCCAAAGCCGAAGTCGGACGGCACCAAGACAGGGGCGCGATTTACAATACGAAATGAATTTAACCTTTGAAGAGGCAATCTTTGGTAAGAAGACTAACATTGAGTATAGTCGGGAAGCCTTATGTAAGACCTGTCATGGTTCCGGGGCGAAGGCAGGCACTTCCCCAGTAACTTGTCATAAGTGTGGTGGCCGTGGTTTCATTCAAGTCCAACGGCAAACCCCACTTGGCCGAATGATGACGCAACAAGAATGTGACGTCTGCCATGGAACTGGTAAGGAAATTAAGGAAAAATGTACTACTTGCTACGGTAGTGGTCACGTTCGTGAAAAGCATGAAGTTCAAGTTACCATCCCAGCCGGGGTTGAAGACGGCAACCAAATGCGCTTACAAGGCCAAGGTGAAGCCGGGACTAATGGTGGTCCTTACGGGGACTTATTCATCGTCTTCCACGTTAGCCCAAGTGATAAGTTTGAACGGGACGGGGCCGAAATTTACTACACCTTACCAATCAGCTTTGTACAAGCTGCTCTAGGTGATAGCGTCAAGGTCCCAACTGTTCACGGCGACGTTGAAATGAAGATTCCTGCCGGCACCCAAACCGGGACGACCTTCCGCCTTCGCGAAAAAGGGGCACCGCGCTTACGTGGCAACGGTAACGGTGACCAAAAGGTAACGGTCACAATTGTTACCCCTAAGAACTTGACCAAGGCGCAAAAGGAAGCTTTAAAGGCCTTTGCCGATGTTTCCGGTGAAGATCCTGCTGGTGACGACAGCTTCTTTGAAAAGTGGCGCAAAAAACAACGTAAAAAACGCTAATTAAGTTAGCGGGTTGGCCGTAAGTGGCTAACCCGCTTTTTTGGCTGTTTATTAGGATTTGATTAAAGTTAAACTTTTAAAGAATTAATTCGCTACCTGTTTGCGTATCTATAAAGTAGAGGGGTAAAAATTTACTCAATAAAGGAGCGAGCGCTTTTGAATCTACGAAAAGAAATTGCCTTAAAATGGCAACAAGCAACTATTAAAGACCACCTCGTCTTTAGCTGGGTCTTCAATGACCACCCGGAACTGTTAGAACAACTGCTAAAAATGTGGTTGCCAAATTTTAAAGTCAGGCACCTTAATTACCGTCAAGCGTGAAGCCGACAAAAAGAAAAACGCCGTCTATCACGGTCCTCGTTTCGATGTTTACGCTGAAGATGAGCACGGGACTATCTATGATTTAGAGATGCAGAACCAAAATCACCATGATATTGAAAAGCGGATGGCCATCTACCAAGGTAAACTCGAAAACCAGGCCCTGTATGCCGGCCAGTCGTTTAGTAATCGCCGCCAAACCGTCGTCTTGTTTTTATGCGACCATGATGTTTACAACTTAAATCGAGTTCACTATCAACTAATTCCCCAACTAGTAGGGTACCCGGAGATTTTAATTGACAAAGGCGAAACCAATGTTATAGTAAATTTGAAAGGTGATGCCAGTAAGCAGGCCGCGCTTAACCAAGAGATGTTGACCTACTTTAATGACGGGACTGTCACCGGTAAATTTAGTGCAGCTTTAGATCGAGCTGTTAGGGAAGTTAAAAATGACGTCAAGAAGGGGGAAAATTACATGACAATCGAAGAATATGCTGCCCGCCAAAGTGCTTATGCCCGGGAAGAAGAACGCGCGGAAAAAGAAGCCCAAACAATTAAAGGCCTAGTTACTCTAAACCTAGACAAAGACCAAATTATTAAATTTCTAATTGATAACTTTAATTTGGACAAGCAAGAGGCACTTGCGGCCTACGAACGGGTAATGGCCACAGCCTAATTAAACATTACCTCCACCCCTCTAATTAAATGGATGAGCTCTAGATAAGGCTAAGCGCTTTAGCTAGAGCTTATTTATATTTACGTACTTGGATTCTATAATCAGGTTGCCATCAAACGCTGGGTACGAATGAGTTTGCACCTAGTTTCTTAAATCCTTTGAAAAAGGATGGTCTAGAATTTGAATAGCGCCGCTTTTTTTAAGGATAAAAATTGACCCTCCTAGCTTATCTAACTTATAATGGGAATTAAGAGTATATTTAGAAAGTAGGCTGAATGAACTACATGGACTTTGAACAAATGAAGGAACGTCAAAAACATATTCGTAATTTTTCGATTGTGGCTCACATTGACCATGGGAAGTCAACCCTGGCTGACCGCATTTTGGAAATGACCGATACTGTTTCCAAGCGGGAAATGCAAGACCAGTTATTAGATTCAATGGACCTGGAAAGGGAACGGGGGATTACCATCAAGCTTAACGCGGTGGAGCTACACTACCATGCTAAGGATGGGGAAACTTATATCTTCCACTTAATCGATACCCCCGGACACGTCGATTTTTCTTACGAAGTCTCCCGCTCACTAGCTGCTTGTGAAGGGGCGGTGTTAGTAGTTGATGCGGCCCAGGGGGTAGAAGCGCAGACGCTAGCTAACGTTTACCTAGCAATCGATGATGACCTAGAGATTGTGCCGGTCATCAATAAAATTGACCTCCCTTCGGCCCAACCGGAAGTCGTCCGCCAAGAAATCGAAGACATGATTGGTTTGGATGCTTCCGAAGCGGTCCTAGCTTCTGCTAAGGCCGGAATTGGGATTGAAGAGATGCTTGAAAAAATCGTACATGATATCCCCGCTCCAGCCGGAGATTTACAGGCGCCATTAAAGGCCTTAATCTTTGATTCGGTTTATGATGATTACCGCGGGGTGGTCTTGAGTATCCGGGTGGTTGAAGGCACCGTCAAACCTGGTGACAAGATCCGGTTAATGAACTCGGGCGCAGAGTATGAAGTAGTTGAGGTTGGGGTTAACTCACCAAAGCCCCTCCGGCGCGATTACTTGATGGCTGGGGACGTTGGATACCTAACCGCTTCGATTAAGGATATCCAAGATACCCGGGTGGGGGATACGGTCACTAGTGCGACTAACCCAACGGCTAAACCTTTGGCCGGTTACCGGGAAATGCACCCGATGGTTTATTCGGGGCTTTATCCAACTGATAATGCTAAGTATAACGACTTGCGTGAAGCCTTAGAAAAGCTACAGCTAAACGATGCCGCCCTTGAATTTGAGCCAGAAACCTCTCAGGCCTTAGGCTTTGGTTTCCGTTGTGGATTCTTGGGGATGTTACACATGGACGTGGTCCAAGAACGGCTTGAACGCGAGTTTAACATGGATTTAATTACTACGGCTCCATCTGTTACCTACCAGGTTATCCAAACGGATGGGAGTTTGAAGAGTGTGTCTAACCCGTCTGAAATGCCGGAAGCATCTAGCATCAAGGAGATCAAGGAACCTTACGTTAAGGCAACGATTATGGTGCCAAATGATTACGTTGGGCCGGTTATGGAATTGTGTCAACGTAAACGGGGGACCTTTGTGACCATGGAATACCTCGACGATTACCGGGTTAACGTTATTTACGATATCCCGCTTTCAGAAATCATCTTTGATTTCTTTGACAAGCTTAAGTCAAGCACCAAGGGTTACGCTTCACTTGATTACGAGATTGAAGACGACCGTCCAAGTAGCTTGGTGAAGATTGATATCTTGTTAAATGGTAACAAGGTCGACGCCTTGAGCTTTATTGCTCATAAGGACTTTGCCCAAGAACGGGCCCGGGTCATTGTGGCCCGCCTAAAAGAAGTTATTCCGCGGCAAAACTTTGAAATTCCAATTCAAGCCGCCATCGGGGCGAAAATCATTGCCCGGACTAACATCAAGGCTTACCGCAAGGATGTTACCGCCCGAATCCATACCGGGGACCCTGACCGGCGGGCTAAGTTGTTGGATAAGCAAAAACGGGGAAAGAAACGGATGAAGGCCGTCGGGACGGTTGACGTTCCCCAAGATGCCTTTATGGCCGTCTTAAAGACCGACGAAGATTACAACAAGAAATAAGTCAAATTAAAAAGCCCACCCTGAGTAGCGCTGACTCTCAGGGTGGGCTTTTGTTTTAGAGGTAAATGACTTCCTTAGCCTTGATGACGTTTAGAAATTCCTTGGCTTCCTTGGGGGCCATTACCGGCTGGATTGCCAGGCTAGCCCGCGCGTCAAAGGTAGTTGCGCTTGGGGTCGAAACGACGACGAGGTCCCTTGGTGCCTCAGTTTGTGAAACGGGCTCTTCAAAGGGAAAGAGAGCCTGTAAAAAGGCTTGGCTGGCAGGAGCTAACTTTAAATTAAAGCCGGCTGCTAAGGCCGTCTTTTGCATGGTCAAGATGCGCTCTGGTTTTTCATAGGACAGTAAAATCTGCCCACTTTGGTCGGCCTCTAGGTGCTGTAAGTACTTAGTGAGACTCTTTTGCCGGCCAACTTCAGTTAGGGCTCGAAAGTCGTTAGTGGCAGCAACTAAGTCTTGGCTTAGGCAAAAGTAATCGAGGTCTGCCAGGCTAAAGGCCTTCTTCCAAAGCTTGATTCGCTTTTTATGTTGACCATGGGGGACAAACTTGGGCGCGTAGCCGAGCTTACTTTGGCTGTCACTGATGATGCAGACGAGGGAGCCAAAGGCATTGTCGTCGTTATTAAAGGCTTCAATCGTTAGGTCGGCTAGCTGGAATTGATAGCCTAGCGGGAGGGCGACAAAGTTTAAGTCCGGTAAACGCCAACCCTTAAAGCGGTAATACTTTTGCAAATACAAAAGTAAGTCCAAGTGTAAGTAGACGGTTTGGTTTCCAAGTGTTGCTAGCAAGTCAAAAAGCTCATCATAGAGGTGGCTGATTAAAATCGGCCCGGCGCAGACACTCTTAGGGTCTAAGGTTAAGCTAACCTGCTGGCTTTTAAGAGTCAGTTGCTGATTAACAGTTAAAAGTTCCATAGGCAGCCCCCTATAAGTTAGCGTCAGTTTTAAAGTTTAGCGGTGACATGTCGGTAGCCTGGGTAATTAAGCTGGCACTTAGGGCCTGGTATTTCTTTAGACCCAGGTCTTGGAGCTTGATTGATTCGGTCGTTAAAAAGTCTGCCAGGTCCCCGTCAAACTCGCCAGCCTTAACAGCAGCTACCACCTTGCGGACGGCCGTCTTGAAGCCAACTGTAAGCTCTGTTTGTAGGTCGCTTAGTTCTTTAGCAAAAGCTTGGTAGTGGGCGTCAACTAGGATGCCGGCTTGCTTATAGATCCAGTAAGCGGAGTCTGGTTCGTAAGTCGCTTTGCCCACCTTGTAAGCAGGGTGGACGTCGTTAGCCCCAGCAAAGAAAGGTACAAAGACGCTTTGCGCGGTGACCCCTAAGGCTAACCAGTGAATTCCCTTAATGTCTTGGCTGAGGTCGCTTCTTAGCTGTAAGATGTGGGACTCTTGAGTCTTAGCTAAGCTAATCGGCCGAAACTTCTTTTTTAAGAGCGGGTCCTTAGAGTTTAGCGGATCGTAAGGGGTGTTTTGGTAGTGGGAGCCTAAAACGTAGCTCAGGTCATCTAAACCTAACTTGCGGTCGGGTTTTCTGATAAAGGGCAACTCTAGGCTCATAGGGTCTTGTTCAACCGAAGGGGTCAAGTACTTTTGTCCATACCAAACCCGGGGCGTGGAGTAGATTTGATCTGAGAGAGTTTGGGTCCCAAAGATTTTTCTGAAGTTAAAGGTCCCGTCCAGGCTGGGATTAAGCTGGTTAGCTTCTACAAAGGCTTGAATTCCAGCTGAGGTTAAGAAATTCTTGGTATCAGCAAAGTCAATTTCTTCAATGGCCAGTTGGTTAGCTACGACCGCGTAGGCGTCATCTGGGATTCGTTGGGCCACCCAGTGGTGACCGGACCCGATTTCTAAATACCAGGCTTCTTGGTCGTCGGCAAATAAGATGCCGTTGGCTTCACTAGCCCCATAGTCACTGACGATTTGGCCCAGGCGTAAGACCCCTTCGCGGGCGGTCTTGATGTATGGCAAGACGACGGTCACCATTGCCTCTTCGCCGATCCCGTTAGCCACGAGCGGGTCACAACTTAAAACCTCACTGTTGGCGTAGGCACTTTCGGTGGCACTCATCGCCACCCCGAATTCGTTAATACCGTCTTCTTCAAATAAACCAAACTCGTCGGTCCATTCCGGGGTGGCCGTGTACTTGTAAGCTACCTTAGGTAGGGGCATGCTAAAGCCGTTATCCTTTGAGGTGAAAACTTGCTCGCTGGTAAATTCTTGGCGGGGGTGGACACACATGTGCTTTGGCCAGGCACTTTTGGCGTCCTCGTTTCTCCCAATATAAACCGAGCCGTCTAGGCTGGCCTTTTTCCCGACTAAGATGCTGGTACAAGCCGAGAGTGATTGTTTTGTAATTGTCATTAAAATTCCTCCCAATAAAAAGGTCCCCTTAATTTTACCATAGTTAGGCCTGAACTTAGCGGAATTAGTCTTAGTGCTTAAAGCTAAGCTTTAGGAAAAGTTTACTATTTTAATTGCCTTTTAATTTATTTTTTGTTTTAATAGACTTATACATAAACGAAGGGAAGTAATTGTATGCCATTAGTTCATATCGAATTAATCGAAGGTCGGAGCCAAGAACAACTTAAAAACTTGGTGGCAGATGTTACTAAAGCGGTGGTTGCTAACACCGGCGCACCAGCTGAACATGTCCACGTTGTTTTAAGTGAAATGCAAAAGAACCGTTACGCAGTGGGCGGAACTTTAAAGAGCGACGAACAATAATTGGATGGGGCTGGGCTTGTTCCAGCCCTTTTTTAAGCAAAAAATTAAAGGTAGAAGAGGGGTTTAGCAGTTGACAGAAGCACTAGAAGTAAATCAAGCAGGACACTTAACGATTGGCGGGGTGGATGCTTTGAAACTGGCGGAAGAATATGGGACGCCAGTCATTGCTTATGATGTAAGTAAAATTAAGCAACAGATTGCCGACTTTAAGAAGGCTTTTATTGAAGCGGGAGTTGATTACAAGATTTCCTACGCTAGTAAAGCTTTTTCGGCTTTAGCAATGTATCGGCTAGTCGCAGATGCCGGCTTAGGCTGTGATGTGGTCTCGGGGGGAGAATTATACGCAGCCTTAAAGGGAGGCATGTCCCCGGCAGATATTGAGTTTCACGGGAACAATAAGTTACCCGCAGAACTAGAGATGGCCGTAGACAGCCAGATTGGTTGCATCGTGATTGATAACTTCCAAGAAATCAAGTTCTTAGACAAGCTCCTAAGAAGAAAGCATACGACGGCCAACGTTGTCTTGCGGGTCACCCCCGGAATTGAGGCGGAAACGCACAAGTACATCTCCACCGGCCAGTCCAATTCGAAGTTTGGCTTTGACGTTCAGTCTGGCCAAGCCAAGGAAGCCTTAGCCAGCCTCATTAAAAACCCCCGCATGAACGTGGAGGGAATTCACTGCCACATTGGTTCCCAAATCTTCCAAGCGCGGGGCTTTGTGATGGCAGCCCAAAAGATGGTCGACTTACTCAAAGAGTGGCGAGACGAATTAGGCTTTGAAGCTCAGGTCTTAAACCTCGGTGGGGGCTTCGGGATTCGTTACACTAAAGATGACCAAATGATTGCCACCGAAGACTTTGCTAAAGACATTATCGCCGCAGTCAAGGAACGGGTGGCAGTACACGGATTGAAGCTGCCGGCCATCTGGATTGAACCAGGCCGGGCCCTAGCGGGTGAAGCAGCCACCACTTTGTACACGGTCGGTTCACGCAAAGACGTGGACGGGGTTTGCCACTTCTTAGCTGTCGACGGGGGGATGGGCGATAACATTCGGCCGGCCCTTTACCAAGCTAAGTATGAAGCCTTCCTCGCAGAAAAGCCCCACGCGATTAATGAACAGATCGTCACGGTGGTCGGTAAGTACTGCGAATCCGGGGACGTCTTAGTGCGGGATTGTCCTTTACCTAACACTAAGCCAGGCGACATCTTGGCCATGCCTGCTACAGGGGCATATGGTTACACCATGGCTTCCAACTATAACCGCAATCCGCGGCCCGCAGTGGTCTTTTGTGAAGACGGGCACTCCAAGTTGGTTGTGCGGCGCGAAACTTTCGAGGACATGCTAGCCTGCGAGGTAACTGAATAGAAAGTAAGTGTTGCACTTCGGTGTGACACTTTTTTGTTAGTGTCTTTAGATTTAGTTGAGTGCACGAAACAAAAATGGGGGTGGAGTTTTTGTTCAGTTTCCTTTAGGTGAATCATTTATCTAGGGTAGACACTAAGTGCGCTACTTAATTGTAAAATAGTAGTTAATCAGCTTTAAAATGATAGATATTTATTATTTAAGCAAGAAAAAATTCGCGAACATATTATAATAAAAAATTATGTTTTTTGATTTATAAGGATTTTTTGAGAGGTGATATTAATTTTCTTATTGATAAAATAAATCTGGATATACAAGTTGGTTTTATGCAATAATTAGCTATTGCTATTAATAAAAAATCTATGCTATTCTAATTTTGTAATAATAAGTAGCTAACAATAGTTCTTGCAATAAGCTAGGGAAGTCTTGTCTAACCAAGTACAAATGCGTGAAAACGTTTCCGCCTATCTAGGTTTACGGGGCAAAAGGTGGTATAATTAATTTTTGCTAGGTTAATTTTATCTTACATAGACAAGAGTTGTTGTTAGCAACTTTTGTGTTCAGTAAGAAATACATATTTAGGAGAGAACCATGGTAAAAGAAAATGAAGAAACAGTTATTGATTTAGGGAGGCTTCTACTCACCTTAAAGAAAAATTTATTTAGTATTATTGCTTGGGCAGTAGTCGGATTAATCATCTCATTAGTTGTTTTGTTCATCTTTATCGAACCAAAATATAGTGCAACCACTGATATCTTAGTCAACCAAAAAAATGACAATGTTCAAACTCAGTACGCTGCACAACAAGCCGATTTAGGGGCGGTAACAACTTATGAGGATATCTTGAAGCGCTCTGTGATTTTAAGCCCAGTCTTAAAGGAAGTTAGGGCTAGAGATAATTACAAGGGATCTTTAGGTGACCTTCAAAAGAGCGTATCCGTTTCAAACGAAACTAACTCTAAAATTATTAGTGTGACGGTAACAGACAAGGATGCTTATACAGCCGCCGATGTTGCTAATACAGTTGCCAAGACCTTTAAGGAAAAAATCGTTAAGATGATGAAAATCGATAACGTTACAATTGTCTCAAGCGCTAAGCCTAACGCTACCCCAGTTTTTCCTAAGAAGACCTTGGGAGCGTTAGTCGGAATTGTCTTAGGAGCCTTAATTGGGGTTGCCATCGCAATCGTGCGTGAACTGACTGACAAGACGGTCAAGGACATGAACTTCTTGACAGACGAAGTTGGCCTAACTAGTTTAGGGACTGTCTTTCATATCGAAGACGACGACTCTTTTGCTGCCGTTGAAGTCTTAAACGAAAACCGAGAAGCTACTCGGACTAAGCGGGTTTAGTAGGAGGATATTATGGGGTTATTTCGAAAAAATAAAAATCAAGATGCCAACACAATGGAAACTGGGGTTAAGATGATTACCGTCACCGACCCAACTTCCGTTGACACTGAACAATTTAACACGATTAGAACAAATATTAAATTCTCTAACGTTGACAAGGACTACAAGACCTTGATGATTACTTCTTCTAACATGTCAGAAGGTAAATCAACAGTGTCTGCTAATATTGCCACCGCCTTTGCTAAGCAAGGCTTACACACCTTATTGGTCGATAGTGACTTGCGGCGGCCAACTATCAACGCAACTTTCGGGATTGATAACCCGCAGGGATTGTCTAATTACCTATCAGAACGGAGCTTTGATGTCAATAAGATTATCTACAAGACCTCGGTTAAGAACTTGTACGTCATGCCAAGTGGCCCAATTCCACCTAACCCGTCAGAATTGATTGGATCTAAGCGGATGGCCGAGTTAATCAAGAAGCTGTCTGAACAATTAGACTTAGTTATCTTTGATGCACCGCCAGTTCTATCCGTTACCGATGCACAAATTGTTTCTACTAACGTCGACGGGACCATCTTAGTCGTGCGGGCTAACAAGACTGAAAAAGCTGCCGTTAAAGAAGCTGTTCGCTTAATTAAACAAGTTGGGGGCCACATTATCGGAACCGTCTTAAATGACGTTGAAGTTAAGGGTAGTGGCTATTATGGCTACTACGGTTATTCAAAAGATTCCAAGAAAAAGAAGTGAGTTTAAATGGAAACCTTAGTTGATTTACACTGCCATATCCTGCCAGGAATCGATGATGGCTCTAGGGACCTCGAGACTTCCTTGCACTTGGCACGCCAAGCAGTATTGGATGGGGTTACCCATATCTTGGCGACTCCCCATCATCTCGATAATGATTACGTTAACCACGCACGCGATGTTGAACGACTCGCCAGCGACTTTCAGGCTAAACTAGACCAGGAAGGCATCAAATTAAAAGTCTTCCCAGGCCAAGAAGTTCATATCAACGGTGACTTGCTCGACCATTATGATGATCTTTTAGGGATTGATGCTGATAAGCGCTATATGCTGCTAGAGTTGCCACATAACGACGTGCCCCGCTACACCAAGCAGTTAATCTTCAACCTTAAAAAGAAGGGAACCACGCCGGTGATTGTCCACCCTGAGCGAAACAAGGTCATCCAAGACCATTTAGGCTTGCTTTACGAGTTCATTGAAGCAGGCGCCTTGGCCCAGTTGACTTCAACTAGTTACCTAGGTGGTTTTGGCAGTCACGTCGAAGAAATCTCCAAGCAGCTAGTGGAGCATAACTTGGTTCAAATTTTGGCTTCAGATGCCCACGCCTTAAAGGGCCGGGGCTTTGTTTTAAGCGAAGCCTTCGACAAGTTAGCTAATGAGTTTGGTCAAGACAAGGCCCAAAGCTTTGAGACTAACGCCGAACGGCTCTTAAACGGTCAACGCGTCATTGCCAGGGATTTCTCCAAAGTTGAAAAGAAGAAACGGTTCTTTTTCTTTTAAGTGAGAAAAGTAGAAAAGTTTAGGTACAAATGACAACATGCGTAATACTTACGTTATTGATAAAATACTAGGGGGTGTTAAAAAAGATGGAGACAAAGCAAATTATTTTAGATGCTACCAAAATTAATCAACGCTACGTTTACCGAACCTTAAAACGCGTCTTTGATTTTTGTGCTAGTCTACTAGCCTTAATTCCTTTATCCATTATCTTTTTAGTGATTGCACTCCTCATCAAGCTCGATGATGGCGGTCCCGTCTTCTTTAGCCAGACACGGGTTGGCCGCCACGGCAAACTCTTTAAGATTTATAAGTTTCGCTCGATGCGGGTCGACGCCGAAGACTTGCTCGAAAAGTTAATGGAAAAAAACCAAGTCGATGGCCCGATGTTCAAGATGAAAGACGACCCCCGCATCAGCCGGGTCGGCAAGTTCTTGCGCAAGTACAGCCTCGACGAACTACCACAGCTCATCAACGTTTTACTAGGTGACATGAGCCTGGTAGGTCCACGGCCACCACTTCCCCGCGAAGTAGCCGAGTACACCGACTACGACAAGCAACGGCTCTACGTCACCCCCGGTTGCACCGGCTTGTGGCAAGCCACCGAACGCAACAACGTCGGCTTTGCTGGCATGGTCAAACTCGACCTTGAATATATTCAAAACGCCAGCGTTTGGCTCGATTTAAAGATCATCTTGATGACGGTCAAGATTTTATTCGTACCAAACGGGGCATACTAAAAAGTTAATTTAGGAGAAAAGGGAAAGTATGAAAAAGATTTTAATGGTTTGTGAAGCGTTTGGTGGGGGAGTGTTCACGTACGTTTCACAATTGTGTAATGACATGGTCGATAATTTTGATGTTTACCTTGCGTATGCTGTTAGACCGCAAACACCAAAAAATTACCGTGATTTTTTAGACAAAAGAATTCACTTAATTGAAGTTGATGGATTCAACGCTGGCAATTTACTTAATATTGCTAATGATATGAAGGTTATAAAAGCACTTAGAAAAATTGAAAAAGAAGTTCAACCAGATATAATTCATTTACATTCGTCAGTTGCAGGTGGCATCGGTCGTATTGCGTTCAAAGGAAAAAATAATACGGTTTTATATACGCCACATGGATATGCACACATCTTAATGGAACCAAGCAGAAAAACTAAAGTCTATGGTATGATGGAAAAATTTTTAGGTAAGTACTCTTCTGCGACTATTCTTACGTGTTGTGAAAGTGAAGACGATGTAACTTCAAAAATAACTAAGAATCATACATATATTGAAACTGGAGTTAATCTAAAAGATTTATCAGAATCATTAGACGGAATTAGACCTGTAGAAAATGAGAAATTTACTGTTTTTACTTTAGGTAGAGTTACGGGACAAAAACAACCTAAAGTATTCAATAGGATAGCTGAACTGGTTCCTGAAGCTCGATTCGTATGGATTGGGGGAGGCGAACAAGAAAACCTTTTAACTGCTCCAAATATTGAAATTACAGGTTGGAAAGATCGTAAGGAAGCTCTAGCTATGGCTAAAGGAGCTGATGCATATGTGTTATGTTCTCGTGGTGAAGCCATAGCTATGAGCCTTATCGAAAATATGTATATAAAAAAATTAGTCCTAGTGTCTAATGTAATGGGAAACAAAAGTGTCATTAATGATGGCGTTAATGGTTATGTATGTAACACTCCTGAAGAGTATGCTGATAGGATTAGAAACGCAATGAAGAAATTTCCAACCAGCTTACCGGAGAATGCTTATAGAGATGTATTAACTACTTATAATACAGATGTAATGAAAGAAAAATACATTAAGTACTATAACAGTTTATAGGAAATAAAAAAACTCTGTTATGGCATTTTTGTGTATCAAAGGAGTGATTTTATATTTATGAAGAAATTGGCTAAAAAAATGGTGACACGTTTTTTTTCAGTAAATTCGGAAGATTTAATTAGTAAAATAAAAAAAGAAAATTATAAGGTTGTTTCATTTGATATTTTTGATACCTTAGTAAAAAGAAATGTCAATGATTCCAGAGACATATTTTTATTGCTAGAACAAGAATATGTTTCTTTTTTTAAAAAAGAGAAGCCTATTTCGAAAATGAGAGAAGATGCAGAAGCCAAGGTTGATATAGATAGTGCTGATTTAAATATCATTTATGATACAATTAATGAACTAGACGATGAAGAGAAAGCTTGGCTAAAAGAAAAAGAAATTTCTTTAGAGTTACAGTTGTGTCAGCAAAATAAACAACTAAAAAGGGTCTTTAATTGGTGCAAAAATAATGGGAAGAAAATTTTGATTATTTCCGATATGTATTTAAGAAAAGATGTTATTGAAAAAATACTTATAGCTTCGGGGTACTCAAATTGGGATTCTTTGTATATTTCATGCGAATATAAGGCGAGAAAAGCGACGGGCAACTTATTTGATATTGTTAAGGAAAAAGAACAGTTAGAAGTAAATGAATGGCTACATATAGGTGATGCCCAAATAGGCGATTTTTTGGCTCCAAAGAAAAAAGGAATTAATGCTTTCCTTATCAAAATAAACGAATGGAATACAGATTATTACAGTAGAAATTATTTAATAAAAGAAAGAGAGATGAAAAGGTACGAATATAACATTTTAAATTCCTTTATAAAAAATAACGAATCACGTAGTTACAATTATTATGAAAGATTAGGCTATGAGGTTGTTGGCCCTATACTATACGGATATAGTAAATGGCTTCAAAGTAAATCTGAAGAATTAGGTGTGAAAAAATTATTTTTCCTAGCAAGAGAGGGTGCATTTTTAAAGGAGGCATTTGAAATAGTTTCGGATTCCTCAGTGGACTCTACACTTATAAAAGTTTCAAGAAAAGCTACTTCTACACCATTATTATATAAGGCAGAGAGCATGAACGAGCTCTTGCGCATGATTAATAAGACTAGGAAGAATTTTACAGTTAAAGATTTGCTAGATAGTTGCAATATAGAGGATATTGACAGAAAAGCAATATTGAATAATGTTGAACTGAGTGCTGAGAGCAATATAGACGAACTTACTGACGAACAGATTGGCGATTTATTTACAGCATCAAGGTATGCTATTAATAATAATTCTAAGAAGCAAGAAGAATACATTAGAGGATATTTAAGTAATTTAGGATTTAATGGTAGTGTTGGTGTATGTGACGTTGGGTGGAATGGCACTATTCAAAATAATTTACAGAGGATTTTTGCAAATACTAGTATTATAGGATTCTATATTGGAAAGAAAAATAAGATTAAAGATACAATTAAAAGCAAGTCTGAAGCTTTTTTATTTGATGATACTAAAAATTTAGATATAAAAAATAATATAATGAGTTCTCCAGATATATTTGAACTTTTCTTTCTTTCAACAGATGGAACTACAATAAAGTATGAGAGAAGAGAGGAAAATTTCTATAGTGTACAAGCATTGCCAGATCAATCGCTTGATAATGCTAAAGAGATAATAAAATTACAAAGTGCTGCACTTAAATTTGTAAGTGATTTTAAAGCATTTACGAATAATTTTAATACAGATTTAACTCCTGAATGTTGTGGTGTAGCATATAATAAGTTTATAAACCCACCTTCATTGTATACAGTTAAAATGTTCAAGAGATTTTCATTTTTAAATGTAGGTACACATTCTATGGTTGCAGAACATTCACTATTCTATTATATTTTTAATCCTAAAGGTTTTGTAGAAGAATTTTTAAATAATGGAAGTAAATCATTATTTTTAAGAAGTGTATTTAAAATTTCTTTACCATACGTAGATATCATAGATTTTCTTAGAAAATTTGACAGAGGATGATTAGTAAATGAAGATAGCAGTAGTTTTAGTTACATTTAATAGACTGAATAGTTTAAAAATAGCACTTGAAAAATATGCTAGTCAAACTAAATTACCACAATATATTGTTGTTGTAGATAACGCTAGTACTGATGGGACGGCAGACTACTTAGACGAGTGGAAAAAAATATATATAGATGGAGTTAGTAAGATTGTTATCAATTCAAAGAAAAATCTTGGCGGTGCAGGTGGTTTTGCGCTAGGAATGAAACAGTGTTATGACTTAGATTGCGACTATATATTTTTAGCAGATGATGATGCTATGCCTGATAAAAATATGTTTTATGAATTAGAAAAAACTGAGAAGGCATTGTTAGGTAAAAGGATAGCAGCCCTATGTACTGCAATATATAATAATGGCATTCATGAATATATGCATAGATGTATTATTAAGAAGGATATTTTTGGTATAAAGTTCAAAGGATTGCCAGAAAAATTGTATAAAAATAGTTTTTTCAAAGTTGACATATTAACTTTTGTTGGTGCATGTATAAATAAAGAAGTTGCGAAGAAAATAGGAAATATTAAGGAAGAATATTTTATTTATTTTGATGACTCAGAATATTCTATCAGATTAAATGAAGAAGGAGATATTTTCTGTATACCATCAAGTATTATGTATCATGATGTTGAAAGTGACAGAAGATCTTCTTGGAAAGATTATTATGACACAAGAAACTGGATTGATTTAGTGAAAACACATTATTCTAAACCAGTTTTAGTTGGTGCAATAATAAAAATGTATTTGAAGAGGGTAAGTATACTTGCAAAGTTTGCAAGAAATAGGAGTAAAGCACATAGAAAGATGTGTAGGATAGCAATAAACGATGGGCTTCAGGGAAATCTGGGCTTAAATAAAGAATATGGACCGGGGAAAAAAATTAATAGTTAGTATTTTCTTAGTCAGTTTTGGGAAGAAGTGATACTTATTAAGCAATTAATAATTTTGTTAATAGTGATGTTAGCATTGTTTCTTATTATGTGCGTATTTTCAAATAGAAATGGAAATATACTGAAGTTCCTATCGCCACAAATTATGTTTGTTGGTTGTTTCATACCAGGAGTTATTTATGCATTTTGGTATGTAGATAAATGGAATTTGCATATATCAAATATGACCATAGTTGCTATTATATTAGGATTATTAATTTTTGTAGTCTTTTCGTATTTAACAAGTAGTATATATGATTATATACTTTTTAATCCAATATACTTAAAGAAAGCAAAATTCAAAAGAAATAGTATGTCAGATATAAATTCAAAAGTAGAAGGTTGGAAAGTAATAGTGCTAATAATAGTGCAGTTAATTTCATTATTACTTACTGTTCTATTCTTATTAAAAAATTATGGATTGAATTTATCAGATGCAATGTTTATGTATAGGAGCTCGACAGCTAGTGGTGATGATGCAATACCTCTACCTGGAATAATAAAATTAATAAGAAGGATAGCATTATCTAGTGGTTACATTGTCACATACTTGTATCTAAATGGGATTGTATATAAGAGTAAAAAAAATAGAGCTCTAGAAATAGTATGTATAATCTTGGCGATAATCAATGGTTTCTTATTAGGAGGGAGAGGTGACGGAATACAAATTATTATTGCAGCTATAGTACAATATATGGCATTGAAGGTTTATAAGAATAAGAGTATAAAAGTTATACCATTTAAAGATATTTTAAAAGTAATAGTCATATTGGGATGTATTATAGCTAGTTTTACACAGCTTGGTGAGTTGTTAGGAAGACAAATGGATTTTTTAAAGTATAATGATTATATTGCGGTGTATCTATCTGCAGAATTGAAAAATTTAGATACTTTTATAGTTTCGGGGGATTTTGGACATCCTCTTACGGAGTCATTAACATTATATTCGATAGTTAATAGTCTAGGTAGCATGTTTAATCAGCCGGCCTGGATACATAGTTTTGATATACCATTTCGATACTATGGGCATTATGCGTTGGGTAATGTTGGGACTATTTTTTATCCCTTTGTGTACGACTCAGGATTAGTAGGTGTAGTTTACTATACTGCATTTATGGCAGTTTTTTGTCAAATTTTTTATAAGAATTTCTTAAAAGCTGATAAAAAAGGAAATATAGACTTAAATGTAATATTTTATTCCTATTTAGCTTATATTATCCTATTCTCTTTCTTTTCAAATAAATTCTACGAAATGATATTTAATACGTCATTCTTATGGTGTATAGTTTCGTGGATTTTATTAAAATATTTTTTGTTGCGGATACGTGTAAAAGTCTAAGGAGAACTGTTAATGGAAAAGAGGATAAAAGTTTCAATCATCGTACCTGTGTATAATGCGGAAACTTTTTTAAAAAAATGTGTATTATCAATAATTAATCAAACATATAAAGAAATTGAAATAATTTTAGTTGATGATGGTTCAAATGATAATAGTTTAAGTGTGTGTAAATACTTAGAGACTCAAGATTCAAGAATCAAAGTTATTGAGAAGGATAATGGTGGGGTTTCTACTGCAAGAAATGCTGGATTGAAAATGGCTATCGGTGAATGGATAATGTTTGTAGATCCAGATGACTATCTAGAAAATAATATAATTGAAAAATTACTTCAGCACACATCATCTAGAGTTGATATTGTTGCTTCTTCTTGCAATGCCTTTACCAATTCTTCACGGGAAGAGGTACACTTCTTTAATGGTGATAGAAATTTTAGCACTATAAATCAAAAAAAAGAACTATTTATCCAATTGATGTACCCTGAATATGCACAAGATACTAATTTTGCAATTACAGCTATAGGAGTTCCATGGGGTAAAATTTATAGAAAAAAATTATTAGATGCAAATTCTTTAAATTTTAAAGAAAATTTACGAAGAATGCAAGATAATATATTCAATATGTATGCTTTCTATTATGCAGAAAAAATAACATATATAGATGAACCATTATACAATTATCGATATGATCATATGAGTGAATATTTCGATACGTATAAGAAAGGAACTGCTGATGTATTTTTAAATGTTATTAAAGAAAGAAAAAAAGCATTGGAAAGTATAAATTTATATAAAGATAGTTATCTTTTTTTATGTTATGTAAATGAATGTATTCGGTTATTGACAATAATAATGAAAAGTGAGATATTCAACCCTCACAATCTCAATAATAAGAAACAAAAAAAGCTGGAGTTTCGTCAACTATTGACTGAAGCTGCTTTGCAAGATGTTTTACATTTTTCTAATATTTCAAAATTGCGAATCTTGAAGCAAAAAATAGTATTAGCGCTAATTCTTTTAAGAATGGATAATATACTAATTCTATTGTGTGAAAAAGCCTAATTTTTTAATAATAGGAGGTTGAATTAATGTCTAAATACTTAGTAGTAGGTGCAGGTCTCTTTGGTGCGACCTTTGCATATGAAGCCGCTAAACGTGGCCATGAAGTTAAGGTGATTGAAAAACGTGATCACATCGCAGGTAATATCTATACGAAGGAAGTTAATGGGATTCAAGTTCACCAATATGGTGCCCACATTTTCCACACTTCTAACAAGAAAATTTGGGATTATGTGAACCAATTTGCAGATTTCAACCGCTACACTAACTCACCCGTAGCTAACTACAATGGTGAAATCTACAATCTACCATTTAACATGAATACCTTCAATAAGCTTTGGGGTGTGGTAACACCAGCTGAAGCCCAAGCTAAGATTGAAGAACAACGCTCAATCCTAGGCGACAAGCGCCCAGAAAACTTAGAAGAACAAGCGATTTCCTTGATTGGAACGGATATTTATGAAAAGTTAATCAAGGGTTATACCGAAAAGCAATGGGGACACAAAGCAACTGATTTACCAGCCTTTATCATCCGGCGCTTACCAGTGCGGTTCACTTACGACAATAACTACTTTAATGATGATTTCCAAGGAATTCCGGTTGGTGGTTATACCCAAATTGTAGAAAAAATGTTAGCCCATGAGAATATTTCGGT
>NZ_AYYP01000047.1:53351-57061 GCF_001436215.1 Ligilactobacillus agilis DSM 20509
CGATTTCTTCGCTAAGAAAGAAACATACTTGAATGACTATGATAAAGTGGTCTTCACGGGAATGATTGATCAATTCTTCGATTACAAGTTAGGTGAACTAGAATACCGGAGTCTCCGCTTTGAAACAGAAGTTTTAGATGAAGATAATTACCAAGGTAACGCTGTAGTTAACTATACGGATGCAGAAACACCATTTACTCGGATTATTGAACATAAACACTTTGAATTTGGTAAGGGTGAAAAGGGCAAGACGGTTATTACCCGGGAATACCCAGCTAACTGGCAACGGGGTGATGAACCATACTATCCAGTTAACAATAAGGAAAACAATGCCCTTTATACTAGTTACAAGGAATTAGCTGATAGGGAAGCTAAGAACGTAATTTTCGGTGGGCGCTTAGGTCAATACCGATATTACAACATGGATCAAGTAATCATGGCAGCCTTGGTGACTGTGGAAAAGGAATTTGAAACTTTATAATTATTAATGATTCCAAATCTTATAATTAATTAACTTAATATAGACTTATTTTTAATGGTATTTTGTATATCTCTTAGAAGTTATAGTTTTTATTTTCGAGTATCCTTATAAGTAGGAGATAATCAAAAAAAGGTGAGGTTAAAAAATATTACAAGGTGGAACAGATATGATTGAAGGAAAAAAAGTGATGCTTTTTATTAGAAAATTTATATCCTTTATCAGAGGTTATAATCGTAAGTTAAAATATACTATAAAGATTCTTTTAGTTAATAGTAAAAAAATAAAAAAAATTGGGATTGAAACGGAGAAAAAAAGAGAAGAAAGGATAATAGTATCACTGACGAGCTATCATAAACGTTTTGCAACTTTGGATTTATGTATAAAGACACTTTTAATGCAAACTATGAAACCAGATAAAGTTATTATATATTTAGTTGAATCTGATAAGAAATATCTTCCTAAAAAAGTTCTGAGATTACAAGAATACGGTCTAGAGATAAGGTATGTTAGGGATGATTTACGACCACATAAGAAGTATTATCATGCTATGAAGGAATTTCCTAATGATATTATTATAACTACAGATGATGACTGTCTATATAGTAAATACCTTGTTGAGGAGTTATATAGAACTTATAATAAATTTCCACAAGCTATTACAGCTGGGAGAGTAAGAAAAATTAGAGCAGAAAATGGAGATTTTTTATCATATAATACTTGGTGCCTAACTGAAGAGTCTTTTAGACCATCACTCAGTTTATTGGCTACGGGTGTGGGTGGTGTTCTCTATCCACCTCATTTGTTAGACTTATCTAAGTTGCTAAATCTAAATGAAATTAACAAGTATATATCAGTTGATGATTTATGGCTTAAGACCGTTGAATTGACTGGAAGAGTACCTGTTGTATTATGTGATTCTAAAGTAGATAGGGTACGTATTGAATTACCAGGTGCTGCAGAAAATGGGTTAGCTAAGGATAATGTTGAAATGAATCAGAATGATGTATATTGGTCTTTACTGAATAGAGAGTATAATCTTATTAGTAAGTTTACTGACTAACATAATTGAAAGGATTTTTATATGCAACCAGAAGGTTATTCAATAAAAAAGGCTGCTATGATTAATGCAATTGGCAAGTACTCTAAGGTCTTACTTTCAATTGTTGTTGAGGTAGTTTTAGCTAGATTATTGACCCCACATGATTATGGAATTGTAGCTGTTGTAACAGTCTTTACTACATTTTTTGCTATTTTTTCAGATATGGGATTAGGAACCGCTATCATTCAAAGAAAAAATCTAACAAAAGAAGATATTAATCAAATATATACATTTTCTGTTTATCTTGGAGTAATTTTGACGATTATTTTCTTTTTTGCTTCATATGGGATTGCAAGTTTCTATAAAAGTAATGTTTATATTAAAGTAGGACAATTACTAAGCTTGTCACTGTTATTCAATACTTTGAATATGGTTCCTAATGGAATTTTGAACCGTGAGAAGAAATTTGTTGCAATTGCAGTTAGAACTTTAGTCGTCTATTTAGTCTCTGTTGTAATTACCATTATATTAGCATTTTTTGGTGCTAGATACTATGCGTTAGTATTTCAAGCAATTTCATCAGCATTTTTTACCTACTTATGGAACTATTTAACAACTAAACCAAAGTTTAAATTAAGGTATAATAACTCAGCTGTAAGGAAAGTTGCTTCATATTCAGGGTTTCAATTTTTGTTTAATCTACTCAATTATTTTTCAAGAAATTTGGACAATCTATTAGCTGGACGTTTTATAGGAAGTACACAGTTAGGTTATTATAATAAAGCATATACTTTGATGCAGTACCCAGTAAGTAATTTAGCTGGGGTGATTACTCCTGTATTGCATCCAATTTTATCTGACTATCAAGATAATAAAGATGTTCTTTATCAAAAATATATGAATATTTTAAAACTATTAATGGCTGTTGGTGTTTGGGCAGAAGCAGTATGTATTTTTGCTGCACCAGAAATTATAGGGATTATGTATGGTAGTAATTGGAGTAATTCAATTATCTGTTTTAAGTTATTAGCTATCTCAATTGCTACACAAATGATGAGTTCCAGTGCTGGGGCAGCGTTTCAAGCGCTTGGAAATACTAAGTTAATGTTTGTACAGGGATGTATAAATACAGCAGTCACTGTTGTTTCGATTTTAATTGGTATTTTTAGTGGTAGAACCATTTATGCTTTAGCATTATGGGTATCCATATCTTTTATAGTGAATTTTATAATTAGTTATTTCTTTTTAGTTTCATTTGCTTTTAAAAATAAATTTGTTAAATTTATTAAGGAAATATTACCATACATTATAATAGGGATGATTTTAGTCATAGCAGTACTTATTTATCCAGAAAAAATTGGAAGAAATATGTATGTATCGTGTTTTCTAAAGATAGTTTATATTACTTTTATTTATATAATTGGAATAGTATTAACAGGCCAAAAAAAGTATATACTAAGTCTTATATTTAGGTGATTATTTTGAGTAAAATTCAGAAGTTAATTAAAATTGCTAATTCCGAGGGTATATCGGGAGTAACTAATAAAATTAGAGCTAAGGCTGAGAACTATCGACTTGAAAAAATAGTTGATAGGTTAGGAACAAGAATAAGAAAATTCTACACCAAAATTTGCTATGGTAAGAGAATAAGTTATGGTAAGAATTTTGTTAGTAGAGCTGGTTTTGCAATTAGATTTAATAATACTGGCACTAAGAGAAGATATATTAAAATTGGAGATGGAGTATTTTTTAATAGACATTGTTCAATAACATGTTTCGATTCAATAGAGATAGGTAATAATACAATTTTTGGAGAAAATGTTAGAATATTCGATCATAATCACAGATTTAATTTAGCAGATATACCAGTTTACGGACAAGGATATACGTACGAGCCTGTAAAAATTGGCAATAACTGTTGGATAGGCAGTAATGTGGTTATTTTAAAAGGTGTAACTATCGGTGATAATTGTGTTATAGGTGCTGGAGTAGTATTGAATCAATCTATAGAGAGTAATAGCTTAGTTACTGCAGAAAACAGAATAAAAATTAATAAAATAAGACATAAAAAAGTATAGAATCCAAAAAACGCCCCCCAATCTCATATCTATAATGAGATTGGGGGGCGTTTTGTAGTAAGCACTCCATAATTGGACGTTATTGGCAAAAAAAGACCATAAAACCACAATC
>NZ_AYYP01000048.1 GCF_001436215.1 Ligilactobacillus agilis DSM 20509
ACTTGGAAGTTTGGCTTAGCTAAATTACTTAAAACTGGTGGTAAGTGGTATTTACATATCTCGGCTACTAAAACTGTAGCTGATTTTGATAACCAAACTGTAAAACACGTTGTTGGCATTGATCGTGGTTTACGCTTTTTAGCTACTACTTATGACGAACAAGGTCAAACTTCCTTCTTTGACGGTAAGACAGTGATGCGTAAACGAGCTAAGTATCAAAAGTTACGG
>NZ_AYYP01000005.1 GCF_001436215.1 Ligilactobacillus agilis DSM 20509
TGATAACGCTTAGTGTTGTAGTAAGTAACATAGTCGTTAATACCAGCTACTAAGTCTTCGTAAGTTGCGAAAGTCTTGTCGTAGTAATACTCATCTTTAAAGTGGCTCCAGAAACTTTCCATAGGTGCGTTATCAATACATCTACCAACTCGCGACATGCTACGAGTTATCCCCGCTTTAGCTACCTCACGGGCATATTCCTTTGATGTGTACTGAAAACCACGGTCGCTATGCAGAATTGGTGTTGCCCCTGGATTTTTATCTAAAGCTTGGTGAAGAGTCTTCATAACTAATGGATTATCGTTAGTTTTACTTACAACCCAACTTATTATTTGTCCTCCGCATAAATCCTTTATAGCGCTAAAATAAGCCTTATACTCTTTATTTTCCCCATACTTTAAGAAAGTGACATCTGTCACCCATTTTTCATTAGGTTTATCGGCGTAGAAGTTACGATTCAAAATATTTTCCTCAAATTCATCGCCTTTGACCACTGTACAACCTGTACGTTTACGCCGAATTATTGATCTAAGATTCATGGAACGCATTAATCGCCGTACGCGCTTATGATTACAATAGATACCGTATTCTCGCTTTAAAATCATGGTAATCTTACGATAACCAGCTTTATCTCCACTTTTATGAAATTCACCGTGAATAATTTCGGAAATCAGTTCGTTATCTTTTTGTCGAGTCGTTTTAGACGCTACCTTCCATTTATAGTATCCCGAACGGGATACTTTTAATATTCTGCATAGTAAGCTCACAGACATTGGCTTTTCATCATTCTTACTAAACTCTTCAATCGCCCTAAATCTGTATTCCTGTCTTACTTCATCAACCTCCTCTCTATTTCGTCTAATTTTTTTAAGAGGGCATTCTCCACTTCTAAGCGTTGAATTTTAGCTTTGGCTTCACGAAGCTCCAATTCTATCTTTTTGGAATCAGTTAATTCGGATAAATCACGCTTCTCAAGCTGTTTACCACGATTATCCTTGAGTCCATTTTTCCCTTTAGCGAGATATTTCTTAACCCAGTTATATACTTGTTGGTAAGAAACGTTATACTTCTTGGCTGTAGCGGAATAATTCTTATCATGTTCAATGGCATATAAGGCGATTTCAATCCGTTCTTCAAATGTTGTTTTACGTCCAGCTTTCATTCGCGTAGATCCTCCGTTAGTGGCTTTGATTTCTTTACCACTATTATACTGAGAAATCCACCTCCGTAGTACAGACGTCGAAGAAATATTGTATTTGTCACAGCATTCTAATAATGAAAATTTTCCTGATAAATAATCGTTAATAGCTGCATGTTTTAGTTCTAAAGGATATTTTCTCCATGTATGTGATTCTTTTAACCCATCTATACCATTATTTTTGTAAGAACTAATCCAAAATTCCAATGTACGAACTACAGTCCCAAACTTTCTAGCTACTTCGGTGTAGGAATAATTTCCAGATAAATACATCTCAACGGCTTCGATACGTTGTTCCCACGTAAAATTTGTTCTTCCTGACAATGCAAAAACCCCCTTCAGAGTAAGATACA
>NZ_AYYP01000049.1 GCF_001436215.1 Ligilactobacillus agilis DSM 20509
TTTAAATTCTCAAATACCATTATTTCTCCAAAATCGGCTACATTTAAATGGTGTGGTGAAACCAATTTGGTATTGCCATTAGGCAATTTTTGTGAAGTAATTGTCCTAAATGAGTTATTATTCCGTAGAAAATTCATTGAACCTTTACGATACCATGAACGATGTTTAGGATTTTTATGTTTCCCATCTTTATCTTTAGTAATATTCATTCTGAGATTATATTTTTCCACAGCTGACATTTGCCCTGCTTGTTCTAA
>NZ_AYYP01000050.1 GCF_001436215.1 Ligilactobacillus agilis DSM 20509
TAAGTGGTATTTACACATTTCAGCTACTAAAACGGTAGCTGATTTTGATAACCAAATTGTAAAACACGTGGTTGGTATTGACCGTGGTTTACGCTTTTTAGCTACTACTTATGACGAACAAGGTCAAACCGCCTTCTTTGACGGTAAGACAGTGATGCGTAAACGAGCTAAGTATCAAAAGTTACGGGCAAAATTACAAGCTAAAGGCACTAAATCAGCTAAACGGCGTTTAAAGAAATTATCCGGACGAGAGAACCGTTGGATGACCGATGTTAACCATCGATTGTCTAAGACACTGGTCCAAAAATTTGGTGCTAACACCTTATTTGTTTTAGAAGACTTAACAGGTGTTTCTTTTGAACGTACTGATTTACCCAAAGTCTTACGTAATCAAAATAAATCCTGGGCTTTTTATCAATT
>NZ_AYYP01000051.1 GCF_001436215.1 Ligilactobacillus agilis DSM 20509
GTAGAAGTAGCCCAACAAGCCCACCTACCACTAAGAATTAGGTCAACTTGGGATGGGGTTAATGAATTAGGGACCTTGATTTCCAATAGGAACCTCTCAATCAGTCATTACCGGACGGTAACAGGGGTAGCCCACCAGGTAGGGTTAACTCAATTTAGCATTGCGACAAGTGATGTTACGGCAGACGAAGTGTTTAACTTACTGGCAGCCAATAAGTTAAGTGTTGA
>NZ_AYYP01000052.1 GCF_001436215.1 Ligilactobacillus agilis DSM 20509
TTCATTTCCAAAGCGATTTCTTGACGGTCTTCTGATTGTAATGTTCCGTTTGATGCTTGAAGGGAAAGGTCACGCATCCGGTTTAACATCTTTTGAGTTTCTTCAAGCGCACCTTCTGCTGTTTGAAGAAGGGAAATCCCATCTTGAGCGTTTGAGCGTGCTTGCTTCATCCCACTGATTTGAGCAGTCATCTTGTTTGAGATTGCTAAACCAGCAGCATCGTCTGCAGCTGTGTTAATCCGTGA
>NZ_AYYP01000053.1 GCF_001436215.1 Ligilactobacillus agilis DSM 20509
AGTAAGCACTCCATAATTGGACGTTATTGGCAAAAAAAGACCATAAAACCACAATCAAAATGTGAATTTACGGTCTTTTAGTTTGCGACGACGCAGCTTTCTTTGACTTCGGAATTCCATGGCAAATAAGCCTCAACATCAACCTCTTTTCGCTGTTCTAGTAATGAAAAGATATAGTTGAGATATTTAGTGACATCTAGTCCATTCAATTTCGCCGTTTGGATTAAGCTGTACCAGATTGCGTTAGCTTTTGCTCCAGCGTAAGCACTCCATAATTGGACGTTATTGGTAAAAAAAGGCCGTAAAATCACAAAA
>NZ_AYYP01000054.1 GCF_001436215.1 Ligilactobacillus agilis DSM 20509
ATGATAAAGGCTGGTAAATCAGTTGCTTTGTGTCCCCATTGCTTTTCGGTATAACCCTTGATTAACTTTTCATAAATATCCGTTCCAATCAAGGAAATCGCTTGTTCTTCTAAGTTTTCTGGGCGCTTGTCGCCTAGGATTGAGCGTTGTTCTTCAATCTTAGCTTGGGCTTCAGCTGGTGTTACCACACCCCAAAGCTTATTGAAGGTATTCATGTTAAATGGTAGATTGTAGATTTCACCATTGTAGTTAGCTACGGGTGAGTTAGTGTAGCGGTTGAAATCTGCAAATTGGTTCACATAATCCCAAATTTTCTTGTTAGAAGTGTGGAA
>NZ_AYYP01000055.1 GCF_001436215.1 Ligilactobacillus agilis DSM 20509
CCACCCCGACCCAAAGTCGTAACGTGCCCTTCCTTTGATAGGCCCTGGAAACCAGCCACAACTACAATGTCTACTTCTTCAAAGGCCGCCATAATCTTGTCCGTCTGCACGTCAATTACCTTGGCATTTTGGTAGTCATTGTTAGTCCTAAAACCAGCATCCGGACCGGTTAGAGCCGTGGCCTTGTAGCCATTTTGCTTGAGCATTTGGGTAAAGACTGCCGTTGAGATTACTTCTCCCACCGAAACCAGCATATCCAATTCACGTCCGTTTAAAGCTGTCTTTTCACCA
>NZ_AYYP01000006.1 GCF_001436215.1 Ligilactobacillus agilis DSM 20509
ATATCAAGAGAATAGAGAATTTTTATGCTCTTTTTTGCTTTCAAGTTTCAGTTAGTAAACCATTCCATACAGAAAGTTGTGATTAATGTGCACGTTCGTTTTACATTCGGCAAAAGTATCAAGACTAAGTTATTAGTTCCCTTTGTCGTCTTAGTCTTTATTATCTGCCTTATTTTTAGCCTCAGTTCCCTAACTTCCCTCAAAACAACCGTTACGGATTTAGGGGTATCCCAGGGAAAATTGGCAGCCAAGACCGCGGCTGAGAGTTTAAATCCGGCCGACATCAAAAAAGTTACCCTCGCTCACCAAGACAAGGCTGCCTACCGCCGGATTAGGGCCGGCTTACAACGAATTATTGCCGGTAGCGACATCAAATATGCCTACACCATCATTAAGGCTAACGGCCACTACGTTTTCCAAGTCGATGGCGATAAGACCGACCCGGCTGCAATCGGGAGCAATTTTACTAGCGACCCAGTCTTAGTTGCCAAAGCCTTCTCCGGTCAAGTTAGCTCCACCCCACAAATTCAAAAAACGGCCGACGGCTACCTAGTTACCGCCTACCGTCCCATCATGGATAAATCCGGGCAGGTGATTGCCGTTATCGGGGTTGACTTTGGGGCCGACGAAGCCATGGCCATGCTTAAGCAAAAGGCCCTCTTCTTAATAGCGGTTAGCCTTATCTGCTTAGTTATTTCCACCCTGTTTCTTAATTTTGGCTTGTCACTACTTCAAAAATTCATCCGCAATATCGACCAAAGCATCTACGACCTGGCCCACACTGATGGCGATTTAACCAAGCGCTTAGATATTAAATCACACGATGAATTTGAAACGATGGCTAACCATATTAACGACTTATTAGACAACCTCCAACAAGTCATGAAAAATATCACCGCTGGAGCTACCTCAGTAGATGGTGCCTCCAAGCAAATGGTTACTAATATTACCGGCGTCCAAGCTGGAATTGCCGACGTTTCCGCTTCGATGGAAGAAATGTCGGCCTCGATGGAAGAAACTACTGCCTCAATGAGTGAAATCAACGACTCAATCCAAGAAATTAAGGCTACCACCCAAGACATTGCTAGTCGGGCTGACGCTGGCTTTAAGGATAGCCAGGCTACCATCGAAAAAGCCGAAACCATTTACCAAGAATCCAGTCAAAAGCAAGCTAGCGCTACAAACGAAGTGGCCGCAATTACCGCTAAGCTTAACGCTAAAATTGCTGGGGCCCAAGCGGTTGAACAGGTTAAACAGCTAACCAGCCAAATTATTGCCATTGCCCAACAGACTAACTTACTGTCACTAAATGCTGCTATCGAAGCGGCCCGCTCTGGTGAAGCCGGTAAAGGTTTCTCAGTGGTCGCCCAAGAAATTGGTAAACTAGCTAGCCAATCAAGCGAAGTAGCTAACGAAATCAGCTCGGTTTCTGCCCAAGTCATTCAGGTTGTAACCGAATTAAGCGGTGAGGCTAAACACGTCGGTGATTTCTTAAACGAAACGGTAACTACTGGTTACAACCAATTATTAGCTATTGCCAAGGATTACCAGGGTCAAGCCGAAACCCTCGGGGCCCTTCTCAAAGACTTCGCCCAAAGCAGTCAGGGCTTAGATCAAAAGTTAGATGCCATTGCCCAATCAACCCAGGCTGTTAATACCGCGACCGATGAGAGTGCCAAGGGCATCACCCAAGTCACCGAAAGTGCCATGGACATCACCAATAAGGTTGAGGAATTAAAACAAGTGGCTAAGCAAAACGAACAAACGGCTGCTAACCTCCAAAAAACGGTCGCCTACTTTAAACTGCAATAGGCACTTAAAAAATAAGCCCATCAATTTTGATGAGCTTATTTTTTTAGTTCTTTTCTTTAATTTCCCGCCGGGAATGAGCAGGCTTGGCAAAAATCATCCGGCCGGCATCGGTTTGGATGGCACTCGTTACTTCAACTTCAATCGTCTTATTCATGAAGTAGCGCCCATCTTCAACCACAATCATGGTCCCGTCGTCTAGATAAGCGACCCCTTGTTGGCGCTCAGTCCCATTTTTAATTACCATTACATTAAGTTTTTCACCAGGAATTACCCGGGGCTTTAAGGACTTAGCTAGGGCGTTAACATTTAGGACCCGCACATTTTGAAACTCGCTAACCTTATTAAGGTTATAGTCGTTGGTAATGATTTCTGCATCCAACAACTTAGCCAGCTTGATTAGTTTGGTATCGACTTCTTGAATATCTTCAAAGTCGCCTTCATACATTTCAACCGGAACTAACTTTTCGGTCCGCAGTTTATTTAGGATGTCTAAGCCCCGTCTGCCCCGCACTCGCTTGATGCTGTCACCAGAATCGGCGATGTATTGCAATTCGTATAAGACGAAGTTAGGTACAATCAGAGTTCCTTCTAAAAAGCCCGTCTTGGCTAAATCATAGATCCGACCATCAATTAAAATATTGGTGTCTAATAACTTATACTTATAAAAGTTTTCGCCAACTTTACGTTCCAGCACCTCTTCTTCAGGAGTAGCTTTCACCACTTCACTTTCGGCCTTTTTCTTAAGGGCAAAAAGCTTAGGTAAATCGCTGAAGCGCATCTTCCCCACAATAAAGCCCAGGTAGCCGAAAATAATCATCAACACAACCGGTAAAATGGTATTAAAGAAGAATAATTGCGAATGCGAGAATAGAGTTGAAATCAAGGCAGCAATCACTAAGCCGACAATCATTGAAATTCCCTCTGTAATTAAAACTTCCGGCTTTTGATGGAGGAGGCTACTTTCAATCTTTTTAATTAAAGCTTCCAAAGGGTTAGATAGTAGTAGACCTAAAAAAGACATGATTACTAACCCTAAAAACATATTCATAATTGGATTAACCAACCAAGGCTGGTTAAAATTAGCTAAACGCCATGCCCAGGGAAAAAAGGAATAGCCTATCCCAATCCCTAAAATGGCAAAGACAATCTTGATTAATCTCTTGCGCATATTGTTAACAATTCCTTTCATCAAAATATTCCTAGTCAAAGGCAATGTGGAGCGCTTCGTTTAAAGTCGTCACCCCTAAAACTTGAATCCCAGCCGGAAAATCCCAGCCATCCAGGTTATTTTTAGGGACAATTACCCGCTTAAAGCCTAGCTTAGCGGCTTCTGCCACCCGTTGTTCAATCCTAGTTACCGTCCGGACTTCGCCGGTTAAGCCTAACTCACCGATAAAGCAGTCGCTCGCCCGGGTTTCCTTATCCCGGTAAGAGGACACCAAACTAACTGCAATCGCTAAGTCAATCGCAGGTTCGTCTAGCTTAACGCCCCCCGCGGCCTTTAGGTAGGCATCCTGATTTTGTAATAACAAGCCGGCCCGCTTTTCTAAAACGGCCATAATCAACGAAACCCGGTTATGGTCAAGACCGGTCGTGGTCCGCTTAGCATTCCCAAAGGCAGTCGGGGTTACCAGGGCTTGGAGTTCAACCAAAATTGGGCGGGTTCCTTCAAGTGAAGCCACCACTGCCGACCCAGTTGCACCTTGCAGCCGTTCTTCCAAAAAAATTTCTGACGGGTTAGCGACCTCATATAAGCCCCCTTCCCGCATCTCAAAAATCCCAATTTCATTGGTGGAGCCAAAGCGGTTTTTGACGGCCCGCAAAATCCGAAAGGTCCTTTGCTTATCCCCTTCAAAGTAAAGGACGGTATCAACCATGTGCTCTAAGATCTTGGGCCCAGCAATGGCGCCCCCCTTAGTTACGTGGCCAACAATGAAGATGGTAATGCCGTTGGTCTTGGCTAACTGCATCAAATCGGCGGTTACTTCCCTAATTTGGGCAACGCTGCCGACAGCCGAAGTCATTTCTGGTTCTTGCATGGTTTGAACCGAGTCAATAATGACATAATCTGGTTTCAAATCACTGATGCTTTGACGAACCGCCCCCATATCTGTTTCGGGGTAGAGGTAAAATTCGCTACCGCCAACCCCTAGCCGGTCCGCCCGCATCTTAATTTGACTGGCACTTTCTTCACCAGAAACGTATAAGACCCGGCTCTTTAAGTCAGCTAATTGACCCGAAACCTGCAACAACAGGGTGGATTTACCAATTCCCGGGTCCCCCCCAATCAAAACCAAGGAGCCAGGGACAATCCCCCCGCCTAACACCCGGTTTAGTTCTTTTAGGTTGGTTTTGATGCGGGGTGTTTTTTCAATGCTAACTTGCTCGATTAATTGCGGGCTAACCTTGGTACCACTGATGGTCACCCGCGCATTCGCAGCTGCCTTGGGACTAGTCTTTTCTTCGATTTCTTCTACCAGGCTGTTCCAAGCCCCACAGTTAGGACAGCGACCCAAATACCGTGGGGAGCTGTAACCACATTCCTGGCAGACATACTTTGTTTTGGTTTTCGCCACAAGTTCACCTTCTTTTTAACGGCCGGAAGAACCAAAGCCCCCAGTCCGCTTTTGACTAGGACTTTGTTCCCCATCGGCTAGGAGGTAAGGCATAAAGATGCCCTGCCCGACCCGTTCACCTTTTTTAATCACTTGGTCTGTGAGGCCAAAATTTAATAACTGGAAGAAAATTTCTCCCTCATTAGCCTTGTTATCATAATAATCCGCGTCAACAATGCCGACCCCATTAGGTAAAATCAAGCTCCGCTTTAGGGGACTACTTGAGCGGTTGGCTAGGAGTAAAAATTCGTCTGCTTGCATGTAAGCCTTGATACCAGTAGGAACTAGGTAGGGCTTTAAAATTTTTTGGCCTAATAACAACTCTTCGTCACTGACTTCTTTTTGTTTTCTTAAAGCATGTAACACTTTTAAAAAGCCCAGCTTCCAAATTGAAGGTAAGACAAAATCTTCCCGGGCATAAAAATCATAACCGGCGGCATTTTTAGTGGCCCGCGTTGGTAATTTAATCTCTTGCTCTTTGTACTTAGAAACTACTTTAAATCCTCTTTTCATGAATTAACCTCTCTCATCGATACTTATCTATTATGATACCATTCTTTTTAGCTGGCTTCACGTAAAAGGCAAGCTAATATGCTATAATTAACTTAAATTAAATATTTTTATTGGGGGTTAGATTTTATGTACACTTGGACAGATAATTCAATGGATTACGCCAACGAAGAAGGTCGCCACCTGGCTAATATCGGCTTTTCAATGATTGATGCCAACCAAACCTATGTGGTTGAACATACCTGGGTGTCAGAAGATGCCCGGGGCATGGGATTAGCTGGTAAAATCACCGTTAACTTCTTAGAACATGCTAGGGCAGAAGGCAAAAAGGTCTTGCCTCTGTGCCCATATACTAAAAAATTTTTTGAAAAACACCCTGAATACGCCGACTTGCTCAAGGCTTAAATTTCACTAAAAAGAGAGCGCTTCAACTAATTAAGAAAGTAGGGACTAAAAATGAATCAAACTGAACTAAAAAAACTAGTTGGTCAAAAATCCGTCGACTGGATTAAAGACGGCATGATTGTTGGCCTAGGTACCGGCTCAACCGTCAAATTCATGGTGGATGAACTAGGACGCAAGGTTAAAGAAGAAGGTTTAAACGTGGTGGGGGTTACGACCTCTAACGTAACCGCCAAACAAGCAACCGAACTAGGAATTCCTTTAAAATCGGTTGATGAAGTTGACCACATTGACTTAACCATTGATGGGGCCGACGAAATTTCCGCCGACTTCCAAGGAATCAAAGGCGGTGGGGCCGCCCTCTTATTTGAAAAAATCGTGGCCACTAACTCTAAGAAAAACCTGTGGATTGTCGATGAAAGTAAAATGGTAGAAACCCTAGGTGCCTTTCCCCTTCCGGTTGAAGTCATCCCTTATGGGAGCCAGCGCATCTTTGACCGCTTTGAAGAAAAAGGTTTAAACCCTAGCTTCCGCAAGAAAGCAGACGGTGGCCTACTCTTAACCGACTCCGATAACTACATCATTGACCTCCACCTCGGTAGAATCGAAGATCCCCATGCCCTAGCCGACTACCTCATTAAACAAGTTGGGGTGGTTGAACATGGACTTTTCTTAGACCGTGTAAACACCGTCATCGTCGGTAAGCAAACTGGTCCCGAGGTCTTAGAAGCCCGTTAAGACTTTACTTAGATTTCTAATCAGTTTACAATAAAATTAATTGTTTCATTTTAAGGAGGAATTTTTTGTGACAAAAGAAATCAGTCCAGAACAATTAGCCGACTTTCAAGCTAATTTAAATACCCAACCTGCCCACGCCGTAATCGAACGGGCTGTGACTAAAAATGGTATTTTAAAAACAGCTGCTGACTGGCAAGCAGAAGTTGACATGGCCCCTGTTTTTTCTATCGACCTTGATACTGGTAAGGTGGCCAACCAAAAACAATCCGGCCGTTGCTGGATGTTTGCTGCCTTAAACACCATGCGTCACGATATAAAAAATAAGCTCAAAATCGAAGGCGACTTCGAATTATCCCAAAGCTACACTTTCTTTTGGGATAAGTTAGAAAAGGCCAACTACTTCTACCAAAATGTCCTAGCCACCGCCCAATTACCAACTAGCGACCGAAAAGTAGCTTGGTTGATGACCACACCTCAACAAGACGGGGGCCAATGGGATATGTTCATGGCCATCATCGAAAAATATGGGGTCGTGCCTAAGTCAGTTATGCCTGAAAGCTTCAGCTCCAGCGCTTCCCGCGAATTTAACGCTACTTTGAACCTTAAGTTGCGTAAGGATGCCGTGGAACTTAGAAAGTTAGTTGCCGCTAACGCTTCAGAAGCAGAAATTGCTAAGCGCAAAGAAGAAATGCTAGCGGAAGTCTACCGCATGGCTAGCTACAGCTTCGGACAACCACCAGTTAAGTTTGACTTCGAATACCGTGATAGCGACAAGAACTACCACATCGACCGCGACTTAACTCCTAAGGCCTTCTTTGCTAAATACATCGGTTGGAACCTTAGCGACTACGTTTCCATCATCAACGCCCCAACTGCTGACAAGCCTTACAACCACATGTACACCGTGGAAATGTTAGGTAACGTTGTGGGGGGCCGGCAAGTGCGGCACCTAAACGTGGACATGGCTACCTTCAAACAAGTTGCCATTGACCAATTAAAGGCAGGCGAAAGTGTTTGGTTCGGTTGTGACGTTGGCCAAGAATCAGATCGCCAAAAGGGTATCATGGACACTAACCTTTACCACAAGGATGAACTTTTCAACGTTGACATGCAGATGACTAAGGCAGACCGGCTCGATTACGGCGAAAGTCTGATGACTCACGCCATGGTCCTAACCGGGGTTGACCTAGTTGATGACAAACCAACTAAGTGGAAGGTTGAAAACTCTTGGGGTGAAAAAGTTGGGACGAAAGGTTTCTTCGTAATGAGCGACGCTTGGATGGACGAATACTGCTACCAAGTAGTTGTTAACAAGAAATTCTTACCAGCAGAATTACAAGCAGTCCTAACTGAAGAACCAAAGGTCCTTGCTCCTTGGGACCCAATGGGTGCTTTAGCCTAAGTTTTAAATAAAATCTAGTCAAAAAGAGGTCGGGAAAATTTCCCGGCCTCTTTTTAGATAGTTAATTCAAGTAAGTTGCCCTCTAAATCTGTAACGACAGCCTCATAATAGCCATCACCCGTAATTCGCGGACCACTAAGCAAATCACAGCCAGCCGCCCTTAGCTCCTTAACCTTGGCGTCAACAGCTTCCTTAGACCCTAGACTAAAAGCCAGGTGGGCCAAGCCTAAGCGCTCAGTGGCTACTTGAGGTAGGTCAGCTTTATGGCAAAGTTCTAGCCGCGCCCCTTCCGCCAAGTTAATAAAATAAGAGGAAAAGCCTGTCCGCGGATTGTGGTATTTAGGCCCCGCCTGCCCGTCAAAATACTTGGTATAAAAATCCTTAGCCGCCTCTAAATCAGCTACAAATAAGCCTAGGTGTTCAATTTTCATCTAAAATCCCCCTCTAGTTATTAGGATTTGAATAATTTGTACCAATAAATTATAATATAGACTGTAAGCAATTTCAAATAACGAGAGAGGATACTTATTTATGGAACAAAAACTTATTTTCCTAGACATTGATGGAACCATCCTCGGTTATGATGGCACTCTCCCTGCTAGCGCGGTTACGGCCATCAAGACCGCCCGCCAAAATGGTCACAGGGTTTACCTCAATTCAGGCCGCAGTAAGGCTGAGTTACCTAAGGAACTGTTAGCCATCGGCTTTGACGGGATTATCGGTGGCAATGGTAACTACGTTGAAAATGACGGCCAGGTCATCTTTCACCAGGCCTTACCTCTTGAGACTGAACAAGCCATCGTTACCTGGCTAACTGAGCGTAACCTGCCCTTCTACCTTGAAAGTAACGCCGGCCTGTTTGGGAGTCCTGACTTTGAAATCAAAGCCAAGCCCGCCTTTCAAGCCTACATTCACAGTAAGAATCCCCAAGCAGATACCAGCAACTTAAAAGTTGAAGACGAGCTACACGGCCTAATCCTTGGAGCAGACCTCACCCGATGTGACGTCAACAAAATCAGCTTTGCCCTAAAATCCTACCAGGATTTCTTGGATACCAAAGCTGCTTTTCCAGACCTCGAGGTAGGAACTTGGGGCGGCAAGGACGAGTTAGCCTTGTTTGGTGACCTCCGCCCTAAAAATATCACCAAGTCTAACGCCATTGATCACCTGCTTACCTTCCTAAATGCCACTAAGGAACAAACCGTAGCTTTTGGGGACGCCAAGATTGACATCCCGATGTTTACCTACTGCAACTTGGGGGTTGCCATGGGTAACGCCGGCCCCGAAACCAAGGCCGCAGCCGACTTGATTACCACTGACCTTATGGACGACGGACTATTTAACGGCTTTAAAGAAATCGGGGTGCTTTCAAATGACTAAGAGATTATATTTAATGCGCCACGGGCAAACCCTCTTTAACCAAATGCACAAAATTCAAGGTTGGTGCGACTCACCGTTGACGGAAGCTGGGATTAAACAGGCACAGGCAGCCGGTCGCTATTTCAAGGAAGCCGGCATTCACTTTGACGCTGCCTTTTGTTCAACCGCTGAACGAACTAGTGATACCTTAGAAATTGCCACTAACAACTCCCTTCCTTACACCCGCTTAAAGGGCTTGCGTGAATGGGGCTTTGGCCGTTTTGAAGGTCAAGACGAAGCCTTAAATCCCCCTGCTCCTTACGGGGATTTCTTCAAGTACTACGGCGGTGAGGGCCAGAGTCAAGTTGAAGCGCGGCTAGTTAAAACCCTAACGGATATTATGAAACAAACCAGTGGCCAAAATATCCTCGCCGTCTCTCACGGTGGGGCTTTGATTAACTTCTACTGGGGAATTACCAACAAACGCAGCGAATTTTTGCCCATGACTAACTGCGCCATTTGCGTTTACGACTTCGCTGACGGTCACTTCACCTTCAAGGACCTAATCCAACCAACCTTGCTTTACCAGGAGGAGAAAATATCATGACAAAAACACTTTACCTAATGCGCCACGGGCAAACGCTCTTTAACCAAATGCATAAAATTCAAGGCTTTTGTGATTCCCCGCTAACAGACTTAGGAATTAACCAAGCCAAACTAGCTCGGGCCTACTTTAATGACAGGCAAATAAAGCTTACCGCTGCCTTTTGTTCTACTTCCGAGCGCGCTAGCGATACCTTAGAAATCGTTACCAATAATAGCTTACCTTACACCCGACTCAAAGGCTTAAAGGAATGGAATTTTGGTCGCTTCGAGGTCCAAGACGAGGCCTTAAATCCACCTTTACCTTACAAAGATTTCTTTAAAACCTTTGGCGGTGAAGGTCAAAGCGAAGTCGGCCTCCGGATGGAAGCAACCATTTTAGATTTAATGGCAACGGCTGCGGGCGAAAATGTCTTGGTGGTCTCCCACGGCGCCGCCTGCGCTTGCTTCTACCGCCAGGTTACCGGGCAAAGCCAGCTACCCATTAGGGGCATCAAAAATTGCTCCATTTTCAAATACCAATACGCTGACCACCATTTGACCTACCAAGACTTATGGCAACCGGACTTTAGTCAGTTGGATAACAAATAGGGTTAACAGCGCCTCGTGCTGCTAACCCTATTTTTCTATTCTTACAAGCATAACATAAAATATAAACAACTTAATGTCAGGTTTACTTTACATCAGCAAAAAAACTTGCTTTTCAGCGTGCTGGTTAGCTAAACTAAGCTTAACTTACTTTAAAAGAGGTGCTGCTATGGCCTACTGCTACTTACTACTCGCTATTTGCTTAGAATTAATTGCCACTAACTTTCTTAAACTGTCGGCCGGCTTTTCTAGGCTGGTGCCCACTATTATTACAGTCAGTGCTTACTGTGCTTGCTTTTACTTCTTCTCGCTTAGCCTAAGGGGAATTAAGCTAAGTATTGCCTACGCCACCTGGTCGGGCGTGGGGATTATCTTTGCCAGCTTGCTTTCCTACTTTCTTTTTAAGGAAAGCCTTACTGGCTGGCAGCTACTAGGACTGGGACTGATTGTTTGTGGGACCATCATTGCCAACCTAACCGGCGGACATTAACTTACTGAAAGGACTTGATTTAATGCCAACTACAACCCAAGCTAAAACCTACACTATCGGTCAGGTGGCAGCCATGTTTAACCTGTCTACCTACACTCTGCGCTACTACGATAAGGAAGGGTTGATTCCTAACTTAAAAAAAGACGCCGCGGGAAAGCGGGCCTTCTCGGAAGAAAATCTCGCCACCATTAACATCATCGAATGTATTAAGAAAGCTGGAATGCCAATCAAAGACATCAAACAATTTATCGTGTGGTGTAATCAAGGGGACGCTAGCCTTAAACAAAGATTGGCCATGTTTCAGCAGTTACGACAAGACGTGTTAGGCCAACTGGCTCAGTTAGAAGAAACGCTGGCCACGATTGAATACAAGTGCGACTACTATCAACAAGCGGTCGCCGCCGGAACGGAAACCTACGTCAAAGCTAAAGCCCACAATACGGAAAACGTCCATGATTAAGTTTTTAGATTTAACTTTCCAAATTTTAATAAAAAGTGTACGCTAAGGATAATACTATTTAAGGACGTGATTAAATGATTGGAACACTTACTAATACCTGCGCCATCCTAGTTGGAACTAGCATCGGCTGCCTGCTTCGCAGCGGCCTAAAGGAAAAATATCGCCAAGTCCTCTTTTTAGCAATGGGCTTAGCCGCTTTTGGAATTGGTTTAGAGAATCTGACCAACGCAATGCCCAAGAGTCATTATCACGTCCTCTTTATCGTTAGCCTCGCTATTGGGGCTTTGTTAGGAACCTGGTGGCAAATCGATAAACGTTTCAACGCACTTGTAACTAAGTACAGTCAATCTCAGGTCGGCCAGGGCCTAGCCACCGGGGTCTTGCTCTACTGCTTTGGGGCCTTATCGATTGTCGGACCCGTCATGGCTGCGGTTAAGGCTGACTACACCATGTTGTTTACCAATGCTACCTTGGACTTTGTCACCTCGATTATCTTTGGGGCCAGTTTTGGTTGGGGGATGCTGCTAGGAGCGCCCGTCTTATTTTGCTGGCAGGGTAGCATTTACCTAATCGCTAAATTCCTTTCGGCCTCCTTCTTTAGTGGCCCACTTGTAACCGAATTAACCATTATTGGGGGCTTTTTGATTACCGCCTCAGGTATCTCCCTCTTAAAACTGCGGGAAATCAAAACCCTTAACTTCTTGCCGGCTTTATTTGTACCAGTCATCTTCTTTCTAGTTAAAGGCTGGTTAGGCTGGTAAAATAAGCGGGGCTAGTTTGCTAACGTTAGCAAACTAGCCCCGTTTTACTACTTAAATTAAGAATTATCTAGTCCCCCCTATATCAGCCTTATTATTTTAATAAAATTAATTTTATGTGAATTTTTGATAAGAAAAATCTAAATTTGTTCTTTTTTTGAATTGATTCCGCCCGCTTTTGCGAATCATATATATGGAGGGGTATCTTTCTTCAAAAAAATTACGGAGGTTTTTTACATGAATCAATTTGACAACCAAGAACCAAACTGGGGTAACATCAACATCACCGACAAGGAAATGTTTAACCAGGTGATGCAACACGACGACTTGTGCCTGCGCTTTTTACAAACGGTCTTTCCGTCAGCTAAACTAACAAAGCTAACCCCTGTTTCTGAATCTGAACGCCAGGAAGCCTTAGGGGCAGACAGCGACTTGTTAGACCTTTTAGTCTATGATCAAAATCAGTATTTATTTCACATCAGTCTCTTAGACCAACCTGTTAGCCCCGATGACATCGCAGACTTAGTCGTAGCCACTAGCAAGGCCCTTGTCCCCTTTCACCAAAAATTCAAGTCCACTGCTAGCCAGGCTAGTGGTCTGTATAACATCATCGTCTACCCTTATCACTACCTAGATGACGATGAAGCCTTGCACCGCTTCCACGGCCTGTTTGTGCTTAAGAGCTTGCAAGTCGTCAACGTCAAAACCGTCTTAATTACTACCAGCGACCTGCCAGCTTAGACTAAAATAACAGCCAGACTAACAATTTGCTAGCCTGGCTGTTACTCTTCTCTTCCCAATGTAAATACCTAATTTAAACGCTCTTCTTCTTAGTCTTCTGGTCGCACAGTTCCTAAGCGCTTCTTGCTTTTCGGTGCAAATAAAATACTACCATCCGCTAATAACTTGGGCTTATATTCCTTGGCCACCTTAATATTGAAATCTTTCGGAACTGTTAAAACAGTGGAATTACCCACTTTACGTGTTTTAACAATCATAAATCCCTACCTACTCCTCTCTCTTATGCCTTGCCCCCTAAACATACCCTTTCCGTACGATTGTATTATTTATGTTAATAAAGTTCAACTATTTTCCCTCAATTTAATAAAAGTTTATTTGGGATGCTTACCCGCATGCCTTAATAACTTCCACTTACTTGGAATCGGGGTAAATAAAATCTTGCCGCCACTATTTTCTAATAACCTGGCGATAAACAGTTGGCCTACCGCTACCTTAAACTTTTTAGGATGGTTACCACTACAGAGTTTCCTACTTTCCGCGCCTTCACTCTCACTTGACTCACCCTTTCTGTCAATCACCCAACAGTTGCGCGAACGTAAAACCCTACTTACTTTTGCGTCAAATCGTAGCTCTGAGCTAGTAAGTCTTTAATCTGTTCAGCTGCGATTTGCTTAAGCCTAATCGAAATCCAGGTTGCCTTATTCATGTGGTAGGCTGGTAAAAAGCCCGGCATTTGCTTCAACAGCCCCACTAATTCAGGGTCTAGTTTGACATTTAGTAGCTCTTCGCTTCCCTGCCCACTTAAGCCCAGCTTCGCAGCCGGCACAGTCATCACAAGTGCAAACCACTTTCGGTTAGCTTGCTGACGAAAAACCGCATAGGTGGGAAATTTTTGCCACAAATATTCGGCTTGGACTTGATATTTTTGCTCGATATAGGCCAATAATTCCTTTCGTTCCATCCTGCCACCTCATGCTCATTCTATCACTTATTTTTATTAAAAGATAGTTTTTTGAGTATAAACAAAAATAGACCGTCACCCCCGTGCCTTGGAATGACAGCCTTTAATCTTTTTAAATTTAGTCAGATAATTTATCTAAAGCTTGAGCAAAGTCGGCGATTAAATCGTCAGCATTTTCGATTCCAACCGAGATTCTAATCAAGTCAGGCGTAACCCCGGCCGCCTTTAGTTCCTCCTCGCTTAGTTGTGCGTGGGTGGTTGAAGCTGGGTGGATAATCAATGACTTAGCGTCGGCCACATTGGCTAGTAAGGAGAAGAGCCGTAAGTGATCGATTAATTCCTGGCCAGCTTGCTTGCCCCCCGTTAATCCTAAGGTAAAAATTGAACCGACCCCTTTAGGGAAGTACTTTTGCGCAAGGGCATTGTATTTGTTATCAGCTAACTCTGGGTAGTTAATCCAAGCCACTTCTGGCCGGCTTTGCAAGAAGGCAATCAATTTGCGGGTGTTTTCCACGTGGCGTTCTACCCGCAGCGACAGGGTTTCTAAGCCTTGTAACAGTAAGAATGAGTTGAAGGGACTGATGGCCGCCCCGGTATCACGGGCAACTTCCGCCCGAATCTTAGTGGTAAAGGCTGCTCCCTTGAGGTCGGCAAACTTCAAGCCTTCGTAGTGTTCGTTTGGTTCTGTAAAGCCAGGGTAGCGGCCGCTAGCTTGGTAATCAAAGTCACCCTTTTCTACAACCACGCCCCCCATCGTAGTCCCGTGGCCACCAATAAACTTAGTAGCAGAATGAACCACCACGTCGGCCCCATGATCTAGTGGCCGCACCAAGTATGGTGTCCCAAAGGTGTTATCCACAATGAATAGCAGGCCGTGCTTGTGGGCGATTTCTCCCAGGGCTTCAAAGTCAACCAGGTTAATCCCGGGGTTACCGATACTTTCCACGTAGATTGCCTTTGTCTTCTCATTAATCTTAGCCTCAAAGTTAGCTGGGTCGTCAGGGTCCACAAAGTGGGTAGTGATTCCCAGCCGCTTTAAGGTCACACTAAAGAGGTTGTAAGTTCCTCCGTATAAGGTGCTAGCAGCCACAATTTCATCCCCACTGCCGGCAACGTTTAAAATGGCGTAGGTGATTGCTGCTGACCCAGAAGCAAGGGTAATCCCGGCACTCCCGTTTTCTAAGGCGGCCACCCGCTTATCGACTACTTCGGTTGTGGGGTTAGTCAAGCGGGTATAGATATTGCCTGGGTCTTTTAAGGCAAAGCGTTCTGCGGCTTGCTTGGCGTCCTTAAAGACGTAAGAAGTTGTTTGGTAAATCGGTACGGCCCGGGCACCTGTTTCATCTAAACCTTGACCGGCGTGAACTTGTAGGGTTTCAAAGTGATCGTTAGTGGTGGTTACTTGTTTTTCAGTCATAATAAATCCTCATTTCTATCCGATTTTTTGAATTACTTGTAGCCAGTTAGTGTACAGACGCACACTGGTCGGCTGCCAACTGTTTACAATCTGACGTTGGCGGTAGTAATTTGAAGGTAGACTAATCTTTTTACCCAAACGGACATCCCGTTGGTACTCGCCTGCTAGCGTTTCAGTCGCATACTCGGGGTGGCCGGTAATAAAGAGGTTCTTCAAATCACTCGTGGCTAATAAGAAGGCCTCCACTTCGTTTGAACTTGCCAAAAGCTGTAAGTCTTTAGGGAGCTTAGGGGGCAAATTCAAATCAGTGTGGCGTGACTGCGGCATTCGCAGTAGGCCTCCCGAACCGAAGCCCTTCAAAAAATGGTTAGTTTCTGCTTGAATTCTTGCCTGGTAAATGCCAAAGAGTTTTGCCTTTCGGGCAGTCTTTTCAATCCCATACTGGACCTTTAAGGCGGCCTGGCTAGCCCAACATTCAAACAAGGCGTAGGTATTGGTTGCTTGCGCCCAAGCGACTAACCGACAAAAGTCATGCCAATAATCCACTTGTTCAAAAGCTAGGTGTTCGACCGGCGCGCCGGTAACAATTACGCCGTCAAAATTTTGTTTAAGGGCTTGGCTTAAAGGCAGGTAGGTTTGCTTAACCAGCGGCCCATCACCATGGCGGAAATGATGACTGTCTGGGTAGGCAAAGGTTACCTGGCAATTAATTTTGGTTTTGGCTAGCAGCTTTAAAAACTGCAACTCCGTTTCTAGTTTGGTCGGCATTAGGTTGACAATTAGCAGTTCTAAGCCCGCTGCAATATTTTCCTGCCAAAGTTGCTTGGTTTTTGCAAGCCCATTTTTGCTGGTCACCGTCATCATCTCACATCCCTTCATAATCTAAAGCTTTAACCCCAGACTTCCTTAGCAGTTGACACTACCAGCTTTAACTTAGCCCACTGGTCAGCTTCGGTTAACTTATTACCCGTTTCGGTTGAGGCAAACCCACACTGGGTACTAAGGGCTAGGTCAGCTAAATCGACATACTGGCTCGCCTCTTTAATCCGGGCCTTTAACTCAGCCGGCGCTTCTAACTGTGGTCTTTTGCTAGTAACTAGGCCTAAGACAACTCGCTTGCCAGCTGGAACGTATTTTAATGGTGCAAAGCCGCCGGCCCGTTCATCATCAAATTCGAGAAAATAGCCATCATAATCGGTGGCAAATAAGTCAGGGGCAATTTGATCATAGCCACCGCTGAAAAGCCAGCTAGAAGCGTGGTTGCCCCGACAAACATGGGTAGTTACCGTTAGGTCACTTGGTTTGTTAGCTAAGGCTTCGTTAATAATTTGCCGGGAAATCTTGGTTGCTTCAACCGGGTCAATTCCCTTAGCCTTTAAGTCGGCCCGCTTATGTTCGTCAACTAAAAAGGCCCAGTTGGTATCGTCAAATTGCAAGTAACGACAGCCTAGTGCGTAAAAAGCTTGGATGGCATCCGAGTAGGTCTTGGCCAAGTCATGGTAAAAGTCATTAAGATCAGGGTAGACTTCACTTAGCTTTGAAGTCCCGTCGTTAGCTAAGACCTCTTGGCGGTAAAGCATCGTTGGGGCAGGAATCGTTGCTTTGGCTAACACCTCCGGCCCGGCTACTTCCTTTAAGAAGCTAAAGTCCTTAAGGAAGGGGTGGTCGAAGTTAAAGGAGAGTTTATCAACCACGCGGACGTTGTAGGCTGGGGCGTTGGTTCCCTGGAACTGTTGGTTATAAGCCTGAGGGTGGTAGCCTTCAACCCCATTTAGGTTCTCTAAGAAATCTAAGTGCCAAAAGCCGCGCCGAAATTCTCCGTCGGTTACCGCCTGTAAGCCAACTTCTTTTTGCTTAGCCACTAGGTCAGTAATTAACTTATCTTCTAGGGCCCGCAAATCATTTTTACTTAGTTTGCCTTCCTTAAACTCTGCCCGGGCTTGCTTTAATTCCGCTGGTCTTAAAAATGATCCAACGATGTCGTAATGTGCTAAGTTTGTCATCCTAATTCCCCCATACTTCCTTGGCTGTTTCAATTACTAGCTTGATTTTTTGCCACTGTTCTTCTTCAGTTAAAATATTGCCTTCCTCGGTGGAAGCAAAACCACATTGCGTGCTTAACGCTAAATTTTCTAAGGAAACGTATTGGCTTGCTTCCTCAATCCGCTTTTTCAACGTCGCCTTATCCTCTAGCTCGGGCCGCTTGCTGGTTACTAGGCCTAAGACCACTCGTTTGCCGGCTGGAAGTGCTGCTAGTGGTTTAAAATCACCTGACCGCTCATCATCAAATTCAAGGTAAAAATCACTTACGTTTTCCTTGGCAAAAACGTGGTCCGCTACTACTTGGTAGCCCCCCTTAGATGCCCAGGTGGAGTGGTAATTTCCCCGGCAAATGTGGGTGGAAACCCGCAGATCGGCTGGGAGGTCCCGGAGTGCTCCGTTATTCAAACGCAGGTAAATTTCTTGAAGTGCATCCCTATCAAATTCAGTTTCATCCCGTTGTTCCCAATAACGGTCATCAACAACCATTCCCCAAGTACAGTCATCAAGTTTGACATCGCGACACCCCGCTTCATACAAAGCTAAGATTAAATCGCGGTAGGCATTAGAGATATCTGTAAATAACTCGTCGTCGCTTTCGTACACTTTGCGTAAGGCCGCTACGTTTTCAGGCCCCCGCACTAACTCCGCATATAACTGAGCGGGAGCAGGAATTGACTGACGGGCAGTTAAATTTGTTCCAGCTGTTAACTGCTTTAAAAACTTAAAGGCTTCTAAATCTGGGTGGGTACCAGCAAAAGCAATCTTACCCACCACCCGAGCTGAATCCGGTCTAGTTTCTTCATCATGGAAGAAGTAGCCATGCTTACGCACGATATGTTCAATTCCGGCAAAGCCCCAAAAAGTATCTAGGTGCCAGTAACTTCTGCGAAACTCGCCGTCAGTCACAACTAACAGTCCACTAGCTTCTTCCTTAGCGACTAAGTCCTTAATCGCTTGGTCTTCAACTGCCTTTAAAGCAGCTGCGTCAATCCGGCCTGCCTCAAAGTCGGCCCGGGCTTGTTTTAATTCCTGTGGTCTTAAAAATGATCCAACAATGTCGTAATGTGCTAAGTTTGTCATGCTAATTCCTCCTGTCTGGCTATAAAAAAACGCCCCTAGTAAACGAAAGTTTACTAGGGACGTGTCAATTTCAAATCCACGTGTTACCACCCGTCATTTAGTACCATTTCACAATGATACCCTCACTAAGTACACTAATGTAAGCTATACTCGTTCGCTATAACAGGCGACCCCTGTTGACCGCTCGCAAACAGCTCACGATCAAATTAGCTCCAAGACCATCTTCACTAAGCTTTCGTCACACCGCCTCTCACCTGCCGCGGCTCTCTTTAGTGCTATTCACATTAGTTACTCATCTTTTCTTAGCTATTTCTAATTAATATGCCATTATAATATCGTGCTGACCTCAACTTGTCAACACCCTTTTAAAACTTTTTTGAAATTATTTTTTCCATGTCATACCAGACCTCGTTAGCGTGAGTCGAGGCAGATTGACCTTGGTTGTGATATCCATTTCGTTCATAAAAGCCAATCCGGTCGGCTAGACAGGTCAGTGATAAACTGCTAATTTCCTTAGCTTTAGCCACCTCTTCCAAAGCTGTCAACAAGGCTGAGCCTAGCTTTTGCCCACGTTTTTTAGGCGTAACTGCAATCGATAAGATATTGAGGTACTTCCCGTCTGAAATAGACTTAGCTTGCGCTTCGTACATCCAATCTTCAACGTAGCGAGTAGTTGTGACCAGACCACAAACAAAACCACAAACCTGCCCCTGATCAGCTACTGCAACCAAAAAAGTTTCCGCCATATTTTCAATTCGGGCAGCAAAGGTCGATGCACTAGCTGCTTCAGCTGGACTAAAGCCTGCTTGTTCAATCGCTACCACTGCCTCTAAATCACTTTTTTGTACCTGTCTAACTTTCATTAATTTAGGGCGGGATACCAGTGGTTTTAACCACTGGAGGGATAGCCCTCACTTTAGGTTCTCTAGAACCTACTTTTTACCCTTTCGCCTCCTTATGCTGTGTATTCACC
>NZ_AYYP01000056.1 GCF_001436215.1 Ligilactobacillus agilis DSM 20509
GGCCATTGGTACCTCTTTGATCAGGCTAACGACGGAAAAGCCAAGACCGGCTTTACCCAAATCAAGGACCAAAACAAGACCGTTTACTACAACGGGGCCGGCCAAATGCAATACGGCCAACAAAATATTGGCGGTCACTGGTACAACTTCGATAAGGTAACAGGTAAGATGTCCACTGGCTTTACTTACCTCAAGGACCAAAGCAAGACCGTTTATTACAACGCTCAAGGGCAAATGCAGTACGG
>NZ_AYYP01000057.1:0-24441 GCF_001436215.1 Ligilactobacillus agilis DSM 20509
AAAAAGCATGAAGTAGCGGGAAGTATCCACTATTTCATGCTTTCAAGTTTCAGTTATTAATTGAATACTTTTTAGAAATTTCATATATACCTTTTTCCTTAGCCTCTTTTAAAATTGATAGTTTTTGTGCTGAATTAAATTTTGGTTTTCTTGCCATAAAAAATACCCTCCAAGTATCTAGATGATTTTGTATATTTCATCTGTATACTTAGAAGGTATTATAGCCCTCGCTTACGGGGCTTTTTAGATGAATAGCGCCTAGTTTTGGGAATAAATCCAAGACTAGGCGCTGCTTTGATTTAGAAACTAGCGGGCTAGCTTCTTTTCGATGTATTTAGAAATTAAGGTTAAAATGGTAATGACTAACAGGTAGATGATTCCGATAATAGCCCACACCCGGAAACCCTGGAGGTTACGGGCGATGATAATCTTACCAGTTTGAGTTAATTCTAAGATGCCGATAACTGATAAAATTGAGGTATCCTTCAAGGTAATAATGAACTGGTTGATGAAAGAAGGAACCATAATCTTGATGGCTTGTGGTAAGATTACCCGCTTCATGGCTTTACCGTAAGGAAGTCCGAGACTGCGGGCAGCTTCCATCTGACCGACGTCGACAGACTCAATCCCCCCTTTAACAAAGGCGGCGGTATAAGCCCCTTCATTCAAGGTAAGGGTGATAATCCCAGCAATGAAGGCAGGAATCTTAATGCCGGTTAAAGCTGGCACCCCATTATAAATAAAGAGTGCAAGGACTAGTAGTGGTAAGCCACGGAAAATATAGATAACTGTACTTGAGAGACCTTGGCAGAATTTAGAAGGAACAACGCCCAAAAGGCCAAAGATAATCCCAAAGATAGTGGCAAAGAAAATCCCAACTAAAGTTAGGTAGATAGTCTTTTCTAACCCGGTTAAAAAGGCGCCGTGATTTTGTTTCAACAAGCCCAGGATGGTACTTTCTTTGTGGGCAGCTGCTTTATTCGCCTTTTGTTTGTTAATTGAAGCGGACCCGACGTACTTATTGACAATTTGTTGGTAGGTTCCATCAGCTTTGAGTTGCTTTAAACCATGATTGAATTTTTGTAATAACTCTTGATTTTGCCCCTTCATAACGGCAAAACCGTAGTAACCACCATCGGCTGGCTTAGTAGCTAATTTAAGTTTAGTCCCAGTTTTAACGGCGTATTGGAGAACGGGGCCGTCATCGAAACAGGCCACAGAGTTACCGGAAATCACATCGTTGTACATGTTATCGGAGTCATCGAAAGTAACGGTTTTAAAGCCGTACTTCTTTTGGATTGACTGGGCGTAGTTGGCAGCGGCGGTCCCGGTTTTAATGGCAACCCGCTTGCCCTTTAAATCCTTGTAACTACTGATGCTACTGTTTTTAGCAACGGCCATAACGTAGCCGGTCTTATAGTAAGGGTCGGAGAAATCAAAGGTTTTGCGGCGTTCAGGGGTAATCCCCATCCCGGCGATAACTCCATCAATTTGACCAGACTCCAGGGCTTGCACAGCAGCGTTAAAACCTAAGGCTTTGATTTTAACCTGAAACCCTTCCCGTTTAGCGATAGTTTTCATTAAATCAATATCAATTCCAACGTACTTATTATTATCATTAGCAAATTCAAAAGGGGGGTAGGTAACATCGGTCCCAATTACGTAAGTCTTAGCAGCAACTCGGTCTGGGTGAACCAAGGTAAAGAGGCACAGGGCCCCTAGAATTAATAATAAGCTTGAATAAATCTTTTTCATAAACAATTCCTCTCTTTGTGAATAAATAATAAGCACTTTTTCATAATACCATATTTTTCTAATCAAAACTAAAAAATATTCAGTTTTAGTTCGAGAAAAGACAATTTTTAGGGGTGAAAGTCCGCTTTTTAAATGAGAAAAGCAGCTAACTAACTTTAATTTAAGCATAAAAAAGTGCACCCTTCATAAATGAAGAGCGCACGGATAAGCAATTATTAAGCTTCGACTGCTTTGACAATCCAGCCTTCAGGAGCAGGTCTGTCACCGAATTGGATCCCAACTAATTCATCATAAAGCTTCTTAGTAACAGGGCCAACTTCAGTGGTGCTGTAGAAGACGTGGAAATCATCGCCGACTTGGAAACCACCGATTGGTGAGATAACGGCTGCAGTCCCGCAGGCACCCGCTTCAGCAAAGTTATCTAATTCGTCGACGTAAACGTCACCTTCAACGGCTTCCATCCCAAAGCGTTCCTTAGCCAAGTAAAGCAATGAGTACTTGGTAACGGAAGGTAAGATGGATGGGGACTTAGGAGTCACAAACTTCCCATCCTTAGTGATTCCAAAGAAGTTAGCCGAACCAACTTCTTCAATCTTTCTATGTTCAACTGGATCGAGGTAAATAGCATCTGAGAACCCAGCTTTGTGGGCCTTTTCACCTGGGTAAAGGCTGGCTGCGTAGTTGCCACCAACTTTGCTTGCCCCGGTCCCTTTATGAGCTGCCCGGTCATAATCAGAAGCAACAAAGTTAGTTGGAACCATGCCACCTTTGAAGTAGGAACCAACAGGCATTGCAAACACTGAGAAAATGTATTCACTTGCGGGGTGAACACCGATATTTTCACCCACACCGATAATATATGGACGGAGGTAGAGGGTAGCCCCAGTTCCATAAGGTGGAACGTAGGCTTCGTTGGCTTTAACCACTTGTTTTAAAGCATCAACAAACATTTCTTCTGGTACTTCTGGCATTAAGAGCCGCTTGCATGAATTTTGGAGCCGTTTAGCATTTTGGTCTGGTCTAAAGAGGTTAACACTACCGTCCTTACAACGATAAGCCTTTAACCCTTCAAAAGCTGCCTGCCCATAGTGTAAAACAGGGGAGCCTTCATTCATGGCCACGGTTGAATCTTCAGTCAAGCCGGCCTTGTGCCAAGCACCATCTTTCCAAAAGGCACGATAACGATAGGGCAAATCCATATATTCAAAGCCCAAATTTTCCCAATCTAAATCAACGGTTTGATGTTTTGTCATAATAAAAACCTCCTAAATGTCCATCAATTGTTTCCTATTATAACAAGCAAAATGAAAAAATCAATACTAAATCTAATAATTTTTTCATTTAATTAAAGCTTGAATGTAAGCCAAGAAATGTTGTTCTAAGGAACCTAAGTGGTTATTCTTACGCCAGGCGAGGACGTGGCCACTATGGTGGCTAGGTGCAAACGGGATAAACCGCAAATCTGGGTGGGCGTTGAGGGTGAGAATCCCCTCGATACCTAGGGCACAGTAGTTGTGGTTTAAGACAAGAAAGTTAGCGTTGCTAGGTAGGTTAATGAAGAATTTAGGACTTAAAGCTTGCAAAGGTGCTAGCCAAGAGTCGATTTCTGCTTTGACAATATTGCGCCTAGGGAGGATTAACTTTTCGTCTTTTAAGTCGCCTAGGCTAAAGCTTTTTTGCTTTGCTAGGGGGTGGGACTTATTAACGATGATGCCCCACTGATCGTAGTAAGGTAAAGTGAGAAAGTTATATTTGGCGGTTTCAACCGGCTCGATTAAAAAGGCAAAGTCTAAGTAGTGGGTATCTAGCTTTTCCTTAAGGTCGTCGCCATCCGCGTCATAGAATTCAAATTGAACTTGGGGGTGTTTAGCTTGGAAGGCTTGCAGCCAGTTGGCAACCTCAAGGGACAGCTTGGACTCAACGCAGCCAATTTTTAGTAACCCGGCCAAATCATTTTGCTGGGTTTGTAGCTCCTTTTTAGTAGTAGCTAGCAGGGAAAGGATTTGCTTAGCCCGTCTTTCAAAGGTGACCCCGGCTTCGGTTAGGGCCAGGTGGTGTTGACTCCTGGTTAGCAGTTGGGCGCCAACTTCTTCTTCTAACTTGGTTAACTGCCGCGAAAGGGTTGGTTGGGTAATATGCAGTTGTTGGGCGGCCTTGGTAATATTGCCCACCTGGGCTACTTTCAAGTAATAAGTAAGTAAACGAATGTCCATAAAATCACCTCAACTCTTATTATACATTTTAAGCATGATAAAGTGCTCATAATAGGTATTTTACAGAAAAGGGTTTCTTTTTTACTATTAATATAGTAGAAAGCGGGTGAAAGTTGTTGCCTGAGCTTTCTTTTTTTGAAAGGTGGCTAGAAAAATGGCTGAATTTGAACAAGCGGTAAAGGAAAATAACCTCTTTGGGTTAGGCAATTTAAATACGGCTTATGCCCAGTATTTCACTGGTGCTAGTTACTTGCAGGGGGGCTAGTGCAAGCCCAAAATGAAGTTGACGTCAACGTTGCCAACGTTAACTTTGAGCCTGGTTGTCGTAATAACTGGCACGTTCACCATGACGGCTTTCAGATTCTGTTAGTAACCGCGGGAAAAGGTTGGTACCAAGAAGCAGGAAAGCCGGCTAGGTTATTGTCAGCTGGTGACGTGGTGGTAATCCATGAAGGAATTAAACATTGGCACGGGGCAACCAAGACTAGTTGGTTTTCACATTTAGCGATTACTAAGGGAACTAGCGAGTGGTTAGAAGCTGTGACTGATGAAGACTATACTAAGTTAGGTTAGGTGATAACATGGTTAAAAAACAAACTGCAGGTCGTAAGCAACTGGGGGACTTTGCCCCTAAGTTTGCCGAATTAAATGATGACGTTTTATTTGGCCAAGTGTGGGCGCGCGAAGATAAACTGTCCGCCCACGAACGGAGTGTGATTACAATTACGGCCTTGATTGCCGGCGGAAACTTTGAACAACTGAAATATCACCTGCAAGTAGGTAAGGATAATGGTATTAGCAAGGAAGAGATTAGTGAAATCATTACCCACTTGTCCTTTTATGTAGGTTGGCCTAAAGCCTGGTCGGCCTTCAATTTGGCCAAGGAAATCTGGGCTTAGTATGAAAGACGTTTCAAGTGAAGCGTCTTTTTTTGTAAAAAAATGAAAAATTTTACTTACACGAAAATTTTATTTTTGTTATGCTAATCATCGGACCTAAAAAAGGTTAAAGAATTTCATAAGCATAAGAAAGAAGAGAGGTTTTATTTTTTGGAACAAACAAAACAAGTAACCGCAATGCGGGCACGAGTTGAAGTCGACCGTCCGTGGTTAGCAATGACAAGTATGTTGATTGGGGCCTTTGTAGGGATGTTATCCGAAACGTCACTTAACATTGCCTTACCTAGTTTAAAGCTAGCGTTAGGGGTAGAAACCTCTACCCTCCAATGGTTAGTAACGGGCTACATGTTGATTATTGGGATTATCTTGCCCTTCTCAAGCTTAATTTCTAAGTGGTTTACAACTAGACAAACGGTTATTTTTGCTTTAGCCGATTTCTTAGTCGGAGCAGTGATTTCCGCAACTGCCAGTGGTTTTGGCCAGTTACTCTTAGGGCGGATGATTCAGGGGATTGGGACCGGGTTAATCTTACCATTAATGTTTACGGTGGCAATGCAAATTTTCCCACCTCAAAAATTAGGGGCCGCCATGGGGGTTAGTGCCCTGGTGATTATGTTTGCCCCTGCGATTGGCCCAACCTTAACGGGGCTATTACTAGCTAAGTTATCCTGGAATTGGATTTTCTGGTCATTTGCAATTATTCTTGCAATCGCATTGGCATTTGCAATCTTTGGCTTGAAAAACGTTGCAGAAATTACCAAGCCTAAGGTTGATTTCTTATCCCTAGTAGAATCTGTAATTGGCTTTGGTGCCTTAGTTATGGGAGTGAGCTTTGCCAGTGAATTAGGTTGGAGTTCGCCTGTTGTGCTAGGCCTTCTAATCGTCGGAATCGTGGTCTTATTCCTTTATTCTAAGCGGCAATTAAGTTTAGCTAGCCCAATTTTAAACATCAAGATTTTTGCTAAGCCAGCCTTCAGAACCGGGGCGGTTTTAGTCATGTTGGACTTTGCTATTATCTTATCCGCAATGTACCTCTTGCCACAATATATTCAAAGCGGCTTAGCTTTGCCAGTAGCCTTGACTGGGATGATTATGCTTCCCGGGGGGATTATTAATGCGGTGGTGTCTGCTTTGGCAGGCCGGCTTTATGATAGCCACGGTGCTAAAATGCCAGCACGGATCGGCTTTGCGATTGCGCTAGTTGGGGCCATTATGCTAGCCTTGGTAAAGCCAACTAGTTCGGTCGCATACGTAATCTGCGCTCACATCATTATGATGATTGGTTGTCCGTTGGCAATGTCTCCTTCACAAACTCACGCCCTAAATGCCTTAGAGGGGGTGGAATCTGCAGACGGAAGTACGATTATGAACACCATGCAACAAATTGTTGGGGCGATTGCTACTGCCTTAGCAACCAGTTTCTTAATGTTAGGTCAAAGTTTCTATAACGGTGCTAACAAGCAAGCAGCCTTTACAAACGGGGTGCACTTTGGTATTTACTTTACCATTGTCTTAGCAGTGGTGGGCTTATGCTTAGCCTTTAAGTTAAAGGATCCTGCTAAGAGTAAGGATGTAGACTTAAACAACAAATAGTTAAAGAATTAACCAAAAATAAGATAGATAGGAAGATTAATTTAAGTAAAATAACGGCTTGAGTCAGCTAGACCCAAACCGTTACTACTTAGGTTAATCTTTTTTTGACCGTTTTTTTAAAAGGGCTAAAATTCCGAGCGTAATAGTTGTAAAAATCCCGGTGAAAGCGATAAAATCAAGGAAAAGACAGATGAAAAATAAGGTGGTACTAGCTAGAACTTTGAGTACGTAAAAAGTAAGGCCTAAAAAGATAATGCCGCATAGCCAGCTAGCAATTCCTAAGGCAATTAAAAACCGTTTGAATTTTTGCAAGTCGTTCACCTCCAAAGCCAGTTTATAAGCAGTATTATAAACCGTCTCGGGGGAACTGGCTAGGTTAACAGTGGCCAATAGTTTGTGCACTGGCTAAGTGATAAAACTCACATTAAGGAATTTTTTTAGATGAAAAGCTAAAAATAAGCGCTAAAATTTAGGTTTTGTTCAACCTTTATGATAGTTCAAAAATTTACAATGTTTACAAGCTTATGTGAACGGGTTATTATTTCTAATGTAAGCGGTATATAAACGGTATTCTAAATAGTTTTGGAATAAGTAAGCAACACTATTTCTGAATAGGAATATTGTTAAACAAGGAGGAATCATAATGACTAAGGGTATTGATTTAAAAGACTATTTTGCAACGCCTGAAACCAAAACGGTTAAGGTTTTAGATGGGAGTGGCAAAGTTGTCAATGAGGACTTTTTCCCAGATTTGAGTGACGACCAATTAGTAGAACTATTTAAGCAAATGGTTTGGTCCCGGATTTTAAATGAACGCTCTACTAAGCTAAATCGGCAAGGACGGTTGGGCTTCTTTGCACCAACAGCCGGGGAAGAAGCGAGTCAAATTGGCTCAAACTTTGCAATGGAAAAAGAAGACTTTCTACTACCAGCCTATCGTGATGTACCGCAATTAGTGCAACATGGCTTACCACTTTACAAGGCCTTCTTATGGTCACGGGGCCACGTTGAAGGAAATGAATATCCAGCAGATTTACAGGCTTTGCCACCACAAATCATCATCGGGGCTCAATATGTTCAAGCTGCTGGGGTAGCCTTAGGTTTACAAAAGAAGGGCTCTAAGAATGTGGCTTACACTTACACTGGTGATGGTGGTACTTCCCAAGGTGACTTCTATGAAGGAATTAACTTTGCCGGCGCCTTCAAATCACCAGCTGTCTTCATTGTTCAAAATAACGGGTACGCTATTTCTGTTCCCCGGGCAACCCAAACGGCGGCGCCAACCCTATCACAAAAGGCAGTTGCAGCTGGAATTCCAGGCGTGCAAGTTGACGGGATGGATGCTTTAGCGGTTTATGCTGTAACTAAGGCTGCCCGCGAATGGGCGGCTGCCGGCAATGGACCTGTCTTGATCGAAACTTTGACTTACCGGTTTGGACCACATACTTTATCCGGGGACGATCCAAAACGTTACCGGACCTCAGAAGAAGAAAGTGAATGGCAAGAAAAGGACCCATTGATTCGGATGAGAACCTTCCTTGATAAGAAGGGCCTTTGGAGCCAAGAACAAGAAGAAGCTTGGACTAAAGAAGTAAATGAACAAATTGATGAAGCAATGGCTAAGACTGAAGCTGCACCAGTGCAAAAGGTTAGTGACTTCTTGAAGAATACATTTGTGGAAACACCAGCCGTAATCCAAGAACAAATTGACGTATACGCAGCTAAGGAGGGCAAGTAAGATGGCTAAGACAACAATGATTAAGGCGATTACCCAAGCCTTGGACCAAGAAATTAAACGTGACGATAAAGTGCTAGTATTCGGTGAAGACGTCGGTAGAAACGGGGGGGTTTTCCGGGCAACTGACGGCTTACAAGATGCCAACGGTAAAGACCGGGTCTTTGATACCCCGTTAGCAGAATCAGGTATCGGTGGGCTGGCAACTGGGTTAGCCCTCCAAGGCTTCCGGCCCGTACCTGAAATCCAATTCTTTGGCTTTGTCTTTGAAGTAATGGATGAAATTGCTGGGCAAATCTCACGGATTGGACACCGAATGGGTGGTACGAGAAAGATGCCAATCACAATTAGAGCTCCATTTGGTGGAGGGGTCCACACGCCAGAATTGCACTCCGATAGTTTAGAAGGGTTAATGGCACAAACACCAGGCTTGAAGGTAGTTGTTCCAAGTGGTCCTTACGATGCCAAGGGCTTACTTTTGTCAGCTATTCGTTCAGACGACCCAGTAGTCTTCTTAGAACACATGAAGCTATACCGGTCCGTTAAAGAAGAAGTACCTGACGAAGAATACACCATTCCATTGGATAAGGCAGCAGTTAAGCGGGAAGGTAAGGATGTCTCAATCATTACCTACGGTTATATGGTTCAAGAAAGTCTCAAAGCAGCCGCTGACTTAGCTAAGGAGGGCATTGAAGCTGAAGTTTTAGACCTCAGAACGATTTCACCACTAGATGAAGAAGCTATCTTAGCAACGGTTAAAAAGACTGGCCGGGCAGTCATCGTTCAAGAAGCCCAACGCCAAGCTGGGGTTGCAGCACAAGTAGCTTCTGTAATTGCTGAAAAAGGGATTTTAAGTTTGGAAGCACCAATTGGTCGGGTAAGTGCTCCTGATACACCATATCCATTCAGTGAAGCTGAAAGTATCTGGTTGCCTAATAAAGCAGATATTATTGCGAAAGTGAAAGAAACAGTTAATTTCTAAATGAGGGGTGCAAAAAATGAGCAAATATCAATTTAAATTGCCAGACATTGGTGAAGGAATTGCCGAAGGAACCATTGGTGAATGGCATGTTAAAGAAGGGGACAAGGTTGAAGTAGACGGAGACCTTGTTCAAATTGAAAATGATAAGTCTGTTGAAGAATTACCATCACCAGTCGCTGGGACGGTGACTAAGATTTTAGTTGCTGAAGGTGAGGTTGCTGAAGTCGGCGATCCGTTAATCGAACTAGAAGTTGCAGCTGGTCAAGGCAATGTCAGTGATGACACCCCAGCCCCAGCAACCAAGAGTGAAGCACCTGTCGCTGGTGGAGCTGATGTTTACCAATTCAAGTTGCCAGATATCGGCGAAGGAATTGCTGAGGGGACAGTTGGTGAATGGCATGTTAAGGTGGGAGACACTATTTCTGCCGACGATGATTTAGTTCAAATTGAAAATGATAAGTCGGTTGAAGAATTGCCATCACCAGTTGCTGGGACTATCACTAAGATTTTAGTTTCTGAAGGTGAAGTGGCAGAAGTCGGTGATGTTTTAGTTGAACTAGCTGTGGCGGCAGGTCAAGGCAACGCCTCTGCAAGTGCAGTTGCCAAAGCCACACCAGCTGCTGCCCCAACAGGCGCTAAGCCAGCAGCCACTGTTGGCCAAGCTCAAGATCACAGTTTACCTGTATTAGCAATGCCATCAGTGCGGGCTTATGCGCGTGAACAAAATGTTGATTTGACTAAGGTTAATGGGAGTGGTAACCACGGTCAAGTCTTACGAACTGACGTTGACGCCTTTATTGCTAACGGCGGTGCTAGTCCGGTTGAAAAGGTAGTTCCTACAACTGACCTCCGCGAAGAAGAAGTTGCAACTAGCCCAGCTAAGGTTAAGGCCACCGTTCAAGCTTTAGACGCCCAATGGCCAGAACACCGTGAAAAGATGGACCAAATTAGGAAGGCAACAGCTAAGTCAGTTAGCCGGTCTGTGGCTGAAATTCCACACGTTCATATCTTTGACGAAGTGGTGGTTGACAAGTTATGGGCTCACCGCAAGAAGTACAAGGAACTGGCTGCTAGTCGGGACGTTAAGTTAACCTTCTTAGCTTACATTGTTAAAGCCTTGGCGGTTGTTATGAAGGAGTACCCAGTCTTTAACTCCTCTGTTGATATGGATAATAATGAAATTGTCTACAAGGATTTCGTTAACGTCGGGATTGCGACTGATACTCCACGGGGCTTGTTCATGCCAAATATCAAGAATGCTGACCGCCTCAGCCTCTTCAACATTGCCCGGGCAATCAGTGAAAACACAGCTAAGGCTAAGGATGGCAAGCTAACTGCTACTGATATGCATAATGGGGGCATGTCCATTACTAACATTGGTTCTGTTGGTGGAGGTTACTTCACTCCAGTTATTAACTGGCCTGAAGTAGCAATCTTAGGAATCGGCAGAATTACCCAAGAACCAGTTGTCTTAGACGATAAGGTTCAAGTGGCCCGGGTCATGAAGTTAACCTTAGCCTTCGATCACCGAGTAATTGATGGTGCAACGGGCCAAAGTGCGATGAACCGTTTGAAAGAATTATTAGCTGACCCAGAATTACTATTGATGGAAGGATGATTGACAGATGGTAGTTGGAGATTTTGCAATTGATTTAGACACAGTTGTTATTGGTGCAGGCCCTGGTGGTTACGTTGCTGCGATTCATGCGGCTGAATTAGGCCAAAAGGTAACTGTGATTGAACGTGAATTTATTGGTGGGGTTTGTTTAAACGTTGGATGTATTCCATCTAAGGCTTTAATCGAAGCGGCCCACCACTATCAACACGCGATGGATTCCCAAGACATGGGGTTGCAGGTCACTGCTGCTAAGCTTGACTTTACCAAGACCCAAGAATGGAAGAAAAGCGTGGTTGACCGCTTAACCGGTGGGGTTGCAAGCCTCTTTAAGAAGCATCATATCGATGTAATTTGGGGGAGTGCTTATTTAAAGGATGCCCACAGCTTACGGGTTATTGGGGAAGATAAGGCCCAAACCTATACCTTTAACAATTTGATTATTGCGACTGGTAGTCACCCAATCGAAATTCCTAACTTCAAGTTTGAAGGCCGGGTAATTGATTCAACTGGTGCTTTAAGTTTGACCGAAGTTCCTAAGGAATTGGTGGTTGTCGGCGGGGGTTACATTGGCTCTGAACTTGCTTCTGCCTACGCTAACTTAGGCGCTCACGTAACAATCTTAGAAGGTTCTAACAGTATTTTAGCCAACTATGAACGCGACTTGGTGAAGGTGGTAGAACATCACTTTAGTGAACAAGGAGTGGATATCTACACCGAAGCAATAGCTAAGCGGGCAGAACAAAACGGTGATAAGGTTGAAGTGACCTTTGAAGTTAAGGGTGAAGAAAAGACCATCACCGCTGATTACTGCATCGTTTCAGTAGGGCGGCGTCCAAACACCAAGGATATGGGACTTGAACAAGTTGGTATCAAGGTTGACCAACGTGGCTTGATTGAAGTTGACAATCAAAGCCGGACGAGCGTTGAAAACATCTATGCGATTGGTGACGTCGTACCAGGGTTTGCCTTAGCTCACAAGGCTTCTTATGAAGGTAAGGTTGCAGCCGAAGCAATTTCTGGAAAGGCAACAACGGTTGATTACCACGCAATGCCAGCAGTCTGCTACACAGATACTTCCGTTGCAACGACCGGGTTAACCTTCGCGGAAGCCAAGGACCAAGGCTTAGATGTTAAGAAATCCCAGTTCCCATTTGCAGCTAACGGTCGGGCCATCTCTATGAATTCGACTGACGGGTTTGTGCGCTTGGTTTACCTAAAGGATAGTGGGATTTTAGTCGGGGCTCAAATTGTCGGGGTCCACGCTAGTGACTTAATCAGTGAGTTGACCTTGGCGATTGAATCAGGTAACACGGTGGAAGATATTGCCTTAACAATCCACCCACACCCATCTATCGCTGAAGCAGTTATGGACGTAGCTGACGTGGCAATTGGTTTCCCAACTAATATCTAGGAAAGAAATAAAGATTTGGAAGTGTAAATAATGCCTAAGATGAGATATATTGCAATGAAAACCGATGATATTCGGACCAACCTCGCAACGGAACAGTATTTGATGAATAGTGGTAAGTTAGAACCCCCATTTATGTTATTTTATATTGAAAAACCATGTATCATCGTTGGTCGTAACCAAAACACCTTAGAAGAAATTAACCAAAAGTATTGTCAAGAACACAACATTACCATTACCCGCCGCTTATCTGGTGGGGGCGCAATGTACCAAGATCTTGGTAATATGTGCTTTAGCTTCGTAGTGCAAGCAGATAAGCAAAAATTTGGTGATTTTAAGTCATTGGTTAAGCCAGTTGTCGATGCTTTGCATGAAATGGGGGCAACTGAAGCAGAAGTTACTGGGCGTAACGATATTGTTATCGACGGTAAGAAGTTTTCTGGTAATGCAATGTATTCTCGTAACGGTAAGACCTTTAGCCACGGAACATTGATGTTTGATGTCAATACCGATAGCGTGGCTGATGCCTTAAACGTGCCTAAGGACAAGATTGAATCTAAGGGGATTAAATCAGTTAGAAGTCGGGTAACTAATATTAAGCCATACCTTAAACCAGAGTACCAAGAGCTTGATACTTATCAATTTAGGGATGAATTGATTAAGAAAATTTGGGGAGTTGCTACTATTGAAGAAGCTAAGGCTTACGAGTATGAGTTAACTGCCGAAGATCAAGCTGGAATTGCTGAGATTGAACAAAAGCTCTATAAGAATTGGGACTGGGTTTATGGTAAGTCACCGGAATTTTCTGTTCAAAAACGGAAGCACTTTGATGGTGGTACGATTGATGCCCGCTTCCAGGTTGAAGAAGGCAAGATTAAGGAATTAAAGATTTATGGTGATTTCTTTGGCCCTGGGGATGTAACTGAACTTGAAGATGCTTTACGGGGGCAAGAATATACGCCAGACAAGATGATAGCGGTCTTAACTAAGCTTGACTTGGGCAAGTACTTTGTGGGAATTGCCCAGGAAGATGTTATTGACTTACTGGCATATCAACACTAAGGAAAAGACCACTTTGGCTGGACTGCGCAATGCCAAGGTGGCCTTTTTTAATTAGGTAGGTGAAAGTGATGATTAGTTGGCAGTTAGGGATAATGCAAACTTGTGATAACTTTGCGACCATGCCCTTTAGGCTAGAACAATTGGCGCAGGTTGTTGCGTACACGCCCTTTTTAAGTGGTAACAAGGTGAGGTTGGTGTTAAGCAACCTTTATGGGGAGGCGGACCTTTATTTTGATGAGATTTACCTAAGCAAAGAGGAAAAGTTTCATGTGAAACACCAGGTAACTTATTTAAAACAAAAGCAAGTGGTGATTCGCCGGGGACATAAATTACAGACAGACCCACTAACTTTAAAAGTACAAGCCGGCGAAAAGCTCTACGTTTGGATGAAGGCTAGTAGAAAGCAGACTTACGCGGACGTGGCTAGTACCTACGCTACTGATTTGATCAACGCTAGTTATGGGCAGAAGTTTGACTACTGTCCTAGCCTGCGAGTAAATGAGTACCAGCGGAAAAGCTGGTTTAGCCTGGAAGGGATTTTGGTTTGGACTAAGCACAAGCCCAAGGTCGTTGAGTTTGCCGGCGATTCTTTGATGGAGATGGGCTTTGTTAGCCAAGCCTTAGGAAAACTTTTTCTAGAGGAGTATCCGCAGCAGGTTACCTATTTAAATACCGCCGTTTCAGGTAGCAGGTTACTTTATGATTGCCCAACGGATAGTCTCTTGCTAGCCACTTATGGGCAAAGTTTATTAAAACGTAAGCCTAAGCCAAACAGTGTGGCCCTAAGCATTTGCTTTTGTGGGGGCAATGACTTGTTGTTGCCGGCCTATAGTAGCCAAGCTAGTAAGCAAGTGGTGACGCCGGCTGAATTGGTGGCTGGTTTTAGGGAGTTACTAACTAGCTGGCCTAACCCGGTGGTTAGTTCAACGATTTTGCCCGCCAAAAAGATTCAAGCTCAAAGCGAGGCTACGAGGCTAGCGGTTAACCAGGAGCTAAGCAGTTGGTCCCAGATATTTGACGGGGCCAAGCTGCTAGTGGATGGGCAGGGCAAGTTAAAACCAACTTACCAATTAGGGGATGGGTTGCATATCAACCAGGCTGGTGGTAATTTGTTAGCTCAGCAGCTTTTGGCCTTCCTAAAAACTAACAGTCTGCTATAATTAAGAAAAAACGAAGGAAGTTGTTCATGTATAATTTAATTCCAGATACCATGATTGAAGTTAAAACTAAACTAGACTGGCTCCTAGCTAATGGCTTTGACGCTACCGAGGATTCGGTTATCCAAGATGGAATTTTAGCCGGAGCAGACTTAATGTTTGAAGACGCATTAGAAGGGCCCTACTGGACGGTCTTGTGGGCAGTAGTCGATGAGAAGCTTTTAGTCAGGGGGGCCTTAGGGGAAACGGTTGGTTACATCACGCCCCGGTCAGGTTTTAGTAAGTTTAGTGACGACTTTAAGCAAAATGCACCGTCAACTTGGTTTAACATTTCGAGTCAAGTTGAAAAATTAGTCTAGGTAAAAAGCTGGCTGTTCATAACGAACAGTCGGTTTTTAATTTCTAGTCACCCTTTTATCCGAACAAACTTAACAAAGCCCAAAAAAATAATTTGTGATTTAGCGAACAATAGCTTATACTAGACTTACATTTAAGTAACGAGGTGGATTAAATGAAGGCAATCTTAACAACCGTTGGGCAAGACCAAGTCGGAATTATTGCGGGCGTCAGCAACTACTTGGCCCAAAAGCAGATTAATATCTTAGATGTCAGTCAAACCATTATGAGTGGTTATTTTACAATGATGATGATGGTCGAAGTTCCTAGTGCGGACCTGGATTTTGTTCAAGTCGCCACGGAATTGAAAGATTTAGGAACTAAGTTAGGGGTGGAAATTAATATCCGTAACGCGGACCTCTACCAAGCCATGCACCAACTATAAGGGAGGGAAAACGATGGAAACAGCCAAGATTCTCGAAACAATTCATATGATTTCAGACGAAAATCTAGATGTTAGGACCATTACGATGGGGATTTCCCTGCTCGATTGTATTGACAGTGATTCTAGCGTGGCTTGTCAAAAAATTTATGACAAGATTACGAGCAAGGCCAAGGACCTAGTTAAGGTTGGTCAAGCAATTGAAGCCGAATACGGGATTCCGATTATTAATAAACGGATTTCAGTAACACCAATTTCCTTAATTGCGGCTGCTAGTCATGATAAGGACTACCTTAAGTATGCTCACACTTTAGATAGGGCGGCTAAGGCAGTGGGGGTCAACTTTATCGGTGGTTTTTCTGCCTTGGTGCAAAAGGGTTACCAAACCGGAGATCAAACCTTGATTGCCTCTTTGCCCCAGGTCTTAGCAGAAACGGAGTTAGTTTGTGCCTCCGTTAACGTAGGCTCAACTAGAAGTGGAATCAACATGGATGCCGTTAAACAAATGGGGCAAGTGGTGGTGGCAGCTTCGAAAAAAGATGTGATGACTAACGCTAAGATGGTAATCTTTTGTAATGCGGTTGAAGATAATCCGTTTATGGCCGGGGCTTTTCACGGAGTGGGTGAACGCGATGTGGTCATTAACGTCGGTGTTTCTGGTCCGGGGGTAGTTAAAACCGCGCTAGAAAAGGTCAAAGGGCAACCGCTAGATGTGGTCGCTAACACCATCAAGGAAACGGCCTTCAAGGTAACCCGGATGGGTCAGCTGGTAGGAACGGTGGCCTCAGAGCGCTTGGAGGTACCGTTTGGAATCGTGGACCTTTCGCTAGCACCCACACCCGCAGTGGGTGACTCAGTTGCCCAGGTGTTAGAAGAAATTGGCCTGGAGCAGGTCGGAACCCACGGGACAACTGCAGCCTTAGCGATGCTAAATGACGCCGTGAAAAAAGGTGGGATTATGGCATGTAGCCAAGTCGGTGGGTTGTCAGGAGCCTTCATTCCCGTCTCGGAAGACGCTGGGATGATTGATGCAGTTAGGGCAGGTTGCCTTAACATCGAGAAGCTAGAAGCCATGACGGCCGTCTGCTCGGTGGGGTTAGACATGATTGCCGTCCCAGGTGATACCCCTGCCGAAACAATTAGCGCCATGATTGCAGATGAAGCTGCTATCGGGATGATTAACAACAAGACAACCGCGGTTAGGGTAATTCCAGTTCCCGGTGCTAAGGTAGGTGACAAGGTGGAATTTGGGGGCTTGCTTGGTCACGCTCCAGTGATGGCCGTAAATTCGGCTAGTTCCGCAGAGATGATTAACCGCGGGGGACTAATTCCCGCACCAATTCATAGCTTTAAAAATTAATTAGACAAGTCGTGCTTGGAAATAAATAGTAAGTGCCAGCGGCAAGTAAGGAAAAGTCCTTATTTGTCGCTATTTTTAATTTTTGGTGGCGGTTTCTTGATGGTTTTGTCGGTGATTATGATTGATTTTGAATGAATTTAAATTAACAACTAAGAAACCGAATACAAATTTAAAATAATAGATGTAAACCTTGCCTTTATTAGGGTTGCAAGCTTCTGTTAGTGATGATTTTGGTGAGTAAGGCAGATTTTTTCATGAAAAATAAGCAAAAACAGGCGGTAAATTCCCGAAAAAGTGAAGGTATTTGAAGCTTTTTGAAATTTTATGATTGATTTTTAGATTTAAGGGTGCTATTATATTGAAGGAGGTAATGAAAGTGCTTGCAGAAGAACGACATCAAATCATTCTAAATTTGCTTAAAACTAATAGCATCGTCAAGCTCCAAGACATCTGTGAGCAAACGCAATGTTCCGAATCATCGGCGCGGCGTGATCTACAGCTCCTAGAGGAACAAGGACTCTTGGTAAGGGTTCATGGGGGAGCCAAGATTAAATATTCGCTCCAGCGTGAATTGGATATGACTGGGAAAGCTTCAAGAAATACCCAGGAAAAAGCTGCGATTGCTACGGCTGCTCAGGCTCACGTCCAAGCGGAAGATGTAATTTATTTGGATGCGGGGACATCTACTTTAGCCTTAATTTCTTCATTAAATCCAAGCTTACAGCTAACGGTTGTTACTAATGGTGTGATGCATGCCTCACTATTAGCTGACCGGGGGATTAGGACCATCTTGGTTGGTGGCGAATTGAAGAATACCACGAAGGCGATTGTGGGGGTTGAAGCTGTCGAAGCCTTGAAGAAGTATCGGTTTAACAAGACTTTTCTAGGAATTAACGGGATTCATCCTAAGTATGGCTACACGACCCCTGATCCCGACGAAGCGGCGGTTAAAGCGGTGGCGATAGAGCAAAGTGAACAAGTCTATGTCTTGGCAGACTCAAGCAAGTTTGATGCTGTTTCTTTTGTGAAAGTAGCCGAAATTGGTCAGGCGACCATCATTACTAGTAAGTTACCTCAACGTATTGCAGGTCAGTATAGTAATCAAACAACCATTCAGGAGGTTTTAACATGATTTATACGGTAACAGTCAATCCCTCGATTGATTATATCGTGCAACTAAAAGAACTAACTTTAGGTGAAGTCAACCGGATGGACTATGACAACAAGTTGCCAGGTGGGAAGGGAATCAACGTTTCCCGGATTTTAAAAGAGCTTGGTTTAGATAATGTTGCCTTAGGTTTCTTAGGTGGTTTTACTGGTCAGTTTGTTAAGGAAGAATTAGAAAAGGTTGGTTTGAAGACTAACTTCACTCCCGTAGCTGAAGATACACGGATTAACGTTAAGATTAAGGCTCAAAGCGAGACGGAAATTAATGGCCGGGGCCCTAAGATTTCCGAAGCAGAAGTAGCGGCCTTCAAAGCGCAATTTGACAAACTAACTGCTGACGACGTGGTTATTTTTGCTGGGAGTTTAGCTCCTAACCTTGATGATAACTTTTACTTTGATTTAATTGAACTTATTCGCTCTAAGGGAGCCCAATTCGTAATTGATACTACCGGTGAAAGTTTACTCAAGACCTTAGCACAAAAGCCATTAGTGGTTAAACCAAATAACCATGAGTTAGCAGACTTATTCGACGTTGAATTTACAGGTATGGATGACATCGTTAAGTACGGGCGGAAGTTATTAGACTTAGGTGCACAACATGTTTTAATCTCAATGGCCGGTGACGGTGGGTTGATGATTACTAAGGACAAGGTTTATCGCTCTTATGCCCCTAAAGGGACTGTGATTAACTCCGTTGGTGCTGGTGACTCAATGATTGGGGGCTTCGTTGGGACTTACGCTAAGACTAAAGATCCACTAGAAGCTTTCCGTTATGGACTAGCATGTGGTTCAGCCACAGCCTTCTCCGAAGACTTGGCTGATAAGGCTAAGATTGATGAAATCTTACCATTAATTAAGATTGAAGAATACTAAAAAGAATTACTAAATTAAGGAAGTGTTTATTCATGGACATTCGTGACTTATTGATGAAAGACATCATGATCATGGATTTAAAGGCAACTACTAAAGCCGAAGTAATCGATGAAATGGTTCACAATTATTTCGTCAAGGGAATTATCAGTGACGAAGAACTCTATAAAAAAGATATCCTTGCACGTGAAGCTCAATCAAGTACAGGGATGGGGGAAGGAATCGCTATTCCACACGCCCACGATACAGCTGTTAAGAAGCCAGCCGTAATGTTTGCTAGAAGTGAAAAGGGGATTGACTACGACTCAATGGACGGTAAGCCAGCCCACCTCTTCTTCATGATTGCTGCTCCAGAAGGCGGCGACAACACGCACCTTCAAGCCTTGGCTGCTTTATCCCAAGTCTTAATGAACCCAGACGTGGTTAATGCTTTGAAGGCTTCAACAACTGCAGACCAAGTCCAAGACATCTTCGCTAAGGCTGTGGCTGAAAAAGAAGCTCAAAACAAGGCTGAAGAAGAAGCTGAAAAAACAGCCGCTAACACCAACAGTGGTCGTCCTTACATTGTAGCTGTAACAGCCTGTCCAAACGGGATTGCCCACACATACATGGCTGAAGAAAACTTGAAGAAAGCTGCTAAGGCTTTAGGGGCTGACATCAAGGTTGAAACTAACGGGTCTGAAGGGGTTAAGCACCGCTTGACTGCTGACGAAATTTCCCGGGCCGTCGGGGTCGTAATTGCAGCCGACAAAAAGGTTGAAATGGGCCGTTTTGATGGCAAGCCACTTGTAAACAAGCCAGTTACAGCCGGGATTCAACACCCAGAAGATTTGATTCAACAAGTGCTTGACGGCAACGCCTCCGTTTACCACGCAACTGGTGATGACAGCAGCTCGTCAGCTGAATCAGATGGGACTGTTTGGGGTAACATCTACAAGCAATTGATGAATGGGATTTCCCACATGCTTCCATTCGTTATCGGTGGTGGGATTTTAATCGCAATCTCCTTCATCGTTGAACAATACATGGGTGGAGCTAAGGCCCCTGCCTTCATCTTCTTGAACAGTGCCGGTAGTTTAGCCTTTGCCTTCATGGTACCTGTTTTAGCTGCTTACATTGCCGAATCAATTGGTGATAAGCCTGCCTTAATGCCTGGGTTTGTCGGTGGGTTCATGGCCTCAATCGCTAACTCATCATTAGGTGGAGCTTACCACGTTAACTTCCAAGCTAACTCAACTTCTCCATCTGGTTTCTTAGGTGGGATTGCCGCTGGGTTTATTGCTGGTTACTTAGTATTAGGCTTGAAGAAGTTATTCGCTGGTCTGCCACGTTCAGTTGAAGGAATGAAACCAATGTTGCTTTACCCAATCTTTGGTTTACTCTTCATTGCCTTGGTAATGTACTATGTAATCAACCCAATCTTTAGTACTATTAACATCTGGATTACTCACTTCTTGAACGGAATGGGTACAGGTAACTTAGTTCTCTTGACTTTAGTCTTAGCCGGAATGATGTCAATCGATATGGGTGGTCCTTTCAACAAGGCTGCTTACGTCTTTGCTTCCGGGGCATTTGCTAACGATCCTAAGTCCGCAACAGCTGCAATCTTAATGGCTGCTGTTATGGTTGGGGGGATGGTTCCTCCATTTGCAACTGCTATTGGGACTGCTTTCTTCAAGAACAAGTACACTGAAGACGAACGTCGTGCCGGTGTTACTAACTGGGTTTTAGGTTTCTCATTCATTACTGAAGGGGCAATTCCATTTGCTACAGCCGATCCAGGTCGGGTTATCCCTTCATGTATCGTAGGTTCAGCTGTTTCTGGTGCCATCGTTGGTGCAATGCGGATTGGTATTCCAGCTCCTCACGGTGGTTTCTGGGTATCACCATTAGCAACTAACGTTTGGGGTTACTTCTTAGCCGTAATCGTTGGCTCAATCGTAGCCGCTTTGATTATGAGCTTCTGGAAGAAACCAGTTGAAAAGTAAAAATTAATTAAAATCTCCCCCGCTTCTAAGGTGCTTTAGCTTACTTTGGAGGCGGGGGTTTTTCTTATAAATTACAAATTAACAACAAATCAATAAAGGCGTTGCAAGTTAGTACAATATCGCTTACGATAAAGCAAGTTAGAAAAACTAGGGGTGAAAAAGTTGGAATTAAAAAAGAGATACAAAATGTATAAGGCCGGCAAGGCTTGGGTGGTAGCACCTGTAGTCTTTTTGGGGTTAGTAGCTGGGTTAAGTACCAACGTTAAGGCGGTGGCGGCTGACACGGTGAGCCAAGCACAGACAACGACGGTAACGGCTGACGCAAGTAGCCAAAGTTTAACTAGTCAGACCAATACGGCTAGTTCAGAAGCGACGGATTCAAGTCAAGCACAAAGTACGACCAGTGCTGCTACTAGTACGGTCGCAACCACAGCTACTAGCGAAGCTAGTGGGCCTGTAAGCTCAACTTCAGCTGAAAGCACCAGCAGTCAAGCGGTTAGTTCAGAAGCACCGGCTAGCCATGCTTCTACGACGGTGACAAGCCAAGCAAATACCAGCGTGGCGACAGCTAGTGTTGAAGCTAAGGCTAAGGTGGCCCCGGCTAGTTCGGAAGCTAAAGAAGATTATCCAACTCCGGCAGCTTACGTTGAGAAAAACGAAGGGGGCCACTGGTACCTTTACGTTGGTAAGCAAAAACAAACTGGCTTCCAAAAGTTAAAGGACGGCCGGGTGGTTTACTATAATAACGCCGGCCAAATGCAATATGGGCAACAAAATATTCAAAGTTACTGGTACTTATTTGACCAAGTCAATGGGGCCATGAAGTATGGCTTCCAAAGAATTGCCGACCAAAACAAGACCGTTTACTACAACGGGGCCGGCCAAATGCTCTACGGCCAACAAAATATTGGCGGTCACTGGTACAACTTCGATAAGGTAACAGGTAAGATGTCCACTGGCTTTACCCGCATTGCCGACCAAAACAAGACTGTTTATTACAACGCCCAAGGCCAGATGCAATATGGTTTCCAAGAAATCAACCAGGCTAAATACTACTTTGACAAGTGGACTGGGGCGATGGCCAAGGGCCTACAAATCATTGCCAACGCTAAGTACCTCTTCGGTAACGACGGCAAGATGCAAACCGGCCAAAGATATCTCGGTGGTTACTGGTATAATTTCGACCAAGTAACCGGTAAGATGTCGACGGGCTTCACTCACCTCAAAGACCAAAACAAGACCGTTTACTATAATGCCCAAGGGCAAATGCAATACGGCCAACAAAATATTGGTGGCTACTGGTACTTATTTGACAAGGTAACCGGGGCTATGAAGACCGGTTTCCAATACATCGCTGACCAAAAGAAGGAAGTTTACTATAACAAGGACGGCCAGATGCTCTACGGTTTCCAAAAGGTTGGTGGGTCGACTTATTACTTTGACCCTGCACTAGGTACAAAGGCCACCGGCCAAAAGAATATCAACGGTCACTGGTACTACTTTAACGGTAGTGGGGTGATGGCAACCGGTTTTACTTATCTACCAGATCAAAAGAAGAAGGTTTACTATAACGACCAAGGGCAAATGCTCTATGGTTTCCAAACAATCAAAGATAAGACCTACTACTTAGATCCAGTCACTGGAACTTTGGCTACGGGGCAAAAGAACATCAATAATCACTGGTACAACTTCAACCCTGAGACCGGTGAGCTGGCATTAGGCTTTACCTACCTGCCAAGTGAAAAGAAGATGGTTTATTATAACGAGGCTGGCCAAATGTTATATGGGAGCCAAACAATTGCTGGGAACCAGTACTACTTTGATTTAACGACTGGGGCCATGAAGCAAGACGAGCTAGTCTATAATCAAAAGGCTAAGGGGCTAAGTTATTATGGTAAGGATGGCAAGCAAGTTAAGGGTCAGGTAACCATCAATAACCAAAAGTATGACTTCACTAATGGTTACTTGAAAGTAGCTAAACAACAATTGGTTACACTTAAGAATAAAACCTACTTAGTAAGTGGTGCGCAGGTAATCACTGGCCAACAACAGTTCAATAACCACTGGTATTATTTCAACCCAACCACCGGTGAAATGGCTACGGGCTTGACCTACTTGCCAGACCAAAAGAAGACCGTTTACTATAACGGCGCTGGGCAGATGCAGTATGGGCAACAAAATATTGCTAAGCACTGGTATTACTTCAATCCCGCAACGGGAGCAATGGCAACTGGGTTGACCTACTTACCAGACCAAAAGAAGACCGTTTACTATAATGCCCAAGGGCAAATGCAATACGGCCAACAAAACATTGGCGGTCACTGGTACCTATTCGATAGTGTGACTGGGGCCATGAAGACTGGTTTCCAAGATATTGCTGACCAAAATAAGACGGTTTACTACAACCAGGCCGGGCAAATGCAATATGGCCGGCAAAATATTAACGGGCACTGGTATTACTTCGATACTAATACCGGGAACATGCAACGAGGCTGGAAGCTAGCCGGACGTGATTGGTACTATTACGATGCTAAAACTGGCCAAATGCAAACCGGTAATTTAACTATTAACGGAGTAAATTACAGCTTGGACGGTAATGGAAAACAAATCCTAAATTACAGTGTGGATTACACTTACGCCTTGGCAGCCGGTGAAGGTGATGATGCTACGGCAGCAAATAACTACATTGTTCTTCACGAAGTTGGTGTAGATACGGGGGCTGCAGTCAATGCTAGTTACTTTAAGCATAACTTGAACAGTAGTGAAACCTACGTAACCTTTGTAATCGGTGATGGCGGGAAGGTTTACCAGGTTGGGACTCCAGGCCAAGTGTCTTGGGGGGCTGGCTCCAATGCCAACCATAATGCGCCGGTCCAAATCGAATTAGGCCGGACCTGGAATAGCAGGCAATTCTGGCAAGATTACACTACTTATGTCAGGGTAGCTCGTGATATGGCCGGCAAATACGGGATTCCGTTGAGCTTAGATGCTGGCGGAGCTGGTACGCCAGGAATTAAGAGTCATAATTGGGTCAGCCATAACATCTGGGGTGACCACGTTGATCCATATGGCTACCTAGCAAGATTTGGGGTAACTAAAGACAAACTAGCACATGATTTACTTTATGGAATCTAACTAAGTAAAAATGCCACTTATTCACTTGGGAATAGGTGGTATTTTTTTGAGAAGTTACAAAACGGCTACAAACTCAAATGAGGGCTTGCATTAATCTGAGGATTAACCTACCATAATCTTTGTGAAAAGTTTATTTTTTATAAAGGGAATAGGTGATACTCTTGGAAAAAAGTGAAATGAAAAAGCGTTTCAAAATGTATAAGGCCGGCAAAGCTTGGGTAGTTGCGCCCCTAGTCTTCTTTGGGTTAGCCGCTGGGTTGAGCGCTAACGTTAAGGCAGTAGCTGCTGACACAGTTAGCCAAGCACAGAAAACAACGGTAACGGCCGCCGCAAGTAGTCAAAGCCAAACAAGCACGGCTAGTTCAGAAACAACGGCAACTAGTCAAGCTACAAGTACAGCTAGTGCAAGTGATAGTACAGCTACTAGTGAAGCAACAGCAAGCTCAAGCCAAGCAACAAGCACCAGCAGCCAAGTAGCTAGTTCAGAAGCACAAACAAGCCAAGCTTCCACGACGGTGACAAGCCAGGCCAGTGCTAGTGTGGCAACGGCTAGCGTTGAAGCTAAGGCCAAGGTGGCCCCGGCTAGTTCAGAAACTAGTCAGACTTCTGAAGCTAAAGAAGACTATCCAACTCCGGCAGCTTACGTTGAGAAAAACGAAGGGGGTCACTGGTACCTTTACGTTGGTAAGCAAAAACAAACTGGCTTCCAAAAGTTAAAGGA
>NZ_AYYP01000057.1:24535-32585 GCF_001436215.1 Ligilactobacillus agilis DSM 20509
TGGTTTCCAAAGAATTGCCGACCAAAATAAGACGGTCTACTATGATAAGCAAGGCCGGATGCAGTACGGCCACCAAACTATCAATCACGCTAACTACTACTTTGACAAGGGGACCGGGGCCATGCAAACCGGCTTAGTGGTAGATAATGGCACGCGGTATTACTATGCGGCCAATGGTAAGCAAGCCTATGGCCAACAAAACGTGGGCGGCCATTGGTACCTCTTTGATCAGGCTAACGACGGAAAAGCCAAGACCGGCTTTACCCAAATCAAGGACCAAAACAAGACCGTTTACTACAACGGGGCCGGCCAAATGCAATACGGCCAACAAAATATTGGCGGTCACTGGTACAACTTCGATAAGGTAACAGGTAAGATGTCCACTGGCTTTACTTACCTCAAGGACCAAAGCAAGACCGTTTATTACAACGCTCAAGGGCAAATGCAGTACGGCTGGCAAGAACTTAACAAAGCTAAATACTACTTTGATAAGTGGACTGGGGCGATGGCTAAGGGTCTGCAAACCATTGCCAACGCTAAGTATTTCTTTGGTAATGACGGCAAGATGCAAACCGGCCAAAGATATCTCGGTGGTTACTGGTATAACTTCGATCAAGCAACAGGTAAGATGTCGACGGGGTTAACTTACCTCAAAGACCAAGCCAAGACAGTTTACTATAACGCCCAAGGCCAAATGCAATACGGCCAACAAAATATTGGTGGTCACTGGTACTTATTTGATAAAGTCACTGGTGCTATGAAGACCGGCTTCCAATACATTGCCGACCAACATAAGACCGTTTATTATAACCAGGACGGGCAGATGCAATATTGCTTCCAAAAGATTGGTGAGGCGACTTATTATTTTGACCCCGCACTAGGTACAAAAGCGACCGGCCAAAAGTATATCAATGGTCACTGGTACTACTTCAATGGGAGTGGGATAATGGCCACTGGCTTTACTTATCTGCCAGATCAAAAGAAGACGGTTTATTATAACAAAGATGGTCAAATGCTCTACGGCTTCCAAAAAATTAAGGATGCCACTTACTACTTTGATCCGGCGCTAGGTACGAGGGCGACCGGCCAAAAGAATATCAATGGTCACTGGTATTACTTCAACCCTAATACGGGGGCAATGGCAACCGGGTTGACTTACTTATCAGACCAAAAGAAGACTGTTTATTATGCTGACAACGGGCAAATGCAGTATGGAGCGCAGGTAATTAACGGGACTGAGAAGTTCTTTGACGTTCATACTGGGGCGTTAATTACAGCAGGAATTGTGTACGATGCTAAGGCCCACACACTTAAGTATTACGATGCCGGTGGGGATTTAAAAACTGGCCTAGTTAAAATTGATGGGCAAATGTATACCTTCGACCAAAAGACAGGTCACCTAGTGGTCCCTAAGGAACAATTTGTTTCTATCAAGGGTGCGACCTATCTCTTGAACCAAGCAGTTGTTCTAACCGGTTGGCAAAACTTCAATAAGCAAACCTACTACTTTGACTTGGCAACCGCTAAGATGGTTAAGGGCGAAAAGCAAATTGCCAACCACTGGTACCTCTTCGATGTAAATAATGGGGCCATGAAGACTGGCTTCCAGTACCTCAAAGCCGGTAACAAGACGGTTTACTATGCTAATAATGGCCAAATGCAATACGGCCAACAAAACATTGGCGGTCACTGGTATTACTTTGACAAAGGAACTGGTAAGATGGCGACTGGTTTGACCTACCTGGCAGACCAAAATAAGACGGTTTACTACAATAACCAAGGTCAAATGCAATATGGTCAACAAAATCTCGGTGGTCACTGGTATTACTTCGATGATGTTAGTGGGGCCATGAAGACAGGCTTCTACTGGATTGATAGCCAACATAAGACTGTTTACTATGCTGACAACGGGCAAATGCAATATGGTTGGCAACAAATTGGTCACTACTACTACTTCTTCGACCGGGGAAGTGGTGCGATGTTTACCGGAGTAAGAAACGTTGACGGCAGACGTTACACCTTCAATAACAATGGGGTCTTACAGAACTTTACCCAACGTGTTATCGACTGGTTCCTAGCTCGTGACGGGCGCTTAACTTATTCAATGATGGGAAGTCGTAATGGGAGCGATGGCACGGCCGATTGTTCCGGTGGGATGACCGAAGCTCTTTGGCGTGCCGGGGCAAGTACTCCTGATGCAACCGCCCGCCGTTGGGGGGGCTACAACACCGTTTCCATTCGGCCTTACCTACGGGCTAATGGCTACGTAAATGTTACTAACAACGGCTATGGTTACAGTCCTAAGTATGGTGATATTGTCATTTGGGGTGACGGTTTAGGTGACGCTGGTCACATCATGATTATTTCTTCTGGTAGTGGCAATGACGCCAAGGAAATCTCAGTTTGTGGTTACGCTCACGATGCCGACGGCAGAAACTCTTACCACCAAGCAATTAAGGAATTCAACTATAACTGGTACTGGGCAGACGATGAACACCCATCAGTTCACGTTTACCGTTTAGGTTCAGTTATTAACAAATAACTATTAAGTCGACAAAAGGCACTTGTATTCAAGCAAAAGAGTACGAGTGTCTTTTGTTTTATTAGAATTCACTAAAAAATAAAAATTCCTTAGATTAATTCGTCAGCTGTTTGCGTACATAAGTATGAAGGGGAAAAAATTCCCTTCTCTGACAAACTTTTATGTAATTAAGGAGGAAAGCTAATGCTATCTAAGGAAAAACGAATTAGGCAAAAATTTTTGCAAGCTGACTTCAATGATAACGTCATGTTTGAAATGGCCATGTCTAAAGCAAAGTTTTGTAAGCGATTATTGCAGTCGGTCTTACCTGAGTTTGATTTTCAACAAATTAAAGTTGTGGTCCCAAAACAGTCCCCAAGTAGCGACCTTACCCAGGTTGGGTGCATAGATTTACTATGTATTCCTAAAATAGGGGACCGGTTTAATGTTAAGCTGCAACTGGTAGCTGAGCGTAATCTTGCGCTACGTTCGAGATATTATCACGCCATGATGGTTGAAGAGATGCTAGCAACTGACGAGGATTACCGCAACTTAAGGGATACCTATGTTATTTTCCTAGGTGCCTTTGACTGGAGTCACGCAATTAACCACTATCAAATGATGTCTGAGCATGGGGACGATATCCTGGAAGATGGGACCCACACTATTATTTTGAACGCTAAGAGTAACTGGGATGAGGCTGATGCTGAGCTTAGAGGGGTTTTTCAATTGATCTTAAAAGAAGAGGCAACATATGGGTACTTGGGTCCCAAGGTTGCTAATGACATAGCACGTATCAAGCAAAGTGAGTTAGGAGGAGAAAAGTATATGGCTTTAACAGATGAATTTTGGCAAGATATTCGAGACGAGGGACGGCAAGAAGGGAAAGCAGAGGAACGACGAGAACTTGTTCCGCTTTTAGTTAAGATATTGGCAGACAACGGCAAGCAACCAGCAGAAATTATGGCTTATTTAGAAGCTAAACTAGGTTTGAGCGTGCAAGAAGCAGAGGAATACTACCAACTAGCAATAACTGAAGCTTAGTATCAGGGGCATGTTTTTAACGTCTGAGAAGGAATTATGCTGTGTAAATCTAAATCTTTTATAACGTGATTACTTTGCGATAAAATGTAATTATGAGGTGATGATGATAGAATTAACAGGAAATTCAAAATTTTTTAGAGTAGGTAATTCCTTTGGTCTGCGCCTAACGAAAAAGGACAAAGAAATTCTAAACGCCACTCCTGGTGATGAGTTTGAAAAAATTATTTCTCCTGATGGACAATCAGTAACCTTTCGCAAAAAACAAACAGTCAGTCCCCAAACGCAAAAGATGATTGCAGAGTTATTCAATGAAAATCAAGAATTGATGAAACGGTTGAAGTAAGAATGATCCATTTAACAGAGATTGAAATTAGAGATTGAAATTATAGAAGTTAATCGATATGTTTTAACCGGAGTCGGCCAAACCTATCAAGGGATTCAATACCCTGCAAGTCTTTCGTTGGTTGTAGAACAACCCAAAATGGTAGTTTTTGGTCATACGCTTTATCCGACTATTTGGCTTAAGGCGGCATATCTAATGCAAAAAATCACTAAAAAGCATATTTTTGTTGATGGTAACAAACGAACGGCCTTTCTAGCAACATTGTTATTTTTAAAGAAAAATGGCTACATTTGTCAATTTACTACTGATGAAGGTGAAGCGCTAATAATGCAAATTACCCTCGCAACTGATAGTGAAGATGAAATGATGAAAGTAGCTACTGTTAAGGCTTCACTCTAGAAAAATTACTAGCTAGTCCGCTACTTTCTTTTGTTCAAAGGATTTTCTCTATGCTTTAGGCCTTAGAACGGCCCTCATAACCGAAAACTCTAGGTGTGAACTACTTTTTGCACCTAGAGTTTTTTACAAAATAAACGATAAATAAAAATGCATATTAAGCGCTTAACCTGTTATAATATTGGTGTATGCTGTCTAGGCAATACTATTTACTAGGAGGAATTTCTCATGGGGAAAAATAAGAAGTTGGCAACGGTGCTAGCTGTTTCAGCTACCCTTGCCACCACGGGTATGATTAATCAACAAAAGGCTTCCGCCGACACGGTTGATAACAACAATCAAACTAAACAAAACGCTAAGGTACAAACACCAGTCGACAAGGCTCAAGCCCAAGTCGATGCTGCTAAAGCCGACGTTGACACTGCGCAAAAGGCAGTTGATACTGCTAAAACTGAGCAAACTCAAGCTGCAAAGGACGTAGCTACAGCGGATGCAAGCGCAGCTCAAGCTAAGAATACCCAAGCTGATGCTCAAGCTAAGCAAACTGGTGCAGAAACTGACGTCAAAATAGCTCAAACTGCTTATGACGCAACCAAGGCTAAGGTTGACGCAGTTCCGGCTGATATTGACCAACAAGTAGCTCAACAAACAACCAAAGTAGTAGACACTAACAAGCAATTAGATACTGCCAAGGACACCCAAGCCCAAGCAGCTAAGGATGTTAACGATGCCCAAACAGCTAAGGATACCGCCCAAACAGCAGTAGATAACCTTAACACCCAAATTAATGATACCCAAAACCAAATTGATAATAGTAATGAAATTAAGTTAAGTGATGACTATATCAAGGCGGTTAAAAATGAAGATTATTCAAACTGGTATGATTTAACTAAGGAATTTAATAACTATACTTACAAGCCAAGTGCGCAAGATAGCAGAATTGTTGATACTGAAAATATGAGTCAAGAAGATTGGACTGATGTTGCTACATTTACAGCTAGTGTTATTAATTCTTTACACGAAGCAGTTGGAAGTGAACCTTTGAAGGTGACTAAAGGTTCCGTACAATATGCAAAAACATATTCAGAAAGTTATTTAGCACATCAAAATGAATATACAGAGGATACTAACGAAAGAGTTTCTTCTACAGTTGCTAGTAAAGCATCGGGGCTAAACTATACTTATCCTCCTTTTTATGACACTGCTTCTATAGATAGGAGAGTGGAGTCGATTGAAACAATTTTTACGAACGAGGGAATGACAAGAAATGTTACATATGAACCTTTAACTCTTGGCGAAATTAAGAGTAGCATATATAACTATATCTTGGCACAATTGCGTGATACGTATGATTCAAATAGTATATTAGGACTTTTTCCTGTTAGCGGGGCTACATCTAGAGGTAAGTATTTAAATGGAAATTATCTAGCAGTAGTGGTCCTAGATAAATACTTTAGTATTGTTAATATATATGATACAGTTATGAGCACTAATTGGGGCACTACATCATATATGAGTGATGCTTTCGACACTACTCCATACACAATCCCTAGCACTAAGGCTTTACAAGCTAAATTAACTGAATTAAAGGGTCAATTACCAATATTAAATGATAACTTAAAGACAGCGACTGATAATTTAGTAGCTAAGCAAACTGCTAAAGCTAGCGCTGACAAGCAAGTAGCTAGTTTGACTGCTGATTTGAAGAATGACCAAGATGCCTTGGCTAAGTTACAGGCCCAAAAGGCAGTCAAGGACAATGGTCCTAAGGACTTAGCCGCTGCTGATCAAAAAGTTAAGGACGCAATCGCTAAGTACAACGAAGCTAAGAAGGCATATGCAGACGCTAAGAGTGCCTATGAAGCAGCTCAAAAGCAAGCTGACACAGCTAAAGCTGCCAAGACAGCAGCTGATAAGAAAGTTGCTGATGCCCAAGCTAAGTTAGCACAGGCAAAGGACGCTTTAGCTAAGGCGGAACAAAACTTAGCTAACATGCACAAAATCTATGACCTTCAACAAAAATTTGAAGATGGTCACTGGCGCTTATATGATGGCGCAGGTCATAGGTTAACTGGCTTCCAAAGACTCGAAGCAGAAAAGAAGACCGTTTACTATGACAAGAACGGGAACATGCTTTACGGCCAACAAAACATTGCTGGTAAGTGGTATAACTTCGATAAAGTAACTGGGGCAATGTCCACCGGTCTTACTTACTTAGCTGACCAAAAGAAGACCGTTTACTACAACGACAAGGGTCAAATGCAATACGGTCAACAAAATGTTGATGGCAAGTGGTACCTATTTGATAAGGTTACTGGTGCGATGAAGACTGGCTTGCAATACATTGCCGACCAACATAAGACTGTTTTCTATAACAACAAGGGTCAAATGCAATATGGCCAACAAAACATTGGTGGCCACTGGTACTTATTTGATAAGAATACCGGCGCAATGCAATTTGGCTTCCAACGGATTGCTGATCAGGACAAGACCGCTTACTACAATAAGGATGGTCACATGCTTTACGGTCAACAAAACATTAACGGTAAGTGGTATAACTTTGATAAGGTAACTGGGGCAATGTCTACTGGCTTTACTTACTTAGCAGACCAAAAGAAGACCGTTTACTATAATGATAACGGCCAAATGCTTTACGGTTGGCAAACAATCAAGGGTGGTAGATACTACTTCGACACCACTACTGGGCAAATGGCTACTGGCCAAAGACATGCTGGTAAGGATTGGTACAACTTTGACCCTAAGACAGGTAAGATGTCTACTGGTCTTACCTACTTAGCTGACCAAAACAAGACGGTTTACTATGCTAATAACGGAAAGATGCAATACGGACAACAAAACGTCAATGGCAAGTGGTATCTCTTCGACAAAGTCACAGGGGCAATGAAGACCGGCTTGCAATACATTGCTGACCAACATAAGACTGTTTACTACAACGACAAGGGTCAAATGCTTTACGGTAAACAAGTTATTGGTGGTAAGACTTACGAATTTGATAAAGTAACTGGTGCTTTACTTAAGTAGAAGGCCAGCTGCCGAAAGGGATTCTCTTTTAGGGGAATCCCTTTTGTTATGCCGAGATTTTACAATAAGCCAACAAAGTGCCTACGAGTCTTGAAATGGCAGCGCTTCTTTGTCACAATAGAATTGTTATTACAAGTTAAGGAATAGGTGATACTCTTGGAAAAAAGTGAAATGAAAAAGCGTTTCAAAATGTATAAAGCCGGCAAAGCGTGGGTAGTTGCGCCCTTAGTCTTCTTTGGGTTAGCTGTGGGGGTAAGTACTAACGTTAAGCAAGTAGCGGCTGACACGGTAAGTCAAGCTCAAACAACAACGGTAACGGCTGACGCAAGTAGCCAAAGTTTGATTAGTCAGCCAAGTACGACTAGTTCGGAAGCGACAGATTCCAGCCAGACTGAAAGTACGACCAGTGTTGCTGCTAGCACGGTCGCAACCACTGCTACCAGCGAGGCCAGTGTGACTACAAGTTCTAGCCAAGCTACAAGCACAAGTAGTCAAGCAGCTAGCTCAGAAGCACAAACCAGCCAGGCTTCCACGACGGTGACAAGCCAGTCCAGTGCTAGCGTGGCGACAGCTAGTGTTGAAGCTAAAGTAGCTCCAGCCACCTCGGAAGCTGCTAAGACTTCTGAAGCTAAAGAAGATTACCCAACCCCGGCAGCTTACGTTGAGAAAAACGAAGGGGGCCACTGGTACCTTTACGTTGGTAA
>NZ_AYYP01000057.1:32665-58158 GCF_001436215.1 Ligilactobacillus agilis DSM 20509
CGGTTTCCAAAGAATTGCCGACCAAAACAAGACAGTTTACTATGACAAACAGGGCCGGATGCAATATGGCCACCAAACTATCAATAACGCCAACTACTACTTCGATAAGGGAACCGGGGCCATGCAAACCGGCTTAGTAGTAGATAATGGTGCGCGGTATTATTACGCGGCCAACGGTAAGCAAGCTTATGGCCAACAAAGCGTGGGTGGCCATTGGTACCTCTTTGATCAGGCTAACGACGGAAAAGCCAAGACCGGCTTTACCCAAATCAAGGACCAAAACAAGACCGTTTACTACAACGGGGCCGGCCAAATGCAATACGGCCAACAAAATATTGGCGGTCACTGGTACAACTTCGATAAGGTAACAGGTAAGATGTCCACTGGCTTTACTTACCTCAAGGACCAAAGCAAGACCGTTTATTACAACGCTCAAGGGCAAATGCAGTACGGTTGGCAAGAACTTAACAAAGCTAAATACTACTTTGACAAGTGGAATGGGGCGATGGCCAAGGGCCTACAAACCATTGCCAACGCTAAGTATCTCTTTGGTAACGACGGCAAGATGCAAACCGGCCAACGAAACATTGGCGATTACTGGTATAATTTCGACCAAGTAACAGGTAAGATGTCGACGGGCTTCACTCACCTCAAAGATCAAGCCAAGACGGTTTACTATAACGCCCAAGGCCAGATGCAATACGGCCAACAAAATGTTGGTGGTCACTGGTACTTATTTGACAAGGTAACTGGGGCGATGAAGACCGGCTTCCAATACATTGCCGACCAACATAAGACCGTTTATTATAACCAGGACGGCCAAATGCTCTACGGTTTCCAAAAAATTGGTGGGGCGACCTATTACTTTGACCCCGCTTTAGGAACCCAGGCTGTGGGTCAAAAGCATATCAAGGGCCACTGGTATTACTTTGATGCCAAAAAAGGGATGGCAACCGGCTTAACTTACCTGCCAGATCAAAAGAAGGTAGTTTACTACAACAATCAAGGTCAAATGCAATACGGCCAACAAGTCCTTAATGGGGTGACCTATTATTTTGATTTAGTTACCGGTGAGCAGTTGAAAGATAATGTGGCCTATAATCGCAAAACAGGTCAAATCAATTACTATGGTAAGGATGGTAAGCAAGCGCACGGCATGATTAACCTGGCTGGTAAGACCTATGACTTTACCAAGGGTTACTTGCAGGGACAGGGGTTAGTGACTGTTAAGGGGCAAACCTTCTTGCTCAACGGAAATAAGGTCGTGACGGGGCAACAACGATTAAATAATCATTGGTATTACTTCAGTCTAACCAGCGGTAAGATGGCGACTGGCCTGACTTATTTACCAGACCAAAAGAAAACTGTTTATTACAACGACCAAGGCCAGATGCTTTACGGGCAACAAAATGTCGGTGGTCACTGGTATTTATTCGATAATGTGACTGGGGCAATGAAGACCGGGTTACAATGGATAGCCAGCCAAAATAAAACTGTTTACTATGCTGCTAATGGCCAAATGCAGTATGGCTGGCAAAATGTAAATGGACACCGTTATTTCTTCAACTTTGGTACCGGGGCACAAGCTAGTGCTGAAATTGTTAATATCAATGGTCATTTCTATGCCTTCGATAGTCGCGGTAACGGTCATGATTTCAATGAGTTAAATGCCTTAGTTAACCGCTTAGGGACTAACATTGCGGTAGCTATTCAGTCGCAAAAGTCGGGTCAAATTTATGCCTACAGCAACTCTGGGAACATGCGCTTCCAAATGGCAAGTACTGTAAAAGTGGGGGTACTAGCAGAACTGTTGCATAATAAGGGCGGTAATTTGACCGCTACGGAAAGACGACTAGCAGAAAGAATGATTAGAAATAGTGATAATGCGGCTACTACGAATTTAATTAATTATCACTTATGGGAAGGTGGCAATCCAGTTGGCCGGCTGTACCGTGATTTACAAATGTGGTCGACCACGCCAAGACCTGCTTGGGGTACAACCTTAACTACTCCGACTGACCAGTTGAAACTTCTTTACCAAATCTACTTAACTAATAATTCATCCTACCTTAACCGGGCGTCACAAGATTATCTTAAGGGTCTGATGCACACGGTCAACTCTAGTCAACGTTGGGGGATTTCGGCTGGTAGTGGGGATTACTACTTAAAGAATGGCTGGATGACCGCTGGTTGGAGTGATAATGGACCATGGGTGGTTAATAGTATTGGTTTTATCCCTAACAATGGTCACGGCTATACAATCGCTATCTACAGTGTCAACAACCCTCTCTACACAGGGATTAATAAGGTAGAACAAGTGGCACGTAAAATTAGTCAAATGCTTAAATAACAGCAAATTATTTTTAATTAGCACCCTTACTTTAGTTGAGTTAGGCGCACTACAAGGGTATAATTTGAAGTGAAGAGGGGGGATTTCTATGTGGAAATTCAAGAAAAGCCTATTAACTATCGGGGCTACCTTGTTGGTAGTTGCTGGTTTAGGTGGATGTGGTAATAGTAACGATAATAAACAAAGTGCCAGTCAATCTACTAGCACCAGCCAGGTAAAGGCAGCTAAAGCAGCTTATGATAAAGCCTTGACTCAATTAGATAATGGCCAAGTTAATAAAGCTTACGAAACTTTGAAACCATACAAGGATAGCAAAGATGAACAAGTTAGCCAATTAGCAAATAATACTAGCGACTTAAAGGTTGTTAAAGATAATTTGGATGCCAATAAGTTGAAAAATGCTAAGACAAAGTTGGCTGATCTGTTAGAAGTTACTAAGCCAACGGAATTTGTTAAGCAAGTTAAGGTAACCAACAAGGAATATAATGTAGTTAACTTAGCTAATACCTACTATGCCGAGATTCAAAAGTACTACCAAGCACAGAAGTATAATGAAGCTCAAGGTAGCTTAGAATCATTAGAAGATTTAGATTCTAACTATAAGGTAGTGGCAGAGTTACAGCAAAAAGCTAAGAGCTACAAGCAAAAGGTAGCGGCTGCGTTAGCTGAAGATGCAAGTAAATCCAGCGCAGCAACAGTTAGCTCCAATTCAACAACTAGCACCTATGTAAATACTAAGAATTCTACATTGGCTAGTTCACAATATAGCTCCCAAACAGGAGCAGATATTTCATCGGCTCCAAGTCAAGCTGTATCCTCAGTGGCTAACCAATTAGCCGATGAAGGCATCATTAGCCAATTCCAGGCTGCTAGTGGTGTGGTCAAGCAGACTGGTGATCAATACTTCACTCAAGACCAAGGTGACAACAATTATCTGATTGAAATCAGAACTACTAGTGCTACTAACCCAGGGGTTTCGGTATTAAAAGGGATGTATCGCTTTAATACTCAAACCAAAGTTGTTCAAAAGATGGACAGCCTAACAGGTAGCTACAAGCAAGTTAATGTAAATTAGGTGGATAAAAAAGCAGGCTCCATGTAAGACTTAGATAGCTTACATGGAGCCTGCTTTTTTAGAGGGGCATAATTAATTGTTTAATTAGGCTGTGGCCATAGCTTGATTGTAAGCTTGGCTAGCTTCTTGTTGATTTAAGTTTAAGTTTTGAATCAAAAAATCAATGACTTGTTCCTTAGTAAAGTTAAGTTTAACTAAGCCTTTGATAGTTTCCATACGTTCTTCTTCCCGTCCTTCCTTGCGGGCGTAGGCACTTTGGCGGGCAGCATATTCTTCGATGGTCATATAGTTTTCCTCCTTCTTGGCGTCATTTTTAACTTCTCTAACAGCCTGCTCTAAAGCGGCACTAAATTTACCGGTGACGGTCCCGTCATTAAAGTAGGTCAGCATTTCTTGGTTAAGGGTGGCCTGCCTACTAGCGTTACCTTTCAAATTTACTATAACATTGGTTTCACCGTTGTCAATTAAAATCTCCGGGTGCCCTACTAATTGGGGGATTAGTTGATAGTGAACTTGATTTAAGTTGTAAACATCGTGGTCGCATAAAAACAAGATGACGGTTTGGCGGCGCTCGCTAAATGATTGACCGGCATACAGGGCCTGGGTTTCGAGTTTACCTTGGTAGATGGTCATCCGCTTTTCAATATCATGGTGGTTTTGGTTTTGCATCTCTAGATCATAGATGGTACCGTGCTCATCTTCGGCGTAAACATCGAAACGGGGACCGTGATAGACAGCATTTTTCTTTTCGTCGGCTTCACGCTTGACGGTAATTAAGGTGCCTGACTTTAAAATTTGGAAACCACATTTTTAGTAGTTATTCTAAGAGTTCCGGGTGGTCATTGAAGCCCCAGCTAAAGACGAGGTGGTCTTTAATCGTTGCTTGTTGCCATTTTAAGGCAGTTTCTTTTCGCAGATTCAAAAGCTATCGCTCCTTCGTAGATGTTATTTTTTACCCCTCTACTTTATAGATACGTAAAAAATGGCAAGTTAATTCTTTAAAAGTTTAAATCTAATCAAAGTCTAATAAAAAGGAGTTGAACTTAAAAAAGTCCAACTCCTAAAGTGAAACGCCTATTTCTTTAGGGCCCCAGTAAATGGATTGAAGTAGTATTTCTTACCAGCAATAGTTTGGTTGCCGTAAAGCATGCGACCATCCTTATCATAGTAGACGGTCTTGCGTTGGTCTTTGATGTCAGTAAAGCCGATAGACATCTTACCATTGGCATCGAAATTATACCAGTACTTGCCAAGGTGTTTTTGGCCCTTAGCCATTTCACCAGTTACGGTGTCAAAATAGTAGGTAGCGCCGTTAAGCTTTTGCCAGCCGTAAAGCATGTGGCCATTCTTGTCATAGTAGACGGTCTTATTTTGATCTTTAAGGTAAGTAAAGCCCGTAGACATCTTACCGTCTGCAAAGTTATACCAGTGACCATTAATGTTCTTTTGACCCTTAGCCATTTCCCCGGTTACGGTGTCAAAGTAGTAGGTAGCGCCGTTAAGCTTTTGCCAACCGTAAAGCATGTGGCCGTTCTTGTCGTAGTAGACCATCTTCTTTTGTTCTGGGATATATTGGAAGCCAACTTTCATTGCACCAGTAATCTTATCGAAGAGGTACCAGTGATTATTAATTAGCTTTTGACCGTATTGCATTTGGCCGGCGCCGTTATAGTAAACGGTCTTGTGTTGTTCCGGAATATATTGGAAGCCAGTCTTCATGTTACCGGTAGTCTTATCAAAGAGATACCAGTGGCCGTGGATGTTAGCTTGACCATAAACTACTTGGCCTTGCTCGTTGTAATACTGAGTTCCCTTAGTAGCTGAGTTGTAGTAGAAAACATCAGCCCGTAACTTACCAGTGCCGTAATCGAAATAGTAGGTCTTACCGTTAATGACTTGAGGCCCGTAAAGCATCTGGCCTTGGTCGTTATAGTAGACGGTCTTATTTTGGTTAGCAATCCGCTTAAATTGGGAAGTTAATTCATGACCATCGATATCATCGAAATAATACCAGTGGCCCTTAACGTTAGCTTGACCGTGGGCCATCTTACCGTTGTTGTCGTAGTAGACGGTGCGGTTACCCAGTTTTTGCCAACCGTACTTCATGGCACCCGTCCATTGGTCAAAGAGGTACCAAGAGCCGTTGATGTTTTGTTCCCCGTATTGCATTTGCCCTTGGTTGTTGTAGTAAACATTCTTAGCTTGGCTAGCGATATACTTAACCCCAGCCTGCATTGCGCCAGTACCTTCGTCAAAGTAGTACCAGTGGCCGTTAATATTTTGTTGGCCGTACTGCATTTGACCGGCATTGTTATAGTAAACGACCTTGTTGCCGTTATTAATGTGTTGGAAGCCAGTTTGCTTTTGGCCGTTTTTATATAGGTACCAGTGGCCGTTTTCATATTTTTCCTGGCTAACCGGTTGATCAAAGCGGTAGAAGGAGTAAGTATTAATTACGCTGATTAACTTACTTGCGTAGGTTGGGTCTGTAGCATAGGTACTATAAACCCCGTAGCGTAAGTTTTGGGCGGCTGCTTGGTAACTGCCAGCCCGCTTGGTTGAATTAGGGTAGTTTCTATTAATCAACTGCGCGTAACGCACGAGTGAATCATAGTAGCTGTTATACTTTTGGAACTTGGCGTTTACCCGGTGATAAGCCCCACCATAGTATTCTAAGGTTGGCATCAAGACATATTCACCGGTACCGTTATACTTAACCCCAAACAAGTTATGGGCATTAGTTGCTAAAGTACTTTGCCCCCAACCACTTTCTAACCCAGCTTGAGCCATCATTAAGGAAGCATAAACCCCATATTCTTGGGAGACTTGCATAGCGGCACTGCCAATTTGGTTAACAAAGTTTTGCACAGTCCAAGATGCGTTTGTCACACTTGGGGTTGCGTTAGAGTTATTAGCCACCCCAGCTACATTGGTTGCATTATGTGCTTTGTCCCCGGTGCTAGCAGAAACGTCATTTTTAATCTCACCATGGTAACTATAGTCAGTCTTAGGTTCAGCCGCTTGGTTAGTAGTGGCTAGCACCTTAGGGGCAGCTACTGACTTAACGGCAGACTTGCTGGCAGTAGCTGTGTTAGCACTACTGAAGCTTTGGCTGGCTTGATTAACAGTCAAATTAGTAGTTGCACTTGAACTAGCACTTGCTGTTGATGTTGCCGTAGTCGCTTGACTTGTAGCCGTAGAAGTTACCGCCTGGCTAGACACAGTGGTAGTGCTGGTAGCATGAGTCTCACTACTTGCAGTCGCACTTGCAGAAGCTACGCTTGCTGAAGTTGTAGCTGCCGTTGCTTGCGAGCTAGCTGAGCTAGTAGTCGCTGCTTGTTGTGGCGCTTTTTCGCTACTAGTCTGAGCTGCAGCACTACTTGAACTTGAGCGCAATGTTTGCACGTTGCTCGTAGTATTAGCATTGGTAGTTGCTACAGTTGCACTTGTTGCTTTTTCAGTTTGCGCATTATTAGCCCCAGTTGTATCCGCATGTGCAGAAAGTCCGACTGTTCCCAAAGTAGTCAGCAAAGTAACCCCAGAAGCCAAGTATAATTGTTTCAATTTCTGTCTTTTATATTTTTTAACGATTTGCTTTTCTCTTGTTTTTTTCATGCTATTCCTTTCTAATCCAAATTCCCTAGTTAAATTTTAGTTGTCCACTTTTCATTAAAGCCCAGCCCAGCCCGCTAGTCAATGCTAACCGCCAAATTGTTGTCTAAATGAAATATAAGGGTGAGATGCGTGGTATAAAAAAGGGGAGACTAAAAAACACCACTGAAAACTAGCAATGGTTAAAATGGCAACTTTCAGTGGTGAGATACGAACTATTTGTATATCAAACTCTCTACATTAGCTATTAAGCTTAGAATTGTAGTGAATTAACAAGCTAGTTAATATCGGTAGGAATGAGTATTCTGAAAATTTTAAAATGAACTTTATCGGCCTTAGCAAGAAGGTGGGGATAAAAGCTAAATTTTCGGGAGCAACTTCTAGGGTTGCTATAAGGAAAGCAAGAATAATCATTATTGCTGTATAAATATTGACTAATTTTAAAATATGAGTACGAGTTTTTCGATTGTTCATGTGAAATCTCCTAAGTGAAAAAATAATCTAGTTTGTGTAATTAAGAAATTGTTCTAAAGACTCATCTAAATGTTCAAAGTATTTTTCTGGATAATAACAACTGATGCTGTCTTTAACACTTCTAGCATCAAGATTAGCTTCAGCAATTTTGTTAATAGATTCGGTTAAGGCTTGAATGTCCCCAAGTGAGTAACTGAAACCATTTATCCCCTCTTGTACAATGTCGTCATATCCCTTAAAACGGCTAGTTATCACGGGAATACCATGTGCTATAGCTTCTAACATCACCATTGAAAGGCCCTCATACTTAGAGGTCATAATTAGAGCGGTAGGTCTAACTTTAATTTTTTTCCATAAATCAGGTGTCCAACCGTGAAAGATAACTCTATCACTAATATTCAATTGTTTTGCAAACTTTTGACACTCTTTAATTTCATCACTTGTACCATAAACATCTAAGTAAACATTAGCCATATCACTAATGCCTGTAAACATTTCCCGCAAATTTTTTTGACCATCCAGTATGACTCTACCAGCGTAAAATAAGTGGACATCTTTATTAGGTGTTTCAACAGGTCTAGGTATAATATCTGCTTCTTCGATTGGATTATAGATTAGACTAATGTTTTCTTTCGGAATACCTAAATCTAACAGTTGTTGCCTAATGACTCTACTAATAGCGAAATGGCTATCCGCATAGGGCAGAGTGTGTTCAGTATCGAACATATCTTGATCTGTGAGCGAATAGTGAAACCATGATATAATCCGGTACTTTTTTTTGAATAGTTTTCTCAGCTTATTGCCGATTAATATCATCTTAGGACTTAGTGATATAAAATCGGTATTGCTGCTAAATAAGAATATTTTAGATATAAATACTAATTTAGCGAGGTTATTATTTCCCTTAAAAGTAAGCACTTTAACTTTAGAATTTAGTCGTTCTAACCACTCACTCTTTTCAGGCTCATTGCTTAATGTTAGAGTAATGTCATACTTATTGATGAGATGATTTAATACTTTAACTAGAACCGTTTCAGTTCCGCCCGTTCCAGAAAGTTCACTGCAAAGGAAGTTTAATTTTTTCATAATTTAAATAAGACACCTACTTATCCTAAATTCGTAGTAAATGATTACAAACTCAATTTTTTCTGAGTCTAGTATAGATTAACCAGCAACAGCAGAGCACAAAAGTGACTAATGAAATTATTTGGGAGTAGACCGCTAACTTTGTATACTTACTACTTATAACAATCTTATTTTTACCCTTGTTCAGTAATAATTTAACAGTTCCTCTAGCTGATTTTAATATAGTTACATCTTTTCCATTTACTTTGGCAGTCACACCCAAGTAATACAAAATAGGGATGTCGGCTACCATTTTTTTGTTATTGTTATTAATTAACGTTGTCGTAAATGTTGTGCTACTTTCCTTATAATTGGCCTTTTTCTTCTTGCCGTTCAATATAAACTCTTTTTGTTCGATGTTGTAGCCCTCTTTTTCAGCAGCTTTAGGGTAATAGTCATTATTAACGTAATCTTTGTAATATTTTGCTATGCTAGTATCTCTGTTCATAGGTAGGATGTTTTCGCTTGGTAACCCCTGTATCAATGCATAATTGGATGCAAAGATGATACTAAATAGTAATATTAGATATTTACCTTGTATTTTTGAAAGAAAGGTAGCGCCTAATAGACAAAGAAATAACGTTGCAATAAGCATGAATCTCCATGGAAATTGGAGGTAGTTAACCGGTGTGTTTTGTAAAAGGTGCCAAGGAAATGCTTTAGTACATAACCATAAACAAACAAGGGTGACTGCCAATAATTGTTTGTTATTTGCACTCAATTTGGAAAAGTTAAAGACTCCATAAATTATAATCAGTATAAGGAGTAGTCCTATATTTGGTGTGAGATAGCTACTACCTATTGAGTGAATAAATAAATCATCTATATTAAGAGCCCAGTCACTTAATACTGCAGTAAATGGTCTTAAGGTAGGAATATAATACTTTTGTTGTAGCATAGGTGCCCAGTACAACATAGTCGTTAATGATGTGGCTATAACCGCTTTAAGTAAATTAATCCAAACTTTGACATCTAAAGAATGTCTGTAATTGATTATTAAAATTAGCAGTAACACTATCGTCATAATTAACGTAGATAGAACGTGACTAAGTAGTATAGCAGACATACTTAAGGAGATAACTATCCAATTTTTATATTCTTTATGTAGTAAAAAATCTAAAAATGAAGTGACAAGGAGTGGAATGAAAATAGTTGCTAAAAGCTCACCGATATCTGTACGATTGAAGAAATTAATTCCTCTATATGTACTAAACGTCCAGAGTAACGAAAAAATTATGCTTTGCTTTGAGTTCCAATTCAAATATTTTTTACATGCGTAATAAGAAACAGCTAAGGTAGCATACGTTACTGTAGCTAAAAAAACAACCATTCCCTTAGCCTCACTGTTAAGTAGTTTACTGAATAGCGAAGCTGGATAAAAAGTTATCCATGGATAAAAGAAGTTTACGCCATAACCAACACCATGATAAGAATCAAAAGCTATAGGATTGGTAAAAACGTGACTAAGAGAATGTAGTCTGTTAATGTGAAATAATTGATCACCATTTAATTTAAAATAGTACGCTAGGGGTTTACTTCCTGTTATAAATGGTAATTCATAAAAAAATCCAACAAGTAGGAAGAATATATTTAATACTAGATTTTTTAAAAACTTATTCATTTTATCGCCTCTTTTTAAATATAAAATTAATCAATATTACGTATTTTATGTTTCTGTAATAAATGCAGTAGCAATGAGATTAAAGTTAGTATGAATATACTTGATAAGTATACTAAATAAACATATAACTTAGGATAAGAATAACTAACTGATACTGTTTTAAGTTTTTTTACATTATGCAATTCAATAAAACCCAAGTTTGACATAGAGTAAGTGGTCTTATCACCATTTAAAGTGACATTATATTTTAAGGTTTTATAATTATATATAGGTAGTGTCACAGTTGAAGCAACATCTATACTTTTTTTAGTTTGAAAAGTAAGTTGATTGTACTTGTAATTTAAACTGGGTGAAATTTTTTTACCATCAATTATTATAAAATGGTGGAAGATTATTTCTTGTAGGTCATCACTTAAGGTTGAACCATTATTGTATACTTCAGAATTTATCTGTGCTGGCGCATAATCAGGAACAATATCTCTAGATATATTTTCGCTATTAATTCCAGATGATTTTAATTTTACCCAGTCATTTATTGATAGGGGTTGATCAGTACTTTTATCTAAAAAGGCTAAATTTTTTTGAGCCGATTGATGAAAATCCCAATATATTCCTATCGATGTACATATTGAAATTACAAACAAAATATGTAGTATTTTTTCACTAGTTTTAGCACTAAAGTTTATCAATAGTAGTATGAAAGGTATAGCGCTTGAAAAAATTAAGAATCGCCACCCAGTATCTTGAATGCTATCCAATAATGGTAAGTTCTGTAGTATACTCCAAGGAGCTAAATTTGTTCCTAAAATCAAAATTAGTATTTCGCCGTATATATAAGGTGTCAGTTTAGAAAGGTTAGATTTTTCTAAATTAGTCAAGACTATAGAAATAAGTATTATTGATACAAGACTTAACGCTCCGCGACTATTCCAACTAGCAGAAGTGAATATATCTGTGAAGTTTATTGCAGTTACGTTACCTTTAGAGTATACCGACTGTATTTTTGAGCTAGATATTGTAAAGTATCTAAAAAGTATTGGCAATGATGTCAATGCCAAAAGAGTTGATGATAATAGAATATTGATTATAGGATAGATACTATGATGGTATATCAATCTAGCTAGAATAAAAATTCCTACTATCAAATATAAAACAAATATGCTCATTAAATGTGAATATATTATGATAGTACATAGTAATGATAGTTTAATAATCAAAATAGGTTCTATTTTTTTTGAATAAATTAATTCTTTGATAGCGAAAACTATAGGAAATAGAAATATTAAAATAATAGCAGTTCCTAGTTGAATCTCGTTATTAAAGTTTCTTAGGCACATTCCAGATAGAGTATAGATAGCTGCTGAGTAAGTGGCATTGATATTGTAGAATCGTTTAGAGATACTGTATCTTGTTACTAAGTACGTCAGTGCTAATATTAGGGATCTAATTACAATGATTTGATGAACCGGATTTAATATATTTGTGATATAGACAAGAGGCCATAAACTAATATCAGGGTACATACCATTAATAGCTTGACCAATATGATGAAATGTTATGAAGTTTACCCAACTCGGAAAGTGATGAGCCTTGAATGCTTCTCTTATTTCGTATACTCTTTCAATATGGAAAAATGAATCTGCCCCAGTAATTAGAAAATTATTTTTGATATCTAGATAGGTAGCTATCACTATTAGAATAGTAATAGTGATGTTTATTTTTAGTTCCCTACGTTTTGCATTCATTTTTGATGATACACCTGCGTTCTAATTAAGTAATTCTAGTTAAGTATACCAAAAAGAAGGCTTAACAGAGCAAATATTTTTTCATTTGCAAAATATATTAAATTTATGTAAAGTCATAATGTAACTCTATATAAAAATTTGAAAGGTTTAGGTACGAAATTTTGTTTCAAAAGATTCGCAATATAATAATAATATACTTACTTTCCGTTGTGGCAGTCTACTCGCTAGTTTTAAAGCAAGCTAACCCAAGCTTTTTACAAAATAATGAATTCTCTGTAAGATTGTTCGCTTATGGAGTATTGAATAACTTTGGAAACGTTGCGGTAGCATTGCTATTGATTTTAATGGGTTACTGTATTAAAGGGAACGCTAAATGGGTAGTGAAAAAGTATTTCTATATTTACATTTTGAATGTATTAACTTTTGTAGGACTTTTTTTATGGTCACGTAGCTTTGTCATTTCAGACTTGTATAATGCATTATTGCCACTTTTACGTAACACTTACCCACTAGCTGTAGGTGCTATATTGGCTATTGCTGTTAAACCTAGCATTGAAAAGTTACTAGCTAGATACTCGTTAACTAGAATTTTAGCATTTTATGGTATTTTTTTTGTTTTGCCTACTTTATTCGATAAAGATATCTTTGGCTTGGGAAATGGCAATAATATTCTAACAGCCTTTTTGTTGACTACACTTGGAGCTATGTTTTCCGCTAAAAAAATCCAAAATTTAGGGATAAAAAAGCTAATAGGGGTTGGGGGGCTTCTTTTAGTTAATTTAATTCTAGCATTAACTATGCCGTATGTATCACTTAAGGTACATGCTGACTTATCGACTGCTTACCGCTTTGATGTACTAACATCAGCCACCGTGGTAGGGGCAGCTGTTGCAGTCTTTTTATTGGTAAAAAAAGTAATAGCTAAAGAAAAACTCCCTGAGTACTCTAGTTTACTAATGCTTGTTTTTGTATCGAACACATTTATTATCTCAAAATTAATTAGTGGAGAGGCGTTATTACGTGTCTGGCTACTTAGAAGTGTGGAGATAGTAACCGTTATCTTTATTTTGGGATTATTAGCGGCTATTGTGGATTCTAAAGAGTATATGTTAGAACGAAAGTGGAAGTTAAGTGAGTTACCACTGGTAGATTGGTTCAAGTCAATAAAGCATGATTTTTTTAGTTATATACTTGAAAGTAAGTATAGGATTATTAATATAGTAATTCTATATATTTTAGCGTACTGTTCAATCATCTTTATGTCTCCTGATTTTTCGGCACCCCACATAGGTGGAAAGGCAACCATGACGATTTTTTCTTACGCGTTCTTTAGACGGCAACAGATGATATGGTTAAATTTGTTATTATTTTATTTAATATACAGATTGCTTCTAGGGGTAACAAATCGTTTTTGGGTTAGTTCTATATTTAGTTATGCTTTAATTGGTGTGGCAATAGTTGCAGATGTTATAAAAATCTACTATCGTTCTGAACCAATTTTACCAACGGAAGTTACGATGACTTCGGCATATGGTGAAATATTAGGGATGGTACCAGAAAGTATTTTTTGGATAGCTCTAGTGGGAATACTTATACTAGTAGGTATTATGATTACCTGTGAAAGAAAAGTACCACAAAAAAAAATAGGAGGTATTCCTAGAATAATAGGGATTGTAGTAGCTATTAGTATTTTTGGAAGTAGTACGAAATTTAATCATACGAATTCTGTTGTGGGTGATTTCTTAGAAAGTTATGGAAATTACCCAACTTTTGAGAATCAAGAACAGGGTGCTCAACAAAATGGCGCGCTACAGCAATTTTTGAACAACATTGATGTAACTATTATGAAACTTGAAAGTAGTTATTCTAAAAAGAAAATGGCTAAGATTGAAGCTAAGTATACAAAAGTGGCTCAAAAAATTAATCGTAAGCGAAATAATAAATGGGCTGATCAAACCATTATTTTCAATTTGAGTGAAAGTTTATCTAACCCTAATCATTTGGACGAAGTAACATTATCGAAAAATCCGCTATCATTTATTGATGAACTAAAAACTAAAACGACTTCAGGAATGATGATTAGTTCGGGATATGGTGGAGGTACAGCCAATATGGAATATATGGCACTTACTGGATTTCCAATGAGTAATTTCTCACCGACAATAGCTACAGCCTATACACAAGTAGTTTCAAGCTCAAGAAAGTCTATAACTGTTAACGATTATTTTGCGAAATCTATTGCTATCCATCCATATAGTGGTGCATTTTATAGTAGAAAATCAGTTTATCAAGAATTTGGTTTTCAAAAATTCATGTATTTAGGCAGTGAAGATAAAATTAAATATCGATCTAAAATTGGTTCAAATCCATATGTATCAGATGAAGCATCATATAATAACGTTTTAGATTTAATTAACGATTATCGTAAAGGACAGTTTATTAATTTGGTAACAATGCAAAATCATTTACCGTACGCAAATTATTATGATAATGCGGATGAGTATCAAGTTGAAGGTAGTATGGATGATAGTGAAAAAAATAATATTAGTAGTTATAGTGCGGGTATTTCTTACACAGATAAGGCGGTGGAGAAATTTATTAAACAAATTAATCAAATTAATAAACCGATAACACTAGTACTTTATGGTGACCATTTGCCAGGAATTTATACTATTGATACCAATAAATTAGAAGCTAGAACTACCGATTACTTCATTTATTCTAATAAATATGCTAGGGCGCATGGTGCACGTAAGTTAAGCAAGGTTAGATATATCTCACCCAATGATTTTATTGCATTAACTGCAAAACAAGTTAATGCTAAAGTTTCTGCGTATTATGCCTTGTTAACCAAAGTACAGGAGGAATTACCAGCAATGAAAGTCTATGCATATAAAAATGGTAAGAATCCAGTCTTTGTAAATAATGATGGTAAGACAGTTAAGTATCGAGATTTATCTAAAAAACAAAAAGAATTATATGACGATTTGAAATTAGTACAGTATGATTTAACAGCAGGTAAACAATATTTATTTAAGACCAATTTTTTTAAATAGTTTAATTATCTGTATATATTCTTAGTTCAATGGAGGATAAGTATGAAAGTTTTATTATGTTTTGAGATATTAGCTATATTGCTATATCTGTTGATTGATAGAACAACGCAGTTAAAGAATAAATCTTGGCAGATAAGAACAGGACTATTGCTAATAATGGCGTTAGTAGTTTTAGTTAGGGTATATAAATTTTGGCTCACCATGGGATTGGATCTTGATGAAGCTATGGGGGGCTACAATGCATGGAGTATTTCGAAATACGGTGTTGATATGATGTTGAAACCACTTCCCGTATATTTTTATGCTTGGGGTTCAGGTATGAATGCATTGTATCTTTATTTGGCCATTCCATTTATAAAGTTATTTGGACTTACCTTATCTGTATATAGATTGCCAATGGTTTTATTTAGTATATTAGCCGCCTTTTATTTTCTCTATGCTCTTTTAAAAACTAATTGGAAAGATAGTAACATCATTATTTTAATGATAATTTTGTTTCTAAGTCCTGCTATGATTACCTCTAGTAGGTGGGCTGTGGAAAGCAATATCTTTCCTTCTTTAGTGGTAGTTTCAACTGCGACTATGATTTTATTTTTATCAAGTGAAGGTTGGAAGAAAAGTTTATTATTTGTTTTATACAATGTTTTTTTAGGTATTAGTGCCTATGCATATTCAAATAACTGGTTATTTTTAGCTTGTGCTACGCCATTAGTGTATGGATGGTTAATTTTTACTAAAAAGGTGAATATTAAGCAAGTGGTTATCGGTGTCACGACTATTTTATTATTAGTTTGGCCTCTAGCTTTATTTATGTATGTAAATTACATTAGTCATAAAGAATTACAAGTTTTGGGCTTAACTATCACTAAAATGGCGATTAGTCGAGGAAGTTCTCAGTTCGCCTTAGGAAATGGTGTAGTTGGAATTTGGAATAATATTGTAGCAGCTACAACAATGATGGTAACCGGCAATGACGGAATGGTCCGGGTTGAATTACCAATTTTTGGGCCGTTCTACCCATTTATGTTGGTGTTTGCAATAGTTGGACTATTTAAGAAAGTAAGTTCAAAATTTAATGATTTAGATACATATATGTTGTTATTATTACTAGCTTCAATTCCGACATTCGTCTTAATTTTACCTAATTTTGTACATTATAATGCAATGTTTGTACCGATCTTGTATTTCGAATATGTAGGTCTTCAAAGTATTCTAGATACTAAATTTATGAAAGTATCGTTCTTAGTAACCATGGCGGTGTTATTATCGTTATTTGCTAAATCATATTTGGTAACCAATGCTGCAGAGTTACATGATGGTGGTATTGAGGTTTCTAGTGATGTAAGGAATGCCATAGATGCTACGCATAAATTCAAAGATAAGAAGGTAGTTTTTGTTACAAGATACGGAAAACAATATTATCCCGTAGTACTTTTTTATGAGCATATAAGTCCAGAAAAGTTTTTTAAGACTAGAGAGAAGTTGAAACCTGCAGATCATCTAGAGTATTCATATTTTGATAAATATTATTTTGAAGGCAATCTAGATAATTTAAAAATTAGTAAAAATAGAGTTTATATTGTACAGAATAATGTAGGTCTAGATTTATCTAAATTTTCAAAGAGTAAAAGTGAGATATATGGAACGTACACCGTATATTATTATTAAATAGATTTAGAAAACGAAAGCGTGAAGTAGTGGGGTCAAATCCGCTATTTCACGCTTTCGGCTTGTAGTATGCTATTTTTTCTCTTTAACAATATAAATTGGTCGACCTTTAACCTCAGTAAATATCTTACCGATGTATTTACCAATGATTCCCAAGAACATTAATTGAATCCCACCAACGAATAGAATTAGGCAAACAGTTGAAGCCCAACCACTGGTAGGATCACCATGGATTAGGTAGCGAATGATGATGAAAATAATTCCTAATCCAGAAATTAACGAAGATATGAAGCCGAAAAATGAAGCCAAGTCTAATGGAAACTGAGAAAAGTTGACAATTCCGTCGATAGAGTAAGTAAATAACTTCCAAAAGTTCCAAGATGTCTCACCTGCAACTCGTTCTTGGTTCTTGTATTCAAGATACTTGGTCTTGAAGCCGACCCAACTGAAAATGCCTTTTGAAAAGCGGTTATATTCCGACATTTCTAAAATGGCATCCACCATTTGCCGGGTCATTAGCCGGTAATCACGGGCACCATCTACAATCTCGGTGTCTGAAATTTTATTGATTAATTTGTAGAAAAGCTTGGCGAAGAAGGAACGAATGGGTGGTTCACCCTTCCGGTTCATCCGGCGGGTACCTACGCAATCGTAACCTTCGTTAATGTACTTAAACATTTCTGGCAACATTTCGGGAGGATCCTGTAGGTCGACGTCCATGACGGTAACGTAATCGCCGGTAGCATTTTTTAGGCCACAATAGAGGGCAGCCTCTTTACCGAAATTACGTGAGAAAGAAGCGTAGTGAACGTGAGCAGGGTCTTGCTCATTTAACTTTTTCATTTCAGCTAAAGAGTTATCTGTGGAACCATCATTGATGAACCAATACTCTAATTCGATTTCAGGCAATTGTGGTTTAACTTTTTCCACCGCTGCGTAAAAGAGAGGAATGGACTCCTCTTCAAAATAGCAGGGGACAATAATTGAAAGTTTCTTTGTCATTGTATACTCCTAGTAATCTGTTAGATTCAAAGTTTATTTTAACATAAATGGCTAGAATAGTTTTGCTTTAAATAAAAAGTAGTACGAGAATATATGATTTTTACCCTCAAAATCATATATATACAAGATTTCAAGAGGGAAGATGGTTTTTGTAAATGTGAATTTTTTATTAAGAAAAGTTTAAGAATAAGAAATTACTCAGAAAGTGTTTTAAAGCTTGATATAATGCAATCAAAAGGAGGAAAACTTCTATGAACAAGGTATTGCAGAAGGTGTTATTAGGTATGACGCTTACTGCAATATTTGGGGGAGGCGCCACTTTAGCAAAAGCTGACGATGTAAATACAAGCTCTGATTCAAGTGGCGTTAATGTACTTGCAAATGACTCAAATTCTACTCAGAGTACACAAGCAAGTAAGACTAGTTTAGCCGACCAGATTAGTTCGACTAGTCAAGCAGCACAAGTTCTAACTAAGTTGCAAGCTGCTACTTCAACTTCAGAAAGTAGTAGCACCAGTTACCTCAATGCTGAGACCAGTTCTACTAATCAGACTACTACTAGAAATGTTGAAGAACCTTCTTCAAATACAGACAGTTCTTCTAGTAGTTCTTCCGTGGCTGAAGTAGCAACTAGTTCGGCAACAGCTAGTGTGGGAAGCGATACTGCTAGCCAAGCTAGTCAAACTGGAAAGGTGTTGGCAGATGGGAGCGCCAATGCTGATACAGTTAAGAAGGCACCGCGTAATAATAATACGCAAGCGGCTAAGCAAGCTGCTAGTACGTTGGCAACAACGATGAAAGGTGTTTCACAAAATAATTTAACTTTCTATAACCTATAACGATGTAGATGAAGCTGTAGTTGGCTTCAATGGTAATAACATTTACAATCGGGGCTACAACTATAGTTATGATAACCTAGATGCAGTTAAGTACAATGGTGACACTCGCAATGACAAGGCGCAAGTAATTAATGACTACGCTAACTTGACTGATAGTGAGTTGAAAGAAGTTAACTTTTTCGCCGCTCAACTACTTAATACCGCTAGACAAAGTGTCTGGGCTGTTAATGGACAGGATTCTAATACTTGGCAGTTAATGATTACCAAGGACTCATTGGGCTTAGCCGTTAAGGTTGCTCAAGGCTACACTAGGGATCGACACAGCATCTCAACTGGTACCCATGATACGGCTGTTTTGAAGCAAGCATATTCTTCTTACGGCCTACATGGTTATTCAGAAGATTATGGATCAACTCTTTTGAATTATGCAGCTACGATGACTACTAATCGTAAAACAACGATGTATGATTTAAAGAGGGCGGTCTTCCAAACACTTACTTTAATGCTATACGATGATATGCCAGCTACTAGTGGTGGTTCTAATGCGGGTGCTGATGGTAATGGCCATGCGTACTCATTAGCTTATGGCTGGGATTAATATAGCTTTGGAGCTAATTATTTTGGGTTAGCTTTTGACCAAATGGGCCAGGTATACATTGTTAACTTCAGACCAAGTATGATTTGGAGTGATACTCATTTCGACACCAATCAACTTGTATATACAAAAACTTTAGGTAATACAAGTGCATTAACAAAGAATGTTCCAACTGCTTACAGTAACTACTTGAAGGCTAGCGTCTTCAACAATGATTCTTCAATTTCATACGTTAAGGAAAAAGTGGTTGGGAATGCAGCATACTACTTTGTTACTCGGAATGGGCAACTTAACATCTATGACAGTAGTTTAAAGAAATTAACTGGTAAAGTTACGATTGACGGTGTTGTTTATAACTTAAGTAATGAAGTTTTGAATAATAAGGTTAGCCAACCTGTTAAGACCGTTAATACGGTAACTAAGAAAAACGGTCAATACAATGAAGGTGGCAAGTGGTACCTTTACAAGAATGGTGTTAAGCAGACTGGGTTGCAATACATTGCGGACCAACATAAGACTGTATACTACAACAAGCAAGGTCAAATGCAATACGGTCAACAAAATATCAATGGTAAGTGGTATTTATTTGATAAATGGACTGGTGCCATGAAGACCGGCTTGCAATACATTGCAAACCAGCATAAGACTGTATACTACAACAAACAAGGTCAGATGCAGTACGGTCAACAAAACATCAACGGTAAGTGGTACTTATTTGATGGCTGGACAGGAGCCATGAAGACCGGCTTGCAATACATTGCAAACCAACATAAGACAGTGTACTATGCAAGCAACGGTCAGATGCAATATGGCCAACAAAACATCAATGGCAAGTGGTACTTGTTTGATGGCTGGACAGGAGCTATGAAGACCGGCTTGCAATACATTGCAGATCAGCATAAGACAGTGTACTATGCAAGCAACGGTCAGATGCAATATGGACAACAAAATATCAACGGTAAGTGGTATTTGTTTGATAGTTGGACAGGGGCCATGAAGACAGGTTTCCAATATATTGCAGACCAACATAAGACGGTTTATTATAATGGTAACGGTCAGATGTTATATGGTTGGCAAAATATCAATGGTAGAAAGTACTTCTTTGATGTATATACAGGAGCTTTGAGATAAGCTAAATAAAGAGATGGTTCAAACGAGCCATCTCTTTTCGTTTATTCTAAAATGTCAATTACGGTTGCTTCCATCTCTGCTGGTTCAACCACTAAAGAGTGAAGTTCCTTAGCGGTAAATAAGTCGGCAACAGTTTTAGGGAGTGGAACTTTGATTAAGGCTTGGAGCTGGTTAACGGCGTCTAAGCCAGAATCAATTTCATTAGCACCAAGTGAACGCAGAACTGCTTGGGGGAACTTATATGGGCTAGCGGTAGCCACAACCACCATTGGAGTGGAGTCGCCGCTAGCTTTTTTATATTGTTCAGCAACTGCGGAGGCAACGGCGGTGTGAGGGTCGAGGGTGTAACCACTAGCTTGGTAGACCCGGGCAATCTCGGCCTCAGTACTTGCTTCGTCTGCGAAACCAGCAGCGAAGTCAGCCAATTTGGCTTTCGTGTTTTCATTCAAACTATATTTGCCAGTCTGGTTTAAGTCCGCCATTAGTTGGGCTGTCTTTGCTGCATCCTCACCACTAATGTAAAAGAGGAGCCGCTCAAGGTTACTTGAGACTAGGATGTCCATAGAGGGTGAGGTGGTTACGTAAAATGGCCGGTTCTTATCGTAAGTACCTTCGTTGAAGAAGTCAGTTAGGACGTTGTTTTTGTTGGAAGCACAAATTAACTTCTTAATTGGTAGCCCTAGTTGCTTAGCGTAGTAACCAGCTAAAATATCGCCAAAATTCCCGGTAGGAACACTGAAGTTAACGGGCGCACCTAGAGTCACTTTACCAGCTTTAACCAGCTGTAGGTAAGCGTGGAAGTAGTAGACAACTTGCGGGAAGAGGCGGCCGATATTAATAGAATTAGCAGATGAGAACTGGTAGCCCTTGGTTGCTAACTGTTTGGCGAGGTCACGGTTGTTGAAAATTTCCTTAACGTTAGTTTGGGCTTGATCGAAATTGCCCTTAATCCCAATTACGTGAGTGTTGGCTCCTTTTTGGGTTAGCATCTGCTTTTCTTGGATTGGGCTGACCCCGTCCTTAGGGTAGAAGACACAGATTTCAGTGTTAGGAACGTCTGCGAAACCTTCCATTGCTGCTTTACCAGTGTCACCTGAAGTTGCCGTTAGAATCACAATTTTATTAGTAAGTTGATTCTTTTTAGCGGCCGTAGTCATGAGGTAAGGTAATAACTGCAAGGCGATGTCTTTAAAAGCAATTGTAGGGCCATGGAACAATTCTAGATAAGCATTGTCCGCTTGGTAGTTAACCGGAGCGACTAAGGGGTCGGTAAAATTAGGTCCGTAAGCGGAGTTGATGCAGTCCGTGAGTTCTGCTTGTGAGTAATCAGAAAAGAAGGGTTTAAGGATGCGGTAAGCTAACTCTTGGTATGAAAAAGCTAAAGCGTCTTCAAAATTAAAGTCGATTTGGGGCATAGTGACGGGAACGTATAGACCGCCATCTGGACTGAGCCCTTGAAGGACGGCTTGGGAAGCGGTGATGGCTTTAGCATAAGGGTCGCGGGTACTACGGTAGAGAGTCATTTATGAGAAACCTCCTTAGAAACTGTATTTTTTATTAGAATATCATATTTAGCTAGCTTTTAACAGGTTTAAGCTAGGTTAATAGGTTTTGTGCAAGAGATTAATTTAGGTTTCTATAATAATTATTATCCCTAAAATGAGAAAAATATGATAAGATTAATTTAACAAAATTAGTTATACGAGGAGGAATCAAGATGGAAGTCATTAATATCGGGATGTTAGGACTGGGAACAGTCGGAAGTGGTGTTGTTAGAATGCTAACCGATCATGCAGAAAAGATTTCTTTGATTACCGGGCGAAAATTGGTGGTAAAGACAGTAGTGGTTCATGATTTAACTAAGAAGCGGTCGGTTGATATGACCGGTATTAATGTTACGGACGATGTTACTGCCATCTTGAATGACCCAGAAATTGGCTTGGTAGTGGAAGTAATGGGGACGGTTGACACTGCTTGTGATTATATCAAGCGCGCTTTAAAAGCTGGAAAACACGTGGTTACTGCCAATAAAGATTTGATTGCCACTCACGGTCCAGAGTTGACGAGTTTAGCTTTAGAACAAGGTTGCGACCTTTATTATGAAGCCAGTGTGGCTGGGGGAATTCCAATTTTACGGACCATTGTCAACTCCTTTGCCGCCGACAAGATTGTAGAGGTAAAGGGGATTGTCAACGGGACGACCAACTACATTATGACCCAGATGAACCAGGCCGGTATTTCCTATGAGCAGGCTTTGAAACAAGCTCAAGAACTAGGTTTTGCGGAGGCCGACCCTACTAACGACGTTGAGGGGATTGACGCAGCTTACAAGATGATTATCTTAACTCAGTTTGCCTTTGGAAAGGATATTACCCTTGATGACGTTAAGTTAGAAGGAATTAGCAACGTTAAGGCCGAAGATATTGCGGAGGCTAAACGGTTAGGTTATAAGTTAAAGCTCCTAGGAATTTCCAAGTTGGTTAATAAGCATTTAGATGTGTCAGTTGGGCCAGTATTAGTCCCAAGGAATCAACCGCTAGCGGCGGTCCAAAATGAAAATAACGCCGTCTTCGTAACCGGGGCAGCTGTGGGTGAAACTATGTTTTATGGCCCCGGGGCAGGGGAATTACCAACGGCTAACAGTGTATTGAGTGATATTATTACGGTGGCCAAAAATATTGTTATGGGAACAACTGGGGTCAGATTCAACGATTATTCTGCCAACGTAAAATTAGCTGTCCCAAGTGAGGTAGTCTATCCTTACTACATTTCTCTTAAAGTCTTAGATCAACCTGGGCAAATGTTGAAGTTGACTGAGATTATGACTAAGGCACAAGCAAGTTTTAACCTCATTACCCAGACTCAACTAGATGAAGATTACGCGCGGGTAACGATGGTTACCCATAAGATGAGCGAAGCGCAGCTAAATGAAATTAAAGCGGCCTTGGCCCAACTAGATACGATTGAAGTGATTGCGGCTTATAAAGTGTTAGGTGGGTAAGAAGATGACAGTAATTAAAGTACCAGCAACTAGTGCTAACTTGGGACCGGGCTTTGATTCACTGGGAATTGCCCTGTCTATGTATTTAACCTTAACAGTCGGTTCTAAGTGCGATGAGTGGGTGGTTGAGCATGACCTGGGTGCAGACATTCCCACTGACGAAGAAAATATGATTATCAAAACGGCCTTGGGCTTAGCACCTAATTTAGAGCCCCACAAGGTTCGGGTTGAATCTAAAATTCCCTTGGCACGGGGACTTGGTAGTAGCTCGACTGCAATTGTAGCCGGGCTGGCCTTGGCTAATCATTTAGGTAAGTTAGGAATTGGCAAGGACGAGCTAGTTCAAAAGGCAACCGAACTTGAGGGGCACCCCGACAATGTTGCTCCTGCAATCTTGGGCGACTTTGTAGCCGCTACTTATGTTAACGGACACGTCACTAGCGTAAAGGGCAACTTTCCCAAGTTGAGTTTTCTAGCCTACATCCCAGATTATGAATTAGCTACTAGCCAAAGTCGGGAGGCCCTACCTGAGCAGTTAGCCTTTAAAGACGCAGTGATTGCAGGAAGTGTCGGTAACGCATTGGTTGCCTCAATTTTAACCGGGAACCTAGCAGAGATTGGCCCCTTGATGGAAGCTGACCGCTACCATGAACAAGCCAGATTGAAATTAGTTCCGCACCTGGAGATTCTACGAAAACTTGGTCACGAAGTGGGTGCACTGGCAACCTATCTCAGTGGGGCAGGCCCAACGGTGATGGTGGTTATTGATCAAAGCAAGGTAGCAGACTTTATCAAGGAAGCCCAGGCTCTAGGTTTGACTGGAAGGTTTGAACAGCTAGAGGTAGAGCGCCAGGGATTAGTGGTAAGTGAATAATAAGAGGACTGCATAAGCCAACTACTTGGCTTATTGCGGTCCTCTTATTTTGGTAAAAATATTTTTAAGGAGGTTTTCTTAAGGTATCGATAGAGCTTGATATACCAAGGGGCTAGTGGTGAACCCAAGACCGCCTCGATTTGTTTTCGACAAGTTGGAATATCTGCAGAGGTAATCTTGGCTAAGTCAAATTTTACACCTTGGTAGAGTTGGGTGTTAGCAAGGAATTTCTCTAGGTAATGCCCGGCTAATTTTTCAAGCGCCGCTTGGGATTCCCGGAACTCTGCTAAAGTTGGGCGGGCTCTTAGGCCAGCTAAGACCCTAGGAGTATCTTCCTTAAGATCTTTGCTTAGCCAGGTAATCAGAGGAACATCCGCTAAATTTTCATAGACAACGTCATCATCCCCGTAGTAAGCAAGCACCCTGTGGCCTTGGGCGACACTTTCAATGATTGAGTAACCCAGGGTTTCGTAGTGGGAAGTAGAAATTGCGGTGAAATTTTGTGGCAGCTTACGTTGGGAAATTGTAACGTTATTTTTGAGCTGGTGATTTTTAATGTATTTTTTATACTTACCTAAATCAGGCCCGGTACCTGATAAGTAGAGCTTAACCTGTTTTTGACCTTCGTTATTAACTAACTGATTCAATAGGCGTAAAGTATAGCTAATATCTTTTTGGCTATCATCAAAACGGGAATGGACCAGGAGGTTAGAGTTAGTGACTTGTTCCTTAAAATTCCAGTTAAGGTGGGCTAAGCTAACAGTTTGAACGTAAATCCGGTTATAACCATACTGGGAGCTTAATTTTTCCTTGATTGATTCGGTTGCCACTCGTAGGCAAGAAAAATACTCGAGCCCAGTTAACTTACGGTTAAGCAAGGCTAGGGGAGTATGAATTTCACCAATAATAATGGCTTGCGGGTAAGCTTTACGCAAAATCTTAGCCAAAGGGAAGAAGTCTTCCCTGGTAACAAAGATATAGTCGTAACTTTGCTTAGGTTCTAGGCTATATAACTCCAAGAAAAAGCGAAAGTCTACCTTGGAGGTGTAAGGGTACTTATTCTTAAGCGACAGAACGTCACGTTTGCTAAACTTCGTGTAGTTATAGTATGTAAGTTGATATTCAGAGTGGCCAAACTCGTGCATGAGATTAAGGTTGCTACGAGTAGTTCCACCAATTCCAAAAATATTGTAGCCGATAATCGCGATATTAGGCATGCCGTTCCCTCCTTGTCATAATTATAGTTGTACGCAGTGAAAAAAACCACCATGGCTATAATACCTTCTAAGTATACAGATGAAATATACAAAATCATCTAGATACTT
>NZ_AYYP01000058.1 GCF_001436215.1 Ligilactobacillus agilis DSM 20509
TAGAGCATCTGACTTTTAATCAGAGGGTCGACAGTTCGAGCCTGTCACGACTCATAGTCATAGCTCTTTGAGATTTATGATGACTCAATAATCACCATAATGGTATGCCGACTTAGCTCAGTTGGTAGAGCATCTGATTTGTAATCAGAGGGTCGGGCGTTCGAATCGTCTAGTCGGCATATGCGGAAGTAGTTCAGTGGTAGAACATCACCTTGCCAAGGTGGGGGTCGCGGGTTCGAATCCCGTCTTCCGCTCTTACATTATGCCGGGGTGGCGGAACTGGCAGACGCACAGGACTTAAAATCCTGCGGTGAGTGATCACCGTACCGGTTCGATTCCGGTCCTCGGCATTTTGTTTTTTATATATGCACCCATAGCGCAACTGGATAGAGTGTCTGACTACGAATCAGAAGGTTGTAGGTTCGACTCCTACTGGGTGCATTTTTTTATTTCGGGAAGTAGCTCAGCTTGGTAGAGCACCTGGTTTGGGACCAGGGGGTCGCAGGTTCGAATCCTGTCTTCCCGATTTTTTATTGCCTTAAAGGATTTTCATGAATTTACTTCGTGGAAGTCCTTTTTTGTTATATTGGTGTATAATAACTAATATAGACGGGAAATAGCTCAGCTTGGTAGAGCGCCACGTTCGGGACGTGGAAGTCGCAGGTTCAAATCCTGTTTTCCCGATAATCAGGGTCTTAAGAGTGCCGGGATGTGACTCAATTTTTTGCATTTTATAGACGCTATTGTTTATAATAAAAGTCAACAATAGTCAAACAAAGGAAGGTCTTTTTATGCAGAGTCGCAATATTTCTGATATTATCGAACAGTATTTAAAGGATATTTTAGCGGATTCTCAGCAAATTGAAATTAAGCGTTCCGAAGTAGCAGAGTTATTCAACTGCGTACCTTCACAGATAAACTATGTAATTAAGACGCGTTTTACGATTCCTAACGGTTACTTAGTTCAAAGTAAGCGAGGGGGTGGTGGCTACATCAGAATTGCCAAAGTTAATTTGATAGATGATACAGATATTCTTGATGAATTAACCGCTTATATTGGTACTAGTATCAATGCCAGCCGGGGCTTACAGGTAGTCCAAAGCCTCTATGAAGAAAAAATGATCAGTAGACGTGAGGCTAATTTGATTTTAGCAACCATCGAACGGTCGACTTTAGCTTTTGCTGATAAAAAATTAGAAGATGCAGTTCGCGCTAGAATTTTGGTTGGAATTTTAGAACGATTAAGATGCGCTGATTTATCTAAAGAAAGAAGGGATTATGATGGACGAACTATATACTCCGAGTGCTAACCGCGTCCTGATACTCGCCCAAGAACAGGCGAACTACTTTAAACATCAGGCAATTGGGACAGAGCACCTCTTATTAGCACTGTCCCTCGAAGAAAATGGTATCGCCAATAAGGTTTTACGGCAAAATGTTATCACAGCAACCGATATTCGAGAAGAAATTGAACGGCTTACGGGCTATGGTAACTTAAGAAGACAGGCGCCTGATAATTACTTGCCATATTCGCCTAAGGCTAAGGCTGTATTAGAAAAGGCTAAAAACGAAGCAAGTATTCTAAATGCCGCTAAGGTAGGGACAGAACACATCCTTTTAGCCTTATTGGACGATGAAACGATTGTTTCTTCACGGATTTTAGCTAGTTTAAATGTTGATGTAAAAAGGATTAAGCAGTCCATTTATCATCAATTAGGGGTTAGTCCTGTCCAAGTTCGGAAAGCTACCCGGGCTAACAACATGAAAAACCAAGAAAAAACTCCAACTTTAGATGAATTAGCTAGGGACTTAACGGCGATGGCTGCCAATCAAGAGGTAGATCCAGTTGTCGGTAGAGACCAAGAAATTAAACGAGTGATTCAAGTGTTGAGTAGGCGGACTAAAAATAATCCAGTTTTACTTGGTGAACCTGGGGTTGGTAAGACCGCCGTGGCTGAAGGCTTAGCTCAAAAGATTGTGTTAGAACAAGTTCCAGATAACCTTTTGACCAAGCGGATTATGATGTTAGATATGGGTTCGTTGGTAGCCGGGACAAAGTTTAGGGGTGAGTTTGAAGACCGCCTTAAGAAGATTCTAGACGAAATCTACCAAGATGGGAATGTGATTTTATTTATTGATGAACTGCATACCTTAATTGGGGCAGGGGGTGCCGAAGGCGCAATTGATGCTTCCAATATTTTGAAACCAGCGTTAGCTCGCGGCGAAGTTCAAGTGATTGGGGCAACGACTTTAGATGAATATCAAAAGTATGTCGAATCAGATGCGGCCTTAGAACGGCGCTTTGCCCGCGTCAACGTCGAAGAACCTACCAAGAAAGTTACGTTTGAAATTTTAACGGGGCTTAGACCACGGTATGAAAAGTTTCATAAGGTAAAATTGACCGACGAAGCGTTAAAAGCGGCGGTCGATTATAGTAGCCGTTATATCACCAACCGTTTCTTGCCAGATAAGGCGATTGATTTAATGGACGAATCGGCTGCCCGGGTTAGAATTGCTCATTCTGAAAAGAAGAGCAAACTTTCAGAAAGCAAGTTAAAACTAGACGAACTTTCCCGAGCTAAAGATGAAGCTTTGCTGCGTGAAGACTTCGAAGAAGCTGCTAAGCTGCGGAACCAAGAATTAAAATTGCGGCAAAAATTGGCAGAGATGAAGCGGCGTGAGGAAGAAAAAGCTAAGAAATTAGAATTTAATATTAAAGTTACCACGCAAGACGTGGCCGGGGTGGTTGCTGATTGGACCGGAGTGCCAGTAACTCAGATGACCAAGACTGAAAGCGAGCGCCTGATTAACTTGGAAAAGGTTCTTCACGAACGAGTGGTGGGACAAGCAGAGGCTGTCAGCGCTGTAGCTAAGGCAATTAGGCGGGCACGCAGTGGTTTAAGCGACCCAGGCCGTCCAATTGGTTCCTTCATGTTCTTAGGACCAACTGGTGTGGGAAAGACAGAGTTAGCTAAGGCCTTAGCGCAAGCAATGTTTGGCGACGAAGATTCAATGATTAGGATTGATATGAGTGAGTACATGGAGAAATACTCCACTAGTCGCCTAGTCGGTTCTCCTCCAGGTTACGTTGGTTATGATGAAGGTGGCCAATTAACGGAAAAGGTTAGAAATAAACCTTATTCCGTAGTGCTTTTAGACGAGGTTGAAAAGGCACACCCAGATGTGTTTAACATTTTATTACAAGTTCTAGACGATGGTTACTTGACTGACTCGAAGGGAAGACGGGTAGATTTTAGAAACACCATCATTATTATGACCTCTAACTTAGGGGCAACTGCCTTAAGAGATGATAAGGCCGTTGGTTTTGGGGTAGCTAAACCGCGCGACGAGTACGCGGCAATGTCGGCTAAGATTCGCGAAGCTTTAAAGAAGAGCTTCAGACCGGAATTCTTGAACCGAATTGATGAGATTGTCATCTTCCATTCTCTAGTTAAAGAGGAATTACATGAAATCGTTAAGAAGATGGCTAAGCAAATCGTGGACCGGTTAGCACAAAAAGATGTGAAATTAAAAATTACACCGGCTGCTATTGATGTTATCGCTAAGGCGGGCTTTGATCCCGAATATGGTGCTAGACCAATTAGACGAGCTTTACAAAATAAGGTTGAAGATAAATTGAGTGATGCACTCTTGATGGGCCAAATTGTTCAAGGTGCTACCGTAACCTTGGGAGCTTCGAAGGGTAAGATAACGTTAAACGTTAAGGAAGCTAGCCCGGTTTCAACCAAATAGGATTAGTTTGAAAAAGACTTTCATTTTTTGATGAAAGTCTTTTTTTGTATTGACAAAAATCTTATTAGTGGCTATAATTGTTAGAAGCAAAAACTGTGAATTTAGATGCTTATTATGATCTATTGTCCATAATAAGTGAATGAAGAAGCAAAAATAGTGAAGGGAAGCTAAGGCTACTGACTCTGTTTTTGGTTTTTTTTTGCCAAAATTCACTGAAAATTTGCGTGAAATTGTATTTGTAACATAAATGTAATATTTTCAGTCGTAAATTCGCAGAAATATTTTGAGAGGTGAACAACTTGGCAGGACACTTAGTAAAATACGGTAAGCACCGTGTACGTAGAAGTTATTCTCGCATTAAAGAAGTGCTCGATTTACCTAACTTGATTGAAATTCAAACTGACTCCTACAAATGGTTCTTAGATGAAGGTTTACGGGAAATGTTTGATGATATCATGCCTATCGAGGATTTCCAAGGTAACTTATCACTTGAATTTGTTGATTATCAATTATTAGAACCTAAGTATACAGTTGATGAAGCACGGGAACACGATGCAAACTACTCAGCACCATTGCATGTGACTCTACGTTTAATCAACCATGAAACAGACGAAATTAAATCTCAAGACGTCTTCTTTGGTGATTTCCCATTAATGACTAAGCAAGGGACATTTATTATCAACGGGGCAGAACGTGTTATTGTTTCCCAATTAGTTCGTTCACCAGGGGTTTATTTCAACTCTGAATTAGATAAGAATGGTCGGAAAAACTTTGGCACGACTGTCATTCCTAACCGGGGTGCTTGGTTAGAATATGAAACAGATTCTAAAAACGTGGCTTACGTTCGAATTGACCGGACCCGGAAGATTCCTTTGACCGAATTAGTTCGGGCTTTAGGGTATGAATCAGATAGCGACATCGTTCAAATCTTAGGGACTGAAAGCGACAGCTTAAACCTAACTTTGGAAAAGGATGTTCATAAAAATACTGAGGATTCCCGGGTAGAAGAAGCATTAAAGGACATCTACGAACGCTTACGTCCGGGTGAACCTAAGACTGCTGATTCATCACGGAGTTTATTAACAGCTCGTTTCTTTGATCCAAAACGTTATGACTTAGCACCAGTTGGTCGTTATAAGATTAACAAGAAGTTGGATTTAAAGACCCGGTTATTGAACCAACGGTTAGCAGAAACCTTAGTTGATCCTGAAACAGGGGAAATTATCGTTGCTAAAGATGAAGTAATTGATAAGCGCGTAATGGAAAAATTAGCTCCATACTTGGCTCGTGATGACTTCAAGATGGTTACATTCACCCCATCATCTGAAGGGGTTGTCCAAGAAGATATGACTTTACAAATCATCAAGGTTTACTCACAAGTAGACCCTGAACGAGTTGTAAACATGATTGGCAATGGTAACATCTCCATTGACTTTAAACACATTACCCCAGCAGATATCTTGGCATCAATGAACTACTTCTTTAACTTACAAGAAGGTATTGGTTCAACTGATGATATTGACCACTTGGGTAACCGGCGGATTCGTTCAGTTGGTGAATTACTGCAAAACCAATTCAGAATCGGTTTATCCCGGATGGAACGGGTTGTTCGTGAAAGAATGTCAATTCAAGATACAGCTACGGTAACCCCACAACAGTTAATCAACATTCGGCCAGTGGTAGCATCAATCAAAGAATTCTTTGGTTCTTCCCAGTTATCACAGTTCATGGATCAAACTAACCCATTGGGTGAATTGACCCACAAACGTCGTCTGTCAGCCTTAGGGCCTGGTGGTTTGACTCGTGACCGGGCTGGTTACGAAGTGCGGGACGTGCACTATACTCACTATGGCCGGATGTGTCCAATTGAAACACCTGAAGGTCCTAACATCGGGTTGATTAACTCCTTGTCATCTTATGCACGGGTTAACCGTTACGGTTTCATTGAATCTCCTTACCGGCGTGTTTCTTGGGAAACTCACAAGGTTACAGATAAGATTGATTATCTAACTGCCGATGAAGAAGATAACTACATCGTAGCCCAAGCCAACTCACCATTAAACGATGATGGTTCATTCGTTGACGACGTGGTTATGGCTCGGCACAAGGATGAAAACATCGAAGTTTCAATTGACAAAGTTGACTACATGGACGTTTCTCCTAAGCAAGTAGTTGCTGTTGCGACAGCATGTATTCCATTCTTGGAAAACGATGACTCCAACCGGGCCTTGATGGGGGCCAACATGCAACGGCAAGCTGTTCCTTTGATTCAACCACACGCACCACTTGTTGGGACTGGGATTGAATATAAGGCTGCCCACGACTCTGGTGATGCTTTAATTTCAGAACATGCCGGGGTAGTTGAATACGTTGATGCTCGTGAAGTTCGGGTTCGCCGTGACGATGGTTCTTTAGACAAGTACAAATTGATGAAGTTCCGTCGTTCCAACGGTGGTAAGAACTACAACCAAACACCAATCGTTAGAGTAGGTGACCGGGTTGATGCTGACGAAGTATTAGCTGACGGTCCATCAATGGAACAAGGTGAATTAGCCTTAGGTCAAAACCCATTGATTGCCTTCATGACTTGGGATGGTTACAACTTCGAAGATGCGATTGCCATCAACGAACGCCTAGTTAAAGAAGATGTTTACACTTCAATTCACATTGAAGAACATGAATCAGAAGCGCGTGACACTAAGTTAGGGCCTGAAGAAATCACTCGTGAAATCCCTAACGTCGGTGAAGATGCTTTGAAGAACCTCGATGAATTTGGGATTATCCGCATTGGGGCAGAAGTAAAAGACGGCGATATCTTAGTTGGTAAGGTTACTCCTAAGGGAATGACTGAATTATCAGCTGAAGAACGGCTCTTGCACGCTATCTTCGGAGAAAAGGCACGTGAAGTACGTGATACTTCTCTACGGGTACCTCACGGTGGTGGCGGTATCGTCCAAGATGTTAAGATCTTTACCCGCGAAGCAGGCGACGAATTGTCACCAGGTGTTAACCAAATGGTGCGGGTATACATCGCCCAAAAGCGGAAGTTACAAGTTGGGGATAAGATGGCCGGTCGTCACGGTAACAAGGGGACTGTGTCCGTTGTTATTCCAGAAGAAGATATGCCATTTATGCCTGATGGTACTCCAATCGATATCATGCTTTCACCAATGGGTGTGCCTTCACGTATGAATATTGGGCAAGTATTAGACTTGCACTTAGGGATGGCTGCTCGTAAATTAGGCATCCACGTTGCTTCTCCTGTTTTTGATGGGGCTCGTGATGAAGATATTTGGGGTGCCTTAAAGGAAGCTGGGTTACCAAGCGATGGTAAGACTGTCCTATACGATGGTCGGACTGGTGAAGCCTTCGATAACCGGATTGCCGTTGGGGTTATGTACTACATGAAATTAGCCCACATGGTTGATGATAAGATTCACGCTCGTTCAATTGGACCTTACTCATTGGTTACTCAACAACCACTTGGTGGTAAGGCTCAATTTGGGGGCCAACGTTTCGGGGAAATGGAAGTTTGGGCCCTAGAAGCTTACGGGGCTGCTTACACCCTACAAGAAATCTTGACATACAAGTCTGATGACGTTGTTGGACGGGTTAAGACTTACGAAGCAATCGTTAAGGGTGAACAAATTCCACAACCTGGTGTGCCAGAATCATTCCGTGTGTTAGTTAAAGAATTACAAGCCTTAGGGTTAGATATGAAAGTACTTGACGCTGACAAGAATGAAATCGAACTTCGCGATAAAGAAGACGAAGATGAAGAAGACGGCAACAAGGAAAAGGTTCTTAACTTAAGTAAGATTGAAAAGGCTAAAGCTGAAGAAAAAAAGACGGCTGAAGCACAAGCACAAAACGAAAAGTAGTTAGTAACAGAGCAATTAATAATAAGGGAGGTCGGTCCTTTGATCGATGTCAATAAATTCGATAGTATGCAAATCGGCCTAGCTTCATCCGATAAGATTCGTTCATGGTCTTATGGGGAAGTTAGAAAACCAGAAACTATCAACTACCGTACATTGAAACCAGAAAAAGATGGGCTATTTGATGAAAGAATTTTCGGACCTACAAAAGATTGGGAATGTGCCTGTGGTAGGTATAAGCGGATTCGTTACAAGGGCTTAATCTGTGATAAGTGTCACGTTGAAGTTACTCGCTCTAAAGTTCGGCGTGAACGGATGGGTCACATCGAATTGGCTGCACCTGTAACCCACATTTGGTATTTCAAAGGAATTCCTAGCCGCATGGGTCTTGTTTTAGATATGAGTCCTCGTGCGTTAGAAGAAGTAATCTACTTTGCTTCTTACGTGGTAACAGACCCAGGTGATACTCCATTAGAAAAGAAACAGCTAATGACTGAACGCGAATACCGTGAAAAGTCAGCTGAATATCCCGGTAAGTTCAAGGCAGCGATGGGGGCTGAAGCAATTCGGACTTTATTAAATGACGTTGACCTTGAAAAAGAATGTGCTGAATTAAAAGAAGAATTAAAGGAAGCTACTGGTCAAAAGCGGACTAGGGCAGTGCGGCGCTTAGACATTTTAGAAGCCTTCTTGAAGTCAGGAAATGATCCTGCTTGGATGGTTATGGATGCAGTTCCAGTTATCCCACCTGATTTACGCCCAATGGTTCAATTAGAAGGGGGCCGCTTCGCTACTTCTGACTTGAACGACTTATACCGGCGGGTTATCAACAGAAACAATCGTTTACAACGCTTGTTAGACTTACACGCACCTGGAATTATCGTTCAAAACGAAAAGCGGATGTTGCAAGAAGCTGTCGATGCCTTAGTGGATAACGGGCGTCGTGGTCGTCCTGTTGTGGGACCAGGTAATCGCCCACTTAAGTCACTTTCTCACATGCTTAAAGGTAAGCAAGGTCGTTTCCGGCAAAACTTACTTGGGAAGCGGGTTGACTACTCTGGTCGTTCCGTTATCGACGTTGGTCCTAAGTTAAAACTTAGCCAAATGGGGATTCCTCACGAAATGGCGCTTGAATTGTTTAAACCATTCGTGATGAAAGAATTAGTTCAACGTGAAATGGCCTCAAACATCAAGAACGCTAAGCGTAAGATTGACCGCCGTGACGATGATATCTGGGATGTTTTAGAAGAAGTTATCAAGGAACACCCAGTGCTTTTAAACCGGGCCCCTACGCTTCACCGTTTAGGGATTCAAGCCTTCGAACCAACTTTGGTTGATGGGAAAGCAATGCGGCTTCACCCACTTGCCTGCGAAGCTTATAACGCCGACTTTGATGGGGACCAAATGGCCATCCACGTTCCATTGTCAGCAGAAGCTCAAGCAGAAGCAAGGTTATTAATGTTAGCTGCCCACCACATCTTGGCTCCAAAAGATGGGAAGCCAATCATCTCACCATCTCAAGATATGACCATCGGTAACTACTACATTACAATTGAAGAAGCTAACCGTGAAGGCGAAGGGATGATCTTCAAGGATGTTAACGAAGTGCGGACTGCTTACCAAAACAACTACGTGCACTTGCACACTCGGATTGGTTTGCAAACTGATAGCTTAGTTAAGGCAGGTAAGCCATTTACTCAATGGCAAAAAGACCGGATTTTAGTAACTACTGCTGGTAAAGCCATCTTTAACGAAATCTTACCAGCTGATTTCCCTTACTTGAACGAACCAACAAGTGAAAACTTGACAGGTAAAGTTCCAGACAAGTATTTCTTAGAACCAGGTCAAGACATTCATGAATACTTGGCCCAAGCACCATTGGTAGGACCATTTAAGTCAGGCTTCTTATCCGATATCATTGCCCAAGTTTACAAGGATTACAAGGTGACAGCAACTGCTGAATTGCTTGACCGCATGAAAGACCTTGGTTACTATGAATCAACTAAGTCTGGGTTGACAGTGGGGATTGCCGACGTTACTAATCTTAAGGAAAAACCAGCTATCGTTGAACAAGCCCACAAAGAAGTTGCTAACGTTGCTAAGCAATTCCGGCGTGGTTTGATTACCGAAGACGAACGTTACAACAACGTTATTGCTATTTGGAACAAGGCTAAAGACGACATCCAAAACAAGCTGGTTGAAAACATGGACCCATCTAACCCAATCCAAATGATGAGTGATTCAGGTGCTCGTGGTAACATCTCTAACTTTACTCAGTTAGCCGGGATGCGTGGTTTGATGGCCGCTCCTAACGGTAAGACAATGGAACTTCCAGTTATCGCCAACTTCCGTGAAGGACTTTCTGTTTTGGAAATGTTTATTTCTACTCACGGGGCACGTAAGGGGATGACTGATACGGCCTTGAAGACTGCCGACTCTGGTTACTTGACTCGTCGTTTAGTTGATGTTGCTCAAGATGTTATCATTCGTGAAAAGGATTGTGGGACAGACCGTGGTTTGGATGTCACAGCTATCCGTGAAGGTAACGAAATGATTGAACCACTTTATGACCGGATTTTAGGTCGTTACACTATGAAGACCGTTAAGAATCCAGCTACTGGTGAAGTGATTGTTCCAGCTAACGTAATGATTGACGAAGAAATGGCACAAGCAGTTGTTGATGCTGGCGTTGAAATGGTAACTATTCGCTCAGCCTTCACTTGCAACACGCGTCACGGTGTCTGTGAACACTGCTATGGTCGGAACATGGCTACTGGTGACGAAGTTGAAGTTGGTGAAGCAGTCGGAACTGTGGCCGCCCAATCAATCGGTGAACCTGGTACTCAGTTAACTATGCGTACCTTCCACACTGGGGGGGTTGCCGGTGACGATATTACTCAAGGGCTTCCTCGTGTTCAAGAAATTTTTGAAGCACGTAACCCTAAAGGTCGGGCCCAAATCACCGAAGTTACAGGGATTGTTGAAACTATCGAAGAAAACCCAGCAGAACGGACTAAGGAAGTTACTGTTAAAGGTGAAACAGATACCCGGGTTTACAGCTTACCATTCACTTCTGTATTGAAGGTTAAGGAAGGCGACGCTGTTCACCGTGGGGATGCCTTGACTGTAGGTTCAATCGATCCTAAGGAATTGATTTTAGTTCGGGATGTCTTATCAACTGAAAACTACATCTTGCGCGAAGTTCAAAAAGTTTACCGGATGCAAGGGGTAGAAATCTCAGATAAGCACGTTGAAGTTATGGCCCGCCAAATGTTGCGGAAGGTTCGGATTATGGATCCAGGTGACACTGATATGCTTCCAGGAACACTGATGGATATTAGTGACTTTAAGGATCGTAACACCGATACTTTAATTAGCGGTGGTATCCCAGCAACTGCTCGGCCAGTGCTTCTTGGGATTACTAAGGCTTCCTTGGAAACAAACAGTTTCTTATCAGCTGCTTCCTTCCAAGAAACAACGCGTGTTCTTACTGACGCTGCAATTCGTGGCAAGAATGACCCATTAGTTGGTTTGAAGGAAAATGTTATCATCGGTAAGATTATTCCTGCCGGTACAGGGATGAAGAAGTACCGTGATATTCAACCTGAAGAAGTGGGAACTGTTTCTAAGAGTGTTTATTCCATTTCAGACGTGGAAAAATCCCTCAAGGAAAAAGCAGAGTCAACTAGCTCTGAAGACTAATAACTAGATAAAATGCGAAGTCAGAAGTGAAAGCTTTTGGCTTCGCATTTTTTATTTAGTTAAAGTAGAGCAGTATAAAGCTAGCGGTAGTCAAAAAGGGAATAAAGGCTAATGAAGTTGGCCGGTCTTTTTTTAGGCTAAAGTAACATAAAGCAAGACAGGAGGCTAAGCAAGTGGTAGCGAGTAGAAACTGTATGCCAAAACTAGCCCATAAAAAGCCAAGGTAAATTAAATCCCCACTGCCTAAAAGTTGCAGGTAGGTTGCACCTACTAAAATAACTAAGAAACACAAGCTACAGCCCGGTTCAAGTGGGGGCCAACTTAGTTTTTGAGTTAATAAGACTAGGCCACCGAGGTAAAGTTCAAACGCGGGGACGCTTTGCGTTAAGTAGTCGCTGAGGGCGAGCAGTAGACTCCAGGCACAAAAAATTGAAAGGCTAGCCCAAAGGTGTGGCGCTTTAGAAGCAAAAAGGCTGAGCATATATAGGCCAAAAGTAAGTTCAACCAAAGTCGAGTGCAAGGAAATTTTGTGGTGGCAGTAGTAACAGCGTCCCCGTTGTAAGCAAAAACCTAAGATGGGAATTAGTTGCCAAAAGTTAAGGGGATGGTGGCAGTAATCACAGTAGGAACCAGGATAAAAAATTGATTCGCTATGAGCATAGCGGTAAGCATAGCAGCTAGAAAATGAAGCCCAGACGGTGGCGTAACAAAAAACAGCAAATAAATACATGAAAATCCCTCCCTATATATAGATATACGCAAAAAAAGTGAAATTAATCTTTTTTGTCAAAAATAAAATTAAAGTAAAATCGGGCGTTGACTTTAACGGGCTGATTGTGGTAACCTATTAAAGGTGCTTTATGTGAACAGTTCTCTTGGATAATTCCAAGATCGTGCTGGCTGTGAGCTTGGCACACATTTCAACATGCGTCTCGGACGTAATTTTTTTAAACCTAAAAAAGAAACTCCTGGATGTGTGGACTTAAATAATTAGGAAATAAGGAAGGAGGAAGCTTTAGATGCCTACAATCAACCAATTAGTTCGTAAGGGTCGTAAATCTAAAGGTTCAAAATCTAATGCCCCAGCTTTAAACTTTGGGTATAACTCATTTAAGAAAGTACAAACTAACAACTCTGCACCACAAAAACGTGGGGTTGCTACTCGTGTCGGTACCATGACACCTAAGAAGCCTAACTCTGCTTTACGTAAGTACGCTCGTGTTCGTTTATCAAACTTAATCGAAGTTACAGCTTACATCCCAGGGATTGGCCACAACTTACAAGAACACAGTGTTGTACTTATCCGTGGTGGTCGTGTAAAAGACTTACCTGGGGTTCGTTACCACATCGTTCGTGGTGCCTTGGATACAGCCGGTGTTGACGGTCGTATGCAAAGCCGTTCTAAGTATGGTACAAAGAAACCTAAGAAATAATTTTAAAATAAGTAATTAAAAACGAAAAGTAACTAGTATTTGAGGAGGTCATTTTAGATGCCAAGAAAAGGTGCCGTAGCAAAACGCGAAGTACTCCCAGATCCAATTTATAACTCAAAATTGGTTACTCGCTTAATCAACCGTTTAATGTTAGATGGTAAGCGTGGGACTGCATCAAAAATTTTATACCAAGCATTTGATATTATTAAGGAACAAACAGGTAATGATCCATTAGAAGTCTTCGAAGAAGCAATGAAGAACATCATGCCTGTTCTTGAAGTTAAGGCTCGCCGTGTTGGTGGTTCTAACTACCAAGTTCCTATCGAAGTTCGTCCAGACCGTCGGACTACTTTAGGTTTACGTTGGTTAGTAAACTACTCACGTTTACGTGGTGAACACACAATGCCAGAACGTTTGGCAAAAGAAATCATGGACGCAGCTAACAACACTGGTGCTTCTGTTAAGAAACGTGAAGACACACATAAGATGGCTGACGCTAACCGTGCTTTTGCACACTACCGTTGGTAAGATTTTTCCAAATGGCTATTATACGATTGCTACAATCTATAGTAGTCATTTTTTTAAAAAAAGCGCCTAAAGCTTTATAATATAAGTGTATTACTTTTAACTATTTGATTTTTGGAAGGAGAGAGACTCTCACATGGCAAACAAACGTGAATTCCCATTGGAAAAAACACGTAACATCGGTATTGTTGCCCACATTGATGCTGGTAAGACAACTACTACCGAACGTATCTTGTACTACACAGGTAAGATTCACAAGATTGGTGAAACACACGATGGTGCTTCCCAAATGGACTGGATGGAACAAGAACAAGAACGTGGGATTACTATCACATCTGCCGCTACTACAGCGCAATGGAAAGACCACCGCATCAACATCATCGATACCCCAGGGCACGTTGACTTCACTGTCGAAGTTGAACGTTCATTACGTGTTCTTGATGGTGCCGTTGTTGTTTTGGATGCTCAATCAGGGGTAGAACCACAAACAGAAAACGTATGGCGTCAAGCTACTACATACGGTGTTCCACGTATTGTTTTCATTAACAAGATGGATAAGATTGGGGCTAACTTTGACTACTCAGTAAGCACAATCAAGGACCGTTTGCAAGCTAACCCATTACCAGTTCAAATGCCTATCGGTGCAGAAGATCAATTTGAAGGTGTTATCGACTTGATCGAAATGAAGGCCGATTTATACGATGAAGATGAACTTGGTTCAAAATGGGATGTTGTTGATGTTCCTGACGAATACAAGGAAGAAGCTGAATCACGTCGTGATGAAATGATTGAAGCTTTAGCTGATGTTAACGAAGACATCATGGAAAAATATCTTGATGGTCAAGAAATTTCCAACGATGAAATCCGGGCAGCTATTCGTCAAGCTACTTTGAACTTGGATGTTTACCCAGTCTTTGCTGGTTCTGCCTTCAAGAACAAAGGTGTGCAAATGATGCTTGATGGGGTTAACGACTACTTACCATCACCTGTTGATGTTAAGCCATACAAGGCAACTAACCCTGACACTGACGAAGAGGTTGAATTGATTGCTGACGATAACAAGCCATTTGCTGGTTTGGCCTTCAAGATTGCAACTGACCCATTCGTTGGTCGTTTAACTTTCTTCCGTGTTTACACTGGGACTTTAGAAGCTGGTTCATACGTCTTGAACGCAACTAAGGGCAAGCGTGAACGTGTAGGTCGTTTACTTCAAATGCACTCAAACAACCGGACTGAAATCCCTGAAGTATTCTCAGGTGATATCGCCGCTGCTATCGGTTTGAAGAACACTACTACTGGGGACTCATTAACTGATCCTAAGACTCCATTATTACTTGAATCAATGGAATTCCCAGAACCAGTTATCCAAGTTTCTGTTGAACCTAAGTCAAAAGCTGACCAAGATAAGATGGATGTTGCTTTACAAAAACTTGCTGAAGAAGATCCTACTTTCAAGGCAGAAACTAACCCAGAAACTGGTGAAACTTTAATCGCCGGGATGGGTGAATTGCACTTAGATATCATCGTTGACCGTATGAAGCGTGAATTTAACGTTGAAGCAACTGTTGGTGCTCCACAAGTTGCTTACCGTGAAACATTTACTAAGCAAGTTTCCGCTCAAGGTAAATTTGTTCGCCAATCTGGTGGTAAAGGTCAATACGGGGATGTTTGGGTTGAATTTACTCCTAACGAAGAAGGTAAAGGCTTCGAATTCGAAGATGCTATCGTCGGTGGAGTTGTTCCTCGTGAATACATTCCTTCAGTTGAACAAGGTTTGAAAGAAGCTATGCAAAACGGGGTCTTAGCAGGTTACCCATTAATCGATGTTAAGGCTAAGTTATATGATGGTAGCTACCACGATGTCGACTCTAGTGAAGCTGCCTTCAAGGTTGCTGCTTCCCTTGCATTACGTAACGCCGCTCCTAAGGCTGGTGCCGTAATCCTTGAACCAGTGATGAAGGTTGAAATCATTGCTCCTGAAGATAACTTGGGTGATGTTATGGGCCACGTTACAGCTCGTCGTGGTCGGGTTGAAGGTATGGAAGCTCGTGGTAATGCACAAGTTGTTAATGCCTTTGTACCATTGGCTGAAATGTTTGGTTACGCAACTACTTTACGTTCAGCAACTCAAGGTCGTGGTACATTCACAATGACTATGGACCACTACGAACCAGTGCCTAAGTCAATTCAAGATGAAATCATCAAGAAAAACGGTGGCAACGCTGAATAATTAAGTTAATAAAAAGAGGTTGAGTTTTGGCTCAACCTCTTTTTTATTTAGATTAATTTAGCCCCTAAGCAAGTCTTGAAGTGGTTTAAGGCCCAGTCATGACCGTTTGCATCAAAGCTGGCAACAGCCTTTTTAGGGATAGTTAACTGGTAGTTTAAGTTATAGGCACTGACTGCTGTATGTAAGACGCAAATGTCGGTGCAAACTCCGCTTAAGGTTAGGTCGGTAATTTGCCGACTGCGCAAGTAATTATCTAAGTTGGTATTTTGAAAACTAGAGTAGCGGTTCTTAGCAAATGCATAGACGTTTTCAGAATCTTGGTGGGCTTGATACCAGTCGTTTAAAGGCCCGTAAAATTCTTGCCCCCAAGTTCCTTCTATATTATGTGGGGGAAAGAGTTTGTTTTCAGGGTGGTAAGGATCGTTTAGGTGGTGGCAGTCAGTCGGAAGAATTACATAGTCGCCGGCAGCTAGGAAAGAGTCAGCCAGGTCAATGATAGTTGGGGCTAAATCCTGGGCAACTTGGCCACAGGTTAGGGCACCATTGGTAGCAACGAAGTCGTTAGTATAATCAATAATTAAAAGTGCTTTAGGCATAGGAAAACCTCCTTAGAAAAGTTATCTTTAATATAGAAGAAATTAGCTAGAAAAGCAAAAAAATATTTTTCAAAAAACGCTGAAAAGTTCTTGCAAAATATTTTTACTTGTAATATTATAGAAAGGTACTTGTGCAAGGGACAAGTATTATATTAGTTGTTACACATTTTTGAATAAGCTATGATGTAGAAGGTTGCGACACACCCGGATGCTTTGCCACGAGCGTGGCGGTAATTTCTACGGAGCTAGTCTTATTTTTAAAATAGACGAAGGAGGGAACACAATGGCAAAACAAAAAATTCGTATTCGTTTAAAAGCTTACGAACACAGAATTTTAGATCAATCTGCTGACAAGATTGTTGAAACAGCAAAGAGAACAGGTGCACAAATTTCTGGTCCGATTCCACTACCAACGGAACGTACATTATATACGGTTATTCGTTCACCACACAAATACAAGGATTCTCGTGAACAATTCGAAATGCGCACACACAAACGTTTAATCGATATTGTTAACCCAACACCAAAGACTGTTGACTCATTAATGAAGCTTGACTTACCATCTGGTGTTGACATTGAAATTAAATTATAATTTACTGAATAAATAAAAAATTAATTGGAGGTGTACTCATGGCCACTAAAGGAATCTTAGGGAAAAAAGTAGGGATGACACAAGTTTTCACTGAAAACGGCGAATTAGTACCTGTAACTGTTGTTGAAGTTGGTACTAACGTTGTTTTACAAGTTAAGACAGTGGAAAACGATGGTTACGAAGCTATTCAATTAGGTTTCGATGACTTACGTGAAGTGTTATCAAACAAACCTGCTAAAGGTCATGCAGCAAAAGCAAATACTGCTCCTAAGCGCTTCGTTCGTGAAATCCGCGATGTTGAGCTTGGAGAATACAAAGTCGGTGACGAAGTTAAGGCAGACTTATTCGAAGCTGGCGACATCGTTGATGTAACAGGTACGTCTAAAGGACATGGTTTCCAAGGGGCAATCAAGTTCCACGGACAATCACGTGGTCCTATGGCTCACGGTTCACGTTACCACCGTCGACCTGGTTCAATGGGGGTTATCATCAACCGTGTTATGAAGGGTAAATTATTACCTGGACGTATGGGTGGTAACCGAGTAACGATCCAAAACTTGGAAATCGTTAAAGCTGATGTTGAAAATGGCGTTCTTATGATTAAGGGTAATGTCCCAGGGGCAAACAAGTCCTTAGTTGTTGTGAAGAGCGCAGTTAAATAATAGAGGAAGGGAGGAAATTTTAACATGCCAACAGTTGCATTATTCAAACAAGATGGTACTCAAAACGGTGAAGTTTCATTAAACGACGCAGTTTTCGGTATCGAACCAAACAACAACGTTGTCTTTGATGCAGTGCTTATGCAACGTGCTTCATTACGTCAAGGTACACACGCTGTTAAGAATCGTAGTGCTGTTCGCGGTGGTGGTAAGAAGCCATGGCGTCAAAAGGGTACAGGTCGTGCTCGTCAAGGTTCTATCCGCTCACCACAATGGGTTGGTGGTGGTACCGTATTTGGTCCTACACCACGTTCATACGCATACAAGCTTCCACGCAAAGTTCGTCGCTTAGCTATCAAGTCCGTCCTTTCTCAAAAGGTCTTAGACGAAAGCTTAGTTGTAGTTGATGCATTGAACTTCGATGCACCAAAGACAAAGGCATTTGCGGAAGTTTTAAATAACTTAGATGTTAAATCCAAGGTTTTAGTAGTTCTTGAAGATGACAACAAGCAAGCTGCTTTAGCTGCTCGTAACTTAGCTAACGTTACAGTTATCCCAGCTAAGGGCTTAAATGTTTTAGATGTTGTTAACAACGACAAGTTAGTCATCACTCAAGGAGCTCTTTCTCAAGTAGAGGAGGTTCTTGCATAATGGAAACACGCGATGTAATTTTACGTCCGGTCATCACAGAAGCTTCTATGGCTGACATGGACAACAAACGTTACACATTTGATGTTGACACTCGCGCAACTAAGACACAAGTTAAGCTTGCTATCGAAGACATCTTCGATGTTAAGGTTGCTAAGGTAAACATCATGAATGTTAAGGGCAAAAAGAAGCGCATGGGTCGCTACGAAGGTTTCACTAAGAAACGTCGTAAGGCTATCGTTACTTTAACTGCCGAATCAAAAGAAATTAAATTCTTTGAAGACTAAGAGATAATTTTGTAACAGGAGGGAAACATAGTGGGAATCAAGAAATTCAAACCAACCTCTAACGGTCGTCGTAATATGACTGGTTCTGACTTTGCAGAAATCACAAAGACAAGCCCAGAAAAGTCCTTGCTTGTTTCATTAAATAAGACTGCAGGTCGTAACTCATACGGTCGTATCACTGTTCGTCACCGTGGTGGTGGTCACAAGCGTCAATACCGTTTGATCGATTTCAAGCGTGTTAAAGATGACGTTCCTGCAATCGTTAAGGCAATCGAATATGATCCAAACCGTTCAGCTAACATTGCTTTAATCGTTTATGCTGATGGTGTGAAATCATACATCCTTGCACCAAAAGGCCTTGAAGTTGGCCAACAAGTTCAATCTGGTAAAAATGCTGATATCAAAGTGGGTAACACTTTAGCATTAGCTGATATCCCAGTTGGTACTGTTATTCACAACATCGAATTAAAGCCAGGTAAGGGTGGACAATTAGTTCGTTCAGCTGGTACTTCAGCTCAATTGCTTGGTAAGGAAGGCAAGTACGCAATCGTACGTTTAGCTTCTGGTGAAACTCGTATGATTCTTGTAACATGCCGTGCTACTATCGGTGCTGTTGGTAATGAACAACACGAATTAATTAAGGTTGGTAAAGCTGGTCGTTCACGTTGGGCTGGCAAGCGTCCACAATCTCGTGGTTCTGTAATGAACCCTAACGATCACCCACACGGTGGTGGGGAAGGTAAAGCCCCTGTTGGTCGTCCATCTCCTATGTCACCATGGGGTAAGAAGACTACAGGTCTTAAGACACGTTCTAAGAAGGCTAAATCAAACAAATTTATCATCCGTAAACGTAAGAAGTAATCACTTAGCACTAGTTGCATAGTGATTCATCCTGTAATCTGAGAGGAGGATACACAGTTGAGTCGTAGTTTGAAAAAAGGACCTTTCGTCGACGAACACTTGATGAAAAAGGTTGAAGCACAAGCTGATAAGGAAAAGAAGTCCGTTATCAAGACATGGTCACGTCGTTCTACAATTTTCCCTAGCTTTATTGGTTACACAATCGCTGTTTATGATGGGCGGAAGCATGTGCCAGTTTACATCCAAGAAGACATGGTTGGCCACAAGTTAGGTGAATTTGTACCTACTCGTACTTTCCACGGACACGTAGCCGACGATAAGAAGACAGGCGTAAGAAAATAATAGGGAGGAAATCACATGGCTGAACAAGTAACATCAGCAAAGGCAACTGCCAAAACAGTTCGAATCCCTGCGCGTAAAGCACGTCTAGTGATCGACCTTATTCGTGGCAAGAGTGTTGCCGACGCATTGGGAATTTTAAAATTCACACCACGTTCTGGTGCCCAATTAATCGAAAAAGTTTTAAAATCTGCAATTGCTAACGCAGAAAACAATTTTGACTTAGATGTTGAAGATTTATATGTTAGCGAAGCTTTCGTGAACGAAGGACCAACATTGAAACGTTTCCGTCCTCGTGCTAAGGGTTCCGCTTCTCCAATCAACAAGCGTACAAGTCATATCACAGTAGTTGTATCTGTAAAATAAGGAGGGATAACGCGTGGGTCAAAAAGTAAATCCAACTGGATTACGTGTCGGAATCATTCGTGACTGGGATGCAAAATGGTATGCTGAAAAAGACTTTGCATCAAACTTGCACGAAGATTTACACATCCGTAACTACATTGAAACAAAATTAGCCGACGCATCCGTTTCTACCGTAGAAATCGAACGTGCTGCAAAGCGGGTTAACATTTCTATCCACACAGCTAAGCCTGGGATGGTTATCGGTAAAGGCGGTTCTGAAGTAGAAAAACTTCGCGAAGAATTAAACAACTTAACAGGCAAGCGAGTACACATCAACATTGTGGAAATCAAGAAGCCTGATTTAGAAGCTAAATTAGTTGGTGAAAGCATTGCTCAACAATTGGAAAACCGTGTTGCTTTCCGTCGTGCTATGAAGCAAGCTATCCAACGCACAATGCGTGCTGGCGCAAAGGGTATCAAGGTTCAAGTTGCTGGTCGTTTGAACGGGGCAGATATGTCACGGGTAGAACGTTTCTCAGAAGGAACTGTTCCTTTGCACACATTACGTGCTGATATTGATTATGCATGGGTTGAAGCTGCAACTACATACGGTAAATTAGGTGTTAAGGTCTGGATTTACCGTGGTGAAGTTTTACCTACAAAGAAAGAAAAATAAAGGAGGGAAATTAACCTATGTTAGTACCAAAACGTACAAAGCATCGTCGCGAATTCCGTGGTAAGATGCGTGGTGAAGCTAAAGGTGGCAAGGAAGTTACTTTTGGTAAATACGGTTTACAAGCTGTTGGTTCACACTGGATCACAAACCGTCAAATCGAAGCTGCTCGTATCGCGATGACTCGCTACATGAAGCGTGGTGGGAAAGTTTGGATCAAGATTTTCCCTCACAAGTCATACACAGCTAAAGCTATTGGTGTTCGTATGGGTTCTGGGAAAGGTGCTCCTGAAGGTTGGGTAGCTCCTGTGAAGCGTGGCAAAGTTATGTTTGAAATCGATGGTGTTTCAGAAGAAGTTGCACGTGAAGCTTTACGTTTAGCTTCCCACAAGCTCCCAGTTAAGACTAAGTTCGTTAAACGTGAGGAAGTAGGTGGCGAATCAAATGAAGGCTAATGAAATTCTTGAAAAGAAAGACAAGCAAGTCAGAGATGAAATCAAGACATTAAGTTCAACTGAATTGGTTGATCTTGAAAAGCAATTCAAAGAAGAATTATTCAACTTACGCTTCCAATTAGCTACCGGTCAATTAGAAAATACCGCACGCTTAAATAAAGTACGGAAGAATATCGCTCGCATTAAAACTGCGTTGCGTCAAGCAGAATTAAACAAATAGAATACGAAAAGGAGGCTAACCACGAATGAGTGAAGGTCGTAACCAACGCAAAGTCTACCAAGGACGTGTCGTTTCTGACAAGATGGATAAAACTATCACTGTTGTTGTTGAAACTTACAAGAATCACAAAGTTTACGGCAAACGTGTTAAGTATTCCAAGAAATTTAAAGCACATGACGAAAACAACCAAGCTAAAGTTGGCGATATCGTCAAGATTATGGAAACTCGCCCATTGTCAGCTACAAAACGTTTCCGTTTATTAGAAATCGTTGAAAAAGCAGTTATTATCTAGTTTGTATTTAAGATAAATTGCAGTTGATTCGTATTCTTATCTAATAACGAAAGGAGGACACATACCGTGATCCAACAAGAAAGTCGTTTGAAAGTCGCTGATAACTCCGGTGCCCGTGAAATCTTAGTTATCAAGATTTTAGGTGGTTCTCGTGTGAAAACTGCTAATATCGGTGACATCATTGTTGCTACTGTTAAACAAGCAACACCAGGTGGCGTTGTCAAAAAGGGTGACGTTGTAAAAGCTGTTGTTGTTCGTACAAAATCTGGTGCACACCGTGCAGATGGTTCATACATCAAGTTTGATGAAAATGCTGCTGTTATCATTGGTGAAGACAAATCACCAAAAGGTACACGTATCTTCGGACCAGTTGCTCGTGAATTGCGTGACGGAAACTTCATGAAGATTGTTTCCTTAGCACCTGAAGTATTATAATAACCATCTATCTGGCAAGGAGGTGCACAAAGAAAAATGTTCGTTAAAAAGAATGATAAAGTTAAGGTAATTGCCGGTAAAGATAAGGGTAAGGAAGGCGTTATTGAAAAAGTTTTCCCTGCTAAGGACCGTGTAATTGTTAAAGGTGTCAACATCGTTAAGAAACACCAAAAGCCAACTAACGCAAATCCTAACGGTGGGATTGTTGAAGTTGAAGCACCAATTCATGTTTCTAACGTGATGCTCATCGATCCTTCTAACAACGAAGCAACACGTGTTGGCTTTAAGGTAGAAGATGGTAAGAAAGTCCGTGTTTCTAAGAAGACAGGTAAAACACTTTAATTAGTTAAGGAAAGGAGGATACTTTCTTCATGGTTAACCGTTTAAAAGAAAAATATGACAAGGAAATTGTCCCATCATTGATGGAAAAATTTAACTACTCATCAATCATGCAAGCACCTAAGGTTGAAAAGATTGTTCTTAACATGGGTGTTGGTGATGCTGTAAGCAACGCTAAGAATTTAGATGAAGCTGTTGACGAATTAACATTGATTGCTGGTCAAAAGCCAGTTATCACTCGTGCTAAGAAGTCAATCGCCGGCTTCCGTTTACGTGAAGGGATGGCTATCGGTGCCAAGGTTACATTACGTGGCCAACGTATGTACGAATTCTTAGATAAGTTAGTTTCAGTATCCTTACCACGTGTTCGTGACTTCCACGGTGTAAGCAAGCGCGCTTTCGATGGTCGTGGTAACTATACATTAGGTGTGAAGGAACAATTAATCTTCCCTGAAATCGATTTTGATAATGTTAACAAAGTTCGTGGTTTAGATATCGTTATCGTTACAACTGCTAACACTGACGAAGAATCACGTGAATTATTAACTCAACTTGGTATGCCATTCGCTAAATAAGGGGGCTTATAACATTGGCTAAAAAATCACAAATTGCAAAGAATAAACGCCCAGCTAAGTTCTCAACTCAAGAATATTCACGTTGCGAACGCTGTGGTCGTCCACATTCTGTTTATCGTAAATTTAAGTTATGCCGTGTTTGCCTGCGCGATCTTGCTCACAAGGGTCAAATCCCTGGTATGAAGAAAGCTAGCTGGTAAACCATAAAGACAAGGTAAAGGAGGCAAACAAAACATGGTCATGACTGATCCAATTGCAGACTTCTTGACACGTATTCGTAACGCCAACATGGCAAAGCACGAATCTGTAGAAGCACCTGCTTCAAAAATCAAGCGTGATATCGCTGAAATCCTTAAGAACGAAGGATTTATCCGCGATGTTGAATACATCGATGACGACAAGCAAGGCGTTATCCGCGTATTCTTGAAATATGGTAAGAACAATAAACGTGTAATCTCTGGTATCCGTCGGATTTCCAAGCCAGGTTTACGTTCATACGTAAAAGCAGATGCAGTTCCTAAGGTTTTAAATGGTTTAGGTATTGCAATCATCTCAACATCTGAAGGTGTTGTAACAGACAAAGTGGCTCGCGCTAAGAAAATTGGTGGCGAAGTTATTGCTTACGTTTGGTAATATATAAAAACCATAAGGAGGTGTCCATCCAGTGAGTCGTATTGGTTACAAGGAAGTTGATTTACCAGCAGGCGTTGAAGTTAAGCAAGACGGTAACGTGGTTACTGTTAAGGGGCCTAAGGGTGAATTAACTCGTGAATTTTCTGATAAGATTAAAATGAACATCAACGGTAACGTTGTTACTTTTGAACGTTCAGCAGAAGATAACAAGACTAAAGCATTACACGGTACTACACGTGCTAACTTCCACAACATGGTTGTTGGTGTTACTGAAGGTTTCACTAAGGAACTTGAATTACGTGGGGTTGGTTACCGTGCGCAAATGAAGGGTACAACGTTAGTTCTTAACGTTGGTTACTCACACCCAGTAGAATTTGAAAAAGAAGATGGCATTGAATTTGCAACTCCATCTGCTACTCAAGTTACTGTTTCTGGGATTAACAAGGAAATCGTAGGGGACGTGGCTGCCCGCGTTCGTGCTACACGTGCACCAGAACCTTACAAAGGCAAAGGTATTCGCTATGTTGGTGAATTCGTTCGTCGTAAGGAAGGTAAGACTGGTAAATAATAATGCAGCATAGGCTGTTCAAATAAATCTAAGAGGTGAAAAAAGTGATTTCAAAACCAGACAAGAATAAGACACGTCAAAAACGTCATGCACGTGTCCGTGGTAAGATCTCTGGTACTGCTGAGTGCCCACGCTTAAATGTTTATCGTTCAAACAAAAACATCTACGCTCAAGTTATTGATGACGTAGCGGGTGTGACGCTAGTTAGTGCCTCTACATTAGACAGTGAAGTTAGTGGCAACACCAAGACTGAACAAGCTGCTTCAGTTGGGGCTGTTGTTGCAAAGCGTGCTGTAGAAAAGGGTATCACTGAAGTTGTATTTGATCGTGGCGGATACCTATACCATGGTCGTGTTCAAGCTTTAGCTGAAGCTGCGCGCGAAAATGGCTTAGACTTTTAGGAAAAGGAGGAAATAACGATAATGGCTTTTATTGATCCAGCTCAATTAGAATTAGAAGATCGCGTTGTAGCGATTAACCGCATCACTAAAGTTGTTAAAGGTGGACGTCGTCTTCGTTTTGCCGCTTTAGTAATTGTCGGTGACCACAACGGCCACGTAGGTTTTGGTACTGGTAAGGCTCAAGAAGTTCCAGAAGCTATCCGTAAGGCTGTTGAAGCTGCTCGTAAGAACTTAATCGAAGTTCCTATGGTCGGAACAACACTTCCTCACGAAGTTGTCGGTCAATACAGTGGTAGTCGTATCATGTTGAAACCAGCTATTGCCGGTTCTGGAGTTGCTGCTGGTGGCGCGGTTCGTGCCGTTATGGAACTTGCAGGTGTTAGTGATGTTACAAGTAAATCATTAGGTTCCAACACACCAATCAACGTTGTACGTGCTACAATGGATGGTTTAGCAAACATGAAGAGTGCTGAAGCAGTTGCTGCTTTACGTGGCGTTTCTGTTCAACACTTAGCAGAGTAAGGAGGACATATTCATGGCTAACTTAAAAGTTACATTAGTTCGTTCTGTCATTGGACGTCCTCAAAACCAACGTGAAATTGTTAAAGGTTTAGGCCTTGGCAAGGTAAATAGCTCAGTTGTTGTTCCTGACAACGCAGCTATGCGTGGTGTGATCAGAAAAATCAATCATTTAGTGGACGTTGAATTGGCTAAATAGTCAATATTTAGTTTAATAAGGAGGTGCCAACCCTAATGAAATTACATGAATTACATGCAGCGGAAGGCTCACGTCACGTACGCAATCGTGTCGGTCGTGGTACTTCATCCGGTAACGGTAAAACTGCAGGTCGTGGTCAAAAAGGTCAAAAGGCTCGTAGCAAAGTGCGTGTAGGTTTTGAAGGGGGACAAATGCCTTTGTTCCGTCGTATGCCTAAGCGCGGTTTCAAGAACATTAACCGTAAAGACTACGCAATCGTAAACTTAGAAACTTTAAACAAATTTGAAGACGGTGCAGAAGTAACACCAGCATTGTTGGTTGAATCTGGCCTAATCAAAGATGAAAAAGATGGTATCAAGGTTTTAGGTAACGGTGAATTGAAGAAGAAGTTAACTGTTAAGGCTAACAAATTCTCTGCATCTGCTAAAGCAGCCATCGAAGCAGCAGGCGGTCAAGCTGAGGTGATTTAAGCATGCTTAAAACAATGAAGAACGCCTTGGCTGTAAAAGAGATTAGAAATAAAATCCTATTTACCCTTGGTGTCTTGATTGTATTTCGTTTAGGCACTTATATCACTGTCCCTGGGATCAACGCACAGGCTCTGTCTAGCGTTGCGTCTTCAGGGTTAATTAGTATCTTGAACACTTTTAGTGGTGGTGGTTTAACTAACTATTCCATCCTCGCAATGGGGGTTTCTCCTTATATTACCGCCCAAATCGTGGTCCAATTATTACAAATGGATATTGTTCCGCGCTTTGTGGAATGGAGTAAGCAAGGGGAAGTTGGACGCCGGAAGTTAAACCAAGTGACTAGGTACTTAACAATTGTGCTAGCGTTTGTACAATCAATTGGGATTACTGCTGGGTTTAATGCTTTGAGTAGCTTGAACCTGGTGACTAATCCAGGAATTAAAACATATATCAGTATTGGCATTATCCTTACTGGTGGAACCATGTTTACCACTTGGTTAGGTGATATGATTACTGAACGGGGCTTAGGTAACGGAATTTCCATGATTATCATGGCCGGGATTTTAGCCCGCATCCCAACGGGTATTTACCAAATTTACACTGAACAATTTGGTAGTGCTTCACAGATTTGGCAACCAATCTTGTATGTTGTGATCCTTATCTTGGTAATCTTGATTATTGTGACCTTTGTAACTTATGTACAACAAGCAAATTATAAGATTCCTATTCAATATACAAGACGCCTGGCTGGGGCATCAGAAAATTCATACTTACCACTAAAGGTTAATGTTGCGGGGGTTATTCCAGTCATCTTTGCCAGCTCCTTTATTGCCACGCCGCAAACAATCTTGTTGGCATTCACGGCAAACCACTCTGAGGACACCTGGTACCAAGTGATGACTAATATTTTCTCAACTTCAACGGTTGCGGGAATGACCCTTTACACAGTGCTGATTGTCTTATTTACTTTCTTCTATGCTTTCGTGCAAGTTAACCCTGAAAAATTATCAGAAAACTTGCAAAAGCAGGGAAGCTACATTCCTTCTGTTTGGCCAGGACTAGAAACGCAAAAGTATGTGTCACGCTTACTGATTCGTTTAAGTTCTGTCGGCTCACTCTTCTTAGGCTTAGTTTCACTAATTCCGTTAGTTGCTTCCGCCGTTTGGGGCTTGGACGAATCTATCGGACTTGGAGGAACCAGTCTGTTGATTGTGGTCGGGGTTACATTGGAAACAATGCGCCAATTAGAAGGTATGATGATGAAACGCGAATACGTTGGTTTCATCCGCGAATAATAGTTACGCCAAAAAAGATTAGTCTAAATTAAGGCTAATCTTTTTTTGATTTAATAAATGAACATGTTGCGGGTAAAATAGGCTAAAATAGAAAAGTTGAGTTAATTATTAGGAAAGGGTGAGGATGTGAATAATAAGCACATTATGAAAGGAATCACGATTGCTGCGATTGCCTCAGCAATTTGGGGGATTTCCGGAACAACGATTCAATTTATTTCTCAAAATCAAAACCTACCAGTAGCGTGGTATCTATCGGTTAGGACTTTAGGGGCAGGTACAATCCTCTTGCTCATCAGCTTGCTGTTATATCGCAAGCAAACCTTTGCGATTTTCAAAGATAAAACGGCGCTAGCCTGGTTGCTGGCCTATGCGACTTTAGGGTTGATGGCTAACCTGTTAACCTTTTATTTAGCTATTCAAACAGGAAATGCGTCAACTGCGACCGTTTTACAGTACTTGAGTCCACTCTTTATCGTTATCGGGGCTTTAGTCTTTAAACGGCAGACCCCTATGAAAACAGACTTAATTGCTTTCATTATCTCCCTTTTAGGGGTGGTGCTAGTGATTACTAAGGGGGATTTTACCCAGTTAGCCATTTCAGTGGAATCCTTGCTGTGGGGAATTGGTTCCGGGATAACCGCGGCCTTTTACATTGTTTTACCCCGGCCATTAGCTAAGGATTATTCTCCGATTATTACCTTGGGGTGGGGAACTTTTATTGCCGGGATTTTATTTAACCTCTATAATCCTGTCTGGGTCGGCGGGCCTAAATTAACCTTGCCAATCATTTTGTCGGTATCAACGGTCATCATTTTTGGGACGATTATTCCCTTTGCCCTCTTACTTTACAGTGCGCGCTTTGCACCGTCAGATGTCATCGGGATTATGGATGCCTTGCAACCCGTAACGACCACGATTTTAAGTGTAATTTTCCTGAAATTAAGCATTAACGTTATGGAAGTTATCGGCATCTGCTTGGTAATTATAGCGATTTATGTCTTGCAGCGGGGGAGAAGAAACCTCGAAGCGGTAAATTACCGGGAGGCAGATTTTTAATGGGGAATGTTAGAAAAGATTAGCCAATCTTAGGGCTAGTCTTTTTTATTTGCTGTAAAACAGGTATAATATGAAGTGTAATTATATTTTTGGAGGCAAGACCTTATGGCAATGAACTTAATGTTAATGGGACTTCCTGGTGCAGGGAAAGGGACCCAAGCAGAACGAATCGTAGATACATACAAGATTCCGCACATTTCAACGGGGGATATTTTCCGGGCAGCAATGAAAAATGAAACCCCAATGGGCTTAGAAGCTAAGAAGTACATCGACAAAGGTGAACTTGTACCAGACGAAGTAACTAACGGCATCGTTAAGGAACGCTTGGCACAAGCTGATACTAAAGATGGTTTCTTACTTGATGGCTTCCCACGGAACATGGCCCAAGCAAAGGCTTTAGAAGAAATTGGGAAGGAATTAGATCGCCCACTGACAGGGGTAATCAACATCCACGTTGACCCAGAATCATTGATGGAACGTTTAACTGGTCGTTACATCTGCCGGGCTTGTGGTGCTACTTACCACAAGGTCTTTAACCCAACCAAGGTTGAAGGTACCTGTGATCGCTGCGGGGGCCATGAATTCTTCCAACGTGAAGACGATAAGCCAGAAACAGTTAAGAACCGCTTGGAAGTTAACATTAAGATGAACACACCGTTACTTGACTTCTACAAGGAACAAAACCTCTTACACGAAGTTAATGGTAACCAAGAAATCGACAAGGTCTTTGCAGATGTTAAGTCTGTTTTAGATAACCTTTAAGATATTAGGCATTCAGGCATTGCTTGAATGCTTTTTTATTAGCCAAAATGATTTTCAGAAAAAAACTAATTTACTCTGAAAAATAACTTGCAATGAGATAGGCCTTGTGATAAGATAATTTAGGTTTATCTTTTCAATAGGCTTAGTTTGCCCTTGAAAAGGGTTAAGCTAACTTGCGGAAAAAGGTGGGACTCCAAAAAAAGCTTCTCACAATTTTCGTGTAAAGTTTTAAAACCATTTTTTAAGGAGGTACTTTTGCGTGGCGAAAGATGATGTGATTGAAATTGAGGGTACTATCAAAGAAACGTTGCCAAATGCGATGTTTAAAGTTGAACTCGAAAACGGACATGAGATCTTAGCACATGTTTCCGGTAAAATTCGGATGCACTATATTCGTATCTTGCCAGGTGATAAAGTAACGGTTGAAATGTCCCCTTACGATTTGACTAAGGGTCGCATTACCTATCGCTTTAAATAGATTGTACTTCAACACTATATAGGAGGTATAATTCATGAAAGTAAGACCATCAGTTAAACCAATGTGCGAACACTGCAAAGTAATCAAGCGTAAAGGTCGCGTTATGGTTATTTGCGATAACCCAAAGCACAAACAACGTCAAGGATAATAATTAAACAGGAGGTGTAATTGTAATGGCTCGTATCGCAGGTGTCGATTTACCACGTAACAAGCGTATCGTAATCGGTTTAACTTATATTTACGGAATCGGTAACACAACAGCTAAGAAGATTTTAGCTGCAGCAGAAGTTTCTGAAGATGTTCGCGTTCGCGACTTAACAGCAGATCAAGAAGACAAGATCCGTGCTGAAGTAGACAAGGTTAAGGTTGAAGGTGACTTACGTCGTGAAGTTTCCTTAAACATTAAGCGTCTTTCAGAAATCGGCTCATACCGAGGCATGCGTCACCGTCGTCATTTACCAGTTCGTGGTCAAAATACCAAGAACAATGCGCGGACACGCAAAGGCCCAGCAATTTCAATTGCCGGTAAGAAGAAATAATTTAACAAAAGGAGGTTAGCTATTTCATGGCAGTTAAGAAATCACGTAAGCGTCGTGTAAAGAAGAATATTGAAAGCGGCGTGGCTCACATTCACTCAACATTTAACAACACACTTGTTATGATCACAGATGTTCATGGTAACGCCGTAGCTTGGTCATCAGCTGGTTCATTGGGCTTCAAGGGTTCACGTAAGTCAACTCCATTTGCTGCTCAAATGGCTGCAGAAGCTGCTGCTAAAGGTGCCATGGACCACGGTATGAAGACTGTTGAAGTTGCAGTTAAAGGCCCAGGTTCTGGTCGTGAAGCTGCAATTCGTGCACTTCAAACTACTGGTCTTGAAGTTACATCTATCAAGGATGTTACACCAGTACCTCACAATGGATGCCGTCCTCCAAAACGCCGTCGTGTTTAATGTGGATTAGTTTTCATTTTGAGGGAAACTTCATAATGTTTTCGCCAGATTGCACGTTACGTTTTGAAAGGGGTAAAGATAAGAATGATTGAATTTGAAAAACCAAAAATTCATAAAATTGAAGAAACAAAAGACTACGGTAAGTTTATCATTGAACCACTAGAACGTGGTTACGGTACAACTTTGGGTAACTCCCTACGCCGGATCTTACTTTCTTCATTGCCAGGTGCTGCTATTACTGATGTTCAAATTGATGGTGTGTTACACGAATTCTCTACAGTTGAAGGGGTTCTTGAAGATGTAACTGCAATCATTTTGAACTTGAAGAAAGTTGCTTTGAAAATTGATTCTGAAGATGCACAGGCACTAGAAATCAATGTGGTTGGTCCAATGGACGTAACTGCAGGTGACATTAATGGTAGCAGTGATGTTGAAATCCTTAATCCGGATTTGCATATTGCCACTGTGGCTGAAGGTGCTTCTTTCCATGTTCGGATGAATGCTGACAAGGGTCGTGGTTATGTTTCCGCTAGTGATAACAAGGCCAAAAATGATGAAATGCCAATTGGTGTTTTAGCAATCGACTCTATTTATACCCCAATCGAACGTGTCAACTACCAAGTAGAAAAAACACGTGTTGGTCAAAAGAATGATTATGACAAATTAACGCTTGACGTATGGACTAATGGTTCAATCACTCCAAGTGAAGCTATTAGTTTGTCAGCAAAGATTTTAACTGAACATCTTACTTTATTTGTTGATCTTACTGATGAAGCTAAGAATGCTGAAATCATGATTGAAAAAGAAGAAACACATAAAGAAAAGATGCTCGAAATGACAATCGAAGAACTCGATTTATCTGTTCGTTCATACAACTGCTTGAAGCGGGCTGGTATCAACACCGTTCAAGAATTAACGAACAAGTCCGAAGCTGATATGATGAAGGTCCGTAACTTAGGCCGGAAATCACTTGAAGAAGTTAAGGCTAAATTAGCTGATTTAGGTTTATCATTACGTCATGATGACTAATAATTAATTAAGGGAGGGAATCTGTTCATGGCTTACCGTAAATTAGGTCGTACAAGTGCACACCGTAAATCAATGTTACGTAACTTAACAACTGACTTGCTTGTTAACGGTAAAATCGTAACAACTGAAACTCGTGCTAAGGAAGTACGTAAATTCGCTGATAAGATGATCACTTTAGGTAAGAAGGGTGATTTAGCTGCTCGTCGTCGCGCTGCTGCATTCATGATGGATGTTGTTGCTGACGTTAAGGAAGACGGCGACAAGGTTGTTGTTCAAACAGCTTTACAAAAATTATTTGACGATGTAGCACCTCGTTATGCAGAACGTAACGGTGGTTACACACGGATCTTAAAGATGGAACAACGTCGTGGCGATGCTGCTAAGATGGTTGTCCTTGAATTAGTTTAATTCAACTATAATTTAAGATAAATTGTCACTTTTATAGCGATAAGTGGGCGTTACGATGTTGGGTTATTCCGAGTCTAGTCCTAAGTAGCAAGAATGGTCTTGTGAAAGTTTCGTTATAAAAAGTGATTTTTTATTTGCTTAAAATTAGTCATAATCACTGGTATAAGTTAACCTCGGTTAGGAAGAAGCCCTTTTTCCTAGTCGGGGTTTTTAATTTTCTAGGGAAAATATGGTATTATTTATCTATGACTAAGTTTTAGGATAAGAGGAACAGGCAATGACAACGATGATTAAAGTAAAGGATTTGACCTATCGTTATAACCCTACGGACGAACAACCTGCCTTGAATAAGGTCAGCCTAGAAATTGAGGCCGGCCAGTGGGTTGCTATCATTGGCCATAACGGTAGTGGAAAGTCGACCTTAGCCAAGGCCTTGGATGGCTTAATTGAGCCAGAGGCTGGGACAATTGAAGTAGCCGGCCTAAAGTTAACAGCAAAGACGGTGTGGGAGGTTAGAAACCACATTGGAATGGTTTTTCAAAATCCCGATAACCAATTTGTTGGTGCGGATGTCGAAGGCGATGTCGCCTTTGGAATGGAAAATCGGGGACTGGCTAGAAGCGAGATGGTAAAGCGGGTAAAACAGGCGCTAGCAGCCGTTAATATGACCGCCTATGCCAAGCACGAACCAGTCCGCCTGTCGGGGGGCCAAAAGCAACGGGTGGCGATTGCCGGGGTGTTGGCACTCCAACCAGATGTAATCATTTTTGATGAGTCGACGAGTATGCTTGATCCCGAAGGGCGGCAAGATATCATTGACTTAATGAGTAAGTTAAACCAAGAAGGGTTTACAATTATTTCAATTACCCATGATATCGATGAGGCTAGCCTAGCTCAACGGGTAATCGTGTTAGACGACGGCCAAATTATTGCAGATCAAAAGCCAGCTGACCTGTTTGCTAAGGGCCAGGCCTTAATCGAGTTAGGCCTAGATGTCCCTTACCCTGAAAAGTTAAAGCATGAGCTAAGTAAGTTAGGGCTGAGAGTGCCAACGAAGTATTTAGATGAAGAAGGGATGGTGGCTTGGTTATGGCAATTACTTTCACAGGCTTAAATTATATTTACCAAGCCAATACCCCCTTTGAATACCACGCCTTAAAGGACATTAACTTGACGATTCCGGATGACTCCTACACAGCTATTATTGGTCACACCGGGAGTGGGAAGTCAACCTTGTTGCAGCACCTCAATGGTCTGTTAAAGCCCACTAGTGGCAGTTTAGAGGTTAATGGTCAATTAATTACGCCCCAGACTAAAAATAAGCAACTAGGTGCGTTACGCAAGCAAGTCGGTTTTGTCTTTCAATTTCCAGAGGCTCAGCTGTTTGAAGAGACGGTGTTAAAAGACATTGCGTTTGGTCCCCAAAATTTTGGTAAAAGCCAAGCGGAGGCCTTAGAAATTGCTAAGCAAATGGCTCAGCTAGTTAATTTACCTGCCAGACTGTGGGAGAAGTCTCCCTTTGAGTTATCTGGTGGGCAAATGCGCCGGGTGGCAATTGCTGGAATTTTGGCCATGACTCCTAAGACCTTAATCTTGGATGAACCGACGGCTGGGTTAGATCCTAAGGGCCGGCTGGAGATGATGGAGATGTTTTACCGCCTTCACCAAGAAGAAAAGCTAAATATCATCCTGGTTACACACAATATGGATGACGTAGCTAATTATGCCGATAATGTGGTCGTACTTGAAGGGGGGCAGGTTCTAAAGACGGGCAGCCCCCAAGAAGTTTTTGCTGAACCTGCTTGGTTGAAAAAACACCACCTAGGTCTCCCCAAAACGACGGCCTTTGCGCAGAAGTTAGTTGAAAGAGGCTTTAAGTTAGATAAATTACCGTTAAAAGAAAAGCAGTTGGCGGAAAAATTGGTGGCACTGATAGGGGGGACTGGTCATGAGTAAGTTTTTATTAGGACGGTATATCAATGGTGACTCCCTCGTCCATCAAATGGATGCTCGGGCTAAGTTGGCGCTTAGTATCTACTTTATTGCGATTATCTTTTTAGCCAATAACTGGGCCACCTATGGGCTCTTGTTAATCTTGGTCTTGGCCTGTGTGTTACTGTCTAAGATTAAGCTCGGCTTCTTCTTACGGGGAGTGGCGGCCATGATCTGGTTGATTATCTTTACTGTTTTGCTGCAAGTGTTTTTCACTACCGGGGGGCACGTTTACTGGCACTGGGGCATTTTGAACCTAACGCAGGTAGGACTCGTTCGGGGCGCCTATGTTTTTTGCCGCTTTGTCTTGATTATTTTTATGTCGACCTTGCTAACCTTGACCACCTCGCCGTTAGAAATCTCCGACGGCTTGGAGTCGTTGATGAAGCCGCTAAAGTATTTAAAGGTCCCGGTCTATGAGATTGCCCTCATGCTTTCAATCGCCCTGAGGTTTGTTCCCACTTTGTTAGACGAGACCCAAAAGATTATGAACGCCCAACGGTCACGGGGGGTCAACTTTGGGGTGGGTAAGCTTCTCGACCAAATTAAGGCCGCAATTCCCTTGCTGATTCCACTATTTGTGAGTGCGATTAACCGGGCGGAGGATTTAGCTACGGCAATGGAGGCCCGGGGTTATCGGGGCGGTGAAGGGCGGACTAAGTACCGCCAACAGGTTTGGCAGTTGAAGGATAGCTTGGCCCTAGTGGTATTTGGCCTAGTTACAGTTGGCTTAATATTTTTGAGAACATGGTAGGATGAGATGACGAAGAGATATAAGATTACAATGGCCTACGACGGCACGAATTTCGCTGGGTTTCAGATTCAACCTAACCAGCGTACGGTTCAAGGGGTGCTCGAAAAGGCCATCAACAAAATGAGTAAGTTAGATGAATATATTACGGTACATGGCTCGGGGCGGACGGATGCCGGTGTGCACGCGTTAGCTCAGGTTGCCCACTTTGATTTTCCCCACGAAATTTCTGCAGAAGGGATGTTGCGGGGCCTAAATAGCATGTTACCTTTAGACTGCGAGATTACGGCCTGTGAGATTGTCCCTGACAGTTTCCACTCCCGCTTTACCACCCACGGCAAGCGCTATATGTACCGGGTGAGTCGGGGCCGGTATACGAACCCCTTTAAACGCTTCTACACCGGTCATTATAAGTACCCACTGGATATAGACCGGATTAAGGAAGCAATGCCGGATGTCGAAGGGACCCATGACTTTTCTAGCTTTGTGGCTTCGGGTAGCCAGGTTAAAGATCATGTCCGGACCATTTACGAAGCCACGGTTAGAGAGGATAAGGCTAACGACGAAATTATCTTTGAATTTTATGGTAACGGCTTTTTATATAACCAGGTACGGATTATGGTCGCCACCCTGTTAGAAATTGGTAACGGCCGCCGGGATGTCCATGATTTTCTAAGACTTTATGAGGTCAAAGACCGGTCGCAGGCCCGTGAAACGGCGCCGGCCAGTGGCTTGTATTTAAAAGAAGTTTATTACGATTAAAAACTAAGCTAAAAAGCTAGTTATTCTTTTAACTCAAAACTAAGATGTTGATTGAATTGGATAACCAGCCCGCCGCTGAGATTTATAGTCAAGAAACAGACTTGCCGGCACAACAATTACTTAAAACGTTTTAAACCATGCTAGTTGGTGATACCTACTACATCTTTTCGATGCACGAGTGGGACCTTGTCAACTATAAGCGGGTTAATAAAAACTCTACGGTGGCTATCTTTATAGTTAGCTGATTACCAAACGCTTAACTGTCAAACCTTGGAAAAAATTAAGTGTGAAAATCCGCGCATCACGGAGTAGCTAAATAAGCCGCCTTAGATCTGCAGGCGAGAATCAAATCAGTTGATAGTAGTTTTCAAGCAACGATTGCTACCATCACCACCGTTACCAACGACGTTACCAAGGAAAGCGAGCAGTTAATCCAAACCTTTGGACCTGCGATACTGAAATCGGCCTAATTACCCAAAATATCAATGATTCTAGCCACTATTTTACTAACATGACCGAAAAAATTAGCGATATCAAGACAAAGGTCAGTCAAAAGGGATTTATGTTTGAAGACATGACCAACGTCTTAGAACAGATCCAACCGCTAATTAGTGAAATTGAAAGTGAAGAAGAATAATTTTTGTCGCTAATTTTATTGACTAAGTGACAGAAAAATTATAATATAGTATTTGGTATTGTTTGCCCCACAGTAGGCCCCGTTAAACTTATTGTTTGTCAAACATGCATATAATAAATGGAGGAAATTAGACGTGCGTACAACATATATTGCAAAACCAGGCGAAGTAGAACGTAAATGGTATGTCGTAGATGCTACAGATATTCCTTTGGGACGTCTTTCAGCAGTAGTGGCATCCGTATTACGTGGTAAGAATAAACCAACATTTACACCTAACGTTGATACAGGTGATTACGTTATCGTTGTTAATGCAGAAAAAGTTGCTTTAACAGGTAAGAAAGAAACAGACAAGATTTACTACCACCACTCAAACCATCCAGGTGGATTAAAGGCTCGTACAGCTGGTGACTACCGTGCTAACGACCCAGAAAAGCTTATTGCTTTATCAGTAAAGGGTATGCTTCCAAAGGGTTCTCTTGGCCGCAAACAAGCTAAGAAGTTACACGTATACCGTGGTGCAGAACACAACCACGCAGCACAACAACCAGAAGTATTAGACATTACAAACTTAATCTAGGAGGATACTGAATTGGCTCAAGTACAATATAGCGGTACAGGTCGCCGTAAGAACTCTGTTGCTCGTGTACGCTTAGTACCAGGGACAGGTAAGATCGTTATGAACGGCAAGCCTGCAGAAGAATACATTCCATTTGCAAACTTACGTGAAGTTATGGTACAACCATTCGCTGTTACTGAAACAAAAGGTGCATACGATGTTTTAGTTAACGTTAATGGTGGTGGTTTCTCAGGTCAAGCTGGTGCAACTCGTCACGGTATTGCTCGTGCTTTACTTGAAGTTGACCCAGACTTCCGTGGCGTTTTGAAGCGTGCAGGTCTCTTAACTCGTGACGCACGTATGAAAGAACGTAAGAAGCCAGGTCTTAAGAAAGCTCGTAAAGCTTCACAATTCTCAAAACGTTAATATTGCGTTATATCAACGTTTCAAGCACATTTCTCACTTTGGTGGGGGATGTGCTTTTTTGTCTTGACCTAGATTTTTTAGTCCAAATAATTTGCCAAAAAACAGCATTATCTAAAGCAAATTAGCAGGTTGCTTAATTATTAACCACTTGTCTTAAATTTAAGACCATTTATCGCAAAAAGAGCTAAAAAAATCGCTATTTTGCTATAATTTGAGTGGGAGGTGAGAGGCTATGAAGGTTACTTTGAAATACGATAAAAGGCTTGCTAGAGATGAGATAGGACTTACTGCTCGTGAGAAGAATATGGCTGTTAATAGGATTGCTGATTTTGCAATTAAAGAAGTATTTCGTTTAGTTGCTCAAAAAGATGGTGAGCAGGTTTTAGTAGAACTAGCCGATGTTCAACAAATTTATGCCACAAATAAAAAGGTTTATTGTTTTGCTAATAAACAAGAATATTTATTAAAGGAAAGATTGTATCAGTTACTTGAGCGTTTGCCTAATAGCTTTGTCCAAATCTCAAGATCAGAAATTATCCAGTTACGTTATGTCGAACGCTTTATTTTTACTAGAAATGGCATTATTGAAATTATTTTTAAGGATGGACAAAAGACGAGTGTATCGCGAAGATATTTTCAAAAAATAAAGGGGGCGTTATATCATGCGTAAAGTATTAAACTTAGCAATAAAAGGACTACTAATTGGAACTTTTGTTGGTTTATGGTTATCAATCTTATTTTCTGGATTAGCTACTAATGCAACGCATTATGGTAGCTTAGTAACTAGTGATTTTGCTTGGAAAGATATGTTGATTTCAAGTATTTTGTGGGCACTATTAGGTGTTTGGATGAGCATTGCTAGTGTAATTTTTGAACGGGTAAAATCACTTTTGAACGCGACTATGCTGCATGCAGTAGTAATCTATTTTCCATGTATAGCAGTTGCTTACCACGAAAAGTGGATGACAACGGAAACTTGGTTACCTTTTACCGTAATTTTTGTATTAACCTATTTAGGAATTTGGGTGGGAAGTTATACCTATATGAAAAAGCAAATCCGAGCAATGAATGTTAAGTTGATGTCAGTTAGAAAAAATTTTTAAGCAATTAAAGTACCTGACTATTGTTAGACAAACACTAACGGTTGTAAGGTACTTTTTAATAATTTGTGATGGATTTAACTTGAATTATATTTTGAACGATATATAATTAAGTTGTGAAAAATATATTTTGAAAGAAGCGATTTTCTATGAAAGTTATCGTAGTTGGTTCATCTCATGGTGGTTATGAAGCTGTTGAAGGGTTATTAAAAGATTACCCTGATGCAGAAATTCAATGGTATGAGCAAGGCGACTTCCTTTCATTTCTTTCCTGTGGAATGCAACTATTTCTAAAGGGAAAAGTTGATAGTGCTGATAAGGTGCGTTATATGACACCAGAGGCGATTCGTAAACGCGGTGTTACTTTGTTTGAACAAACACAAGTTACTTCCTTGCATAGCTTAGCACATGAAATAGAAGTTAAGGATTTGAAGACTGGGAAGATAAGGACAGAACACTACGATAAGCTTATTCTTAGTCCAGGAGCGGTACCAATGCAATTAGATGTACCTGGTAAAGAACTAAAAAATATCTACTACATGCGTGGACATGACTGGGCATTAAAACTTAAGGAAAAAGTCCTTGATGATAGTGTTAAAAAGGTAGTGGTCATTGGTAGTGGTTATATTGGCATTGAAGCTGCAGAAGTTTTCGCACGTGCTGGTAAAAAGGTCAGTGTACTTGATTTATTATCACGACCATTGGCAACTTATTTAGATAAAGAACTGACGGATGTTATAACAGATGATTTAGACAAGCATGGTGTACAAGTATACGGTGGTCAGCAAGTAAAAGAATATGTGGGTAAAGAAAAGGTTAGTGCCGTAAAAACAGCTCAAGGCGAGTATGCTGCTGATTTGGTTGTTGTAGCTGCCGGAATAAAACCTAACACATCGTGGTTAAAGGGCGAATTAGCCATGTACCCAAATGGTATTATCAAGACAGATGATTTTATGCGTTCTAGTGCAGATGATGTTTTTGTTGTTGGTGATGCAACTTTACTGAAATACAATCCTGGTCAAACCATGTTAAATGTTGCTTTAGCCACTAACGCCCGTAAGCAAGGACGTTTTGCCGTTAAAAACCTTGTTGCCCCGTTACATCCATTTCCTGGTGTTCAAGGAACTTCAGCTTTACCAGTTTTTGACTATAAGTTTGCTTCAAGCGGTTTAAATGAGACAAATGCTGCTAAGTTAGGAAAAAAGATTCACTCGGTTTTAGTTGAAGATGATTTTAGGATGGATTTTGTTCCTGAAAAAGAAAATGCGCACGTTTGGTTTAAACTTACCTACGATCCAAAAACTAAGGTTATTTTAGGCGGTCAAATTTTATCCAAGCATGATTTAACCCCATACATTAATGTAATTTCACTAGCCATTAAGACTAAGCAAACGATTTATGACTTAGCATACGGTGATTTCTTCTTCCAACCTGAATTTGATAAACCTTGGAATATTTTGAATTTAGCTGGTTTAATGGCTGAACAAAAAGAAGCTGAAAATTAAAAGAATAGGTATATTTTAGAATACTAACTGAAACTTGAAAGCATGAAATAGTGGATACTTCCCGCTACTTCATGCTTTTT
>NZ_AYYP01000059.1 GCF_001436215.1 Ligilactobacillus agilis DSM 20509
AAGAATTGTGCTAATTGATAAAAAGCCCAGGATTTATTTTGATTACGTAAGGCTTTAGGTAAGTCAGTACGTTCAAAAGAAACACCTGTTAAGTCTTCTAAAACAAACAAGGTGTTGGAACCAAATTTTTGGACCAGTGTCTTAGACAACCGATGGTTAACATCGGTTATCCAACGGTTCTCTCGTCCAGATAATTTCTTTAAACGCCGTTTAGCTGATTTAGTACCTTTAGCTTGTAATTTGGC
>NZ_AYYP01000007.1 GCF_001436215.1 Ligilactobacillus agilis DSM 20509
CGTAAGCACTCCATAATGAGACGTATGTAAATATTTTCCTAATCCCCCTATACTACTAACATGGACATAGTATAGGAGGATTTTTTTCATGGAAAAGCAAGAGATTGTTGAGTTTAAATCGACACTAAAACGTAAGCCTAAAGCTAAAAACAGAACCAATAAGTTGAGACTAGCTACTGAAATAAAGCTAGACAAAGTGAAAATTTCGCTATATCACGGTGCTGATGTCGAACTTATGAATGATATCTGGGAGTTGGTGAAGAAGCATGCTGGTTAATTATCATGCCCCTAGGCATGTGTACATTGTTTGTGGTAACACTGATTTACGTAAAGGAATTGATACGCTGGCAATCTTAATTGCCGATAACTTCGGCTTAGATCTTTACGATGACTCCTTATTTTTATTTTGTGGACGGAGAAATGATAGGTTTAAGGCTCTTTACTGGGACGGTGAAGGGTTCATACTACTTTACAAGCGGTTTGATAACGGACGTTTAACTTGGCCACGAAATAGTGAGGAGGTTAAGGAGTTGGATAGTCAGCAACTTAATCTACTTTTAAAAGGATTAAATCCTTTACCACAGCCAAAAGTTCATCGTGCCAAAAAAGGTTCATTTTATTGAAAATTTTTCTTTACTAGAAGCGCTACCCACTGATATGCTTTTAAGCATAAGCTTAAAAGGAGGTGGCGAACTATATGGATAAAGATAAGATTATAGAAGAGCTTAGGAAACAAAATCAGCAACTTCAACAGAAGATTGAAGAGCAAGCTGAGACCATTAAGCTCCTTAGTGCCCGTATTTTTGGAAAAAAAACGGAAAAAATAGATAAAAATCAGCTTTCCCTCTTGTCAGACGATGAACTGCAAGAATTAGATGAGAACACAGACACTTCATCTGAAGAAATAGTGGAAGTTGAAACAAAGCTCAGGGTAGTTCGCCACCGTAAAGCTAAACCTAAAGGTCAAAGGGCTGAGTTTCTTGACTCGCTAGAACAAGTAGATGTTGTTCATAAACTTGAACAAGAAGCTTGTACTTGTACCGATTGTCATAAGAAACTTATTCCAATTGGCAAGAAGTGTGTTTATCGTGAGGTTGGCTTAAGAAAACCTGAGCTTTTTTGTCGTAATCATTATCAAGAAACTTATAAGTGTGAGCACTGCCACCCTAAAGGTGGCGATATGATTATTACCAGTGAAGTTCCGACTAGTCCAATCCTGCCACATAGTCTTATTTCTAATGATATTATCCCGGTAGTAATTATGAATAAATTTGGGTTAGCTACACCCCTAAATAGACAGGTACAATATTTTAAATCACTTGGTCTGCCAGTAACCGCAAAACAATTAGCCCATGCCGTTATCAAGGCCAGTGAGCAAGTAGAATTTATTCATGATAGACTTACTAAGACTTTATTGGATAACCCTGTTATCCATATGGATGAAACACCTTTTAAGGTGTTGTCAGAAAAGGCTCGGAGTACATCATACTTTTGGGTAATGCGCACTACTGAAGAATTTTCTAATCAGAAAATAGTTGTTTTTAACTATTCTAGTGATCGTAAACAAGAAAATATTGGCGAGCTAGTTAGTGATTATACTGGTTGTATCATATGTGATGGTTATAACGCTTATAGTAGCGAAAGATACCCTCAAATAACCTATGGCAGCTGTTTAGTGCATATACGAAGACATTTTGTCGAGATAGTTAAAACACTTAAGAATGGTAGCCAGTCTAATGCAGCTAAAGCGGTAAGACTCTTGAATAGTATTTTTGAGGCGGAAAAGCAACTTGAATATCAAAATGCCAAGGAAAAAGCTCAGAAGCGTAAGCTTCATTTGAAGAAATACGTTGATAAGTTTTACGACTTTCTAGATACTATCCTTAATCCAAGTGGTAAATTGAAAAAGGCAATCGGTTATGCCAGGAAATTCCGCACTAGATTGGAAAAGATTTATGAAATTGGTGAATTACCGTTAGCAAATAACCCAGTTGAACAAGCAATCAGACCAGCAACTCTAGTCCGCAAAAATTCACTATTTGCGACAACGGTAGCTGGAGCAAAAGCTAACGCAATTTGGTACAGCTTAATCCAAACAGCGAAATTGAATGGACTAGATGTCTCTAAATATCTCAACTACATCTTTTCGTTACTAGAACAACGAAAAGATGTTGATGTTGAGGCTTATTTGCCATGGGATTCCAAAGTTAAAGAAAGTTGCGCCGTCGCAAGCTAAAAGGCCGTAAATTCACATTTTGTGATTTTACGGCCTTTTTTTACCAATAACGTCCAATTATGGAGTGCTTACG
>NZ_AYYP01000060.1:0-1003 GCF_001436215.1 Ligilactobacillus agilis DSM 20509
ATAGGATGGAAGTGGAAGTGCGGTGACGTATGAAGCGGACCATTACTAATCGGTCGGGGACTTAACCAAGTAAAAAACGTAAGTTTTTTCGGAAAGTTCAAAGAAAGAGAATAAAATCTAGTTTTGAGAGAACAAGTTCTCTTAAAAAATAGTGCGGTGACGATGGCATGAAGGCTACACCTGTTCCCATTCCGAACACAGAAGTTAAGCTTCATAGCGCCGAGAGTAGTTGGAGGAACGCCTCCTGTGAGGGTAGGACGTTGCCGTGCGTATTATTCCGGTATAGCTCAGTTGGTAGAGCATCTGACTGTTAATCAGGGTGTCGACGGTTCGAGTCCGCCTACCGGAGTTAATATGGAGAGTTGTCCGAGTTGGCCGAAGGAGCATGATTGGAAATCATGTAAACGGGTAATGACCTGTTTCAAGGGTTCGAATCCCTTACTCTCCGTTAAAGTTAATGGCCCGTTGGTCAAGTGGTTAAGACACCGCCCTTTCACGGCGGTAACATGGGTTCAAATCCCGTACGGGTCACTTATGGAGGATTAGCTCAGCTGGGAGAGCGTCTGCCTTACAAGCAGAGGGTCACAGGTTCGAGCCCTGTATCCTCCATTGAAATTGGTCCATTGGAGTAGTGGTTATCTCGTCTCCCTGTCACGGAGAAGATCGTCGGTTCAAATCCGTCATGGACCGTTTATATCAAATAATGATATAAGTTAATGGCTCGGTAGCTCAGTCGGTAGAGCAATGGATTGAAGCTCCATGTGTCGGCGGTTCGATTCCGTCCCGCGCCATTATGGAAGGGTAGCGAAGTCTGGCTAAACGCGGCGGACTGTAAATCCGCTCCTTCGGGTTCGGTGGTTCGAATCCACTCCCTTCCATTTTATGGAATTATAGTTTAAGGAAAACGCATTGAGATATAGGTTCGATTCCTATTAGTTCCGACAAATTTATGGCGGTAGTGGCGAAGTGGTTAACGCACCGGATTGTGGCTCCGGCACGCGTG
>NZ_AYYP01000060.1:1013-70683 GCF_001436215.1 Ligilactobacillus agilis DSM 20509
TTCATATTTGGTATAGCCAACTGGTAAGGCAATGGACTTTGACTCCATATATGTTGGTTCGAATCCAACTACCTAATATGAATTATAGTATGTTTGGGGTATAGCCAAGCGGTAAGGCAACGGTTTTTGGTACCGTCATGCGCTGGTTCGAATCCAGCTACCCCAGTATTTTATTGGTTATTTATGGCGGTATAGCCAAGTGGTAAGGCAGAGGTCTGCAAAACCTTTATCACCGGTTCAAATCCGGTTACCGCCTTTTATGCCGGTGTGGCGGAATTGGCAGACGCGCTAGACTCAAAATCTAGTGTCCCTTGGGACGTATCGGTTCGACCCCGATCACCGGTATTTTTAGAAACCGTTAGAAACAGTAAAGTCCGAGAAATCGGGCTTTTTTCTTTGCAGTTACAGTTAAAAACAGTTAGAAATCGTGAAGTATTTGCAATTTATTTGCAATCTGCTTATTTTGACTGGCTTCGTATTCTTGAAAAAATAGTTGTCCAAAAAGTTGTCCACAGATAATTGCTAGTAGTAACTGGTGACATTTTTAATAACGGACGGAGTAGAGAAAGATGCTAAAGGAACAGCAAACTAAATAGCATTCAGTCAGTGAAATGGCTGAATGCTATTTTTAGCTATAGACCTAGGATATTTAAGTAATCTTTGGCAAAATAAGAGTTTTTACTATAAACGAGATAAATTGGATGGGTAATATTCAGGTTTTCAATTTTAAGTGGGATTAACTGCTTAGTAGCTAATTCTTGTTTAGCAACAGTTTGATAGATAAAACTGATTCCTAATCCCTTTAAGAGCAATGCCTTAATGGCGGTGGGACTTCCAACTTGGTAGTTAAATTTAAAGTCACTGGGAGTAATGTTGCGGGAAGCTAAAATGGTCTTGAAAATATTATATGAACCTGATCCTGCTTCGCGATAAATGATGGGATAGTCAAGTAAATCACTGAAGCGGTACGTTTGCTTAGCGTTAAGACCAAGCAGGGGTGAACAGACGGGGATAAATTTTTCTTCAGTAATAATGTGACTGGAAAATTTTTCCTTGGGAAAATTGCCTTCTATTAGGGCAAAATCAACTTTACCTGCTTGAACTGACTCAAGACAGAGTTTAGTATTAGCAATTTTACAGTTAAGCTTTGTAAAGGTATTATTTGCTTGAATCTTAGCGATAATATTAGGGGTAATTTCATTTGCAAGTGACATAGTTGTGGCGATGGCTAAGCTAGTTTGCAAGCTGCTAGGATGGTGCAGGTTAGTGACGAATTTATCAGTCTGAACCTTTAATGACTGGACATAAGTGAGTAGTTTTTCCCCTTCGCAAGTTAATTTTAACTGGCGGTTGTGGTAAGTAAATAATTTAACACCTAATTCATTTTCCAAACTAGTAAGTTGTTGTGAAACGGCTGGTTGGCTGATAAAGAGTTGTTTAGCCGCCTTTGTATAAGAGCCTAGCTGTGCCACTTTAATAAAAGTAAGGTATTTTTGTTCTAACATTTTCACACTTCCATAATTTTTACTTATGTATATATCTTAATTCATTATTTTTACTTATACAATTTTTCTGTTAAGATTATTTTAGTAATTAAAATGAGGAGGAAAATGATGGCGCAATTAGTTAAAACTAAGAGTTTTTGGTTGGCAATTTTAACCACCTTGATTTGTTCATTAGGGGGCTTGTTTTTATCCAAATTACCTTACCTCAGTCTAATAGGTGCTCTGGTAATTTCGTTATTGTTAGGAATGTTCTTACAAGTTAGCCCTAAGGTGGTGGCAGAGACTAAAGGCGGGATAGGCTTTATCTCAAATAAATTTTTGCGATTAGGGATTATCTTGTTGGGATTTAAGTTAAACTTGATGACCTTAATTAACGCTGGGGTTAAGACAATCACCTTAGCAATAGTGATAGTAACTTTTACAATCTGTTTAACCTATTATCTCTGTCATAAATTTGGGGCTGAAAAGGAACTAGCTTTACTGACAGCCTGTGGATGCGGAATTTGTGGTGCTGCAGCCGTTATGGGGGTTTCACCACAGTTAGAGGACTCGGATTTATCTGCTGAACGGAAACGAGAAAACGAAGTTTTAGCAGTGGCTGTGGTCTGCGTAATGGGAACCTTTTTCACCCTAGTTGAAATTTTCTTAAAGCCACTACTGGGCTTGGATGCAACTCAGTTTGGGACGGTAGCGGGAGGCTCTTTACATGAAATTGCTCACGCGGTTGCTACTGGTGGTGCAGGTGGTTCTGTAAGTTTGCAGGCTGCCTTACTGATGAAATTATCACGGGTCTTATTATTGGCGCCTGTGGCTTTAATTGTTGGAATTTGGTATCAAAAGACAAGTAAGGTTACTAATCAGAGCCAAGCCAAAAAGAAACTCCCAATTCCATGGTTCATGGGAGGCTTCATTTTAGCGAGTGTGGCAGGAACATTTTTGCCATTTAACCAAGCTATGCTTGATTTCTTAGTTCAAGCTGCGTACCTATTTTTGGGAATGGCAATGGCAGCTTTAGGGATGAGCGTTAACTTTAGAGTTATTGCTCAAAGAGGGCGCAGTGTTTTTGCGGCAGCTTTTATTAGTTCGACTGCACTTTTAGTGTTAGTAACGATTGTAAGTAAACTGTTTTTTTAAGCTAATCTAGTATAAATAGTCGGTTTTTTCTCCGTGAAAGGACCGGCTATTTTTAAGCTTCTGTAAAAAAATTACAAAAAGTATGAAAAATATATTTACTTACTAAAAATAAGTGTTATAATAAAAACATAGTTAAGAAAAGACAGATACAGAGGAGAGATAAAATGTCAAATTCAGTTATTAATGATTTAAAGAAGCGTCGTTCAATTTATGCTTTAGGTGAAGATGTTAAGCAAAGTCCAGCCGAATTAGCAACAGTAATCAAGGATGCAATTAAGCACTCACCAACAGCCTTTAATAGCCAAACTGTTCGGGCCGTAATTTTATTTGGTGATAAGTCAAACAAGGTTTGGGATATCGTTGAAAAACGGCTTGAATCTGAAGTACCTAACGAAGAAGCTTTCAAGAAGACTCAAGAAAAGATTGCTACTTTCAGAGCAGGTTTTGGAACTATTCTTTACTTCACAGATACAGATGTTGTTAAGAATTTAGAAGAAAACTTCCCATTGTACGCTGCTAACTTCCAAGATTGGTCAGAACAAGCTATTGGTGGGGCTCAACAAGCAGTTTGGGTTGCCTTGGCTAACGAAGGCGTTGGTGCGTCATTACAACACTACAACCCATTAATCGATGAAATGATCGCTAAGGAATTTAATATTCCTGCTAACTGGAAGTTACGCGCCCAAATGCCATTTGGTTCTATTGAAGCCCCTGCTGGTGAAAAAGAATTCATGGCAGATGAAGACCGCTTCCGCGTTGAAGAATAATAGTGCGGCTTTAATTAAATAAGTTTTTTACCGGTATTTGACCGGAAATAAGAAGGTCCTAAGAAATATTCTTAGGATCTTTTTTAGTTTAAATATAAAAATTTCGATAAAATGTGGTAAAATAATAATTGAAAACGTTTTATATTAAGACTGTAAAAGTTAGGAGTGGTTGTGATGAGTACGCAAGGATGTTTTGCTGAAACGGAAATTAGAAAAGCTAACCCGATTTTTTCACAAGTTAGAACGACTGTTGAGACAGCCTTTTATGCTAATAATATGGTTGCTGTCAATGATGTGACGACTGCTTATAAATTAGCCGCTGCTAATCCAACGACAATTGTAACAGATTTGCCAATTATACATACAACTGAATTAGGTTTGCCGGCAGACGCTAAAATGCTGGTAGATAATCATGGGGCCGTCGTAGGGAGAACCGCAGCTGCACGTCATTTAATAGGTGACCCTAAGGAAGACTCTGAAGAGCTAATTAAGGTTTTGCGGGATGCACTCTACGAGGGTTCCAAGCGTAAATTCTATAAAACCCAAGTGGTGGTGGGACTAGATAAGGACTTTATGCTTAAAGCTCATTTAGCAGTTCCAGTTGGCTTTGAGATGAACCTCTTGTCGTATCTACTTAATTTCCAAGCAATTAACGAAGAGTATCAAGAACTATATGCTAATTCAAAACAGTATCCAGAAGGGGATATCTATCTGTATGCAGACCCAGAATGGCAAGATGACAAGTATCCTAATGGCTTGGTAATTATTGATGCTAAGCACAATGTGGCTGCTGTTTTAGGGTTACGTTACTTTGGAGAATTTAAGAAGGGAACGCTAACCTTAGCATGGGCAACCGCCCACCGTAATGGTTATACAGCCTGTCACGGTGGGGCTAAGGCCTTTCACTTCAAGGACAAGCCTGATAAAGTTTTTGCTTTTTATGGCTTATCCGGTTCAGGTAAATCAACGCTAACTCATGCCAAGCATGGCGGTAAGTATGATATTACCGTCTTGCATGATGATGCATTTGTAATTTCACGTCAAGACGGTTCGTCAGTAGCACTAGAACCAGCATACTTTGACAAAACTAATGATTACCTACCTGGTACCAGGGAAACGACTTACTTCACGACGTTAATGAATGTCGGGGTAACGCTTAACAAGGAAGGCAAAAAGGTATTAGTCACAGAAGATTTGCGGAATGGTAATGGGCGGACCATTAAGTCGCGCTACTCATCTCTAAATCGGGTTGATAAAGAGGCTAGTCCGATGGACGCTATCTTTTGGATTATGAAGGATGATAGTTTACCACCGATTGTAAGGCTAGAAAATCCAACTGCAGCGGCGACTTTTGGGGTTACGCTGGCTACTAAACGTTCTAACGCCGAAAATGTAGTTGGTGCTGCGGATAAAAATGCCTTAGTAATTGAACCATTCGCGGATCCGTTTAGGGCTTATTCACTTTCAGAAGACTATCATGATTTTAAAGAGCTATTTGCTAAACGTAACGTGGCTTGTTACATTGTTAATACCGCTGCCTTTAATGGAATTGATATTAATAAAGAAGTAACGCTAGGCGTTTTAGAAGCGGTTGTTAACGAACAAGAAGGTTGGCAACAGTTTGGTAAGTTAGAAGATTTATCCTACCTGCCAATCGAAGGTTATCCAGTTGATTTTACTGACCAAGATTACTTGTTGAAGTTGAAGACTCGCTTAGAAATTAGACGTGATTGGGTCAAGGCTTATAACGAAGCACATCCTACTGATACCTTACCAGCAGAGATTTTAACTGAATTAGAGCGTTTGTTACAAGCGTTAGCTTAAAGTAAAAGTTAGTAAGGGGTATCTCTATCTAAGTTGATTGATAGAGATACCCTTTTTGTGTAACTTTTAATAACATAAAACCGAGATATAGCGACTTAAAACCCGAATATTAGCGACTTAAATATTAAAAAAGTATTAACAAACCTAATTTTTAGTAGTAAAAAATTAAAACTAAGTTATAATTCCTGACATAAGAGAGGAGTGGTTGCGATGTTAAACGAAGCCAATACGACATTTATTATTATTTCGACGATTTTAGTGTTCTTTATGACTCCGGGTTTGGCCTTCTTTTATGGTGGTTTAGTTTCTAAGAAAAATGTTGTTAACACAATGTTATCTGTGTTTATTATTTGTGGGTTAGCGGTTATCATTTACATAGCTTTTGGGTATGATTTAAGTTTTACTGGCAATCTGTTTGGAATTGTTGGTAAACTGCAACATCCATTTTTAAGTGGTTTGGATTTAAGTAAGGTAACTTTGCCTAAACAAGGTCTAGATACCGGTACCTACTTAAGTTTTCAAATGATGTTTGCTTTGATTACGCCCGCTTTATTTGTGGGGGCAATCGTAGGTCGGATGAGATTTAATTACCTACTGGCATTTATTGTTGGTTGGTCGATATTAATTTATTATCCCCTAGTTCACATGGTTTGGTCTCCAAAGGGAATTTTAGCTAACTTAGGGGTGCTAGATTTTGCTGGGGGGACTGTGGTCCACATTAACGCCGGCATTACCGCCTTATTATTATCTCTTTTTCTTGGCAAACGGCTAAAAAAAGAGACTAGCCACTATAATTTGCCGTGGGTTTTATGTGGAACCGCCATTCTTTGGATTGGCTGGTATGGTTTTAATGCCGGTTCTGCTTTAGGAATCAATGGCCTAGCGGTTAACGCTTTTTTAGTCACGACGGTTGCAGCGGCATTTGCGATGCTTACTTGGATGGGATTGGATATCTATCTAAGTGGTAAGCCGAGTTTAGTTGGAGTTTGTACAGGGGCTTTGTGTGGTCTAGTTGGTATTACACCTGCAGCGGGGTATGTAACTAGCGTTGGTGCTGTTTTGATTGGCTTTTTATGTAGCCTAGTCAGCTTTGTATTTGTTACCTATGTGAAACCCAAACTTAGTTTTGATGATCCGCTAGATGCGTTTGGGTGTCACGGTGTGTCGGGAATCGTTGGCTCCGTTTTAACGGGAGTATTTGCAACTAAGACCGTTAACCCGACCATTAGTGAGAATGGCTTATGTTATGGTGGAGGTTGGCACTTGTTAGGTGTGCAGCTTTTAGGGACGTTAGTAACCATTGGGTTTGTTAGCCTGATGTGCTTGCTGTTAATTCCAACTTTAAGGTTAATAATTAGGATGCGGGTAAGTCAAGAAGAAGAATTGGTTGGCTTAGATAGAAGCGAGCACGGGGAACGTGCAGACTACTTGGTAGATGAGCAGCATACGATTGAGCGTTACCCTCACGAGTTTAGGGGGCAACTTGAACGTTTGACTAACAAGTACAATTAAATTTAGGCTAATCGCAAAAAAGAAGTCTGTGGTTCTTGGTAGTAAGAATTACAGACTTCTTTTTGTTGCGATTAATTAAACGGATTCCATTCGTACTTAGCTCGTTTGCCTCCAATTAATTTAGGCCGGGAGCGCAAGTAAGTGGTGTGGGCTGCCCCGACTTCTTTAACAGAGGTTCTAACCGGGATTTGCACGAATTTAACGTGCATGCCAATGGAAGTGTCGCCTATATCCATGCCAGCTTTGGCGGTAATATGTTCTACTTCAACTGGATCTGTAAATTGTTCAAAGGCAGCGATTTGACCGGCCCCACCTGCATGAAGTGATGGGTAGACGGTGACTATTTCAAGCTGGTTTTCTTTAGCAACCGCTTTTTCAACCACTAGAGCGCGGTTTAAGTGCTCACAGCCTTGAACTGCTAAGTTAATTTGTAAGGGACGCAAGATTTCAAGGAGGGCAGCAATTACGGTACGTCCAACTTCAATATTAGAGTCCTTACCGATATGTTCTCCTTGAATTTCACTAGTGCTGCAGCCTAGTACAAAAATGTCCCCGGCTTCAAGGTTAGCTTGAGCCAGCAATTCTTTTAAACCGGTCTGGACTTGGGTTTTGATTTTTTCTAAGTCAAGTGTCATCAAAAGACCTTCTTTCCTACTTACTTATTCCCCATTATAACCTTAATCAAGCAGAATGTATAAAATATTGCGGTAATAATTTTATACAATATATTGTGCGATTTTTATTTTATTTACACAATATATTGTGTTTGTTAGTCTGGTGGTATAGAATATACTGTGGTAATTATTTTTTGGAGAAATAAGTTTTGATTGATTGAAGGGATGATAATCATGGAAGTACAAACAAAGAAAGTGGTTACAGGTTTAATTTTGCCAACCAAATTTATTAAGTGTGATGGTGAAGAAATGCCCTTCATGTTGTATAAGTTGGAATATTTATTGGATGTTTTGGGATTAAAGGCAGACCAAAATTTCTTATTAAGTCAAATGTTCCAAGCCTTAGGGATTGAAGAGGTTGTAACTGCTAAGCAAATGAGGGCGATTTTTAGGCAGGTCTTACTTGAAAATGGCTTTGACGATGAAGTAGCCAAGTACGATCAGGTCTACCAAGAACGGCAAGTGAAGTGGCAAGAGGCGACTGACCCCAAGGTGCGGCTAGAGAAATTGCAAGCTAATGATCCCCGCTTAGTGCATGAAAATGCTAATAAGGACAGTCGGGTTTTTAATACACAAAGAGATTTGACTGCCGGAACGGTGGGAAAGACATTAGGCTTAAAGATGATGCCCGAACACGTAGCCAAGGCTCATTTGCGTGGTGATATTCATTACCATGACTTGGACTATACGCCGTTAAGTCCAATGACTAACTGTTGTTTAATTGACTTTAAAGAAATGTTAACCAACGGTTTTAAGATTGGGAATGCGGAGGTTGAAAGCCCGCATTCGATTCAAACTGCCACAGCGCAAATGGCACAAATTATCGCTAACGTTGCGTCTAGTCAGTATGGGGGTTGCTCTGCTGATAGAGTCGATGAGGTTTTAGAACCATTTGCTAAAAAGAATTATCAAAAACATTTAGCTGAAGCTAAGGAATATATCAGCACTGAAGCAAAGCAAATTGAATTTGCGAGAAAACGGACCAAAAAAGATATCTATGATGCGATGCAAGGGCTAGAGTACGAGATTAATACGCTCTTTTCCTCACAGGGACAAACTCCTTTTACGACCCTTGGCTTTGGTTTGGGGACCTCTTGGATAGCACGAGAAATTCAAAAATCTATTCTGAAGATTAGAATTGCTGGTTTGGGTCGGGAAAAACGGACCGCTATTTTTCCTAAATTAGTTTTTACAATTAAGGCGGGACTTAATTTAAAGTCCGGGGAACCTAATTATGATATTAAGGAACTAGCCGTTAAATGTGCTACGAAGCGGATGTATCCAGACGTTTTAATGTATGACAAAATTAAGGAAATTACTGGCAGTTTTAAGGCGCCAATGGGATGTCGGTCGTTTCTACAAGGCTGGCACGATGAAAATGGAAAAGAGGTCAACTCAGGGCGGATGAACTTAGGAGTGGTAACCATTAACCTTCCGCGGATTGCCTTGTTTGCTAAAGGAGACCAAGAATTTTTTTGGCAGATTTTCGCAGAAAAGGTCGCACTTGCTAAGGAGGCATTAGCCTTTAAGGTAAAACGGACCTTAGATGCTAAACCGGAAAATGCTCCGATTTTATATCAATATGGGGCATTTGGAAAGCGGCTTAAACCTAATCAGTCAGTATCAGAGTTGTTTAAAAACGAACGGGCCACGGTTTCGCTAGGATATATTGGTTTGTATGAAGTTGCGACTACTTTTTATGGCCCTAACTGGGAGCATAACCAAGTAGCACATGATTTTACGGTTGAAATTGTAAGACGCTTAGCCCAGGCCTGCAAGCAATGGTCAAAGGAATCCGGTTATCATTATAGTGTTTATTCAACTCCAAGTGAGTCACTAACTGATCGTTTTTGTCGCCTAGACTTGCAAAAGTTTGGCAAGGTTAAGGATGTGACGGATAAGGAATACTACACTAATAGTTTCCACTATGACGTCAGAAAACATCCAAGCCCATTTGAAAAGTTAACCTTTGAAATGGACTATCCTCGCTATGCAGCCGGGGGCTTTATTCACTATTGTGAGTATCCTAACTTAAAACAAAATCCTAAGGCGTTGGAAGCTGTTTGGGACTTTGCTTATGACAAGGTCGGATACTTAGGGACCAACACGCCAATAGACCGTTGTTATAAGTGTGGCTTTGAAGGGGAATTTAAGGCAACCGCACGGGGGTTTGAGTGTCCAACTTGTGGCAACCATGACCCTAAAACTTGTGATTGTGTCAAGCGGACTTGTGGTTACCTAGGTAATCCTTTGCAACGGCCAATGGTTCACGGTCGCCATGTCGAAATTGCATCACGGGCTAAAAACTTAAGTCCTGAAATGAGGGAAGAATAGTGATTGAAGTGAAAATGAAGTGCAAAGACTTACAGGCTAGAGCTAAAGCCCCTAGATTGCCGCGCAATCCGGAGCCTAAAGAGTGGTTGGCAAGTAATTTAAGTCAGCAAAAAATTGCAGACTACAAGCCGTTTAACTTTGTTGATGGTGAAGGAGTAAGGTGTAGCTTGTATGTTAGTGGCTGCAAGTTTTCCTGTCCTGGTTGTTATAACAAGGTGGCCCAAAATTTTAACTACGGCTATGACTATACCAAGGCCTTAGAAGACCAAATTATTGCCGACTTAGGCCAGTCTTATGTTCAAGGGCTTACTTTATTGGGAGGAGAGCCTTTCTTAAACACACAAGTTTGCCTTCAATTGGTGAAGAGGGTCCGGGCTGAATACGGACACCAAAAGGATATTTGGTCTTGGAGTGGTTACACCTGGGAAGAGTTGCAAAAAGAATCTGCCGATAAACTAGAGCTTTTGAGTTACCTAGATGTTTTGGTTGACGGTCGTTTTTTGGAAGCGCAAAAAGATTTAACCCTACAGTTCCGGGGGTCTGCGAACCAACGAATAATTGCTGTACCAGCCTCGCTTAAAGCCCGGCAGCCAATTTTATGGCAAGCGGAATTTTAATCCACTTATATTTAGGCTAAAATATAAGTAGAGGTGAGTGTAGTGAAGGAACATGAAATTCAGTTGCTGACTAAGCAAAAAAACGGGCTTGGTCGCATTTTATTTAGTCGCTTAGGGCTAGTAGTTTTGTTGTTACTGTTACAGTTGGTATGGATTTTTAGTTTATTCAAGTGGTTTAGTCAAGAATTTCCCCACTATACGGTGGCAGTAGTAGTTTTTGATTTTATAATGATGCTATATTTAGTCAACAGCAAGATTGATCCCAGTGCTAAAACAACGTGGCTATTACTAATAGCGGTAGTCCCTTTATTTGGCTCGGTATTACTTATGTATACGCAAAGTGATATCGGGCACCGGGCATTACGTAAACGAATTAGGCAGCTGGTTGCCGAAAGTAAGCACAGTCTAACCGAGGACAATTTAGCGTTGAAAAAACTGAAGTTAGAAGACGCTGATACTTACGGTTTAGCCAAGTATTTGCAAAGAACTAATGATAATTTTCCTGTTTATCAAGATACGAAGGTGACTTATTTTCCAATCGGAGAAGCGAAGTTTAAGGAAATGCTTCACCAGTTACGGCAAGCCAAGCGGTTTATCTTTTTGGAATATTTCATTATTGCTGAAGGAAAGATGTGGGGTGAAATTCTAGCAATTCTAGCCCAAAAGGTTAAAGAGGGGGTAGAAGTTCGGGTAATGTATGACGGGATGTGTGAGTTTACCACCTTGAGTGTTGATTACCCGCAACGGTTAGCTAAATTGGGTATAAAAGCCAAGATGTTTTCACCTATTCACCCCTTTGTTTCTACTTACTATAATTACCGGGATCACCGTAAAATTTTAGTAATCGATGGACAGGTTGCCTTTACGGGTGGAGTTAACCTGGCTGATGAATATATCAACGAACTAGAACGTTTTGGTCATTGGAAAGATACCGCAATTATGCTTGAAGGAAAGGCGGTTAAGACCTTCACCCAGTTATTCTTGCAGATGTGGAATATTACCGAAAAAGAAGTGGATTTTTCTAAGTACCTAGAAGTTGAAAGTAAAGTGCCAGCCAAAACGAGTGGCTACGTGATTCCGTATGCAGATTTTCCCCTAGAGGAAGAAAAGGTTGCTGAAAATGTCTACATGGACATTTTAAATCGGGCGCATAACTACGTTCACATTATGACCCCTTACTTAATTCTAGATGGTAAAATGGAGCGGGCCTTGACCTTTGCGGCTGAACGCGGGGTGGATGTTGAGTTGATTTTGCCGGGAATTCCAGATAAACCTATCCCATATGCTTTAGCCAAAACGCACTTCAAGCAGCTGTTACAAGCGGGGGTTAAGATATATCTTTACACCCCCGGCTTTGTTCACGCTAAGGTTTTTGTGGCCGATGATAAAAAAGCGGTGGTGGGAACAATTAACCTCGATTATCGTAGTTTATACCACCACTTTGAATGTGCAGCCTTTATGTATAAGACGGATTGCATTCCAGCGATTGCCGCTGATTTTGAGGAAACTAAGGCCAAGTCAACCCCAGTTACATTGGCAAGCCTCCAACAAGAGCCGGTGACAACCAAGGTGGTTGGTGCGTTGACTAAAACGATTGCGCCTTTATTGTAATTAGTCAGTAGTGCTGCTTTAATAATGGCAGATTAATAGAAATCAGGATTCAGAATAGAACTATAGGAAAGAGCAAAAAATGCTAGAAATCAAGTGCTTGGTTTCTAGCGTTTTTAAGTTGGGGTTATTTTAATCTTTATACGGATTAGTAATCGTTAGGGTTAGCGCTTAAGGGGCCGTATTCATCCATTTGGCTATCACGGAAATCCCACCACTCGTTAGGATAACCAATGAAGCCTGCTTGGGTCATGGCATCATTGAGGAGGTTGTAATTAGCTAATGCTTCAGGACTCCAGAGGTGCTTAGAAGATCGTTTATCTTTAGTCGTCAAAAGCTGTTGGCATTACTAGTTCTTTACCTGCTAAGTCAGTTAAAGTAACGTCAAAGGTAACACCTTTTTGGTGGCTGAAGTTGGGGTTGGGCTTAGCAACAAAGGTGGGATCTGGATAAATCTCGAAGAGCTTTAATTGGGCGGAGACTGGACGGTAAGCATCCCAGACCTTGATGCGATAACCCTGCTTTTTCAAAATTTTGCTAGCTTCAGCTAATTTTTGGACAGAACCCCTCCGGGCGATGGCGGTAGTAAAATCATATACCACTTGGCCGGTGAAATTATTAGGGGTAGCATAGGCTAATTCGATGATTAGGTCTTCAGTGAGTGTTTGTAAGTTAACAAAGTCAGATAACTGTGTCTGCATATATTTTCCTTCTAAAACGTTTTCTTTATTATATAAATATTTTACAAGGTAGCCAGCAAACTTAACAAGTGTAACTTTAACCAATTAGTTAAAATTGTGTAAAATATACACTTTTGCTATTGATTAAATAAGTTTTTGTGAAAAACCCCGCAAGGAAACATTAGCCGGTCAATTAGTTTAAGACTTGATATAATAATGATTTACAGATTTATAGTCAAAAAAACATTCAACAAGCCATAAATTTTTTTAGGGAGAAGGTATTAATTTTTTGAAATTTGATGTATAATAAGACGTGTAGAAAAGATTGTCGATAAAAGGTTAGGTTTTAACTGTAAAGGAGCGATTTTTATGGTTACACTATACACATCACCAAGTTGTACATCGTGCCGTAAAGCACGCGCTTGGTTAAAAGAACACGATATTCCTTTTACTGAGAGAAATATCTTTTCCAAACCGCTAACGGTTAACGAAATTAAACAAATTTTGCAAATGACCGAAGATGGAACGGAAGAAATTATTTCTAAACGGTCTAAAATTTATCAAGATTTACACGTTGAAATTGATGAACTCCCATTAAAAGATTTGTTTGAGTTGATTCAGAATAACCCTGGCATTTTAAAGCGGCCTATCATCATGGATGATAAACGCCTACAAGTGGGTTACAATGAAGATGAAATTCGGCGTTTCTTACCACGAGAAGTGCGGGCGCTGGAATTACGAAAAGCACAGGAATTGGCAGGATTCTATTAAAGAGCAACCACCCATATCAATGGGTGGTTTTTTTTACGCTTTTCTGCTATGATAAAGGGGAGTATCAGTATTTAACTTTTTTTACTGATTAGTTTTGAGAGAAGGGGTGACCACTAATGGAAATGGAGAAAATCAACGAGAATACGATTAAAGTATCGCTTGAAAACGATGATTTAACCGAACGTGGGATAACCGTCCTTGACTTACTTGGAAACCAAAAGGAAATAGAAAGCTTTTTTTATAGTATCTTAGATGAGGTAGATACGGAGCATGAATTTCGTGAAACTGACGCGGTGACTTTTCAGCTAATGCCTAACCTTAATGGCTTGGAATTATTTATCACCAAAATGGATCCAGATAGTGATGAAGAACCATTTTCTCCACTTAAAGAATTGGAAAAAAAAGGCAAACGGGTTCAACAGGTAGATATTAATGACTTAGGCGATGCGGATGATATCACGGATTTTATCCGAAAGCAGTTAGGTGCTGCCTTAGAAAAGAGTGAGAGTAAGATGTTGACTGCCAATGATAGTGAAACTAAACGCTTGCAAGCTAAGTCGGATTACTTAGATGATCAAAGTAACATGCAAAAGCGTTACTTAGTATCGTTTGCCAATTTTGAAGACTTCATCCAACTAGTCAAGGAACTAGATGTAGATGGGGTTGCATCTAACTTGTATAAGTATGACGATAAATATTATTTAGAGTTAATCTTTTTTGTTGATCAAGTCAATGAAAATGAAATCAAAGATATTTTAGCGATTGCCTATGAGTACGGAGAAGTTGTTTCTTTTTCTGCTGCTGTAATCCAGGAGCGGGCACGATTAATTATGAAAAGAAATGCTTTAGAAATTGCGCGCGGTTACTTTGGTTAAAGTCTACTAAGTTCAAAGCAGGTCTGCTAGGGTTAGCAGGCCTGCTTTTAGTATGTTTAAGATTATCTTAAGAATAACGAAAAAAAGATTAATTCCTACTTTTTTTGCGAACTATAAAAGTAGGAGGTGTTTTTTATGTTGTATGCGCAAACCGAGGCAAAACTTTTAGTAAGTGCCAATCAAGCTCAAAAGAACCATAGCTATTATTGTCCCAGGCTGTCATGAAAAGTTAATTTTAAAGCGAGGGTTAAAAAAGGTTGCCCACTTTGCTCACCCTAGGCATGGTTGCCAGCTATTTAGTGAAGGAGAAAGCGACGAACATTTGGAAGGTAAGAAATTTATTTATCACGAGCTAAAGCAGGCCGGCTGGCAGGTTCAATACGAGGCTTACCAGAGTGAGTTGCATCAACGACCTGATATTTTGGGACAAAAAGCTGGTTGCGGTCTAGTTGCATTTGAATATCAATGTGCCCCTATCTCATTTCAAAAGTTGGTCTACCGCTCCAGGGGCTATAAGCAAGGGAGGTTAGCTTATATTTGGATTTTAGGTAAGCGCTATTTTTTAAAGGGGCGCTTAACTCAACAAAATGCAATGTTTATGCACTGGGCGCCTAACTTGGGCTTTTATCTGCTTTTTTTAGACATTGCACGCAAGCGCTTTGAAATTGACTATGCTATTCAGCAAGCCGATTTTTTGCCACTAAAATATTTGCGCCACTATGCTTACTCATTTCAAGAACTAATAGCATTTTTGCATGCACGGCACGAAATTTGTTATTATCCGTTAACAGCTAAACAGATTATGACCCAAGAATACAAGTTTCAACAACAAATATATTATGGCAGTAAATCCCTAGCGAGTCTGCGGGCTTACTGTTATACCAAGGGGTTAACACTAGCTGATTTGCCTAAACAAATTTTTATAGATAGCTACCACCCGCCCCTTTATCGTAAGCTCTTATTGGTACTTAGGAGCTTTCAGCTATTAGATTACCAGGATACCCAAGCAGTGTTAAAAGATAGTTTATATTTGCTTCCTTTCGTTAGAATAAACCCCCACCTTGCTAGCGGCGGCTTGCAATTAACCTAGCTTTTGCTAAAATGAAGCTAATTATTACTAAGGAAGTGATTGGATGACTGAGGTAAAAAAATTACCCCAAAGAAAAGAAGTTCCCGTAGAATTAACTTGGGATTTAGAGTTGATTTTTGCAAATAGTGGTGAATTTGATGCCGCTGTTACGGAGTTAGAGCAACAAGTAATAACTTTCTTAACCTATCAAGGCCAAGTAGGACAAAGTGCCCAAACGTTATTGACAGCTTTAGAAGCGTGGTTAGACTTAGACCGTGCCTTGGAGAAAATCTATGTCTATGCTAGCATGAAAAATGATCAAGATACTAAAAACGCTGAATATCAAGCGTTATTCACACGGGTTCAAAAGTTAGTGGCGGAAGTCTCCGCTAAGATAGCTTGGTTTGAACCAGAATTGCTGGCCTTATCCGAAGAAACGGTTGCAACTTACTTACAGGCTGAGCCTAAGTTACAGCAGTATCAACATTTATTGGAGGTGCTATTAGCTAAAAAAGCCCATATTTTAAGTGACAAGGAAGAAGCCTTGTTAGCGGGAGCTAGTGATATTTTAGGAGCGCCCGAAAATATTTTTGGGGTACTAAACAATGCCGACTTTAAGTTTGCGCAAGTTAGTGATGAAGCGGGGAATAAAGTTCAACTATCACAGGGACTTTATGGAAAATTATTAGAATCCGTAAACCGGGAAGTAAGAAAAGAGGCCTTTGAAAAGCTTTACCTAGTCTATCATCAATTTAGACACACCCTGGCCACTACATTAGCTACCCACGTGCGGATGCATAATTTTGAAGCTAAATTACGTGGTTATAATTCAGCCCAAGAACGGGCCTTGGCAAGTAATTCCATTCCGGTTAAAGTATACACCACTTTACTGGAACAGGTTGAACAACACCTACCATTGTTACACCGATATGTTGAATTGAGAAAAAAGGTCTTAGGCCTAACCGAATTGCATATGTATGATTTGTATACTCCCCTTACAGGTAAAGCCAACTTAGCTTATACCTACGAGGAAGCTAAGCAAGAAAGTTTAAAGGCGCTAGCGGTACTTGGTGACGACTATTTAGAACACGTGAAAGAAGCCTATGCTAGTCGGTGGATTGATGTGGTTGAAAATGAGGGTAAGCGAAGTGGAGCTTACTCTTCCGGGGTATATGATACTGCACCGTATATTTTATTAAACTGGCAAGATAATTTAGATAATTTATTTACACTTGTACATGAAATGGGTCACAGTATGCACACTTACCTTACAACGCATAACCAACCTTATCAGTACGGAGATTATCCCATCTTTTTAGCAGAAATTGCCTCAACTACTAACGAGAACTTGCTAACCCAATATTTGTTGGAGACGCAAAAAGATCCGCAAGTACAGGCTTACGTTTTAAATCATTATTTAGATGGGTTTAAGGGAACCGTGTTTAGACAAGCTCAGTTTGCCCAATTTGAGTTATGGCTACATGAACAAGAGGCTAGTGGCCAGGCATTAACAGCCGAAAAGTTAGCCGATTATTATGGTAAATTAAACCAACATTATTATGGTTCGGCCGTGGTTAATGACCAGCAAATTGCCTATGAATGGGCCCGGATTCCTCATTTTTACTATAATTTCTATGTTTATCAATATGCGACGGGATTTGCGGCGGCAACAACCCTTTCCCAAAATATTTTAAGCAAAGACCCAGCTAAGTTAACTGCTTACCTAGACTATCTTCAAGCGGGTAGTTCTAACTACCCACTTGAAGTTATGAAACAAGCTGGGGTAAATATGGAAGAAAGTGCCTACCTGCAAGAGGCGTTTAAAGTATTTGAAAAGCGGTTGAATCAATTAGAGGGTTTATTACTCAAATAGCATAATAAATAGCGAGCTCTTACTAGTAAAGTAAGGGCTCGCTATTTAGTTAACAAGGAGGTAGGTTAGATTTTTTTTGATTCTTAAGAGGGTGCAGTCTTTGGCGAGTTTGATGTTCTAAGATTAACTCCCGGGGGATGTTGCCATGGATAATACTTTCAAGGACATCAAAGGAATCGCAGCCTGTGACTGCTACCCCACAATCAAAGCCTTCCAAGTTATATAAAACCAAGGTAGGGTGATCTGTGACGTTCATTTTAGCAGCTAGCTGTTGGTCTTGTTGAAATTGGTGTTCCGTAAACTCTGATTGACGGTCCTCGAGAAACATATCGACATCTAGTTTACAGGCCTTAGCAGCACTAAGGGCTAAGGCTTCGTTATAGCTAGTTGGTGAATTTAAGAAGGCTTGTTGGATGTACAGTAAAAAAGCTCGGCCTTTCTTCTTGCCCTGGAACAGCGCAGCTTTACAGTCGAGCGCAGCTTGATACAATTCCTTGGCAAGCTTATTTCTTTGTTCTAAATCGCCTAGGGGAATGTGGTGAGTCTTCATAACACTAGTAACCGTTTTGAGGGTTAGGAGTGGGATGAACCTAAAGTTAATTTGTTTATCTGATCGTGCCACCAGGGTTAAAATATCTTGTTCTGCTTGGTAGCACACTGCCCCAAGCGGGTTAATAAACAGATACATTTCTAACACAATCAATACCTCCAAACTAATACCGTTAGTTTAATTCTACTTATACTTTAACAAAATAAATGATTTTTGCAATTTTTTTGCCCTTAAAAAGCTAAGTAATCAATTATGCTAGGAATTGTGTTAAACTAGATAGGTACAGAAAGGTGGGATGTCCTATGATTGAAGATTGGCAACAATTTTTAGAACCATATGAACAGACCGTCGCTGAATTGAAATTAAAGCTACGTCAATTACGAAATCAATATCGACAACGAGGACAACATTCACCGATTGAATTTGTAACTGGACGAGTTAAGCCCATTGCTAGTATCGTTGAAAAAATGCAACGGCGCAATATTCGCCTTGACCGCTTGGAAGAGGATATGGAAGATATTGCTGGTGTCAGGGTGATGTGCCAATTTGTTGAAGATATTTACCTAGTAGTAGAGCTTTTGAAACAGCGTTATGATATGCAAGTGCTCGAGGAAAGAGATTATATCGCTAATCAAAAGGCAAGTGGCTACCGTTCGTACCATATTGTAATCTCCTATCCTATTCAGAGATTGGACGGACAAAGGGTTGTTAAAGCGGAAATCCAAATTAGAACTTTAGCGATGAATTTTTGGGCAACGATTGAACATTACCTAAATTACAAATATCAAGGGGCATTTCCGCCAGAGCTAGCAGAGCGCTTGCGACGTTCTGCAGAAGCTGCCTTCATGTTAGACAAGGAAATGTCTGATATTAGAGAAGAAATTAAAGAGGCCCAAGTTTTATTTCAGACGAAACAAAAACCAAAAGTAGAAGACGATAAATAATAGGGGTTGAAAAATGAGAGTCGCAATTTTTGCCAATATGGGGCGGAAAACCCAAGCTGTGAAACAAAAGTTAACTAGAAAATTTCAAGAACGGCATTTTATAATTGATGAGGTTACTCCAGAAGTAGTGGTAACTATTGGTGGAGATGGGACCTTGCTATCTGCCTTTTATCATTATCGCCAGCAATTGGAAACAATCCGGTTTGTAGGGGTCCATACGGGGCATTTAGGTTTTTATACTGATTGGCGCGATGATGAAATTGATGACTTAGTTATCAGTTTACAGTCCGATAATCGGCAATCGGTATCTTACCCGTTATTGGACGTGTTGGTTCACTATAATAATCAAGATAGACCGCAACGTTTTTTAGCCTTAAATGAATCAACCTTAAAGCGTGCTAGTTCGACGATGGTCACCGACGTCTATATTGGGGGCGAATTATTTGAACGGTTCCGAGGAGACGGTCTATGTATTTCTACACCGACTGGGTCGACGGGGTATAATAAATCTGTCGGGGGAGCGGTAGTTCATCCTGATATGGAAGTAATGCAAATTGCAGAAATTAGTTCCATCAATAATAAGGTCTTTCGTACCTTAAGCTCGCCGATGATTATTGCGTCGAATGATTGGATTACTTTAAAACCAATGGCTAGTCGAGAAAATAAGCAGGATTTATTGTTGACCGTCGATTCTAACAGCTACCATGATCATAATATCCGCCAAATAAGGTATAAGATTGCCAAGGAACGAATTAAGTTTGCGAAGTACCGCCACACTCATTTTTGGCACCGAGTCCAAGAGGCATTTATAGGTGACGAGTATGGAGATTAAGTGGACTTACCAAGAACAAGCCCCGATAAAGCTAAAGACGTTTTTAAAACAAAAAGGATTATCGCGTCGCTTGCTAGCAACCATCCGTAATGATAATGGGCAAGTGGAAGTTAATGGCAAATCCGGCCGAATTGTGGATAAACTTTACCCGAACGATCAAGTTTGGCTACGGTTACCGGTCGAAAAAAATCGCAAGCAAAGTCTAGCTAAATCCTATGTCCCCTTAAAGATTATCTATGAGGATCGAGATTTTTTGGTAATAGATAAACCTGCCCGGGTGGCGACTATTCCTTCGCGGTTGCATCCGGTAGATTCATTGGTCAATCGAGTTGCTGGTTATTATGACTTGCGAGGATATCAAGGGATTATTCCCCACGTGGCTACTAGGTTAGATCGGGATACATCTGGTTTGGTCTTATTTGCCAAGCACCGCTTAGCACATGCTTTATTAGACCAACAGCTACGTCAGCATGAAATTGATAAACGTTACTGGGCGCTTTTGACAGGATCAGTTACTTGGACTAAGTTAGAGGTTAACCAGCCAATTGCACGCTTGGCAACCAGTACAATGAAACGGGGAGTAGCCGCCGATGGTAAGGCGGCGTTAACGGACTTTGAAGTTATACACCGCTTAGGAAAAGCCACCTTGTGCCAGGTTAAGTTACATACTGGTAGAACACACCAGATTAGGGTGCATAGTCAGTATTTGGGGCACCCATTGGTTGGTGATGAATTGTATGGTGGGAATATAGAGCTGCCGCTTCAGCGCCAAGCCTTGCATTGTCAGCAGTTAAGTTTTTATCACCCTTTCTTGGAAAAACAGCTACGATTTGTTAGCGAATTGCCGGCAGATATGCAAGGTTATATTGAAAAAAACAGATAAAAGAGGGATAACATCATGGTTGAAACAAATATGACAACACATGATAGAGAAACAGAGATTAAGGCACTATTAACCAAGCAAAAAGCGACAGCCTTTCGGGAGGCTTATTTAGATTTACACGTTTATGAGCAAGCACAAATTTTTGTAGACCTAGATAAGACTCAACGTGCGAGGCTGTATCGCTATTTAACCCCTGAAGAAGTTGGGGACATGTTTAATGCGATTGAAGAAGAGCCCCAAGATGTGGTTGGTTATTTCAAAGAGATGCCCTTGAAGTATGCAGGGGAAGTTATTTATGAAATGTATACGGATAACGCCGTAGATATTTTAGCTTATGCGGACCCACAGGATTTAAATGAATACCTACATCATGTGCCTCAAGAAGCTGCTAATGAGATTCGCGAGATGTTACATTATGAAGATAAGACGGCTGGGGCCATTATGTCTACTGAATACGTAGCTATCACCGCCAACCAAACGGTCCGTTCGGCTTTGCAGGTTGTAAAAAAAGAAGCTTTAGATGCTGAAACCATCTACTATATTTATGTGATTGAAGACGAAAATAAACTCCAAGGGGTCTTGACCTTACGTGATTTGTTGACTAATGATGACGACGTTTTAATCAGTGACCTCATGAATACTCCCGTTATGTCCGTTAGGGTTAATGAAGACCAAGCTGAAGTTGCCCAAACTATTCGGGATTATAATTTCTTAGCCTTGCCCGTAACCGATTTTGACGACACCTTGATTGGGATTATTAACGTCGATGATATCATTGATGTCATTGATGAGGAATCGGCAGAAGATTACTCTGGCTTTGCGGGAGTCGATGTTGAAAATACACCGGCTAATCCCTTTAGGGCGGCTTGGAGTAGGTTGCCTTGGTCTTTGGGGCTTTTGATTTTAGGCTTGGCTACGGCTGTCGTGATTGAACATTATCAAGCTCTGATTCAAGATGACAGTACCTTGATTATTTTCATCGCCATGATTATGGGGGCAGCTGGTAATGCTGGGACCCAGAGTTTAGCTGTGGCCGCTAGAAGGTTAACCAATAAGGAAGACGAGTCAGAAAGCTTTGGAAAGCTAATTTTGGCCGAGGTTTGGGCAGGACTCCTAGTGGGGCTAGCTTCCGGTTTAGTTTTTGCTCTAATTGCTGGTTGGTGGCAACATAACTACCTTTTAGGCTTAGTGCTAGGCCTAGCCTTGATGTTGTCGATTGCTACTGCTAATTTGTTGGGCTGTCTAGTTCCGTGGGGCTTGGATCGGATTGGGATTGATTCTTCCGTGGTTCCTGGGGCTTTGATTGCCACCGTCAGTGACGTTTCGTCCGTGATATTATACTTTGGCTTAGTCCAGGTATTTTTGAAATGGATGGTTTAAACTAAAAATAGGCAAAAATAATGCCCGCAAACTTACGAGTAAATGTGAGTTTGCGGGCGTTATTGTGGTTATTTCACTAACCAACCACCATCGATTGGAAGTACGCTGCCGTGAATATAGTCGGCAGACTGGCTAGCTAAAAAGAGGCTAAGGTTGGCGACTTCTTCAGGGTTAGCCCAACGCTTGGCAGGGGTTGAGGCGGCAACTTCTTTAGCCATAGCCCCATCACCTGCGAAGTCAGCGGCATTCATCGGGGTGTTAATTGCTCCGGGAGCGATGCAGTTTGCGCGAATCCCGACTGAAGCATAGTCATAGGTTAATTGTTTAGTGTAGCCAATAATCCCGTGTTTAACGGTGGTATAAGCTGCCCCACCACCGCCAGCTACTAAACCAGCAATTGAAGCCATATTAATAATTACCCCGTGTTTTTGGCTTAACATTTGGGGTAAGACTAGGTTAGTTAAGATGAAGACAGACCGGAGGTTGGTTGCAATCACTTCATCAAAAAAAGCTAGCGGGGTTTCTAAGCTAGGGCAGTAGCCATCTAAAATTCCGGCGGTATTTAACAAGATATCAATCCGTGAGCACTTAGCTTGGGCTAACTTAACGAACTTTTCTAGCTGGTCTTCTTCTTTGACGTCAACTTGACTAAAAGAAAAATTATTGCCAAAAGTTGCCGTTAACTCAGTAATCTTGGCAGTGGTCTGTTTATCCAGCCCGAAAACTTGGCAGCCGTTAGTAAGAAAGGCTTTGGCCTGGGCATAACCGATGCCAGAGGCCACTCCAGTAATGATTACCACCTTTTTAGTCAGGTCGGGATAAGAGTTAATCATTGACTAGCTCCCAATCATCAGCCAAGACGTCACACGAAGTAGGCATGTACTGGGAGAGACTAGGTTCTTCCTTAGTCTTAATCATAAGATAAGGATTAACTGCTTGGCCTTGATAAGTATCAGCGCTAACTACAAAAATATATTCTTCAAAGCCGGACCAGCCTTTGGTCCTAACGGCTTTTTTACCCGCCTTTAGTTGGGGTAAAACTTCTTCAAATGTCATAAAAGCCTCCGTTTACTTACTTAAATCAATTCTAGTATTTAAAATCCAAACGATAACTGCTCCTAGTAAACAAGCTCCAAATTCACCTAAAGCAACGGTGAGATAAGTAAACCAGAAGGGAGCATCGGTTAACAGGTAAAGTTCTAAAGCCACACTCCAACTCATGAGGGTAGAGATGATGACGGTAATAGCTAATTTAGCAGGAACTGACTTGACTTTTTTAGCTAAGAAGTAGCTAAGCCCAGTCATAACTAATGTTCCAAGTGAACCGAAGATAACGTCATAAACGCCCAATGGTGAGTTGAGGTTGGCGATGATACAGCCGATGGTTAAGGCCCAAACATAACGCTTGTTGAAGGGGGCAAGGTTATTTAGAAATTCGGAAATTCTAAATTGTACAGCCCCGTAGCTTAAAGGGTTAACCAAGGTGAGGGCTACGTAAATAGCCGCCACTACACCGGCTTTTACTAAATCAGATAATGTAAGTTTTTTCATGAAAAACGCTCCTTAGTTTTTTTTAGTGGGATAATTGCGAACCACTGTGTTAGTAAATAACGGCTATTATCATAGCAAATAAATATTCTCTAAGCAAGTAGAAAAAAGCCCTAACTTTTGAAGCTAGGACTTTTTGGAAGTTACTTTTATTCGAAGCAAACACAGACGCCTTCTGGTAAAGCGATATCTGCTTGAAGTAAGGTTAGTTGCCCAGTGGTAGTATCACGTTCGTATAGGCTAGCATTATCGGTGTTTTGGTTAGCGACTACGACAAAGTGTTCACTAGGGTCGAGGGCAAAATCCCGCGGAAATTCACCGGCAGTTGAAATTAACTGACTTAGGGTTAGGCTGTGGTCTGCTTGAACTGTGAAAACTGCCAGGGAGTTGTGACCCCGGTTAGAAACGTAAACAAACTTACCGTCTTGTGAGCACCGGATAGCGGCAGCGCCGTTATGTTCTGTCCAGTCCGCGGGGATGGTCTTAAGTGCACCTAGATAGTCAAAGTGGCCATCATCATGGTAACGAAGAGTAGCTACCTGGCTGCTAAGTTCACCAACTAAGTAGGCATATTGTTTATTAGGGGCGAAGACTAGGTGGCGTGGTCCAAAGCCGGCAGGGACTTTAAGGGCAGCCACTTCCGTTAATTTTCCAGTAGAATCAACGTCGAAGGTATAAACAGTGTCTGCCCCTAGATCAATGGCAACTAAGCGTTTATCAGGAGTTAAATCACTGTAATGCATGTGGGCGGCAGTCTGTTCGGGTAAGGGACCACTGCCGGTTTTGACAACCCTGTCCGCTAAGGTTAGCGTTTGGTCGGCAGCTAGTTGGTAACTAAGAATTTCCCCCTTATGGTAGTTGGCGCTGTACACTAATTGGCGGTCTTCGTCTAGGGAAACGTAACATGGGTTAGGGCCGTCAAATAAGACTTCATTATACAAGGCTTGGTTAGTAGCATTGTAGCTAGAGATTCCACCCAAAGTTTCCTGGCTTGAAATGGTAAGTAAGGTCTTTTGGGGACTTAAGGTGAGGTAGGTAGGGTTTTGAACCTCTAAAAAAAGTTCGGGTTTGGATAGTGTCTTGGTTTCAGTATCTAGGAAAGCCCGGTAGATACCGTGACTACTTTTTTTGGTATAAGTTCCGAATAAAACAGGTTCTTGCATAGAAATAACACACCTTTCGAATTGAATTGTCAACACTAATAGTATAGCATAAATGACAGCGGTTTTTAATATTTGTTGGTACAAGTCTTAAAGGTGTAAGGAAGATGAATTTTATTGTAAAATAGAAGGGAAATAAAAAGTTGAGGTGGATAAGATGATTAAGAGTAAGATAACCTACATTGGTCCTAAAGCCGTCGATGAAAAAGATCAGATGTTGATTTTATTTGACGCCAGCGCTAGTAAGGAATTACGGGCGGTCTCGGTCATTCAAGAATTTGAGGGCCCAAAGGACTACGATTTGGCGGTAGGTAAGCAAGTGGTAATCGGTTCTAAAGCCTATAAGATTACTTATTTAGGTGATATGGTAGCAAGTAATCTATTGGAAATTGGCCATACGGTCTTACAATTCAAGGCTGTTCCTGACAGTCCCCAACATAACGCGGTTTACCTAGAACCCCAAGAATTACCTGATTTGGAATTGGGAATGGAAATTACTTTTGGCTAAGAGCAAGAAAAAAGCTTGAAATCATTGATTTCAAGCTTTTTTAATACCAATGGTTATTTTTTAAAACTAGCGACGTAGCGGTCATGAGTTTCTTGGTTAAATTCATTTTCTGATTTACCGATTACCAAGGTAGCAGTCATATTACCGATAACGTTAACGACAGTCCGGCCCATGTCTACAAGTCGGTCAATTCCAGCAATTAAGGCGATTCCTGAAGTAGGGATACCGACTGTTCCGACCGTAGCTAAAAGGACGACAAAAGATGCCCCTGGTGTTCCGGCCATCCCCTTAGAAGTCAACATTAGCACAAATAACAAGGTTAATTGTTGACTTAAGCTAAGGTTGATATGATAGGCTTGGGCAACGAAAATCACGGCTAACCCTTGGTAGATTGCCGAACCATCTAGGTTAAAGGTGTAACCAGTCGGGATAACGAAGGCCCCGATTGACTGATCGACTCCAAGTTTAACTGACTTATCCATTAGTCTAGGTAAAGTAACCTCAGAACTAGCAGTGGTAAAGGCCAGGATTAATTCGTCTTTAACCACTAATAATTGCTCGGTAATTTTAAAGCCAAACAAGCGGGAAGTAATTCCTAAAATAACTAAAATGAAGAAAATCATGGTTGCATAGGCCATTAAGATGAAGAGGCTTAGTGGCTTAAGGGAAGCTAAGCCTAATTTCGCTACAGTTGCCCCAATCAAGCCGGCTACCCCAAAAGGAGCAACGTGCATAACCCAACCAGTAATTTTAAACATTGTTGCTGAAACTGCGTTTAGAAAATCAATGACGACCTGACCTTTTTCGCCAATGGAAGCAAGGCCTAATCCAAAAATTGATGAGAAGAAAACTACGGGAAGCATGTCGTTATTGCCCAGGGAAGCAAAAATATTAGTGGGAATAATTGACATCAAGACGGACCCAAGGTTAGCGTGGGTGGTCTTAGCAGTTTTTAAATAGGTTGAAATATCTGTTTTAGTTAGTTGATTTAAATCGACCATAGACCCCAAGTGAGCTAAGTTAGAAATTACCATCCCAATAATAAAAGCAATGGTTGAGAGGATTTCAAAATAAATTAGGGTTTTAACCCCAATTCGTCCTAGTTTGCGTAAGTCACCCATGTTAGCAATTCCAACAATTAAGCTAGACATCACGATGGGGAGCACCACCATCGAAATTAGGTTGATAAATGCATCACCTAAATTAGTGGCGAAGGTAATAAATTTAATGTTTTCATAAAAGCAGGCGCCTAAAATAATCCCAATAACAAGCCCTAATAGGATTTGCCATCCTAATGAAAGACGCCAAGATTTAATGCGTTTCATTCTCTTTCCCTCCAATTAATAAATACCAACTTATAATTTACCACAAAATAAAGCACATTTCACTAAATGTTGCTTTTTTAAAGGTTAATAGTTAAATTTTAGAAAAAAAGTTAGGGTTTAAGGCGTATTTAAGAAGGATGGAAGTTTGAAGTTCGCTAATAATAACAAGCCCCCATTCAGCTATGATAGCAAATGGGGGCTGAGATTAGTTTTTAGTAACGGTCGCCATTAAAAATTGAGTTTTTAACAATGACGTAATCAACTTTACGGAGGGCGGCTAGGGTTTTGCCACCAGCGTAGGAAATGGATGATTGTAAATCTTCATGCATTTCACGGAGGGTATCGACAATGTGACCTTTATAAGGAAGTAAGAGCTTTTTACCTTCAACGTTTTTATATTCTCCCTTTTGGTATTGGGAAGCAGATCCAAAGTAGACCTTATATTTCTTGCCATCTTCTTCGATAATTTCTCCAGGAGTTTCATCGTGGCCGGCAAATAAAGAGCCAATCATGCACATGGAAGCTCCAAACCTAACTGACTTGGCAATGTCACCGTTAGTTCTGATACCACCGTCAGCGATAATCGGTTTACTTGCAGCTTTAGCGCAGAGGCGGACGGCTGCAAGTTGCCAACCACCAGTCCCAAAGCCGGTTTTAATCTTGGTAATGCATGCCTTACCAGGTCCAATTCCGACTTTAGTTGCATCGGCACCAGCGTTTTCGAGTTCACGCACCCCTTCAGGAGTACCAACATTACCGGCGATTAGAAAGACGCCAGAAAGTTTCTGCTTGATATATTTAAGCATGTCGATGACAGTTTGGGCATGACCGTGTGCAATATCAATTGTGATATACTCAGGCACTAGGTTTTGGGCAGCTAAGTCATCAATTAGTTGATATTCTTTTGGTTTAACTCCGACGGAAATAGAAGCAAATAGGCCAAGGCTATGCATCCGTTTCACAAAGTCAAGGCGGTCGTCTTCATCAAAACGGTGCATAATATAGAAGTAACCATTTTGGGCTAACCAAATCGCTAATTTTTCATCAATGATAGTCTGCATGTTAGCGGGAACTACCGGGATGTTAAAGGTCATAGGGCCAAATTTGACTCTAGTGTCTACTTCGGACCGACTCTTAACAATACATTTATTAGGGATTAATTGAATATCTTCGTAATCAAATACTGGTGGCATAAAAGATCGCGCCTTTCTGTTATGAACTAAATGTTCGTTATTGGAAGTGATGAATTCTCACAAACAATGTAATAATACTGAAATGATAGAGCTAAGTCAAGTGATAAAACTTACTATCTCAGATAATGTTCGTTATTTGACGTTAGAATAATAAAAACTTACAATTGGTAAAGAACTTAAAGTAAGTGAGATGAAGAAGATGGCAAAGAAAGCTAAGTTAAAGAAAACCAACGATGAGCGCATTTTAGACCAACATCACATCGAGTATGTTGAAACACATTTTGACTGGATTAATAAAGGAAAAGATGCCCTCGCAGAGGCCGCCACAATGGGGGTGGACCCTAAAAGTATTCTAAAGACGATAGTTTTACAGGCTAATAAAGATCCTAAAGATTACCTGGTAGTCTGTTTGCCATTGGAATATGAACTAGATTTAAAGTTGGTTGCCCAGCAGTTAAATAAAAAGCAGGTACATTTAGCGGATAATAAAAATCTTATCAATATTACAGGCTATGTTCACGGGGAAAATACCCCCATCGGAATTAAGATTAGAAAAGGCTTTCCAATTTATTTTGACGAACGGATTAAAGTTTTTGAAAAGATTGCTGTTTCCGCCGGTAAGATTGGACGGTCCGTCCTCTTAAAGCAAACTGACCTAGTAAAGTTAGTTGCAGGTGAATATATTCGGGTTGCAGAGTAAGTAATTTTTTGAAAAAACCTTGCCAAATGTAAAAGATAGTGTTAAGATATTTTCAAGAAATCGGTTGTTAGTAATTATCGGGAAACCGTTAGTTGCTAAGTAATTGTACTTCATTAACGTAGCTGTTCGCCGTGCCCACACCGAATGGTTACGCTTTTTTTTATGCTTTTAGGAAGGAATTAGGATTAATGACTAATCACATTGCATTATTTGAACCACTAATGCCGGCTAATACTGGTAATATTGCGCGGACGTGTGCCGGCACCAACACGCACCTGCATTTAATTGAGCCCTTGGGTTTTTCAACGGATGATAAACACCTTAAGCGCGCAGGACTAGATTACTGGGATAAGGTGGAAGTAACCTACCATAAAAACTTACCTGCTTTTTTGGAAACTATTCCAGATTTAAGTAAGTTGTACATTGTATCTAAGTTTGCCAATAAAGATTATACGGATGTAGATTATCAAGATACCGAAGCTGATCATTACTTCTTGTTTGGTAAGGAGACCACAGGCTTGCCAGAACCTTTTATGCGGCAAAATCCCGAGAAGTGTATCAGAATCCCACAAAATGACGCTAACATTCGGGCCCTAAATTTGTCTAATACCGCAGCAATCGTTATCTATGAAGTTTTAAGACAGCAGGGCTTTCCTAAGTTGGAGCGCACACACACTTACGAAAACGATAAGTTAAAATAGACTTAAAGGCGAGCTGACCTAAGAAGAATCTTTCAGAGGTTGCGCTCGCCTTTTTATTAGCAAAACTCACTTTTAATAAGGTATGGTATAATTTTTTAAGAAGAAAGGAGCGTTAGTAATGGCTAAAGCACGTAGAAAGCCACACCCTAGGCGTAAAAAGAGCAAGAAAACAAAGCTAAAAATAGAACTATCACTTCAAGTCAGTGGTTTATGTTTTATCTTTTTAGGAATTATCGGTCTGTTTAATTTGGGGTACGTTGGCACTTTGATGGGCAATTTTATCCGGATTTTTGTTGGGGATAGCTATCAATTGGGCTTGGGTTTGTTGATAATTTTGGGGGCTTACCTCGTTATTTTTAATAAACAGCCTAAGTTAAAGTATAATTTGTGGTTAGGCGCTAGCTTGGTGTATGGGGCCGCTTTATTGGCTCTAACTGCCTATTTTTTTGGAAAACTTGATATCCATGCCCATTTTATTAGTGTTACTTGGCAATACTTACAAGCAGACATTATTGACGCTAGTTTAGGAAGTTCCGTTGGTGGTGGAATTTTAGGGGCAAGTTTATATAGTTTAACCTACTTTTTAATTGCCCAGTTGGGGACCTATATTCTCAGTGGCTTAGTAGGGGTTTGGGGCTTGTGCCTACTTTTTAAAGTTTCATTTACACAGGTTGTGGCTACGGTAGGTAAGTTGGGTTACCTAATTTTACAAGGGTTAGGAATAGTAGGAAATTTTGGCAAGGAACTGGTGCTTAAAGCTAAGCCTAGCTTGGAAAAAGCAACCCTGCCTACTTTAAAAGCAAAGCAACCTGACCAAGAACAATTAAAAGAATCAAAGATAGTTGCAGCAGAATTAGAAAAGCCGGTGGCAACTAAGCCTAAGCCGGTAGTGACAGATGAAGTCGAAGAGGTGTCAGTTTGGGATGAAGCCCCTACGCCAAGCGTTAAAGAAGAGAGTCCAAGTGAATTTACGGTGGAAAATCGAATCAATCCTAACTACAAATTACCTGATTATTCACTATTGAGTGAAGTTGGTGCAACTGACCAGTCCAGTGAACGTAAAGCCATGCAAAAGAATAAGAAAATCTTAGAAGAAACCTTGGCCAGCTTTGGGGTGGATGCTAAGGTGGTAAATGCCATCCTAGGACCAGCCGTTACCAAGTATGAGTTACACCCAGCCATTGGGGTCAAGGTATCTAAGATTGTTAACTTAAGTGATGACTTAGCCTTAGCCTTAGCTGCTAAAGATTTACGGATTGAAGCACCGATTCCAGGAAAATCGCTCGTGGGAATTGAAGTCCCTAATCAAAACGTAGCAACGGTTTCCTTTAAGAGTATCATTTCTGCTCAAAAGCGGAACCCCAAAAAGCCATTGGAAGTTCCGTTGGGGCGGGACATTTCTGGCAATCTAGTTACAGCCGATTTAGCCAAGATGCCCCATTTGCTGATTGCTGGTTCAACTGGGAGTGGGAAGTCAGTGGCTATCAACGGCATTATTACCAGTTTATTAATGAACTGTACTCCTGACCAAGTTAGGTTAGTATTGGTAGACCCTAAGAAAGTAGAGTTGGGAGTATATAACGATATTGCCCACCTCTTGATTCCGGTGGTGACTAACCCTAAAAAAGCAGCCGGAGCTTTACAAAAATTGGTTAGTGAAATGGAAAGACGTTATGAATGCTTTGCCGATACTGGCCAAAGAAATATCACTGGTTACAATGAGATGATTCAACGGCAAAAGGCCGATGGAGTTGAAAGTGATAGTCAACCGATGCCTTACATTGTAATTATTGTTGATGAGTTATCCGATTTGATGATGACAGCCTCAAATGAGGTTGAAGATGCGATTGTCCGACTAGCTCAGATGGCGCGGGCAGCAGGAATCCATATGATTTTAGCAACCCAACGGCCTTCGGTAGACGTTATTACCGGCTTAATTAAGGCAAACGTGCCGTCAAGAATGGCCTTTGCAGTTTCATCGGGGACGGATTCGCGGACGATTATCGACCAGTATGGTGCAGAAAAGTTACTTGGTCGTGGGGACATGTTATTTGCTCCAATGGGGAGCAATAAACCAACTCGAGTTCAAGGGGCTTATATTTCGGATCAAGATGTTGAACGAGTAGTCGAATTTGTCAAACAACAGCAAGAAGTTAGTTATGATACTAGTCTAGAAGTTAGCGATGATGAGCTGGCTGAAGGAGTAAATGGTAAGGACGAACAAGATGAGCTCTTTCAACAGGTGCTAGAATTTATTAGCCAAGAACAAAAATGTAGTATTTCATTATTGCAACGGCGCTTCAAGATTGGTTATAATCGCGCAGCTAGAATTGTTGATCAGTTAGCGGCTGCGGGAATGATTGGCCCACAAGAAGGAAGTAAGCCGCGGAAAGTATTTTTACCAAAACAAGAAGATAATTAGGGGGAAAAGAGCTTTGCAAGTACAAATAGTACCGGGGGTAACCCTAGATTTTATTGCTAGCAAACAGTTTAAAACTAGTAGAATTAACCTAACATTTGCAACAGCTGCTGTTTCTAAAAAGACGGTGGCTTTACGGACCTTGATTGCCAATATGTTAGAGGTAAGTAGTCAAAAGTATCCTAACCAAAAGGCAATTTCTGATCAATTAGCCTTTCTTTACGGGGCGACATTTGGAACTAGTGTTAACCGCCGGGGCAACCTACACCTAGTGAATTTTGAAATGCGGGTGGTTAATGATCATTATCTTAAAGAAAAGCAACAGTTGCTAACTGAAGCGATTAATTTTTTGCAAGAATTAATCTTCAACCCGTTGGTAACTAACCAAGCTTTTGACCAGACGATGTTTACTTTGCAACAGAAAAATCTAATTGCCTACCTAGAGTCAATAAAAGACGATAAGCAAGCTTATGCACTTCAAAAATTGCAGCAGGCTTACTTTGAAGATCCGGTCCACCAGGTTCCGCCTTATGGTGATAAGGAGAATTTGGCGGCTTTAACGGCGGCAGAGTGTTATGCTTACTACCAAGAAATGTTAGCTCATGATGAAGTCATTATTACCTTATCTGGTGATTTTGCTAGCGATGAGGTGCTAGCTGCAATAGCACAGTTAAAGTTTACTCCCCGAACGGTAGGGAAGTATCAACTGACCTACAAGCAGACAGCTAGGAATAAACTAGTGGCTTACGAAGAACAACAGGATTTGAATCAATCCAAGTTAGACTTAGCGTACCATTTTCCGGTGGAATATCGGGGCAAGTATCATTATGCGGCCTTGGTATTTAACGCATTATTTGGTGGTTCGGCCTTATCAAAATTATTTACAAATGTAAGAGAAAAGGCTAGCTTGGCTTATTATGCTAATAGTAGTTTTGATAGCTTAAGGCAGGTGTTATTTGTTCAAACCGGGATTCAGGCGGACAAAAAACAGCAAGTGCTGGATCTAATTGAACAACAGTTAGCTGTGTTAGTGGCCGGGGATGTTGAAGCTCAGCTACTAGCTAATATTAAGCAGGAATTGATAACTGACTATGAAATTAGACAAGATTCCCAAGCAACGGCCTTGATTCAAGCTACAATGGATCAGCTTAGCCAAAGTAAGGTAACAGCTAGTGAGTGGAAAGCGGCAATTATGGCCGTGAGTGTGGCAGATGTTCAAGCGGTAGCAGCCTTGGCTAAGCTTGAGGTTAGTTATTTTTTAAAGGGGCAGATTAATTAATGGAAAAGATAGAATACCAACAATTTGGGGAAACCTTATACCGGGTAACTTTACAAAATGGATTACAAGTAAATCTTTTGCCTAAAAATGACTTCCACAAAACATATGGGGTGATGACGGCTAATTATGGTTCACTTGATAATACCTTTGTTCCAGCAAAAGGTACTGAGTTTGTCAAGGTTCCCGATGGAATTGCACATTTTTTAGAGCATAAATTATTTGAAAAAGAAGACTACGATGCCTTTGAATTATTTGGTAAATATGGAGCGGAGGCTAATGCCTTTACCAGCTTTACTAAGACAAGTTATTTGTTTTCGGCAACAAATAATGTTAAAAAATGCGTCGAAATTTTACTAGATTTTGTGCAACAGCCATATTTTTCAGAGCAAACGGTGGCCAAGGAAAAAGGCATCATTGCTGAAGAAATTAAGATGTACGATGATGACCCTAGTTGGCGTTTATATTTTGGGATGATAGGGAATCTGTATCCTAACACAGCCTTAAGCATAGATATTGCTGGGAGCGTTGAATCGATTGGTCAAATAACAACTGAGGATTTATATACTTGTTATCAAACTTTTTATCAGCCCCAAAATATGTCCTTATTCTTAGTGGGAAATTTTGATATCTATGAAATCTTAGCGACAATCGAGGCTAACCAGGCTCAAAAACAATTCCCCGCCCCCCAAGAAATTAAGCGCCCTAAACTAGAAGTTGATTCAAGTGGAAGTGACATTATTCCGTATAGGATGTTGGAATTAAATGTAAATCGACCTAAAACGATGGTCGGAATAAAAGGTTTGGACGAAGTTAGCACCACTAAAGCTGGGCTTAAGTACAAGCTAGCTGTAGAATTATTGTTATACCTTTTGTACAGTGAGTCAGCGCCAGAGTATTTAAAACTATATCAAGAGGGAATCCTGGATGATAGCTTTGGCTATGAATTTACATTTGAACGCGGCTTTCATTTTGCGGTGATTAGTGGCGATAGTGACCAACCCCAAGCTTTAAGCAATGCCATTATCGAAATTGCCGAGAATGCAGTCGGTTCTTTAAGTAACCGCCAAGCTGAATTTGAATTAGCTCAACGGGAATTTATCGGGCGTTACATTCAAGCGATGAATTCGCTGGAAGCAATTGCTAATCGTTATTCAGCGAACCTCTTTGAAGGGGCAACCGTTTTTGAACTTGTGCCAGTGATTGAGGAACTGACTTTAGAGGATATAATTGCGGTGGCTAAGTCATTCATAAAACCGGAGGCAATTAGTGTTTTCCAAATTTTACCGAAAGGATGATTATTAAGTGAAGTGGGCGTTGATTTTAGGGGCTTCTGGCGGTATTGGCCAAAATATCGCTTATGATTTGGCTAAGAAGGGTTGGTCCTTGTACCTCCATTATTATCAAAATGAAACTAAGTTGATGAACCTCCAAGGAAGATTACAGGCCGAATATCCCAAGCAGGATTTTTTGAGTATCCATTATGATTTATGTGATAGTCACCACTTGGAACAAATTACCACTAATATTTTTTCTTTGGATGCAGTAATTTTTACCCAGGGGACAACCTATTATGGCTTGTTTCATGACTTGAAGGCCGAACAACTGGCGACTTTATGGCAGATGCAAGTTCAAACCCCGCTACTGTTATTGCAAAAACTTGAAGAAAAACTTGCTCGTAGTGGGCAGGGGCGGATTGTTTTTATCGGTTCTGTTTATGGAGGAGCAGGAAGCGCGATGGAAGTTGCGTACAGTACGGTTAAAGGGGCGCTTTCTGCTTTTGCCTTAGCGTATAGCAAAGAGGTTGCGTCTTTGGGAATTACAGTCAATGTAGTAGCCCCCGGAGCGGTTGATACGCAAATGAACCAAGTCTTTTCAAAAGCTGATAAGGACAGTGTCAGTGCAGAAATTCCTACTGGTCGTTTTGCTGCCCCAACAGAAATCAGCTATTGGGTGTCAGCGTTATTGGCTCAAAAGGCAGGTTATCTTACAGGACAAACTATTTATGTTAGTGGTGGCTGGCTAAAGTAAGGAAAAGTTTAAAATTCTTTGGTAGTTGCTAAAAAAATAATTCAAGCTATGCTATACTAGCTTGTGGAACTTATTTTATATTTTTAATAGAAAGCAATGAGGCGTGGTTAAATGAGTATTGGACAAACTTTAAAAGATGCTCGTTCAGATAAGGGCTTAACCTTAGATGACTTACAACAAAATACAAAAATTCAAAAACGGTATTTGATTGCCATTGAAGAGGATAATTTTGCTGCTCTTCCAGGGGAGTTTTATGTCCGTGCGTTTGTTAAGCAGTACGCTGAGGCAGTTGATTTGGATTCTAAGGAATTATTGTTACAACTGGCTGAGCAAACTGGTAAAGATAAAGAAGCAACTCCTGAAGAAGTTGTGGATTCAAGGACTAAAAAGCGTAAATTAACGGAAAGTAATAAAGCCCCAAGCAAATTTGAAACACTCTATACTTATTTGCCAACAATTATTATTGTGGTCGTTGTAGTTGCTATTGTCGGGTCAATTTACTTTGTTACCCTTAATAATAAAAAGGCTGATGCACAGATTGATAGTAGCAGTTCTAAGGTGTCTGTTTCTTCAGATGTTAGTTCAACTACTAAAAAAGCAAGCAGTACCAAAAAGGCAAGTAGTGAAAAGAGTGTAAATAGCGAAAAGAAGACTGAGGTTGCTACTAAGAAGGCTAAGTCAACTAAAAAGACTAGCAAAAAAACTAGCTCTAAGCAAAAAATCACTAGCACTCAAGTTGATGCGTCAACCTTTACTTATGAGTTAACAGGTTCAAAGGCTAAGACAACCATTAAACTTGGAGCAGATGCAACTGCTTGGATGGCGGTTAGTGCTAATGGAAGCCAACAATGGCAAGGAACCCTGTCTTCAGGTGCTTCGCACACTGTGACTTTGCCAACTGGAACTGAGTCAATAACATTTAATTTAGGTAATTCCAAAGCAACCACTATCACGATTAACGGACAGAAGTTCAATTTCCTAAAGGAAGATGCAACCACTACCGTTCGGACAATTGTAATTAACGTCAAGGACTAGTAAGGGGAGAAAAAAATGAACTTACCAAATAAGTTAACGATTATGCGTATTATCTTGATTCCAATTTTTATGTTGGTGCTATTGTTACCGCTAAATTGGGGGCAGGTTAACGCTTTGGGAACGCCAATCCCGGTTACCCAATTATTGGGGGCAATCATTTTTGCGGTGGCGTCAATTACAGACTTTGCAGATGGACAAATTGCTAGAAGACACCACCTTGTCTCTAATTTTGGTAAATTTGCCGATCCTTTGGCCGATAAAATGTTAGTAATGACAGCATTTATTATTTTGGTAGAAATGGGTAAAGTTCCTTCATGGGTGGCAGCTATCATTGTTTGCCGGGAATTAGCAGTTACTGGTTTGCGCTTAATTGTGGTAGAAAACGATGGGCAGGTAATGGCGGCTGCGATGCCAGGAAAGATTAAAACCTTTACCCAAATGTTTGCAATCATCTTTTTATTCTTAAATAACGTCTTGTTTGCAAATATTGGCTTCCCAATCGGACAGGTACTTTTATATATCTGCTTATTCTTTACGGTTTACTCAGGGTGTGATTATTTTTACAATGCCCGGTTTGTCTTTGCCGATTCATTTAAGAGTGGCAAGTAATAATTATGGTCGAGAAATTAATTTTTCTCGACTTTTTTAAATTAATTAGCTCTTTTTTGCGTATATTAAATATAGAGAAGAAAATAGACTTATGTGTTATAGTAATGTTAATTAATAGTAAGTGAAGTGATAAAATGCATGCAGAAATAATTGCAGTAGGAACAGAAATATTATTAGGCCAAATTGTCGATACTAATACAAGGTTAGTCGGTCAGGTTTTAGCTGACTTGGGGATAGATGTTTATTACCAAACGGTAGTCGGTGATAATGAAGTCAGGATGAGAGCTGCGATTGATTTGGCGGCTAAACGAAGTGACCTGGTGATCCTTACTGGGGGCTTGGGACCAACTAAAGACGATTTGACTAAGCAAGTTGTTGCAGCTTATTTAGGTAAGCAGTTAGTTGAAGATGAAGCGGCCATGCTTAAGATTAAACGTCACTTTGAAATTAGTCAGCGCAAGATGACGGCTAACAATCGCTTGCAGGCCCTTTATATCGAAGGTTCAAAGCCACTTGCAAATGAGACGGGGCTAGCCGTGGGTGACTTTTATCAAGCTGAGCAGGGACCTGATTTTATGTTGCTACCGGGACCGCCAAGTGAGTTAAGACCAATGCTGTTTAAGGTTGCCTTACCCTTGCTAAAACAAGCTTACCGGCAAGACCAAATTTTAAGTTCAAGGGTGTTGCGCTTCTTTGGTATTGGGGAGTCACAATTAGCTAGCCAGTTGGATGATTTAATTGAAAATCAAACTAACCCAACGATAGCACCCTATGCTAAGGATAATGAGGTTACCTTGCGGTTAACGGCCAGTGCTAAAAACGAACAAGAAGCGCAGGCCTTACTTGATGGGCTAGAAAGTAAAATTGCTAAGCGCTGTGGTCAATATTTATATGGCTATGGCGACGATAATAGCTTAGCTCAAGTTGTAATGACTAAGTTAAGGGAAAAACACCTAACCATAACAGCGGCAGAAAGTCTAACAGGTGGTCAACTTCAAGCGGCGCTAACAAGTATTCCCGGTGCTTCGCAAGCCTTTATGGGAGGCTTTGTCACCTATGCAAACTATGCTAAGGAAAAATTATTAGCTATTCCAGCGGAGGTCATTGATAAGCATGGGAGCGTTAGTGAACAGACTGCGATTTTAATGGCTGAGCAAGCTAAACAAAAGCTAGGAGCCGATGTGGGGGTTAGTTTGACTGGGGTAGCTGGTCCTGATAGCTTAGAGGGGCAACCAGTGGGGACCGTTTGGATTGGAATTGCTTACCGAAATAAAGACGGTTATGCCCAAAAATTCCATTTCCCAAGGCAGAGAAAGTATGTACAAGCAAGAGCTGTGCTGACTGCCTTAGATTTAGTCAGAAAAGAATTGCTAAGCGAAAATTAGTTCTTTTATACTTGCAATTTGTTACCAAACTAATGTATGATTAAAGAAAAGATTGAGCTAAGGAGGTATCTTTGTGGTAGCTGATGAAAGAAAAGCTGCGTTAGATGTAGCTTTAAAGAAAATAGAGAAGAATTTCGGTAAGGGTTCAATTATGCGAATGGGTGAAAAAGCTGATACGCAAATTTCAACTGTATCTAGTGGTTCTTTAGCCTTGGATGAAGCCTTAGGAGTCGGTGGTTATCCTCGAGGAAGAATTGTTGAAATTTATGGGCCTGAAAGTTCTGGTAAAACAACGGTAGCCTTGCACGCGGTGGCTGAAGTTCAAAAAAATGGTGGGACTGCCGCTTATATTGATGCTGAAAACGCACTTGACCCAGCTTATGCAACTGCTCTAGGGGTAGATATTGATCAACTCTTGTTATCACAACCAGATACGGGGGAACAAGGGCTAGAAATTGCCGATGCCTTGGTTTCTTCCGGTGCAATTGACATTGTGGTAGTTGACTCAGTAGCTGCCTTGGTACCTCGGGCCGAAATTGAGGGTGAAATGGGTGATTCCCACGTAGGGCTGCAAGCACGATTAATGTCGCAAGCATTGCGCAAGCTATCCGGGACTATCAATAAAACTAAGACCATCGCCTTGTTTATTAACCAAATTCGTGAGAAAGTGGGGATTATGTTTGGTAACCCTGAAACAACTCCAGGGGGAAGGGCTTTAAAATTTTATTCCACTATTCGTCTAGAGGTAAGACGGGCTGAACAAATTAAGGATGGTTCTGAAATTATTGGGAACCGGGTTAAGATAAAGGTTGTCAAAAATAAGGTTGCGCCTCCATTCAGAATTGCCGAAGTTGACATTATGTATGGGGAAGGCATCTCCAAGACTGGTGAATTAATTGACATGGCCGTCGAAAAAGACATCATCAATAAGAGTGGGTCTTGGTTCTCTTATGGCGAGGAACGAATTGGTCAAGGTCGTGAAAATGCTAAGAAGTACCTCTTAGAACATGCAGAAATGATGAATGAGATTTATCTCAAAGTTAGAAAGGCATATGGGATTGCTGATGCCGATGAAAAGGCACAATTAGAATTGAAACTTGGCGATAAGCAAGACAAGCCGGATGCTAAGGAAAAGACGGCCAAAGATAAGAAATAAATGAAGGATATAGTAGGAACCTAGCTGTTTCTACTATATTTTTTTGCGACAAAAACAAGGTATGAACTTATTTATGTTGACATTGGCCCGTTAAAAACATTAAAATATTCTTGTGTGTATAATCAAACAAATATAATTAGTTGTAAACATTAATTGACGTCGGAGGTGCAAATTTTGAGTTCTATTATTGTAATCCCCGCCGTCGCTATTATAACGTTGTTACTTGGTTTTGCTGGCGGAATTTGGTATCGAAAGCGGCACTATGAGGAAAAACTTGATCAAGCTACTCAAACCGCAGCTGGAATTTTAGCACAAGCACGTAAAGAGGCGGATGCTGAAAAGAAGGAAGTGATATTGGAGGCTAAAGAAGAAAGTCACCGGTATCGCAGTGAAGTAGAGAGTGAATTAAAAGAACGTCGTTCAGAGATTCAAAGACAAGAAAATCGTTTATTACAAAGAGAAGAATTATTGGATCGTAAGGATAATGGCCTTGAGAAACGTGAAAATGTAATTAGTAAACGAGAAAAGCAATTAGATGTTGAACAACAAAAAATAGTTGCCAAGCGCAATAAAGTAGATTTGTTAGTAGAGCAACAGCAAACTAAACTCGAAGAAGTGGCTGAACTGACCCAAGACCAGGCAAAGGAACTTATAATTAAGGATACACGTGAAAAGCTTAGTCATGACCTAGCAGTAATGGTTAAGGACAGTGAAGCAGAAGCACAAGCTAAGGCTGATAGAATTGCTAAGGATTTAATTTCCCAGGCAATTCAACGTTCGGCCGCAGATATGGTTTCTGAAACGACGGTTTCTGTGGTTAACTTACCTAATGAGGAAATGAAGGGCCGGATTATCGGGCGTGAAGGTCGAAATATTCGGACTTTAGAAACCTTAACGGGAATTGACCTAATCATTGATGATACACCGGAAGCAGTTGTTTTAAGTGGGTTTGACCCTGTCAGACGTGAAATAGCTAAGATGACCTTGGAGAAATTAATTCAAGACGGACGTATTCATCCTGCCCGTATCGAAGAGATGGTAGAGAAATCCACTAAAGAAATGGATGCCAAGATTCGGGAGAAGGGTGAAACAGCTATTTTTGACTTAGGCTTGCATTCAATGCACCCTGATTTGATTAAGACTGTTGGGCGCTTGAATTATAGGACTAGTTATGGGCAAAATGTTTTAGACCACTCTGTTGAAGTGGCTAAGATTGCTGGTGTGTTAGCAGCCGAACTAGGCGAAGATGTTACAATGGCGAAAAGAGCGGGATTATTACACGATATTGGTAAAGCGGTGGATCATGAAGTTGATGGCTCACACGTGGAAATTGGGGTTGAATTAACCAAGAAGTACCAGGAAAGTAAGACAGTAATTAATACGATTGCTTCGCATCACGGAGATGTTGAACCAGAGTCAGTAATTGCTGTGCTAGTAGCAGCTGCAGATGCAATTTCAGCTGCACGTCCTGGTGCACGGAGTGAATCTTTGGAAAATTATATTCACCGTTTAGAAAAATTGGAAAATATTTCTAATGAATTTAACGGAGTCCAAAAGAGTTATGCTATTCAAGCAGGGCGTGAAGTCCGCGTAATTGTTAAACCTAATGAAATCAGTGATTTACAGGCTACATTGTTAGCTCGGGAAATCAAGGAAAAGATTGAAAATGAGCTTGAATATCCAGGCCACATTAAAGTGACTGTTATTCGCGAAACAAGGGCGATTGAATATGCGAAATAAAAAGAGCTGTAATTTTGCGCTTTGGCAAAATTACGGCTTTTTGATTTATAGCTAAAGTTATTTCCCGGGAAATAGGCTGAAATATTTGCCCACTAACTCAAGCTAGTATAAAATGGACTTAATTTGAAACGAGAGAAAGGACTTTTAATTATGGATTTTTCCTTGGTATTAGTGACCTTGGCGGCCTTTGCAACGCCAATGATTTTGTCACGATTTAAAATTGGCATTTTACCTACCTCGGTGGCAGAAATTATCGTCGGGATTATTTTAGGTAAAAGTGCACTTGATATCGTCCATACGGGACCATTACTGTCATATGCCTCGACCTTTGGGGTATTATTATTGATGTTTCTTAGTGGGATGGAAATAGATTTTAGCTTATTTAAGAAAAGTGCTGGTCCGCAAACACCACTGGCTAAGAAAAAGGCTAACCAAGAACCAACGGTTTCACCGCTAAAGGCAGCAGTGGGTGCATATATATTGGCTACGGTTACAGCCGTAATTTTGGCCTTGGTATTCCATGTTACCGGTTTATTTAGTGATATTGGGTTAGCTACAATCTTATTCATGACGGTTTCTTTAGGAATTGTTATTTCGTTATTGAAAGAAAATGAATTACTTAGTCGCCCCTTTGGCCAAGCAATCTTATTGTTTGCCGTTTTGGGAGAAGTCGTGCCTATGCTATTGCTAACCCTTTATTCGTCCTTGGTAGCGGGGGATGGCGCTAGTATTTGGTTGATTTCAATTCTCTTCATTGTGGCGGCCTTCTTATTTAGGAAATTTCGGTCATTCTTTACCTTTTTTGACACCATTAATAAATCGACCACCCAGTTAGACATTAGGTTGGCGATTTTTGTGATTATTATGTTAGTGTGGATGGCCGAAAAGGTGGGAGCTGAAAATATCCTCGGGGCCTTTGTGGCAGGAATTGTTTTTAAGTTGTTACAACCTGCTGAGGATACGGAACAAAGGTTAGATTCAATCGGGTATGGTTTTTTAATTCCCTTCTTCTTTATTATGACGGGAGTGAAATTAGACATTCCGGCCCTACTAACCTCGCCAACTACCTTAGTACTGATTCCGCTCTTCTTTTTAGCTTATGTGTTGGCCAAACTACCAGCTTACCTAGCTTTAAGAAAATACTTTAGTTCTAAAAATGCACTGGCGGGCTCGTTTTTAGCTAGCACAACCATCACCTTGGTGTTAGCAACTTTAACCGTAGCTGAGGAATTGAAGGTAGTAACTGCGCAACAATCAGGCGCGTTCTTACTGGCTGGCTTACTAACATGCATCATTAGTCCCTTACTATTCAACAAACTTTATCGTCCTGAGCCAACAGATAAGAAAAAGACCAAGGTGCACTTTATTGGGGCTAACTTAGTGACGATTTCTGCAGCCCAACAGTTAACCCAAAGTTGGTATGAGGTAGATTTATATACAGATAGTCAGAAGAATTATACTACTTACGATTCTGAGGCTAATGTGCACTTATTGACTAGGATGGACAAAGCAACCGCGATTGCAAGTGGCGCTTTTGATACGGATATTTTAGTCTTAGGTCACGTTAATTTTGACATTAACTACCAACTTGCTTTGGCGGCTAAGGAATATGGGGTAGAGCGAGTAATTGCACGCCTAGACAATCCAGATCCAGTAATTAACTCCCAGCAGGAAGCTGAATGTGAAAAACAAGGGATAGAATACTACAGTAGCTTTGATACCAGGGTTGGTATGATGAGATCAATGATAGAATCTCCATCCATTATGCAGATTTTGACTAGCGGGGATGCCCGTCTGTATGAATTAACGGTTAATAATGCTAAATTTGATGGATTAGAACTTTATAAGTTACCATTTATCGAAGAAATCACTATCAGTCGGATTTTCCGCAATCATAAATCAATCGCGCCTCATGGTTCTACGCGCATTCAATTGGGAGATCACATTGTCTTTTCTGGTAGCCGGGAATTAGTGAGTCAGGTTAGAGCTACCTTAGAAAAACTAAACGAATAAGGTTTTGAGAAGTTCCCCGTAAACATTTTTTACGGGGAGCTTTTTTATTAGTTACCGCAGAACGTAAATATTCGTTAAAAAGAGTTTAAAGTTTGTTTATTGTAATGCCTTTGTAATAGTTTTATCCTAAAAAGAGTAAATGAAGCTTTAATGCAAAGGAGCATTTTAATGCAAGAATTAAAAAAACTATGGCATAATTCAGTCTTTAACTTTATTATGCGTACTATTTTTTATTTTGTTATTTTGTTAGGCTTAATTTATTTGTACAGTTACAGTGGAATTAATCAACCACACTTTATTTATAATGAATTTTAAAGAGGAGTCAGATTATGAATTTAATTGAGCAAATAGATTTGTGGGCTCAAAATGAACCTACACGCTTAGCTTACGATTACTTAGGGCAAGAATATACTTACCAACAATTAAAACAAGCCTCTGATGCAGTGGCGCATAAGTTACTAACAATGAACTTGAGCGCTGGTCCCATTATGGTTTATGGTGGGCAAGAATTTGCCACGTTAGCTACTTTCTTGGGATGTGTTAAGGCGGGCCATGCTTATATTCCGGTAGATTCACATTCACCTAAGGAACGACTAGAAATCATCAATCAAATTGCCCAACCTGTTGCTTGTGTGAAGGCGGAAGAAGTTGAATTGACAGTGGAGATTCCTGTAATTGAACCAACCGAACTAGCAGGAATCTTAGAGCAGATGGTAGCGCCGATTGCTAAGGACCATTACGTAAGTGGGGCAGAAAATTTCTACATTATCTTCACTTCGGGGACGACTGGTTTACCTAAAGGGGTTCAAATAAGTCATGATAACTTGGCAAGTTTTGTGAAGTGGATGCAATTGGATTTTGGCTTGGAGTCAGGAGCAACTTTTCTTGCGCAGGCTCCATATTCCTTCGACTTATCGGTAATGAGTATCTATCCAAGCTTAAGCATGGGTGGTAAGTTAGCAGTCTTACCTCGCCAAATAACCGATAATTTTAAGGAATTATTTGCGGCCTTGCCCAAATTATCATTGGACGCCTGGGTTTCAACTCCCTCCTTCATGGATATTTGCTTAATGCAACCAACCTTTGACCAAGAACATTTACCTGCACTGAAGACATTCCTATTTTGTGGAGAAGAGTTGACCCACAAGACAGCGGCAATGTTGAAGCAACGCTTCCCTGCGGCTAAGATTTATAATACTTATGGTCCAACGGAAGCAACGGTGGCAATTAGTGCGGTTGAAATTTCCCGGGAAATTTTAGATAACTATGGGCGCCTACCTATCGGTTATGTTAAAAGAGAAAGCGAAATCGTGTTAGTGGATAACGATTTGCAGCCTGTTGAAGTTGGTCAACCAGGAGAAATCTTATTGCTTGGGCCAGGGATTTCTAAGGGGTATCTTAATAATCCAGAAAAGACAGCTCATGCCTTTGTTGAATACCAAGGAAAAGCAGCCTATCGGACGGGGGATTTAGGACAGTTCGACGATCAAGGGCTTCTCTTTTATAAAGGGCGGTTAGACTTCCAGGTTAAAATGCATGGTTTTAGAATTGAGTTAGAAGAAGTTGACCATCATTTAGACAAGGTATCTCTAATTAATCAAGCTACCACGGTGCCTAAATATGATAAAGACCATAAGGTAAATCAATTAATTGCCTACGTGGTTGCCGAAAAAAATGACTACCCAACTGAATTAGCCCTAACCCAAGCGATTAAAAAGGAATTAGCAGAGACAACTTTGAATTACATGATTCCGCAAAGGTTTAAGTATGTAGATTCATTACCGTTAACCATGAATGGGAAGATTGACCGCAAATCATTGATGCAAGAGGTCAATAACTAATGCCAAACTTACAACCATATGCTAATCCAGTTTATTTTGTTTACTTACTCTTGGGGCTTGCTCCCATTGTAGTCGGTCTGCTGTTGGGCAAAAGGTGGCGCCTATATGAAACGGCAATTTCGCTAATATTCTTATTTTTAATCTTTGATGCCGATAAATGGCAGCAGGGAGTGGCACTGATAATTTATGTACTCTTTGAAGTCGGATTAATTTTTGCCTACCTAAAGTACCGCCGCAAACACAATCAGACGTGGGTCTTTGTTTTGACTGTTTGCTTGGCAATTCTCCCCTTGGTAATTGTTAAAGTAACGCCTGCGATAATGGCGGGGAGAAATTCGCTTTTGGGCTTTTTAGGAATCAGTTACCTAACCTTTAAGGTAGTTGGAATGATTATGGAAACTAGGGATGGAATAATTAAGGAATTAAAGTTATTAGAAGTGTTACACTTTATTTTGTTCTTCCCAACTATTTCTTCCGGTCCAATCGATCGTTACCGGCGCTTCATCAAAGATTATCGCCAAATTCCAAGCCAAAGTAAGTACCTGCAGTTGCTTGAAAAGGCAGTGTGGTATTTGTTTTTAGGCTTTCTCTATAAGTTTTTACTAGCCTACTATTTTGGGAGTGTGTTGGAACCTCGAGTAGCACACTTGGCTTTAATTCACGGGGGCTTTTCTAAATACCTAATCGCTTATACCTACGTATACTCAATGGATTTATTCTTTGATTTTGCGGGTTACAGCTTCTTTGCGGTTGCGACTAGCTACCTAATGGGGATTGAAACTCCGATGAACTTTAACCGGCCGTTTATTTCCAAAAATATCAAAGAATTTTGGAATAGGTGGCACATGACCTTGTCATTTTGGTTTAGGGATTATATCTACATGCGCTTAGTCTTTTTCTTGATGAAAAAGAAGTTAGTTAAAAGCAAGATTGCGTTGACCAATTTAGGTTACCTAACCCTATTTTTAATAATGGGTTTTTGGCATGGGTTAACTTGGTATTATATCGTTTACGGGTTATTTCATGCTAGCGCCATTATCATCTGTGATATGTGGTTACGGTTTAAAAAGAAGCACCAAGCACATATTCCAAGTAATTGGCTAACTAAGTATATCGGAATATTTGTAACCTTTAACGTTGTTTGTTTTAGTTTTTTGATTTTCTCAGGTTTTCTAGATAAACTATTTTTTAAATAATTAATTTTTGAACAAAGGAAGTAATTTAAGATGAAAGATACAGTTTTAGATATTTTGGTAGATTTAACAGGTAGCGAAGAAGTAAAACAAGATTTAGACATTAATTTGTTTGACAACGGCTTGTTGGATTCAATGGGGACAGTTCAAATGTTACTCGAATTGGATAATCAATGTGGTATTCAAGTGCCAGTTTCTGAATTTGAACGTAGTGAATGGGACACTCCTAACAAAATTATTGCGAAAGTAGAAGCTATGAAATAATGAGTTTGAAAAAGAGACTATGGCTAATCTTAGGACCAGCAGTAATTGCTATCGTAGCGTTATTGCTTTTCTTGGTAACTCCCTATAAGTTAAAAGTGAATCAAGAAGTCTTGCCTGGAGCAGCAATTTCTCAAAGTGCTAATATTTTCAAGGGGAACGCAATTAAACAGGCGGCTTTGTCTGAGAATTACGTTGCCTTTATGGGCTCATCTGAATTGTCACGGATGGATCCCTTCCATCCCGCAGTTCTAGCGGCTAAATATAAGCGCCCTTACCGGCCATTCTTGTTAGGAGCGGCAGGTTCTCAGTCCCTATCTCATTTTTTTGCAATGCAAGGAATTAACTCAGAAATTAGCCATAAAAAAGTTGTCTTTATCATTTCCCCCCAATGGTTTACAAAACAGGGAATTGATAAGAATGCCTTTTCTTATTACTATTCAAACTTGCAAGCAGTTACCTGGTTGAAAACAGCTAAGCCAACTGTGATGAATAGGCACGCAGCTAAACGCTTATTGATGATGCCATCTGTTCACTCGGATGAAAGAATCGCACATGCCGTGGATACAATTGCTCAAGGGCAAGCTTTGAGTAAAGGTCAGCTGACATATGTTAAGCTAAAGTATAATGAGTTAAGTAGGGAAGACGAATTGTTCTCCAGTTTGCATATGAATTTGCGGACCCAAAAACTAGCCAAGGCTGCTAAACAATTACCGGCTGAGTATTCTGTTGAACACTTAGATAAACTGGCGATGGAAATTGGTGAAAAGAAGACAGGCAACAATCCTTTCCGCATCAGTGATAGATTTTGGAATAAGCGGCTCAAGGATAATTATCGGCAGCTAAAGGGTAGACAAGCTAAGTTTAACTACTTAGCCTCCCCTGAGTATAGTGATTTTGAATTAGTTTTAAATCAGTTTGCCTTAGATAAAACGGACGTATTGTTTGTCATTCCCCCTGTCAATAGACAATGGTCTCAGTATACGGGCTTATCTTTAAAGATGTTAGCCCAATTTGATAATAAAATTAAGTACCAACTTCAAAGTCAAGGTTTTAACAATATTGTTGACTTATCTAAAGATGGGGGCGAAAAATACTTTATGCAAGATACGATTCACTTGGGGTGGCGTGGTTGGTTGAAATTAGATCAAGCTGTTAAGCCCTTCTTGACTAAAAAGCAACCTGCACCAAGTTATCGGATTAATGATTATTTCTATAGCCAAAAATGGCAAAACCTGCAAGGGGATTATTAAATTAATGAAGCTAGCCAAGGTTTCTTGGTTGGCTTTTTTAGCAATTAAATTGAGAAAGGAAAGACTATGTTGTTACGAGTTAGGACATAATTTATTCAGTAGCTTGTATTTGATGTAGTAGGGTGTAGCTATGGTAACAAAATTGGTAGCTTGGATGGCGCAAAAAAAGGAACAACCAACAATAAAAGCTGTCCGTCGTACGTTAGTAATGATTTTTCCATTCGTTCTTTTGGGAAGTTTTATGCAAATTTTAGCGCAGAGTGTGTTTTCCCAAACAGGTTTTTTGAATAGTATTTTTCAGTTGAGTGATAAGGTGCCGGCGTTTGAGAAAATTTATTATTTTTTTACGAATTTAAGTTTTTTTACGCTAGGAATTAGTGCCTTGTTAGCGGCCTACCAAGTTGCTAATTATCAGGCCAAATACCTGCATAAGGATGGAGCAATGGCAGGGTTGACCGGCCTGGTTTGCTTTTTGATTTTGGTAATAAGGCCCCTTGATGGAACTGGGCGCTTGAATTTTAACTGGGCACTCTTGGGGACGCCGGGATTATTATTGGGCTTACTAGTAGGTTGTTTAGTTGGCAACTTATTTAACTTATTAGGTAAAAAAACTGCTAGACAAGTTGAGCGGACTGATGACGTCTTGGCTCGTGCATTTGCAGCCTTACCAGTAATTACGCTGGCCTTATTATTATGCCTATTATTTAATTTGGCGGTGGCCTTTTTTAGCGGCCAAGATGCAGTTACCAATTTTTTTGCAGGTATGGAAGCGTTTGCTGATAATCAAGACCGGGTGGGGACGGTAGTTGGGTTAGGAATCATTAGTAACCTTTTAAACTGGTTAGGTTTAAGTGGGCCCTATAATACCATCGGGACTGTTTATGGTGATCAGAAGTATTTGGATAATTTAAACTATGCTTTAAGTCATGGTTCAGCAGTCAATGTTCCCTATAAATACACGGTGACAACCTTATATCAGTCCTTTGGAATGTTTGGAGGAGTTGGGGCCACCTTAGCACTCCTAATTGCAATTAGTCTTGTTAGCAATAGTCACCGGGCTTTGCGGGTAAGTCGCTGGTCATTTTTGCCAGTCTTCTTTAACGTTAATAGCCCGTTAATGATTGGCCTGCCCCTGCTATTTAATCCCCTGTACCTGCTTCCTTTTGTGCTAGCTCCTTGTTTTAACATGCTGATTGCTAGTTTAGCCATCAAATGGCAGCTGATTACAGTTTTAACCTACCCTGTTCCTGTGGGGACTCCTGGGGTGCTGGTGGCTTATATTGGGACTAATGCCAGCATCAGTAGTCTAGTTTTAGGAATAGTACTTTTGGGGATAGATGTGTTACTTTACATCCCGTTTGTAAAAGTAGCAGATGCCGTTAGTTGTAAATTGACTGGGGGGATTTAACGTGCGGAGACGTAAGAATATTGCCAGTTTACTATTTTCACTTTTATTAATTCTAGCCTTAGCCTGGCCTGCCTATTTTTGGACTAAGGATAATGTCGCTAATTTGACCAAGTGGCATAATTCAAAATTGTCGCCGATTATCATGATTCCAGGCAGTTCGGCTACTGAAAATCGCTTTGATAGTTTAGTTTCACTGATAAATAAGCAAAGTTTTAAGAAGCACAGTCTACTTAAGGTCAAGGTTTGGAATAGCGGTAAAATTACCTATCAAGGTAAGATTAACCCTAAAGATAACGAGCCGTTCATTGTGGTCGGCTTTGAAAATAACCATGATGGCTATGACAACATTTTAAAACAAGCTAAGATGTTTAATAAGGCGTTTACGGCTTTGACTAACAGGTATGATTTCAATAATTTTAAGGGAATCGGTCATTCTAATGGTGGCTTAGTTTACACGGCCTTTTTAGAAAAGTATTTTAATGAAGATGATGCTCAAATAAAAAAGTTGATGACGATTGGGTCACCGTTTAACTTCGCTGAAAAATCAACGGCCAACAAAACACAAATGTTAGCTAGTTTTATCAAAAATAAAGTGAATCTACCTAGTAATTTAATTGTTTATTCAGTCGCCGGAACTCAGAATTATGAATCTGATGGCTTGGTTCCACTAGATAGTGTGGAGGCTGGTAAATATGTTTACCAAAACCAAGTCAAGTCTTTTACGGAGATAACTGTAACTGGAGTGGATGCGCAACATTCTAGTTTGCCACAAAATAAGCAGATTGTTAGCTTGATTACAGAGTATATCTTGGATAAACACACTTTAGATGGAAAAGGAAAACTTAACCCTGGCCCTAATCAAAGCGACAACCGTAATTAGCGAATGATTAGTTGGTTATTTTGGAGATGGTAACCGTAAAAATGCAGCTTGGGCTTAGTCGCGGTTCTTAAAAGTATAGGTAGAGATTGGGAGATTTGGACTAAGTCATTATGAACCGACAGTAGTGTTAAGGCAGGAAGCTGGAGGGTGGCATCTGCTATAAGTAAGACGCTATCAGAGTTAACAATAATTTCTGCCAACGGAATCAGTTGCTTGGTCGGAGCTTGCCAAAACAATTCCCGTGAGTAATCGATGCCTTTAGTGGCAGTTAAAAAATCTTTGACTAACAAATGCAACAGCTCCTTTCCTTTGGAAATAATTATAGAATAAAAGTGGCCCTAACTCTAGTTAGGCTATTGAACCAAGTTGAAGTTTATGAGTATAATGAATGGGAGTCATTCCTGATAAGAGGGGGGAAGGTGTTTTACACAAACACGTAAAGTATGAATAGAAGGTTAAAGCACAGCCGTTACATCACAGGTTTCGATGGAATTAGAACTTTAGCGGTAATCGGAGTCATTTGTTATCATATCTTGCCAGCTACGATGCCAGGTGGCTTCTTAGGGGTGCCTATCTTTTTTGTAGTGTCAGGTTACCTAATAACTGACCTACTTTTACAAGAGTGGGATGAATACGGCAAAATTGATGTTAAGGCGTTTTATCTCCGCAGAATAAGGCGCTTATATCCTGCTTTAGTAACGATGGTGCTAACGACTGCGGCTTACATCACGGTTTTTCAACGAAATTTATTGACTAACCTTAAGGGGATAGTGATTAGTAACTTTCTTTATGTTTATAATTGGTTTCAAATTGCTCACCACGAGTCATACTTTGACAAGTTTGGGGGCGAATCACCATTTACGCACCTGTGGTCCTTATCGATTGAAGGTCAGTTTTACTTTTTGTGGCCGCTATTAATTATTCTAGCCTTAACCTTTATTAAAAAGAGGGTTAAGATTTTTGATATCCTATTTGTTTTAGCTGGGGTATCTGCCTTGGCTATGGCGTTTATCTACCATGATGGAATTGACCCATCACGGCTTTACTACGGAACCGATACCCGGACTTTTTCTATTTTATTAGGGGCTAGTTTAGCCTTTATCTGGCCAAGCACCGCCTTAAAACGGCAGCTTGATCGCCGCTTAAGTTTGATGGTTGACGTGGTAGGCTTGATTAGTTTAGCAATTATTTTAACTTGTTTTTTCAAGATGGATTCACAAAGCGCTACGATTTATAGGGGCGGAATGTTTTTATTTTCTTTAGTTGCGATGATTTTTATTGCAACCGTAGCTCATCCAGGGGCGGATATGAACCGCTTGTTTACTAATAAGGTCTTTACTTGGTTGGGAAAACGTTCTTACGGAATTTACCTCTACCAATATCCGGTAATGATTTTTTACGAAAGTAAGATTGCAGTCGGTAACCATCCCCTTATCCATGCGCTGATTGAAATTTTGTTGATTGTAGTGATTAGTGCTTTATCTTATCGCTATATAGAAAGGCCGCTACAGCGTTATAATTACCGGCGCTTGGGGGTTGATTTAAAAGGTTTGCTTCGCAAACAGTCTCAAGAAAAATGGCTGTTGGTAGTGCCAGTTATCGTAATCGTGACGGCAGTGGTGGGAATGTTTTTACCGGCTAGAGATCCTGGCTCTGAGCAGAGTAAACAACTCCAAGAAACCATTGCTAAAAACACTAAGCAGGCAGCCCAAAAAAATAAGCAGATAGGAACTACTAAAAAAGCTACTAAAGACTCTAAAAATATTAATGAGGCTGCTACTTCTCAGTCTCCTAAGGACTTCCAGCTGACCACGGGCTTAACCAAGCAACAGTTGGCTAAAGCGCAAACGTTACAAATTACTGCGGTTGGTGATTCTGTTTTGGCCGATACTTCGGCTAAGCTAACGGAAATCTTCCCCCAAATGTATGTGGATGGTAAGGTGGGGCGGCAAGTCTACGATACAATTCCTGTTTTGAAATCATTAGCCGCTAATGGTAAGTTAGCCAACGTAGTCCTATTAGTGGAAGGGACAAATGGTTCTTTTAACGATAACCAGTTAGCAGAGATTATGGCTATTTTAGGTGACCGGCAGGTTTACTGGGTTAACGTCTACGTTCCAACTAAGAGTTGGCAAAATACGGTAAACAATGCTTTGACTAAGGCTACTAAAAAATACCATAACTTAACAATCATAGATTGGTATAATTACAGTCGTAATCACTCTGAATGGTTCTATAATGATCAGGTTCACCCTAATGTTAAGGGGCAGCCATATTACGCTAACTATGTGGCGCGAAAGATTTTAAAGTAATAAATTAATAACGACCGCTTGAAAGCATATCGCTAGATGTGTTTTCAGGCGGTCGTTATTTACATTAGTATAAGAAAGCTTGCTGGTTGATGGAAAAGCTAATTTCAAATGGCTTAGTCCCCATCTCTTCCCCATCGGCTTGACCGTGCTCGGCTGAAGAGACGGCTAACTTAAGCTTGGGAGCCTGGAGGTGGTGGACTCGGCGTGAAAAGATGTGAAAATGGCCGGGTAAAATCATTAATAAAAATAATCTTAAAAAAGGCCAAGTTCGCTTTTTTTCGATAACAACCAAGTCTAATTTACCGTCATTTATTTTGGCCGTGGGCATTAAATTAACCCCGCCACCAAAATAAGGATGGTTAGTGGTGGTACATAAAAAGGCTTGTTCAAAAACTTGGTGACCTTTAGGGCTGGTTACCTCTAATTTGAAGGTGGGCTGCTTTTTTAAGGCCTTAAAAAAGAGGGCGGCATAGGAAAGAAAGCCGAGGTGGTATTTGTTTAACCATTTCTTAAGGGGAGAATGGTTGGTCAAGTATACAATTTGGGCGTCAAAGCCAATGCCAATGTTATTGGTAAAAAAGGCTGATTCATTGCGGAATTTTTCTGTGTAATGGCCGATATCGACCAGGCGCGGAGCTTTAGCCGCCAAGATTCTATCCAAAGCTTTAACTGGGTCGGCTGGAATGGAAAGTCCCCTAGCAAAGTCGTTACCAGAGCCACAGGGAATATAGGCTAAGGTTGCACTAACCTTGGTTTCTTTATGTAATCCGTTGACAGCTTCATGTAAAGTTCCGTCTCCACCTAAAAGAACAATTACAGCTTGGGGATGGTTAAGGGCGTATTGGCGACAAAGTTTTTCGGTGTGGCCGGGATAACGACTTTCATCAAAGCTGTAAGAAATATTACGTGTCTGTAAAATCTGTCTAAGTTTTGGCCAAACTATTTTAGCATGTTCACTTCCCGCAACAGGGTTAATGATAAAGTGATAGTGCGGCGACATGTCATCACTTCTTTCTAAATACTCAAGTTAATTTCAATTAAAATACCTATTATTAAAAAATACCATAAAAATTAGGAAAAAATAAAGTCTAAAGTTTAGCTATTTTTGTTTAAATTAATTGAAGGATTGTCGAAAAAAGGATTTACTTTATTAAGGATAAGAGTTAAAATGATTCTTGACGATTCTAATCGCTAATGTGAAATAGATACAAATTAAGAAAAGGACATCGTACATAATTATGAAAATAACAAAGACTATTATCTGTTGTTTTTTAGGATTTGGATTAATAACATTCGGTACTCTAGGCAAGAAGGCTGTAGCTGCTGACTTTTTGCAAACAACTACAACCAATAATAATAGTGAAAATGTGGCTATTTTACAAAAACGTTTACAAGCTAAAGTGAAAGAATTAACTAATAAGACTGAAGCTTTAAAGGCGATGACAGCTAAGGCAACTAATGAAGTAGATGCTAAGTCAAAGGCTGATGCTAAGTCAAAGCTTGCTGAATTACAAGCTGAAGTAACTGATTTGAACCAAGAAGTAACAAGCTATCAAGATCAAATCAGTCAGTTGAATAAGAAAGAGCAACTTAGCTTAAAGGCCACTAGTGAACAATTGGGGTTAGTTTCACAAAAAGCAGCTATAGCGCTTGACCAAAGCAAGGTGGCTGTAAACTAATTAAAGCTTACTAGCACGATTATTGTTAAGTCGTAGTTATAAAGAAGGACAACTTTCTTTATAACTACGACTTTTTACTTGGAAAAGTAAAAAGCCCTTTATCTTAATTGAGAAAAAATGTTAGAATAAAATTGATATAGTTTGCGCTCTTGAGCGTATAAAGAATTATTTACTTTGCGTAAATTAGAATAGGAATTAGACAATGGAACTTGAATTTTTAGGAACAGGGGCAGGATCGCCTGCTAAATTTCGTAATGTTACAGGCATTGCGCTAAAATTATTAGAAGAACGGAACTCAATTTGGTTATTTGACTGTGGTGAAGGAACCCAGCACCAAATCTTACGGACTAACATCCGGCCTCGGAAGATTGATAAGATTTTCATAACCCACTTACATGGAGATCATGTTTTTGGGTTGCCAGGCTTTTTGAGTAGTCGGTCTTTTCAAGGTGGAGACCAAATGGGGCCATTGACAATCTATGGTCCGCGTGGCATTAAGGAATTTGTTAATTGTGCTTTGAAAATCTCACAATCTAAATTATCTTATAAAATCAACTTTGTTGAACTTGACAAAGAAGGGGTATTATACGAAGACGATAGGTTTGTCGTTTCCTTTAAGTACCTGGAACATCGGATTACTAGCGTGGGTTACCGGATTGTAGAAAAGGATTACCCGGGTGAATTACTGGTTGCTAAGTTACAAGCAGCAAATATTCCGGCTGGCCCACTTTACGGTCAGTTGAAGGCTGGCCAGGTTGTCACCCTTGATGATGGACGAATCGTGGATGGGAAAGATTACCTTGGTCCTGATAAAAAAGGCCGCATTGTGACCATTTTAGGTGATACCAGACAAACGGCAAGTATCAGTGAGTTAGCCCAGGATGCAGACGTATTAGTACATGAGAGTACTTTTGGCAAGGGTGAAGGAAAGTTAGCCCGCAGTTATTATCATTCAACCTCTTTGCAGGCAGCCAAGGTGGCCAAAAATGCAGGGGTAAAACAGTTGCTATTAACCCATATTTCTGCCCGGTATGTTGGCCCACTTGTTAAGCAATTAGAACAAGAAGCAAAGAGCGTCTTTGCTAACAGTAGAGTTGTCAAGGATTTCGATGTGATTGAGGTACCGTTTCCCAAAAGTTAAGTAAAGAAGGTGGAATTATGGCTGGATATAAAGAGTTAAAAAATCTCCGCAATAGGGTAGTAGTAATTACTGGGGCTTCCGGGGGCTTAGGTGAACAGTTAGCCTATCAAGCAGCTAGCAAGGGCGCAATTGTGGTGGCCTGTGCCCGGAGACTAGATAAGTTGCAAGAGGTGGTAGCTAATTGTCGGCAGATTTCGGGGAGATTGGCATTTGCATATACCTTAGATGTTTCAGACCCAAATCAAATTGAGAGAGTTTTAGCAGAGGTTGAGACCAATGTTGGTCCGATTGATGTTTTGATTAACAATGCTGGCTTTGGTTTAATGGAAAACTTACTGCAAATTGATGAACAGACGATTGAATCAATGTTTCGGATTAATGTTTTAGGTTTAATTTATTTGAGTAAATATACTGCGCTTAGGATGGCTAAGAGACACCGGGGGGCGATTATTAACATCGCATCCATGGCTGGCAAGATAGCAACTCCTAAATCAACTATTTATTCAGCTACTAAATTTGCCGTCTTAGGTTTTTCCAATGCGCTTCGCCTGGAGTTAAAACCACTGGGAATTATGGTAACGACAGTTAACCCGGGGCCAATTGCAACGGCATTTTTTGAGAAAGCCGATAAAACCGGTAACTATCTTAAGAGTATAGATAAAATTGTATTGCAACCGGAAATGGTGGCTAAGAAGGTTATTAGGACAATCGGTACCAATAAGCGTGAAGTGAATCTACCGTATAGTATGGAAATAGCTAGTCACCTATATAATGCCTTTCCTACTTTAGGTGACTATTTAGCTGGTGGAATTTTTAATAAGAAATAGGTTGGGTGATAGGTTGTTAACTTCCAAATATGAATGGCAAATAGAAGCAGAGCTTGATAAAAATGTGATAGCTAAGTTGGCCGCTGAAACAAAACTAGATGCAACTTTAGTTCAGATTTTATATCGTCGCGGCTATCAAACGGCTACCGCGATTGAAAATTTTATCCATCCTAGTGATTCTGAGCTAAATGATGCGTTTTTGCTTTATGATATTGATAAGGCAGTCGAACGAATCCAAACGGCGGCGTTTGCTGGAGAAAAGATAGTCGTTTATGGAGATTACGATGTTGATGGAATAACCGCTACGGCTGTAATGTACTCTACTTTAGAACAATTAGGTGCAGATGTAAGTTACTATGTGCCTGATAGATTTAAGGATGGATACGGTCCTAATAAAGCTGCCTATCAGCGTTTAATAGAAGCGGGGGCCCAGCTCATTGTGACCGTTGATAATGGGGTCGCTGGTCATGAGGCGATTGATTATGCCAATAGCCAGGGCGTTGATGTGGTAGTAACTGATCACCATGAATTGCCACCAACTTTACCTGCAGCCTATGCGCTTGTCCACCCAAGGCACCCTAAAGGTAATTACCCGTTTGGTGGGTTAGCTGGAGTGGGAGTAGCTTTTAAGGTTGCAACTGCTCTGTTAGACGAGGTTCCTAGTGATATGCTTGACTTGGTTGCGCTAGGAACAGTGGCTGATTTAGTTCCTTTGGTTAAGGAAAATCGCTTATTAGTTAGGTATGGCTTAGAAGTTTTAAGAACTAATCCACGTCTAGGTTTAAAGTCGCTTTATGAGTTGGCACAATTAAATCCAGAAGAGCTAACCGAACAAACAATAGCTTTTCAGTTGGCGCCCCGTTTGAATTCATTAGGACGGATTGCGCAGGCTAAATTAGGAGTGGAACTTCTGACAACTGAAGAGCTAACTGCCGCTAACCAACTGGCAGCTAGTTGCCAAGCTTATAACCAGCAACGCCAAGAGCTAGTGGAACAGATTACCGCGCAAGCACTGGCTAAGGTAGCAGCTAACGACACTAATGCCATAAACCTAGTTTATGAGCGCGGGTGGCACGAAGGTGTGTTGGGAATCGTTGCGAGTCGGTTGGTAGAAGAGACGGGTAAACCAAGTTTAGTCTTAAGTGTTAATGAAGCTGGACTGGCTAAAGGTTCTGGCCGTTCAGTGGCTGGCTTCGATTTATTTGCGGCTTTAGACCACCAACGTGATTTGTTAGATAAATTTGGTGGGCATGAGATGGCCTGTGGTCTAACGATAGCTGAAGCTAGTTTACCTAAATTGCAAGTTCAGTTAAATGCTGAGGCTAAGACTCAAGGATTGACGGCCCAAACCAAGCAGCCCTTGCATATTGATGCTGAACTAAAGTTGGAACAAATTACCCCGACATTTTACCAACAGTTGCAATCCCTGGCTCCGTTTGGAACTGAAAATGAGGAACCACTCTTTTTAATTACAGGTTATGATTCGCTTGCAGCTAAGGCGATTGGTAAGGAAAATAATCATTTGCGCTTAGAATTAAGCGGGAGTGGAGCAGGCCCAAGCATTAGCGGGGTGGCTTTTAGTTTGGGTAACCAAGCTGTAACTACAATCGTGGCGCATAGTGAGGCTTTGCGCTTCGTTGGTACGCTAAGCGAAAATAAGTGGCGCAACCAAGTCTCACTTCAAATCATGATTAAGGATTTAGAACTTGACCAAGACAAGAGTCAGGGGGTAATTATTGATCAAAGAACTAACAAGCTACGCAAGTCTTTATTTACTAAGGTTGCTAGTTACATCTTCTTTGATGCTAAGTTAAAAGAAAAGGTGACGCCACTCTTACCTAGTGGGGCTAACGCGCTACTGGCTGCTGAAATTGATGATGCCTACCAAGCCCAGGAGCTATATTTAGTAGATTGTCCGCAGTCGTTAACCCAGTTAGAAGCCTTGTTGCCTAGACTAGAGTTTGCTAAGCTTTACTTGCTATTTTATCAACAAGATAATGCTTATCTACTAGGACTACCAACGCGAGAGCAGTTTGCCCTTGTTTACCGCTTTAGTGCTAGTCATAAAAACGTAGCAATTTATCAACGGTTAGATGAGTTAGCCAACTACCTAAAAATTCGCAGGGAGCTGTTGATTTTCATCTTACAGGTGTTTTTTGAATTAGGATTTGTTAAAATAGAAAATGGATTGATGAATTACGTGCCGAATGTTAAAGCACAAGCGTTAGAAAATGCTGAGTGTTACCAAGCACGCAAGTTGAGAATGCAGGCGGAATCGACCCTGCTTTTCAGTAATTCTACGAGTTTAACGCAATATTTGACTAAATTTTTGAAGCATTAAGCTTGGATATTTAAAGGAGAAAAAAGTTAATGGCAGTAGACTTAAATAATTATGTTGCAAGTATTCCAGATTACCCTGAAAAGGGCATTATTTTTCGGGATTTATCTCCATTAATGGCAGATGGTGAAGCTTATCGCCAAGCAACTGATCGCATTGTTCAATTTGCAAAGGATAAAAATGTTGACATGATTGTTGGGCCGGAAGCACGAGGCTTTATTGTTGGTTGTCCGGTTGCTTATGAGCTCGGGGTAGGTTTTGCCCCTGCGCGTAAGAAGGGAAAACTTCCTCGGGAAACGGTTAAAGCCGAATATACTTTAGAATACGGAACTTCTGCTTTATATTTGCACAAAGATGCTGTTAAACCTGGTCAAAGGGTATTAATTACAGATGATCTATTGGCAACTGGGGGAACAATTGGAGCAACGATTGATTTAGTTGAACAATTAGGCGGGACAGTCGTTGGGTGTGCATTCTTGATTGAATTAAAGCAACTAAATGGCCGCGATAGGTTGAAGGGTTATGACGTGTTAACCTTGATGGAATATTAATAAAGAAGCTCTCCTCAAGCTAGTTCTACTAGCGAGGAGAGCTTCTTTAGTTTTGTTTGAGGAACCTTTTTAGTAAGGTAGGGATAAATATTAGAATTAGACTTAAGATACTTAATGCTAGCCCGAGGTTAAAGTAAGGGGGCCAGTAACTTAAGCTAACGGTATGTTTACCTTTAGGAAGATTGAGGGCAAGGAAGATGCCTTGCACCTTAAAAGTTTTAACAGCTTTTCCATCTACTTTTGCTTGCCAACCTTGGCTGTAAGGAATAGTAGTGGTGAAGAGTTGATTTTTGTTAGGCACGGTGATAGTTCCGCTTAACTTCCTGTTGTTAAATTGTTTCAGCTGCCAGGAATGGGCTTGAACCTGCTTTAATTTAGAGATAACCAATGGATTGTTTAGCTCGTAAAGAACAAAGTTGTTTAGGCTTAGGGTTTGCTTTTTAAAGCGAGCAGTAATAACAATCTCTTGACCCTTAGCGTGGTTGGCAATATTGACAATCGTAGTGTGGCGGAAGGTGCTGTAATAGCTAAGGGGCCGATTACCGATGAACAATGAAACGTTGTCACTGTTGAGACCAGTTCCTAAAGTTAGGTAATATGAATTATTAGTTTGAGGTACAAACTTAAAAATAACCTGGGCATCCGCATTGGCTTTTTTTCGCTTTAAAGTTGCCCCGGTTAGGTTGATGGTTTGGCTAGTATTTTGGAAGACAACTTCATTAAAGTTTTTAGCGGTGAAGTACTTAGTAGTAGGCCAAGTGTTAGTAACAGCATTAAGCCAGTTTGTTTGGTAGGTAACCGGATCATCATACAGACTAGGTAGGCTTTTAAGACTAGGACCGGCTAAATAGCCAATCCCACTAGCATAAGGATTTTGATAAATCCGACTATAAACATTGTCTTTTACCAACCGATAGAGATTTAAGTCCTGCTTTTCTGTTAGGGCAGCCAAGTTCAAATCGGCACTTTTATGCTCAAGTTCGGAACTGTCCTTTTGATTGAAGAAGTACTTCATATCCAAGAGACTATCTGAAATTAAGGTTCCATTTGAGTAACTGACGTAGTTATCACCATCAGGATTACCAATTTGGCCATAAAAGTCAGGAATCGCTTTTTCCAGAGCAGAACTAAAGTAACTACCGCTGTTGAAGTTAAGGGCTAGACCATCATTTCGAGTCCGACTATAAGTCTGACCCGTGCGGTAAAAACTGTTGTCAAGTTTATGCACGGATTGGGCGTCTTGGGTCAGGGCTTGGCTAGGGTTACTATACTCTTTAGCGGTAAGGTAACTGATATTATTTAAGGAAAAACAAACGTTAGCAACTAATTCTCCTAAAACAAGGAGGTATAAACAAAGGTTGCGTAAGTTTTTCGTTTTAGTCGGTTTAATAGACAACAAGAGTAGGGTTGCCACTGCAAATAGGGCGGAAAAAATTAAGACAGTTCGATTAAGGTAAGAGACCTTTTTCATAACGGTATAACTGTAACCTAAAATGCCAGCCTCTATGAAAAAGCAGCCCCAAATTTGCCACCACTTTGGACTGGATGTTGGACTATTAAAGGCTTGAGCTGCTAAAAATACCATCCAAAACGATAGTAAAAAGGAGAAGCGGTAGGGGTACCAAACTGGAAATTGAAAACCATGCCACATTAAATCTAGTGGTTCAAAGCACATAGAAACAAGTAAAAAGCCAGTGAGAGCCAGGGCGGCTAGACGACTGCTAAGTTTAAACCGGCGGTTAAAGAAAAAGAGCAAAAAAGCAAATAAGACCAAACTACCTACGAAAATATTAGGATAACCAGATGGCATTTGCTTAAAGTCAAAGGCACCCAAGACTAACTTGGTTAACATTTTTGGTGGGAAATACTCCCATTTAAAATGAATCGTTTGAGTCGTATATTGGCCCTTACTTGCCTTTAACGAAATAAAAGTTGGGATGAGCAAGAAGGCGGCCAGGCCGGCGGCTAAGAGTGAGCGGTGCACAAACAGTCCAACTTGTTTGCCAAGTTTTTTAACGTCGGTAAATGAAGTAAGTGCATACCAAGCAAAAAAGAGGATTAAAAACAAGCAGACCATGTAAGCCATGTAATAGTTAATAAATAATAAGGCGGCTAACCAAAAAGTGTAAGCATAACCCCGGTTGGTGTCCATTAAATCTAAGAGTCCTAATATGATTAAGGGTAAGAAGACAAGGACGTCGAGCCATAGGAGGTTGAGTTGGTTAGCGACTGCCCAGCCCATAAAAGCATAAGCGGTGGAAAAAGTTGGTACTAAAATTCCGGTTTGAATCTTTCTTTTGAGTAACAAGCGGCCAAAGCAATAACCGGCACAGGCGTACTTGCACAGTGTGATAACGATAATCCCGGCCATGATACTTTTGCCAGGAAAAAGTAAGATTAGCAGGTTGAACGGACTGCAAAGGTAGTAAGCCCATTCGCCTAGCATCTCGCCGCCGATGGCTTTAGAGAAGCTATAAAAGAAATTGCTAGGGTCAGTTAGGAGGGTCCTCCTAAAGAATTGAAAGAAATCAACGTATTGCTGGCCCATATCGACTGTTAAAATGCTACTAGTTCCGAAAGGATACATCTTACGGAAGATGAAGTAGCCTAACATTAATAAAAGCGGTCCCCAAAAACTAAGTAAGAGGGGGTAGTGTTCCTTGAAATAAGAACGAACCTTTTGCATAATCAACACCTCAAAATAATAAGTCCTTAGTTACTAACTATAGCATATGTGTTAGCTAGTTTACATAGATTGAAATAGCAGGAAGGGCTAAATTAATTTAAATATAAGCTTTTTTAGAATAATCTTTACCCCCGTACAAGCCATTTTTGTGGTACGATAATTGTTAGTTAAAATCGAATTGAGAGAAGCATGACAGTCTCTTAGCAAAGGATAGGAGCAATTATTTTGGAATTTTTTAGAAAGGTTAGAAAAACCAATAATAAACGCAAGCAAAAAAAGTCGGTAATTCCGTTTAGGTTAAACTTCCTATTTTTAATTGTGTTTCTTTTATTTGCGGCTTTAATTGGCCGGTTAGCTTATTTGCAAATTTTACATGGAACAATGTTTGAATCCGAGGTATCGAGCAGTGAAACGGAAACTGAGACTCAAAATGTTCAGCGAGGGCAAATTTATGATTCAACCGGTAAAGTTTTAGTAAGTAATAAGTCTGCGCGCGCAATCACCTACACCAAGCCACTAAATGTTACTAATAAAGAAATGTATGCAGTCGCTAAGGATTTAGCCGCTTTTATTAGCGTCCCAACTAAAAATTTAACGGCAACCAATAAGGCTGATTTTTATCTAGCCCAACATGAAAAAAGTGTCAATAAACATATTCCTGGGGCGGCTAAGATGACACCGTCAGCACTATATAAGGCCCAGTTGGATTACGTTAAGAAAAACAAGTTGTATGGTAGTTTAAGTCCAACCCAAAAGGAAATTGCCCTTTTATATAGTAAGATGAGTGGGGCTTATGCCTTGTCAACTGTTTATTTAAAAACAGAGGGTGTTACTGACAAAGAAATGGCTAAAGTTGGCGAACATCTGTCGGAAATGGCCGGAGTCAAAATCGGTACTAGCTGGCGCCGGGATTATCCTAATGGGACTTCCGTTAAAAGTATTATCGGGACGGTAACTAATGAAAAAACCGGTTTACCGGATGATTCAATCAACCAGTTACTAGCCAAGGGTTATTCACGAAATGATAGTGTCGGCTCTAGTTACCTTGAATCTCGCTATGAAGACATTTTAAAGGGAACGAGAAAGACAATTGACGTGGAAACCCAAAATGGAAAGATTTTGAAGGAAACTACCAAATATGGTGGTAAAAAGGGCGATAACGTTGTTTTAACCATTAACGAGAAGTTTCAAAATGAGGTACAAAAGTTTCTAGAGGATGGCTTCAATGGGATTAAGGGCAGCAATCCGTATGCACCTGGTGCCTATGTAGTTGTTATTAATCCTAATACAGGTGGAATTTATGCCCTAGCGGGAGTTAGTCGTAACTTATCTACCGGGAAGGTAACCTCCAATGCCTTGGGGACGATTAACCAAAGCTTTGTTATGGGGTCCGTTGTCAAGGGGGCCCAAGTAATGGGCGGGTTGACTTCAGGAGTAATTACCCCTACTAATAATAGTCTCTACGATGAACCAATTAAGTTAAAGGGGACTGCGCCTAAAACATCTTGGTTTAATAAAACGGGTGGTTCCGGGATGTCGCTAACCGCTACTCAAGCCTTAGAAGTTTCGTCTAACTCGTATATGATGAAACTGACAATGATGGAAGCTGGCTATAAGTATGTACCAGGTGGGGCTTTGTCAATGCCCTCGTCAATTTTTGATAAGCTCCGGCAAAACTTTAATCAGTTTGGTCTTGGGGTTAAAACGGGAATCGATATCCCAGGTGAAGGATTAGGGTATGCAGGTGCTTCTAACCAGGCCAATATAGGTAAGGCGTTAGACTTGTCCTTTGGGAACTACGATTCTTATACGACCATTCAATTAGCTCAGTATGTTTCGATGATAGCCAACGGTGGCTACCGCTTACAACCCCACGTCTTAGAGGCGATTCGTGAGAGTAACGCGGACGGGTCATTAGGGCGGACGGTTTACCAGGCCCAGCCTAACGTGTTGAATGTTTATTCCGCCTCTGGGGCAGAGTGGAACGTTGTTCAAAATGGTTTCTACCAAGTGGTACACGGATCAATGTCACTTAGAACAGGGAGTGCCTACGCTGGTTTGAAACCTGAAGTTTCCGCTAAGTCTGGGACGGCCCAAACTTTCCACGGAACAGCAGAAACCATTACTAATAGCTTGATTATGTATGGTCCATCTAAAGATGCTAAAGTAGCGATGGCAGTTGTTTTCCCAGGAATGGGGACTTCAAGTAGCAGTTCGGTTGTTGCGTCTGTTGCTAAGCAAACCTACGAAGCATTTTGGAAGGATGTAATTACAACGGAAGGTTTTACGGACAGTAGTAATGAAGGTAACTAGAAAATCTAATGGTAGTTACTAATAAAGCAAAATAAGTATAAAAAATGCACGGCTCATTGATTTGGAGCCGTGCGTTTTTAGCTAAAAATTAATTAACTTGTGTGGTGGGCTTTTGGCCTTCAAGGACAGCTAGGGCAGAATCAAGGCTAATGTCAACCATATTTTGAACTGCAATGTTTGTGTAAAAACCAACGTGGGGGGTGATGACAACATTAGGCATTGCTCGTAGTTTGACCAATTGTTGGCTAGGAAGAGCTTGGCCTTCAAGGTTGAAGTTGAAGAAGTTTTCTTCGCCGGTTAGTGTGTCTAAGGCGGCCCCGGCTAATTGTTTATTTTCAAGGGCGTTAATTAAAGCGTCGGTGTCAACCACCGGGCCACGACATTCATTTACTAAAAAGGCGGTAGGTTTCATTAAACTAAGAGCGTGTTCATCAATTAGGTTATGAGTGGTTTCGTTTAAGTCAACGTGCAAGCTAACAACGTCAGCTTGTTTTAAGACTTCCTCAAACGGGAGGTAAGTCAGCACGTCTTTTAATTCAGGGTTTTCTACCAAGTCATTAGCGATAACTTTAGCGCCTAAGGCATGGAAGAGACGGGCAGCTGTGCCCCCAATACGACCTGCCCCGATAATTCCGATGGTTAGTGAATGAATTTCTTTAGCTTGAAGACCAGCCCAACGGAAATCTTGGCGGCTTGCGCGGTCATCGAAAAGTTCCAAATTTCGAGTTAAGCGTAATGTGTGAGCTAAGGCGAGTTCTGCGACTGAGCGTGGTGAGTAAGCTGGAACGTTGGTGACCACTAAGTTATTTTGCTTAGCTAAATTAAGATCTAAGACATCGAAGCCAGCGGTACGCGCACTAATTTGCTTGAAGCCCAAAGCTTTTAATTTAGGGTAGACCTCAGCCTCGATATTGTAGCGTTGTTGGATAACGAGACCGTCAAAGCCGGCTGTTTGATCAACCGTGCTAGCTCTTAGTTCCCAAGCGGCCGTAGTAACTTCTACGCCAGGATGGCGGTCTTGCCAAGCTTTAATGGCAGCTTGTTCGTCGGGTCTAACAGATAACATTAGAATTTTAGTCATGATAATCACACCTTATTTTAATTTTTATTTGATTATAGCTTAAAAGTTTTAGGAAAGCTAGTACAAGATGGAATTTATCAATCAAAAAGGTATCAAGGAAAAATCCTTAACATTTTAAGAAAAAAGACTGGAAAAGGCATATAAAAGATGATATGATAATAAACGTTGAAGGCAGAAGTATGCCTACTTGAATATATACGCTACGTAGTTTGGAGGTTAGAAACATGCGTGTAAACATTACATTAGAATGCACAGAATGCCATGAACAAACATATCTGTCAAGCAAAAACAAACGTAACAACCCAGATCGCTTAGAATTAAAGAAGTACTGCCCACGCGATCGTAAAGTTACATTACACCGTGAAACTAAATAATAACTATCATTGATTAGCTTTGATGATTTAATTGCGTAAAGGACTGGGGAAAGGTGTTTTCTCAGCCTTTTTTATTTTAGGGAGGGATGTTTGGCATGCAGACCAAAGTGGAATTTCGAAAAGAACAACGGCAACGACTGATAGATCAAGCTGATACCTGGCAAAAAGAAAGGGAAGAATTGGCTTTGTATTTGAAGTTGTTTGCAACTAAAAAGTGGCAGGAAGCTAAAGTGGTTGCATTAACACTCAGCCAGCCAGAGGAGTTAGATACTAAACCGATGATTATGGCTGCTTTTCAAGCTGGTAAGCGGGTATGCGTGCCTAAAACTCTACCTAAAAGGCAGATGGTATTTGTAGAATTAACCCCTGAAATTCAAATTACAAGAAGTAAATTTGGGGTTTTGGAACCGACGGCCAACTATCACCAGCTAGCTAAAGACCAGATAGATTTAATTGTAGTTCCGGGATTAGCGTACACGCCTACAGGCGACCGACTCAGCTTCGGTGGGGGCTTTTTTGATCGTTATTTAGCGGATTATTCTGGCCAAACCATCGCTTTAGCTAATAAGAGCCGCTACTTTACGCAAGTTCAGTGGGAAGTTGAACCAACGGATATTCAAGTTCAAGAAGTGATTAATTTGGAGGAAAATAAACGTGCAAATTAAACGTCCGCTTGTTACGATTAGCTTGATTGTTGCAAATATCGTGGTCTACATCCTAATGACTGTAGCAGGGGGGAGCACTAACCCTTTAGTTTTAATCAAATTCGGTGCTAAGGTAAATGAGTATATTTTAATGGGGCAATGGTGGCGGTTAATTACTCCGGTTTTTATCCATATTGGTTTGACCCATATCGTTGTCAACATGGTAACTCTTTACTTTATTGGAATGCAGATTGAATATTTATTTGGTGCTAGTCGTTACTTATTAATTTACTTAGTAAGTGGTTTGTGTGGGAATATAGCTAGCTTTGTCTTCAATCCAAATAGTGTTTCCGCGGGAGCTTCAACTGCTTTATTTGGTTTATTTGGTGCTTACCTAATGTTGGGGGAAGCCTTTAGAGAGAACGTTTATATTCGGTTGATGTCCCGCCAGTTTTTGGCGCTGGTAATTTTGAATATAGCCTTTGGTTTTTTTGGTAACATTGATTTAGCAGGGCATTTAGGTGGCTTGTTTGGTGGCTTTTTGATTGCCTATGTACTGGGAGTACCTAAAGTTGGAAGTGTTTCGAAGTTAAAAAGGATTACGGCGGCTGGAGCGTTAATCGTAATTTTTGGATTAATGCTTTATAGCGGTTTTAATCTGATTTAATATCCTTTATAATGTAAGAGGTGTTGCATTTATGAAAACCCTATACGATGTCCAGCAATTACTTAAAAAATTTGGAATTTATGTTTACGTTGGCAAAAGAATGTGGGATATTGAATTAATGGCCTTGGAACTCGATTATTTGAGGCAGGCTCAAGTAATCGATGAACCAACTTTTGTACAAGCTAAGTTAGTTTTGACCCGAGAACATCGTATTGAAGAAAAGCGTGAGCAAGAGAAATTAAAATAATGGAGGAATAGATAATGGACAAAAAGTTGATTGGAGTTGACCTTGGGGGGACAACTATTAAGTTTGCGATTTTAACAGCAGCAGGTGAAATTCAACAAAAATGGAGTGTGGAAACTAACATTTTAGATGACGGAGCCCACATTGTTCCAGATATTATCGATTCAATTAACCACCACCTAGCTTTATACGACATGAAGCCAGAACAATTTATCGGCATTGGAATGGGAACTCCAGGGACAGTCGATATTAAGGCAGGGACTGTTATTGGTGCCTATAACCTAAATTGGAAGACAAAGCAAGATGTGAAGTCTGCGATTGAAGCTGGAACTGGCATTAAGTTTGCAATCGACAATGATGCTAACGTAGCTGCTTTAGGTGAACGTTGGAAGGGTGCAGGTAACAACGCTGACGACGTTGTCTTCATGACTTTAGGAACAGGGGTCGGTGGTGGAATTATCGCCAACGGTCAAATGATTCACGGAATGGGTGCCGGTGGTGAAATTGGCCACATTAACGTTGAACCTAATGGTTACCTATGTACTTGTGGTAACAAAGGTTGCTTGGAAACCTATGCTTCAGCAACGGGTGTTGTTAGGGTAGCTCGCGATATGGCTGAAGAATTTGCAGGTAAGTCTGAATTGAAGCGGATGCTTGATGATGGTGAAGAAATTAGCTCCAAGATTATCTTTGATTTAGCAAAAGAAAAGGATACCCTAGCCGCAATGGTTGTTGACAAAGTTTGCTACTACCTTGGCTTAGCCGCTGCTAACTTAGGTGCAATCACTAACCCAGCCTACATTGTGATTGGTGGTGGGGTGTCTGCTGCCGGTAAATTCTTATTGAACCAAGTGGAAGATTACTTCCAAAAATTTGCATTCCCAACAGTTAAGACTTCAACCAAGTTGAAATTAGCTGAACTTGGGAATGAAGCTGGGGTAATTGGTGCAGCCTCTTTAGCTTTGGCTTTTAAGTAAAACTTTCAATGGAGGCTAGTTAGCCTCTTTTTTGCTATATTTTAAGAAAGAAGCGGTGATAAAATAATGGTCGGTGCAATTAACGTTTTATACGTATTAGATATAATTTTAATAATCATTTTAGCCTGGATTTTAGGAGTGCAACTTTATACCTGGTTGCTAGGAAAGAAAGTGGCTAAGATTGTTGAAAAAGATGAATTCAAGGCGGGGATGAAGAAGGCGCAGTTAATTGATTTACGGGAACCAGATAGCTTTAAGGCTAGCCATATTTTAGGGGCGCGTAACATGCCATTTAGTCAATTTAAGTTATATCAAGGAAGTTTGCGCAAGGATATGCCCGTTTACCTCTACGATCAAGGAAAGAGTATTAGTATCAGGGCAGCTGCCAAATTACACAAGGCAGGCTTTAAAGAGATTGTTATCCTAAACGGTGGTTTTGCTAAGTGGGATGGCAAGATTAAAAAGGCAAAACTATAAAAATTAAGTATTAGACTTAAAAGATGCCCCAGCTAGCCGAGTATTTCGGTTAGTTAGGGCATCTTTTTAGGCTGTGAAACAATTAGCCTTGGTGAGCTGAGCGACTTTTACGCAAGGCCCGGCGACGGTGTTCGTCTAATTCTGCTTCGCGTTCTTCGATTGGTTCAACCACAGTCTTCTTAAATGCGAATGCTAAACCGGCTAGGGTGCCAAGGGTAGTTGCAACGCCTACTAAAAATCCTTTACCAAAAAGTTTCATCAAAAAGACCTCCTTAAATACCACTCTTCACTAATTATTATGAATGATTTAAGGGAAAATAGCTAGTCTAAAGGTCGAAAAATAATAAAGTTTCACCGGTAAGAAAATGTTACAATAATAAAAGTGATTGAACCGGTTAAGGGAGTGATAAAAATAAAAAATAAGCTAGTGGTTATCGTAGGGCCGACAGCAGTTGGAAAAACTGACTTGTCCTTAAGGATTGCCCAAAAATTTAATGGCGAAGTTATTTCGGGAGATTCGATGCAGGTATATAAGGGCCTAGATATTGGCACGGCTAAAATCAAGCCAACTGAAATGCAAGGAATTAAACACCACTTAATCGATTGTCGTGAAGTCAATGAAAGGTGGTCGGTTGCGGAGTTTATTTCAGAAGCCAAGCAAATCATGGCGGATTGTTGGCAACGGGGTAAGTTACCTTTAATTGTTGGGGGCACGGGCTTTTATGTGCAGGCGCTTTTGGATGGTTATCAATTAGGTCAGGATAATTATGAGGAAACCGAAATTAGAACTGAACTGGAGGAGTATGTTAAAGCTCATGGAACCCAGGCTTTATGGCAGCAATTAGCTGCGGTAGATGCTAAGGCGGCGGCAAAAATTCCGGTTAATAACGTGCGGCGGGTAATTCGAGCCTTGGAAGTTTATCGTAAAACGGGTAAACTTTTTTCTAGTCAAGAAGATGAGGCTCAAAATAGTTTTGAACCGTTGGTGTTAGGGTTAACGACTGAGCGTACGGTCCTCTATGAGCGGATTAATCACAGGGTTGAGTTAATGCTAGCTGACGGGTTAGAAGCAGAAGCCCGCAGCTTGTATGAGCATGGCAATCTGGAGATGCCTGCAGCTTTAGGGATTGGCTATAAGGAATTTTATCCTTATTTTCAAGGGGAGTATTCTTATGAGCGGGCCGTTGAGTTGATTAAGCGTAACTCAAGACGCTATGCTAAACGCCAGTTAACCTGGTTTCGTAACAAGATGGATGTTAAGTGGTTTGATTTGATTGAACATCCACAGCAAGAAGCGGCAATAATGAAATTGATTGAGGAGGTAGTTTAACTGTTACCAAAAATATAGAATATTGTAGAAATCAATAGAATTATAATCAATCAGAAAGTAAAAATGTAGGATTGATAAATTTTAGAACTTATGTTTTTGATTGTGATTAAGAAAGTGTTATCATCTCTGTAACAGGAGGTGGGCTTAATGCTACGCGTACAAAAAGTTAGACTGGATCCTAACGAAACCATGAAACAAGTTCTTGATGATTTATGTGATTATCGTAGATATTGTTGGAATCAAGGCTTAGCTTTATTATGACCGCATTGCCATTGAAGATTTAGCGGTTAAGCAGATGCAGATGAGTCACGTCGCGTCTAAAGGCTTACACCGGTCAATGTTTGGCTATTTCAAGCAAGTTTTAAAATATAAGTGTAAATGGTATGGCAAGGAGTTAATCTTAGCGGATCGTTACTATCCAAGTACCTAGCGCTGTTCTGCTTGTGGTCATGTTAAGACTGGTGAAGATAAGGTCGGGCTTGGCGGCAACAAGAAACACAAAACATAACGAGTATATTTGTTATGAGTGCGGGGCAGTTATGGAGCGAGACGAAAATGCCGT
>NZ_AYYP01000060.1:70693-106417 GCF_001436215.1 Ligilactobacillus agilis DSM 20509
CTTACTGTAAAAATCAATGGGGGTGGGCTACACCCTTGAGCTACAAGAGTCAGTCACTGTCATTACCCCCAAGTTGGGATATGGGAATACTGGTGTTGACGGTAGTAAATAAAATTAGGAAAGGAAAACTATATTCTTTCTGATAATGTAGAAGAAGCTACACGCTTTTCTATGTTATTCTACATTTTGTATAGCAGTGGACTATAAAATGATGGATTGGAAGGCAAAATTTCCGCAAGAATTACAAGCAAAAATCAGTAAAGTTGAGGCCAAGATTGCGCCTAAGTTAGCAGAGATGGATGAACAGGCACTTTATAACCAACAACGGGTGTTAGAGTTATTTAGAAAGCACAAGGTTTCGGAAGAAGACTTGGTTTCTTCAACCGGGTATGGGTATGACGATATTGGGCGCGAAAAATTAGAAAAAATTTTTGCAGATTATTTTAAGGCCGAAGATGCCTACGTTAGACCACAATTAGTGTCCGGAACGCATGCGATTGCAACGGCACTATTTAGTGTTTTACGGCCTAACGATACGCTCTATTACCTAACCGGAATGCCATACGATACAATCCAAGAAGTAATTGGGGTAGCTGGTGATAATCCGGGGACGATGAAGGAATACGGGATTAACTTTGCTTACACTGATTTGTTAGCCAATGGTAAGGTGGATTATCAAGCCGCTAAAGAAAAGTTGTTAGCAGACAAGAGTATCAAGGTAGTAGCTATTCAACGTTCAAGAGGTTACGCTACCCGGGATAGTTTTGTGGTTGCTGAAATCAAAGAGATGATTGAGTTCGTAAAACAAGTCGCCCCACAGGCAGTAATTTTTATCGATAACTGCTATGGTGAGTTTTCGGAAACAACTGAACCAACTTTTTATGGAGCTGATTTAATGGCTGGTTCACTCTTTAAGAATGCAGGGGCTGGAATCGTTAAAGGCGGGGCCTTTTTAGTTGGACGCCATGATTTGATTGAAGGGGCGGCTGCACGCTTAGTAGCTCCCGGAGTTGGGAAGGGAGAAGGACCTACCTGGGGTTATATGCGTGACTTTTACCAAGGTTTCTTTATGGCAGCCCATACAACTGTGCAGGCTATTAAGGGCTCAATTTATACAGCGGCCTTGTTAGCAGAAATGGGACTCGAAGTTTCCCCTGCCTGGGACGCGCCTAGAACCGACTTAGTTCAAACGGTAATCTTCCATCAACCAGAACCGATGATTAAATTCTGTGCATGTATTCAGCACTATTCCGCCTTAAATTCATATGTTGATCCGGTTCCTAGTTACATGGATGGCTATGAAGATCAAGTGATTATGGCTTCGGGAAGTTTTACTGAAGGTTCAACTGTAGAATTATCTAGTGATGGTCCATTGCGTGAGCCTTACGCCCTCTATATTCAAGGGGGACTTTCTTACGAACACGTTAAGATTGCAATTTCAAATGCGGTTAACGAGACTTTTTATCAAGGTTAAAAAGTTAATGTTATAAAATCTAACATTGGTTATTGACAAACGATTTTAGGCTTGTTATTATAGGCTTGTAATTCAGAGGAGGGTTGTTATGAAGGAAAAAGAGCTCCGGCGTTCACAGGCCGTTTTACCGATTGGGACAGTTATGAAATTAACGAACCTTTCCGCAAGGCAGATCCGTTATTATGAAGAGCAGGGATTGGTTATTCCTGAACGTAATGAGGGAAATCGGCGTATGTATTCCCTAAATGATATTGATAAGTTACTAGAAATTAAGGATTTTCTAGCTGATGGCATCAATATGGCGGGAATTAAGCGGATTTACGAAGAGCAGGCCCAAAAGGAAGCTCAAAAACAGGCTCAGCGTTCTAAGCCATTAACTGACGAAGATGTCCGGCGTATTTTACGGGATGAATTCATCAATGTTAGTGGTTTAAGTAAGAATGATGGCTTTTCTTTCAGAAATAATCGCAATCTCTAAAATAGATTACAAGGAGCGAGTTTAAATGGCAAAGGCTACTTATACCAAGGATGATATCCGCCGGATTGCTAAAGAAGAAGATGTTAAATTTTTACGCTTAATGTTTACTGACTTATACGGGACAATCAAGAATGTTGAAGTGCCAATCAGTCAGCTGGATAAATTGCTTGATAATAAGCTAATGTTTGATGGATCATCAATCGATGGTTTTGTTCGGATTGAAGAAAGTGATATGTGGCTTTACCCAGACTTATCAACTTGGATGATTTTTCCTTGGGGAAATGAACATGGTAAGGTAGCGCGGATTATTTGTGAAGTTTATAATGCTGATCGGACACCATTTTACGGTGACCCTCGTAACAACTTAATTCGCATTTTAGATGAAATGAAAGAATTAGGTTTTACTGACTTTAATATCGGGCCAGAACCAGAATTTTTCTTATTTAAGTTAGATCCTGAAACAGGCAAACCAACCACTCATTTGAACGACCATGGTAGTTACTTCGATTTAGCACCAATGGACTTGGGTGAAAATTGCCGTAGAGATATTGTGTTGGAATTAGAAAAGTTAGGTTTTGATGTTGAAGCATCACACCACGAAGTAGCTCCTGGTCAACACGAAGTTGATTTTAAGTATGCTGATGCTTTAACGGCCTGTGATAACATTCAAACCTTTAAACTCGTAGTTAAGACGGTAGCTAGAAAGCACGGCTTGCATGCTACCTTCATGCCTAAACCACTTGAAAGAATTAATGGTTCAGGGATGCACTTGAATATGTCATTGTTTACTAAGGATGGTAATGCCTTCTTTGACGAAAATGGTCAAGAACAACTCTCTAAGGAAGCATACTACTTCTTAGGCGGGATTTTAAAACATGCCCGTAACTTTACGGCCCTAACTAACCCAACAGTTAACTCATACAAGCGCTTAGTTCCAGGGTATGAAGCCCCTGTTTACGTTGCTTGGTCAGGCCATAACCGCTCACCAATGGTTCGTGTCCCAGTAGCACGTGGTGCTTCTACACGGTTAGAATTGCGGTCAGTAGACCCATCAGCTAACCCATACATGGCTGTAGCTGCAGTATTGGCTGCTGGTTTAGATGGGTTGAAGAATAGGATTGAACCTGCTCAACCAGTTGATAGAAACATCTATTCTATGACCGAAGATGAAAGAAAGACTGCCGGAATTGTTGACTTACCATCTACCCTTCACAATGCCTTAAAAGCAATGCGTGAAGATGAAGTGATTAAGGATGCTTTAAGCAACCACCTTTACTCTAACTTCATGGAAGGTAAGCGGCTTGAATGGGATGCTTACCGGTTAGAAGTTTCTCAATGGGAACGCGATCAATACTTAGAAATGTACTAAGCTAATAAGGGTAAAAAACGTGAAAAACGCTTGGAATCAGTTTTAATGACTGATTTCAAGCGTTTTTTAATTAGACCTGCTAGGCAAGTTCACGGTAGTTAGTTAGTTGATTGGTAGTCGGGCTTAGTTGGATGTAGAGAACATCCATTGTTTTAAGAGGCCGCATGACATTGGCCTGCCGTAGAATCAGTAATTGTTGTCCCTTGACTGACTGGTAGTGTAAAATGCCGGTTAATTGTTCGATTCCAGTTGGAGTTTTAAGGGCGAGTTGCACTGGTTGGCGTTTAATAATAGCCTTGTTGATGAACAACTCGACCTGGAAAAGAGGCATGATTTGTACCGGGGTAGTTATTTCCGACTCAGTGGCAGTTTCTTGCCAACCAGGGGCAAAAAAGTTTTCAACTTGCTGGGATAGGGTGGTCTTTAAGTGCTTGATAAAAGGTGATTGTAGTAATTTGTGTTGTAAAAGTGACATGTAAAAATCCCTCCTAAAAACATCCGTTCGTGACTTTATTTATATTATAAGAACAAGCGTTCAAAAACGCAAGTCTTTTTTTCAAAAATACGTTTGATTTTTTGGTGACTAAATAAAATTAGGTCCAGATTTAGCAATCAAGGCTTGCAAAAAATTAAAAATAAGTGCAATATAATAGTTAACACTATAATTTTGAGGAGTTTTCAAGCATGTCGAAAAGAGGAATGTTAATAGTGCTCTCTGGACCATCTGGAGTTGGTAAAGGAACGGTAAGAAAGGCAATTTTTGCCCAGGATAATAATAAGTTTGATTATTCTGTTTCAATGACCACTCGACAAATGCGTCCTGGAGAAGTTAATGGTAAGGACTATTATTTCGTAACCAAGGAAGAATTCGAAAAGGAAATCGCTGAAGGTGGCATGCTGGAATATGCTCAGTACGTTGACAATTATTACGGAACCCCGTTAAAATATGTCAATGAGATGTTGGATGAAGGCAAGGATGTCTTTTTAGAAATCGAAGTTAAGGGCGCGATGCAGGTTAGGGAAAAAGTACCGGATGGACTGTTTATCTTTTTGACGCCCCCAGACTTAATGGAATTAAGACAACGTTTGGTAAATCGGGGCACTGACGATTTAGACGTCATTGATATGCGGATGAAAAAAGCGGTTGATGAAATCGAAATGATGCAAAATTACGACTATGCCGTGGTTAATGATGAAGTTGAAGCGGCTGCCGAAAAGATTAAGACGATTATTCGGGCGGAACGTTGGCGCGTAAAACGTTTCTTGCCAGATTATAAAAAACAACTAGGAGATGTATTGAAATGATTTTATATCCTTCTGTAGATGATTTATTGGAAGAAGTAGACTCACGTTACTCGCTAATTATGTTAGCATCTAAGCGGGCACACGAATTAGACGCTGGTGAATTACCAATGTTAAGCGAGTATGAATCAGTTAAAAGTGTTGGCAAGGCGCTTGAAGAAGTTGTTGCTGGTGATTTGAAAATTAAGCAGGACTAAACTGAATTAAGAAATACTTACGGGATGAAAGAACAATTTCTTTTGTCCCTTTTTTGTTGGCGTTGATGGCAAACCATTATAACTTGGTATCTTAGGTGAAACTTGATACAATTAGACTAGATTATTTTGAAGGGTAGGAAGTGCCGTGGAAGGAAAAAGAATTGCAGTTTATCTTTGCGGAGGAATTGCTAGTTATAAGGTAGTGAGCTTAGTTAGAATGTTCATTAAAAATAAGGCCCAGGTCAGAGTGGCAATGACCAAGGAAGCCCAGAAGTTTATTCAACCTTTAACGTTGGCAACTTTGACCAAGCACCAAGTTTATACAGATTTATTTGCTGAAAATAATCAAGACTTTGTGCCTCACATTGATTTAGCTGATTGGAGTCAAGCAGCAATCGTGGCTCCAGCAACGGCTAACATTATCGCCAAAATGGCTACGGGCTTGGCCGACGACTTTGTATCCACGGCCCTACTGGCTAGTACCTGTCCTAAGTATGTTGTGCCAGCAATGAATGAGCACATGTTACTTAATCAAGCAACCCAAAGAAATTTGGCCCGCCTACAAGCAGACGGTATTAAAGTCTTAGAGACTAAGCGGGGCTTTTTAGCGGAAGGGTATGAAGGCCAAGGCCGGATGCCTGAAGTTGAAGAAATATATGCTTGGTTAGTTCAACAGTTAGAAGTTAAGCAGGATTTAAAGGGAAAAAGGGTGGTAGTTACCGCGGGGGGAACGCATGAAGAAATTGATCCGGTGCGTTACATTGCTAACCGCTCTAGTGGTAAAATGGGCTACGCCCTAGCAAGCGCGGCTGCTCAGCGTGGCGCAGAGGTCACCTTGATTTCTGGACCCAGCGCGCTCCCTCAGCCTATGGGAGTTAAATTTATAGGAATTGAGACCACAGCCGAGTTGGCAACAGCAGTCAAACGAGCCTACCCTACTACAGACGTAGTAATAATGGCAGCAGCAGTTGCGGATTACCGGGTTAAAAAAGTAGCAAGTCAAAAAATCAAGAAGGAAAATGCTAGTTGGCACTTAGAGTTGGTAAAAAATGAAGATATCCTGTTTGGTCTAGGCCAAACTAAGCGCAACCAACTTTTAGTAGGCTTTGCTGCCGAAACAGAAAATCTGTTGGCAAACGCTCAGGCTAAGTTGACTAAGAAAAATTTGGATTTACTGGTTGCTAATGATGTTGCTCGCAAGGATATTGGTTTTGCCAGTGACAGTAACGAAGTGACATTGCTAACTAAAAACCAAGAGCCAAAGCATTTAAAGCGGGCTTCTAAACAGGTGATAGCCGGAGCCATTCTTGATGAAATTGTTAGGTTGATGTAGGTGGATGAAATGAAAACTCAGTATGCACAAGTGATTGTTGACGTCGCTACCATGCAAACCAATCAGCCTTACACTTACGTGATTCCCCCAGAATTAGCTGGGCAAGTTGAAGCTGGGATGAGAGTTGTAGTCGGTTTTGGTCGGGGAAAAAGACGGGTGCAAGGCTTTGTGGTAGCAGTTAGTGCTGAAAATCCCTTAACAAGCAGCGCTAAGCTAAAACCTATTTTAGAAGTGCAGGATTTACGGCCGGTCTTAAACCAAGAGGCGTTGCAAATGGCGGACTGGTTAGCACGTTATACTTATGCTTTTAAGATTACGTGTCTACAGGCGATGCTTCCGGCGGCGATGAAAGCAGCTTACACAAAAACTGTGAGTTTAACGACCTCAGAGGTTACGCCAGCGGTTAGGGAAATGTTTGCTCAAAAAGATGAACTAGCTTTAGCCAAGTTAAGCCCCGAACAAAAAAAGCTGCTAGCGCCTTTGAGTAAGCAGGGTAAAATAGAAATTAATTATCATGTCAAAGACCGGGCTAAGTCTAAGCTAGTCTTGGCAATTAAGCGTAGCCTTAGCGAAACAGAGTTGCAGGCTGCCAAGACTAAGCTGAGAAAGGGAGCTAAAAAACAAGCCCAATTACTAGACTACCTCCAGACCTTGCCACTTGATAAAGAGGTCTTTCAAGCAAATGCCCAAGCAAAAACGGGCTTAGGTGCGGCTATTTTTAAAGCAGGGGCTGAAAAGGGCTGGCTGAAGCAAAGTAAAGTTGAAAGTTATCGTAACCCCTATAAGCAAGAGGTGGTAAAAACCGAGGCTAAGAGCCTTCTTCCGCAACAAGCCCAAGTCGTTCAAGCGATTAATCAAGCTAGCGATGAAGGTAAGGCCCAGACTTTCTTACTTCAAGGGATAACAGGTAGTGGCAAGACCGAAGTTTATTTACATGCGATTTCTCATGTCTTAGCCCAGGGTAAACAAGCCTTATTACTAGTTCCCGAAATTTCGCTGACCCCCCAAATGGTCAGTCAGGTAAAAGCACGCTTTGGCAAGGAAGTTGCCATGCTCCATAGTGGCCTATCCGACGGCGAAAAGTATGATGAGTGGCGTAGGATTGAGCGTGGAGAAGCCCAGGTAGTGGTTGGGGCAAGGTCGGCTATTTTTGCTCCATTACCTAAGTTAGGGTTAATTATTATGGACGAAGAACACGAGGCCAGTTATAAACAAGATGATATGCCCCGCTATCATGCCCGTGATGTGGCAATTTGGCGCAGTGAGTATCATGCTTGCCCGTTAATTTTAGGCAGTGCTACTCCAAGCTTGGAAACCCGAGCCCGGGCGCAAAAAGGGGTTTACGGCTGGTTAAAATTAACGCACCGGGCAAATGGCAAGGCCTTGCCAGCCGTTAGTCTAATTGATATGAAAAAAGAAATAATGACAGCGCCAGTTCAAGATATTTCTCAGGTACTTTTGGCGGCAATTAAACAGAAGTTAGCCCAAAAAGAGCAGGTAGTGTTAATGCTTAACCGGCGGGGATATTCGTCGTTTGCAATGTGTCGGGAGTGCGGCTTTGTTTTAAAGTGTCCTAACTGCGACATCTCGCTCACAATGCACTTAGATAGTCATTCAATGCGGTGTCATTATTGTGGGCATGAACAAGGAATTCCTTCCGTATGTCCTAGTTGCCATAGTAAGCGGATTGGCTATTACGGCACCGGGACCGAAAAGGTGGAAACGGAGCTAAAAGAGTTATTGCCAACCGCCCGGATTTTGCGGATGGACGTAGACACTACCCGCAAAAAAGGTGCCCATGAAAAAATATTACGGCAGTTTGGGGCTAGAAAGGCCGATATCTTACTAGGCACCCAGATGATTGCCAAGGGCTTGGACTTTCCTAACGTAACGTTAGTCGGAGTTTTAAACGCAGATACCGCCTTGGAATTGCCGGATTTTCGGGCAAGTGAGCGTACTTTCCAACTGTTAACCCAGGTTAGCGGTCGGGCTGGCAGGGCGCAAAAACAGGGGGAAGTGCTGATTCAAACCTTTAATCCCGAAAATTACGCGATTAAATTGGCGCAAAAGCAAGACTATGAACGCTACTTTCGAATGGAAATGGCGGTGCGTCACCGAGGAGGTTACCCACCGTACTTTTATACGATTAAAATTACGACTAGTTACCGCGATGAAGCCACGGCGGCTAAAAAGATTTTTCAGATTGCAGGGCAACTAAAGCAAGTCTTATCGCCCACAGCACAAATTTTAGGGCCGAGTCCACGGTCTGTGATGAGGGTTAATAACCGCTATTATTATCAGTTAGTAATAAAGTATAAGCGGGAAAGTTTACTGGAAGATTACCTGCAACATTTACTTCTTATCAGTCAAAAAGAAGAACGCCAAGGTTTGAGGATTGTGATTGATAGGGAACCAATTAATTTTATTTAAGGACGTGAAATAATGACATCAGTTGTATTTATGGGGACCCCTGCGTTTGCAGCCCCAATTTTAGAAGGATTAATTCAAACCAATGATTACGAAGTGTTAGCAGTAGTGACACAACCGGATCGACCTGTCGGCAGGAAGCGGATTTTAACCCCGTCACCGGTTAAAGAAGTAGCACTTAAGCATGGCATCGAAGTCTTACAACCGCAAAAGTTGAGTGGCAGCGAGGAGATGCAACGGGTAATTTCCTTAGCGCCTGACTTGATTGTCACGGCGGCTTTTGGACAATTCTTACCTACTAAGTTGATTGCTGCCGCTAAGGTTGGGGCCGTCAACGTTCACGGCTCACTGCTTCCTAAGTATCGTGGGGGCGCACCGGTCCAATACGCAATTATGAACGGTGATCAAGAAACCGGGGTCACTATTATTTACATGGTTAAGAAGATGGATGCTGGTGACATGCTAGCTCAAGCTAAATTACCAATTGGTCCGCATGATGATACTGGCTCAATTTTTGCCAAAATGAGTATCCTAGGGCGGGATACCTTATTAGCCACCCTACCTAAACTAGTTGCAGGTGAACTGGTGGCACAAAAACAAGACGAAAGCCAAGTGGTCTTTTCACCAACAATTAAGCCCGAAGAAGAAAAATTAAGCTTAACTTTAAATGCCAAGCAAATAGACTGGAAGGTGCGCGCTCTTCGTCCAGCCCCTGGGGCTTATTTTGAAAACTTTAACGGTAAACGGACTAAACTTTGGGATGTGACCCCGTTAGCTGAAACAACTAGCTTGCCTGCGGGGGCAGTTGTTGCCGTGACTAAGCATGAATTAAAGTTAGCAGCCGCTGACGGTAGTGTTTACCAGGTAAATGAGTTACAACCGGCTGGCAAGCCCCGGATGCAAGTGACGGCTTACTTAAATGGGGTGGGTCAAGGTTTACGTGAAGGGCAGGTAATTATTGGTGCCAAATAGAAAACTTAAAGCTTCGCCCCGTTATTTAGCGGTTGAAATTTTGACCCGGGTCTTTAAACAGGGGTCCTACTCCAATTTGGCTTTGAACCAAACTATCACTAAGTACCAACTAGACAAACGTGATGCCCACCTGCTAACTACCCTTGTTTACGGGGTGATTCAGCGCCAATTAACGCTTCGTTACTGGTTAAAGCCCTTTATTAAGAAACCGGCTAAGTTAGAAGCTTGGGTCGAAGTTTTATTCTTGGTAGCTATTTATCAGTTGGAGTATTTAGATAAAATTCCCAAGCGGGCCGTTTTTAACGAAAGTATTGAAATTGCTAAGGTTAGAGGCCATGAAGGAGTTCGTAGGTTCGTTACGGGGGTCTTGCATGAAATTGAACGCCAGGGACTACGGTCGACGGCTTTAATTGCAGATGAAACTGAACGCTTAAGTGTTGAAGCCAGTTGCCCCTTGTGGCTAGTAGAAAAGTTAATTGGTGAAGTTGGTTTAGTTAAGGCTAGGAGCATCTTAGCAAGTATTAACCAAGCCCCTGAGCAAACCGTCCGGGTTAACACCAAGCTTGTCAGTCCGACTCAAGCTAGAGAAAAGCTGCAAGCAGAAGGCTTTGAGGTAACAACTAGTCCGGTAACCCCCTTAGCATTAAGAGTTAGTGGGGGCTTTGTCCCTGCTAGTCACACTTTTAAGGCGGGGGAAGTTATCGTCCAAGATGAAAGTGCGATGCTAGCAGTAGAATCGATGGCTATTGCTGGGCCTGAACAAGTGTTAGACGCCTGTGCTGCTCCTGGGGGAAAAACCACTCAGATTGCGATGGGACTAACAACTGGGACGGTAGTTGCATTAGATATTCATAAGCACAAGGTGAAGTTAATCGCAGAAAATGCGAAGCGGGCGCAAGTTTCAAACTTAGTTACCCCCCAACAACTGGATGCCCGGATGGTAGCAACTGAATTTAAAGCAGGCCAATTCGATAAGGTCTTAGTAGACGCACCTTGTTCTGGGTTAGGATTGTTACGCCGGAAACCAGAGATAAAGTATAGTAAGTCTGAAGAAGATTCACAAAATTTAAGTAAAATTCAATTAGCAATCCTGGATGCAGTGGCCGCCAGTGTAAAGGAAGGTGGCTACTTGACTTATAGTACCTGCACCATTCTTAGCCAGGAAAACCAAAGAGTGGTGACTGCTTTTTTGGCTAAGCACCCTGAGTTTGAACAAGTTAAAACTAAGACAGCGTATAATTTGAAAGCTGATAGACAAGAATTAGGATTGACGATTTATCCTGATGATTACCTATCAGACGGCTTTTTTATTGCTAACTTGCAAAAGAAAAAGTTAGGGGATGATTAAAGTGAAGGTCAGCTATCGAAGTGATGTAGGTAAAGCGAGAAAAAATAACGAAGACAGCGTAGGCTACTTCAAGAATAAGGCTGGAATAGTCTTAGGAATTGTAGCAGATGGACTGGGAGGTCACCAAGGTGGTGAGGTAGCTTCGGAAATGGCAGTCTCTCACTTGGGTTATCAATTTGAACAGACTGATTTTTATGAGGCTCAAGCCGGGCTAAAGTGGCTCCAACAAGTTGTGAGTGCAGAAAATGAAGTGATTTTAGAAAAGGCGGCCCAATACCGTGATCTACACGGAATGGGGACGACTTTGGTGTGCGTGTTAGTTTTTGCGGATGAATTTGTTCTAGCAAATATTGGAGATAGCCGGGGTTATTTATTGCGTGATGGTCAACTCCTCCAATTGTCGGAGGATCATTCGTTAGTTAATGAGTTGGTTAAGCAAGGTAAAATTAGTCCGGCAGAAGCCCAAAGTCACCCGCAAAAAAATATTATTACGCGTACCTTAGGAATTTCTACTTCTGCTAAGTTGGAAGCTAATATTTATCCTAGTAAGCTAAATGACTACTTGTTACTTTGCAGTGACGGGTTAACGAATATGGTGTCTGAAGCGCAACTGCAACAGGTCTTAGAAGAAGCAGGAGATTTAGCTAGCAAGTGTCAGCAACTAATTTCCTTGGCTAATCAAGCCGGGGGCTTAGATAACATTACCTTGCTACTTGTTCACTTAGATAGTGAGGTGAGTAGCTAATGCAGGCCGGATACTTACTAAATGAACGTTATAAAATTATTCGCACCCTTGGGGAAGGCGGAATGGCTACGGTTTACCTGGCTGAAGATATCTTTTTAAACCGGGAAGTAGCGATTAAAATCTTACGGTTAGACTTGCGGGATGATTCTGCTGCCTTAAGGAGATTTCATAGGGAGGCCCGGGCTTTAACCGAGTTATCCAACCCGCACATTGTTAATATTTATGATATTAGCGAAAAAAATGGGCTCCAGTATTTAGTGATGGAATATGTACCTGGCACTAATTTAAAGGAATATATCGAAAGTCATCACCCCCTAACCTATCCACGGGTGGTTGAAATCATGCTCCAAATTTTGTCAGCTGTAAAGGAAGCCCACCGTCACGGAATTATCCACCGGGATTTGAAACCCCAAAATATTTTAATAGATACTGAGGGTAATATTAAGATTACTGACTTTGGGATTGCGGTGGCGGTAGCAGAAGATACCATGACCAGGACTAATACCTTGATGGGGTCGGTTCATTACATCTCTCCTGAGCAGGCGCGGGGAAGTATTATTACCAAGCAATCCGACATCTACTCTTTAGGAATTATTCTCTTTGAAATGTTAACGGGTCACGTTCCTTATGAAGGGGAAACGGCGGTGGCGATTGCTTTAAAACACTACCAAAGTGAGATGCCTTCAGTTAAGGAATATGACCAACAGATTCCACAATCACTAGAAAATGTGGTCCTCCATGCGACGGCTAAAGATTTAGCCAGCCGTTATCAAAACGTCGATGAGATGGAAATGGATTTGAGTAACGCTTTAGATCAAAGCCGACTTAACGAGCCTAAGTGGCATGGACGTCAGCAGGTGGAAGCAGAGACCATGGTTCTGCCTAACATTAAGGATGAGGCAAGTCAGCCCCCAAAAAAGTTCACTAAGAAACGGCGACAAGTCTTGCTAGGTGGCTTGCTAGTTGTAAGTTTGATGTTAATAGCGGGACTGGTTTACTTGTTGATGAGTCCTAAAGAAGTTACCGTTCCAGACGTACGGGGGATGACGATTGCTGAAGCCCAGGAAAGTCTCAACGGTGAAAAGTTAGCGCTAGGCAAGATTAGACGTCATTATAGTTCTAAGTATTATAGTGGCCAAATTATTACAACCAACCCCGAACCGGATACGACTGTTAAACAAAAGAGTAAAATTGACGTGGTCTTATCTAAGGGCCAGCGTAAAGAGCCGTTTGGAGATTACCGGGGCCAGAATTATCAGACGGTAGCTAAAAAGCTGACTAAAAAAGGGGTTAGTGTTACTAAGACGGGGCAGTATTCAAATAAAGTGGCTAAGGGCCGAATAATTAGTCAAAGTATTAGTGCACACAAAAAAGTTAGTTTTAATGAAACTAACGTTATCTTCACCGTTAGTGCCGGGGCTAAGAGTGAACGCCTGCGTGATTTGAGTAACTATACCGAAAAAAGTGCCCAAGATTACGCAAACGACTTAGGTTTAAAACTGGTAGTTAATGAGGCGGATAGTTCCTCTTTACCAGGAATGGTAATCGCCCAACAGCCACAGGCTGGCACTAAGGTTAAAGCAGGCGATACCTTAACGGTTACGATTGCTAAAAATGATGGTAGTAGCTACACTAGCAGTAATGCAGCTAGCTCATCAACTGATACGACTACGGGGGCAACCACCTTTAGCTTTGACGTTGAGGTTCCTTATGCCGCTACTAACGCCGGAAACAATAAGGTCCAAATCTACATCGCAGATAGTAACCATAGATATAGTGACGTCTACCAAACGGCTACAATTACCAAGGACACGAATTTCTCACTAACCTTTACCTTGAAGCCTGAAGAAACTGGTAAGTTTAAGGTGGTACGTGATGGACAAGTAATTGCTGAAAATAATAATGTAGATCATTAATGAAGAGGTGATATTTTGATCAGAGGACAAATTCGTCAATCTTTAAGCGGGTACTATGACGTAATGGGGGAAGACGGAGTATTATACCGGACGCGTGCCCGGGGAAATTTCAGAAAGAAAGGGCAAAGTCCACTGGTAGGTGATTGGGTCGAGTTAAAGGCTGAAAAACCGGATGAAGGCTATATCTTAAAAATTGAAGCACGAACTAACCAGTTGGTAAGACCACCGGTGGCTAATGTAGACAGTGCGATTGTGGTAACGGCTTGCTGCCAGCCAACTTTTACCAGTAACCTGTTAGACCGGCAATTATTAATGCTAGAGTCAAATGGAATAAAACCGCTGCTATACTTTTCTAAGTACGACCTATTACCAGCAGCGAAGCAAGCAGAAATGCAAGAGGTAATGGCTTATTATAGCCAGCTCTACCCCGTCTATGTTCAGACTAAGGCTACTGATGAGCAGGTCTTTGAAGACCTACTAGCTAACTTGGTTGGCCAAGTTGTGGTGGTAATGGGCCAGACTGGGGCAGGAAAGTCAACGTTGTTAAATAAACTTAAACCAGACCTAGATTTGGAGACGGGCCAGGTTTCTAAGGCACTCTCGCGGGGAAAACATACCACTAGAAGGGTAACTCTCCTAGACATTAAGGGGAGTTTGATTGCCGACACCCCGGGCTTTTCTTCGTTTGATATTTTAAATATCAGTAAAGAAGAACTCCCCTTACTTTACCCAGAGTTTAGACAAAGACAAGGTGCTTGTAAATTCAGGGCCTGCCTGCATGTTAATGAGCCCCAGTGTGCCGTTAAGGAGGCCGTAGCTAAGAAGGAAATTAGGCAGTCGCGTTATGACAATTACTTACAATTACATGAAATGATATTAAATCAAAAACCAAAGTATAGATAGTGGGGGAATTATGTATGAAGATTGCACCATCGATTTTGAGCGCAGATTTTGCAGAGTTAAAGACAGAAGTAAAGCGGGTTGAAAATGCACCTTACTTGCACATTGATATTATGGATGGACAGTTTGTAGATAACTTAACCTTTGGACCTAACGTGGTAAAGGCGTTACGCCCACATTCTAGCCAGGTATTCGATTGCCATTTAATGGTTATTAATCCTGAAAAGTATATTAAAGCCTTTGCGCAGGCTGGGGCAGATATCATTGGGGTTCACATCGAAGCCACTGCACACATTCACCGGGTGTTAAGTCAAATCAAGCAAGCCGGGGTTAAAGCTGAAGTAGTTATTAACCCGGGCACACCGGTAGCGGCGATTAAGGAAGTATTACCGTTAGTCGACCAAGTTCTAGTTATGACGGTTGATCCAGGCTTTGGGGGCCAGGCCTTTTTATCTGAGACTGTAAGTAAGGTTAAGGAATTGGCACAGTTGCGCTTACAAGCGGGGCTTCAGTTTGAAATTGAAGTAGACGGGGGTGTTAATGCTGACACGATTAAGACGGTGACCGCTGCCGGAGCCGATGTTGCAGTTGCCGGATCCTTTGTCTTTGGAAGTGACGACCCTGCCAAACAAGTCGCACTGTTAAAGGAATTGGCACAAGGTTAATGGAAGCTAATATTTTAGTTGGTGGTCCCAAGCAATTTTGGCCTGCAAATTTTGAGCAGTTAGCAACTAAGCACGCACAAGACTTTATTTGGGTTGGGGCCGATCAAGGGGCGGTGGCCTTATGCGAGCTAGGGATTAGCCCTAATTTAGCCATAGGCGACTTTGATTCAGCTTCTAGTCGGGATCAGTTCTTAGTTCAAGTTAGGGCGCAAAAGATAATTGCTGCGCGCAGTGAAAAAGATTATACGGATACGCAACTAGCCGTCTTGATGACTGAAAAATATTTTCCCCGGGTAGATAAGATCAATATCTATGGGGCAACCGGTGGGAGGCTGGATCACTTATTGGCAAATATCTTTTTAGTCCTAGGACCGGAGTTTGAACACCTGGCTACTAAGGTGCGGCTGTTTGACTGTCAAAATAGTGTGAGCTTTTATTTACCGGGAGAATATCAGCTCCTAAAAGAAGCGCAGATGACCTATTTAGCCTTTATCCCCTTAACGGCGGTTAAGGATTTGAGTCTCTTTAATACTAAGTACCGCCTGGCTAAAGCTAAATTTAACCGGCCGATTAGCCTGGCTAGTAACGAATTTATGGAAGAAAAAGCACACTTTGCCTTTAGTGAGGGAGTTGTGTGTGTCATCCAAAGTAGGGATTAAGCAATAGCAATAAAAAACGGACCTAAGTAAGCAACTTACTTAGGTCCGTTTTAGTTCGCAATTAAACGCGAGTAACTTTTCCTGATTTTAATGCACGAGTTGAAACCCAAACGCGCTTTGGCTTACCATCAACCAAGATGCGCACTTTTTGCAAGTTTGGCTTCCAGCTACGGTTAGTTTGGTTTAAAGCGTGTGAACGCTTCTTACCAAAAGTAGTCTTACGACCTGTAACGAAATCTTTTGCCATGGTTATTTCCTCCTAATTCAATACTAATTCATAGAGTAATCTGCTTACTCACTCACTAAATAAAATTATCATAGATAGACCTTAATTGCAAGAAAAACCTGTAAAGAAAAAATACTTGTCAGGCAAAAAAGTTGGTAAAATAAGGATTGTTAGTTAAGGTAAGAATTGGTGGTAAATGGGAGATAGCTTTTTTTTATCTAGCGACTATGCTAAAATATTGATAAGATTGTCTGGAAAATTAAGGAGGCTATATTAAAATGGCTGTAAAGATTCAAAACCAATTTGGTAAGATCGACATTAGTAATGATGTAATTGCCACTGTTGTAGGTGGAGCTGCCACCGAAATTTTTGGAATTGTCGGCATGGCAAGTAAGAATCAGATTCGAGATAATTTAAATGAAATTTTAAAGCGGGATAACTATGCAAAAGGGGTAGTTGTCCGTCAAGAAGATGATGGCGTTGCAATCGACGTTTATATTATCGCGGGTTATGGGACTAAGATTTCCGAGGTCTGCCATAACGTTCAAGAAAAAGTTAAATATAATTTGGCTTCGATGTTAGGGGTAACTGCTAGATCAGTTAACGTCATCGTACAAGGTGTTCGGGTAATCGAAGACTAACATTGATTAACAAGCCAAGGAGGAAAGTACATTTTGAAAGTAACAAAAATTACGGAAACGGAATTTCGCAAGATGGTGCTAGTCAGTTCAAAAAGACTGAATAGCAACGCTGAATTTATCAACTCTTTAAACGTCTTTCCTGTGCCGGATGGTGATACGGGGACTAATATGAACCTATCACTGGCTAGTGGGGAAAAGTATGTGTCTGAATCAACTACAAGTAATGTAGGTGAATTGGCTACGGCCTTAGCTAAGGGATTGTTGATGGGAGCCCGGGGTAACTCTGGGGTTATTCTCTCCCAAATTTTTAGAGGGTTCAGTAAGAGTACCGCTAAAAAGGAAACTCTAACAGCTCAAGATTTAGCTGACGCTTTATCTGCTGGGGTGGAAATGGCCTACAAAGCGGTAATGAAGCCAACCGAAGGGACAATCCTAACGGTTGCAAGAAAGGCCGCAGAGGCTGCGCGCAAGTTGGTTAAGACCAGCGATGATTGCCTTGCTGTAATGCAAGCTGCTTATGAAGCGGCTGACGCAGCCTTACAAACAACCCCTGATTTATTACCGGTTCTAAAAGAAGTTGGGGTAGTCGATTCTGGTGGTCAAGGCTTGACCTTTGTTTACCAAGGTTTCGCTGATGCCTTAAGTGGGCGTGAACGCCAAGAAAGTCACCAACCTTCTGTAGTTGAAATGGACGAAATGGTTAACGCAGAGCACCATAAGAGCGTTCAAAGTCAGCTGCATACAGAAGATATTAAGTACGGTTACTGTACTGAAATCATGGTTCGCTTAGGAGCCGGCCGTTCGGTTGAACATGAATTTAACTACGATGATTTCTATGCTGCCCTGGCTGCCATTGGGGATTCCTTGTTAGTAATCGCTGATGATGAAATCGTTAAGGTGCACGTTCACACGGAACAACCTGGGAAGGTCTTAACCTTAGGGCAAAGTTACGGTTCCCTTATCAAGGTTAAGGTTGATAACATGCGGTTGCAACACGAAACAATTTTAGAAAAAGATGAAGAACAAGCGGCAGACGAAGTGGCAGTAAATAAAGAATTAACCGGTGATTATGGGGTAATTGCAATTGCTTCTGGTGACGGAGTTGCCAAGCTCTTCAAGAGTCTAGGAGTTACCTATATCCTAAGTGGTGGTCAAACCATGAACCCAAGCACCCAGGATATTGTTGATGCCATTAAAGAAACCAAGGCGAAGAAAGTCTTAATTTTACCTAATAATAAAAATATCTTCATGGCAGCCGAGCAAGCTACAGAAGTGGTTGAAGTTGCTGCTGAAGTAGTACCAACGAAGACTATTTCCCAAGGACTTTCTGCAATGCTAGGCTTTGATAAAGATGCTAGTCTAGAAGAAAATAAGGCGGCGATGTTAGCTGAATTAGACGGGGTTAAGTCTGGGCAGGTAACAATTGCTGTTCGTGATACAACGATTGAAGGTCAAGCCATCAAGAAGGATGACTATATGGGAATTGTCGACGGTCAAATTGTCGTAACTAACCCAGATAGACAAGCAGCTGCTACACAGATGATTAGCAAGATGCTAGATGAAGATAGCGAAATTGTGACAATTATCTATGGGCAAGATGGATCAGAAACAGAAGCCCAAGCGATTAAGGAAGCGGCTTTAGAGTTAGATGAAGATATTGAAGTTGAAATTCACGCTGGTAATCAACCAGTCTACCCATACTTAATTTCAGTAGAATAATGTTACTAAACAGGCTGTGGTTAAAGGAACACCCCCTTAATCACAGCTTGTAGTTGATTATGGTGGTTTACAAGGGGGGCTTAGTCATGCACGGACAATTAAGCGATAGTGTGGGGACTTTACGGGGAGTTGGTCCTAAGAAAGTTCAAGGTCTAAACAAGCTGGGAATTAATACGATTGCGGACTTGTTAGGCTATTATCCATTTCGCTATGATGATATTGCGGTTAAGTCCCTAGCAGAAGTAGCCGATGGTCAAAAGGTGGCCTTGAAGGGGATTGTGGCTTCAGAGCCGGTTTTAGCTCGCTTTGGTCGGGCTAAGAGTCGGATAAATTTTCGCTTCTTGGTAGAACACGATGTTATTTTGGTAACCTTTTTTAATCAACCTTACCTAAAGCAACAATTGGTTAGCGGCAAAGAGATAGTAATTTATGGTAAGTATAATGCTAAGCGGCAAGCTTTAAGTGCAATGAAATTACTGGCTAACCAGGGGGGAAATGATTTTACCGGGGTCTATCGTGCTAGTAAGGAAATTAAGGCAACGACCATTAAGTCCTTGGTTAAAGATGCCTATGAACTATACCATGAGTCTTTACAAGACCTGGTGCCCGTGAAGTTACGGGCTAAGTACCGCCTTGAAAGCCACCAACAAATTGTTCATGACATGCACTTTCCAGCCACAGCTAAGGCCGCAAACCTGGCCCGCCGGTCTGCTATTTTCGAAGAGTTTTTCCTTTTTCAGGCTGGAATCCAATTCATGAAAAAGTTAGCCCGTAAGGATGAAGGAATTGCCCTAAAGTATAATAATGACGAACTGCGGGCCTTTATAAAGACGTTGCCCTTTGAGTTAACCGCTGCTCAAAAACGGGTGGTAAATGAGATTTGCGCGGATATGCACCGGCCCGCTCACATGAATCGTTTGTTGCAAGGGGATGTTGGCTCTGGTAAGACAATCATTGCGGCCATTGCAATGTATGCGGCGGTGACTGCTGGTTACCAGGCAACCTTGATGGCTCCAACTGAAATCTTGGCCCAACAGCATGCAGACAAACTAGCGGACTTATTTGAACCACTGGGGGTAAACGTTGCCTTACTGACAAGTACAACCTCTAACAAGGCCAAGTTACGCCAGGAGTTGTTAGCCCACCTAGCTAAGGGAGAAATTGATATTTTAATTGGTACCCACGCCCTAATTCAAGCCGACGTTGAGTTTGCAAAGTTAGGCTTAGTGGTAACCGATGAACAGCATCGGTTTGGGGTCAACCAGCGTAAGGATTTACGCCAAAAGGGGGCTAAGCCAGATGTCTTGGCTATGACCGCCACCCCAATTCCCAGGACCCTGGCTTTGACAGCTTATGGTGAGATGGATGTTTCCATCATCGATGAATTACCTGCAGGACGAAAACCGATTAAAACTTCCTGGGTAAGAAAAAAGCAACTTAAGGAGCTGTGGGGCTTTGTTGCCCAGCAATTGGAGCTAGGCAGCCAAGCCTATGTCATTTCCCCCTTAATCGAGGAGTCTGAAGCGATTGACCTCCAAAACGCTAAGGAAGTTTATGCAAACCTGGCCCAGTTATTTAAGGACCGCTTTCGGGTGGGAATATTACATGGGCAGATGAAGGCGGCGGAAAAAGAAGCAATCATGGCTGCTTTTAAGAAGCATGAGCTCGATTTACTGGTCTCGACAACCGTAATCGAAGTCGGTGTTGACGTCCCTAATGCTACGGTCATGGTTATTTTAGACGCAGATCGCTTTGGGCTAGCCCAACTCCACCAATTACGGGGCCGGGTAGGGCGGGGGTCTAAGGCCTCCTACTGTTTATTGGTTGCCGACCCTAAGACTGATTATGGTAAAGCCAGGATGGAGACGATGGTTCAAACCAACGATGGTTTTATAATTGCCCAAAAGGACTTAGAACTACGGGGACCCGGGGATGTTTTGGGCTCTAAACAAGCCGGGATTCCTGATTTCCGGGTGGGAGACCCCATCGCGGATTTAAAGATTTTACAGATAGCTCAAATGGAGGCCCAGCAGGTGCTTGCTGCCCCCGACTTTTTAACTAACCCTGAAAATGCTGGGTTGATTCAGTATCTTCACCAAAAAGTTGGTCAGGGTCAAAAGTTTGATTAGGAAGGATGATTTTAGTGAAAATTGCAGTGGATGCAATGGGAGGAGACAATGCTCCTAAGACGGTAGTTGAGGGGGTTTTACGTGCGCGCGACGAATTTGCAGATTTAGAATTTTGCTTGTACGGTGATGAGCAGCAAGTAAAGCCGCTGATTGATAACATGGAAAGAATTGAAATCATTCATACGAGTGAAGTCATCGATATGAACGACGAACCAGTTAAGGCAATTAGACGCAAGAAGGATTCTTCAATGGTTCAAGCTGCGCAAGCTGTCAAAGAAAACAAGGCAGACGCCCTCTTTTCTTGTGGCAATACGGGGGCCTTACTTACAGCGGGCTTGTTGATTGTTGGCCGGGTTAAAGGTGTTAGTCGGCCTGGATTGTTATCAACCCTTCCCGTCCTAAATGCCACTAGTGGCGACGGTCGCTTTAACCTTCTAGATAGTGGGGCTAATGCGGATGGTAAACCTGAACAACTTTACCAGTATGCATTATTAGGAAAATATTACGCCCAAAACGTACGGGGGTTAGCTAACCCAAGAATTGGGCTACTAAATAACGGAACCGAACCACACAAGGGTAGTAAGTTAACCCTTGAAGCTCACCAACTAATTGCAGCCGATGACAGCATCAACTTTGTTGGTAACGTCGAAGCCCGGGACTTATTGACAGGGGTTTGTGATGTGGTGGTTGCCGATGGCTTCACGGGTAACGCGGTCTTAAAGGCGATTGAAGGGACAGCGTCTGCAACTTTACACTTACTAAAAGATGCGATTATGGCTGCTGGTGTTTCAGGTAAATTGGGGGCCTTGATGTTAAAGCCGGTCTTCAAAGAATTAAAGGGTAAACTTGACCAATCCCAGTACGGGGGCGCAGTCTTGTTAGGGGCTAAAGCTCCGGTAGTTAAGGCGCACGGTGCTAGCGATGCTAAGACCGTTTACTATACCTTGAAACAAATTAGAGAAATTGTTGCTGGACAAGTAGTGGAGAAGTTCAGTGCTTACTTGGAACAACAGCGCAGTGAGCAAACCGAAAATAACTAGACTTTTTTTCTTAAAGTAGTTACAATGTTTTTGCTGAGTCCTTTTGAAAAAGGTTAGTTTTTAAGTGATAAATAGATGTAGAGGAGATATACGGCTATGACAGAAGAAGAAATTTTTGCTAAGATTGCCAAAATCATTGCGGAGCGTTTTGAGTTGCCGGAAGATAAGGTCACTAACGACTTGAACTTCCAAAACGATTTAAATGCCGATTCAATCGATATTGTTGAGTTTGTCTTGGAATTAGAAGATGCCTTTGGGGCTGAAATTTCAGATGAAGATGCCGAACAAATCGCAACTGTTGGTGACGCTGTTAAGTTTATTGCAGCACGCCAATAAAATAAGAGGAGTGGGACAGGAAAGCTTGTTACCACTCTTTTTATTTGGCCTAACTTTCTAGCAATTTTAGTGCGGATAAGGTAATATTGATAGTGACTATGTAGATAAAATTTCAGAGGAGACATCAATTTGATAATTGGATTAGCTAAAATGTTACACGATAATTTTCAAATAGACATTAAAAATTATGCCTTATTTGATGAAGCGTTTACACACGCTTCTTACGTGAATGAACACCCAAAAGAAAATTTAAAGTATTACGAGCGGATTGAATTTTTAGGTGACGCCGTAATGCAATTATGCGTATCAGAATACCTATTTAAGCGTTACCCTAACTTACCTGAAGGCAAACTCTCCCGCTTGCGGGCGGCAATGGTTTGTGAAGACAGCTTCAGCAAGTTTGCTAAGGAATGTCACTTTGATGAATATATTCGCCTAGGTAAGGGTGAAGAAAAGGCGAACGCTAGGAATAGACCATCGCTACTTTGCGATATTTTCGAGGCCTTTATTGGGGCTTTATATCTAGACCAAGGGAAAGAAACGGTTGTTAGCTTTATAAGCAAGGTTATTTTCCCTAAACTTGATATGGGCTGGTTTGATCACTTCTTAGACCACAAAACCGAATTGCAAGAGTTATTACAGCAAGATGGTGATTGTGAGATTGAATACCAGGTGTTGGCAGAAAAGGGACCGGATAATGCCAAGCAGTACTACGTGGCGGTACTTGCTAACCAAAAAGAACTCGGACGTGGTACGGGGCATACTAAGAAGGCGGCTGAACAGGCGGCGGCTAACCAAGCCTTGAAGGAATTAAGAGGCTAAAGGGGGAGAACTTTTGAAGTTAAAGGCATTGACTTTAAATGGGTTCAAATCGTTTGCCGATAAAACTAAGATTGAATTTCAGCCCGGGATGACGGGCATTGTTGGCCCTAACGGTAGTGGTAAGAGTAACATTATCGAGGCCTTACGCTGGGTCTTAGGTGAGCAATCGGTCAAAAGCTTACGGGGTGGTAAGATGCCCGACGTGATTTTTGCCGGCTCCCAAACACGCGCCCCACTTAATCGAGCTGAAGTAGTGATTGAACTTGACAATAGTGACGGCTTTTTAAAACAACAGCCACCGGAATTGGTGATTACCCGGAGGATTTATCGCAATGGCGAGAGCGAATTCTTAATTAACCAAAAGAAGGTCCGCTTACGCGAGATCGTTGATTTATTTATGGACACTGGGTTAGGCCGGGAATCATTTTCTATTATTTCTCAAGGCCGGGTGGAAGCTATCTTTAATAGTAAGCCACTCGAACGGCGGGTCTTGATTGAAGAAGTTGCTGGAGTCTTAAAGTATAAAAAAGAAAAGCACCGGGCCCAAAAGGAATTAGAAGAAACAACCGGTCATCTAAACCGGGTGGCAGACATCATTACAGAACTCTACCAACAAAAACAACCATTAGAAGAACAAGCAAGTATTGCGCGGGACTACCTTGAACAAAAAAAGCAGTACGATTATTTTGATTTAAATAACCTCGTCTTAGAAATTAAGGCTAAGAGTCAGAAGCGAGCGGAAATTCAAGCGGAACTGGCTAAGATTAAGGACTTAGTGGCTAAGCACAGTCAAAGTGCTAGCAAGCAAGAACAATTAACAGCCAATTTGCACCAGCAACAGCAGCAGTTAGAGGCTAAATTAGACGCGGCCCAAGAAAGGTTGGTAGAACTGACCAAGCAAAAGGGTTATCTAAGTGGGGAAGAAAAGGTCTCTAAGCAAACCCGCGAGTACCAGGAGCTACAAAGAAAAGATACTAGTGACCGGTTAGAAGTCGATCAAAAGAATTTACGCGAGTTAAAGGAGCAAGAGGCCAAATTAGAGGAACAACTGGCTCAAGTCCAGGCCCAAAAGGCAGACTACCAGGCTAAAATTGACCGATTAACCGCGGACGCCAATATTGACGAAGCAACTTTAAACGAACAAGTTGAAAAACTCAGACAGGAACTGTTTGAAAAATCCCAGGAACAGTCTGCCTTACAAAGTCAGCACGCCTATTTAAAACGTGAAAGTGAGCACTCACAATCACTAACGGCGTCAGCTTTAGCCAAGCACAAGGAGTTAGAGGCTGCCTATCAAGCAGCCAAAGAAAAAAAGCACCAGGCTAAAGCCGATTTACTAGCAGCTAAGGAGACGGTAGCCCAATTAAATCAACGGCAAGCTGAGTTAACTAGCGAGGTAAGTAAATACCAATTACGCTATGATAATCAAAAGGAACGTTGGTATGAAGCCAGCGATATTTTAAAGCAAGCTCAAACTAGGTACGAGACCTTAAAAAATGTTGCTACCAGTTATGACGGTTACTACCAAGGGGTTAAGCAGGTCTTACAGGCCAAAGGTAAGTTAGCTGGGGTGATTGGGGCGGTTGCCGAAATTATCACGGTTCCCCCAGAATTTAGTCAGGCTTTAGAGGCCGTCTTAGCCGGGCAGTTGCAAAATGTGGTGGTAACGACGGATGAAGCTGCTAAGCAAGCCATCAATTATTTGCGGGCTAATAAGTTAGGCCGAGCCACCTTTTTACCGCGAAATACGGTGAAAAGACGGGCACTTACCACCAAGCAAAGACAAATTTTAGCTAGCCAACAAGGGATAGTCGGGGTGGCGTCGGAGTTAGTGACGGTTAATGCGGCTGACCAACCAATTTTGGATTACCTCTTAGGGACGACCGTGGTGGTTAAAAGTTTAGCGGAGGCTACGGTTGTTGCCCGGGCCTTAAACCATAGCCTAAGAATTGTTACGTTGGCAGGCGATATTGTTAATGCGGGCGGTTCAATGAGTGGGGGGGCTAACCAGCAAAGAAAAATTGGCTTGTTAGAACAAAAGCAGCAATTAGAAAAGCTGGCTGCCAATATAGACTTAATGAAGTCTAAGCTAGCTACGGTTGAACTAGAGGGCAATGAGGCTAAACAGCAGCTTACGGCTAGTAAGCAAGCAGTGCAACAACTTGCCCCTAAGCTGCAGGCGGCCCAAACGAAGTTGCAACAATGTCAACAGCAGTTTGATATTAGTCAAGTTGAACTAAGTCACCAAGAGCAGCAATTAAGAGCAGAAGCGACTAGCCAAGAGGAACAAACTAAGGCCAATATGCGAGCCCAGACCGAGTTAAAAGAAGTGGTTGCTAAGTTAGACCAGTTAGAACAAGCTATCGCTCAACTCAAAGAGCAGTTGGCCTATAAGCAAGAATTTTTAAATGATACTCGGACTAGCCAAGCTAAAAACCAACAAAAGCTAACTAGGCTTAAGCAAGAACTAGCTGTGGTGGAAGAACGCTTGCAGTCTGTGAAGTTGCAGGCAAATGAAGTGGCTAACCAGATTAAACGTCTAAGTGAAAACATCGCTAAGGCTAAGGAACGGTTAGCAATTCTTAAACAAGAACAAGAATTGCGCCACGGTCAGGTTGAAGACTTAGCAGATAAGCAAGCCAAGGTTAAACAAGAGCATGCCCAGTTAGAACAAACCGTGGCAAAAATGATTGAACAAAGAAAGACCTTGCATGCTCAGGTAGCCCAAGCCGAAGAACAGTTAAAACGAGCTAGCGAATTAAAGGCGGCGGCTTATGATGAACAAAGTGAAAAAGCACGACAGGATAGTAAGTTAGAAGCTCAGTTGGATGGGTTATTAACCGACTTAGCAGACCGCCACGAACTTTCTTACGAGGCTGCGTCTAAGCTAGAGAATTTAGAAACTGACATTGACTATGTCAAGCGCCGCTTGAAGCTATTACAGTTGGGGTTAGATGAATTAGGTGACGTTAATTTAGGGGCTATTTCGGAATTTGACCGGGTTAACGAGCGCTATGAATTTTTGGCTAAGCAACAAGACGACCTCTTGGCTGCTAAGGCTCAACTAGAAAAGAGTATGCAGGAAATGGATGGCGAAGTTAAGCGCCGCTTCAAGCAAACCTTTGAAGAGGTGGCTCAGGCCTTTGAAGAAATTTTCCCTGCCATCTTTGGTGGGGGCCGGGCTAAGCTTAGCCTAACAGATAGTGATTTACTGACGACTGGGGTAGAAATTATGGCTCAACCACCAGGCAAGAAGTTTCAAACTCTAACCTTGTTGTCCGGGGGAGAAAAAGCTTTGACTGCGATTGCCCTATTATTTGCTATCCTCAAAGTTAGACCGGTACCGTTTGTGGTTTTAGATGAGGCGGAAGCAGCTTTAGATGACGCTAACGTCGTGAGATATTCGCAGTACCTACAGAATTTTGAAGGAAAAACCCAGTTTATTGTGATTACCCACCGTAAGGGAACGATGATGAACGCTGATATCTTGTATGGGGTAACCATGCAAGAATCAGGAGTGTCTAAGATGGTTTCGGTCTCTTTGGCACAATTAGAGCAGTAAGGAGGAATTTTAATGGGATTATTTGATAAGCTAAAGCGCGCCTTTGGGGGCGGACAAGCAGAAGCAAAACCTGAGTCAGAAGAAAAAGTTGCGGCAGAAAATCCGGCCCCACAGGCAGAAGTTGAGTCCACCCCAGCTGCAGTTGAGCCGGCACTAGAGGAAAAAACAAAAGCAGACCAAGCTGAAGTAAACCAAGAAAGCGTTGAGACTGAATCTAAACTAGAAGTTGAAGTAGCAGCGCCGACCCCGGTTCAACCAGCTGCAGTTGAGGAAAAAGTAGCACCAAAGCCAGCAAAAGAAGTGGCTGTTAATGAAGAAACTAAGCGCTATGAGCGGGGCTTGGCCAAGAGTCGTAAGGGCTTTGGGGCCAAGATTAACGCCTTGTTGGCTAACTTCAGGTCAGTTGACGAGGATTTCTTCGAAGAATTAGAGGAAACCTTAATTGAAGCCGATGTCGGCTTTGAAACGGCCATGAAGATTAGTGACCAACTCCGTGATGAAGTTAAGTTTCAAAACGCCAAGAAAAAAGCAGATGTTTCCGATGTAATTGTTGAAAAATTGGTCGACCTCTATGAAGCGGAAGGCGAAAATGAAGATAACCAACTTCACTTTGCCACTCAAGGGCCAACCGTCTTTTTATTCGTTGGTGTTAACGGAGTAGGGAAGACCACCACGATTGGTAAGTTAGCGCACCGCTACCAAGCAGCGGGTAAAAAGGTGTTGATGGCAGCTGCCGATACCTTTAGGGCCGGTGCGATTGAACAGCTGGTTGAATGGGGCAAGCGCGTTGATGTAGAAGTTGTTCGCAAACCTGAAAAAAGTGATCCAGCCGCGGTGGTCTTTGAAGCCGTCAAGAAGGCTAAGGAAGAAGATTATGACCTCTTATTAGTCGATACGGCCGGCCGTTTGCAAAATAAGGTTAACTTAATGAATGAGTTGGAGAAAATCCAGCGGGTAATTACGCGGGAACTACCTGACGCTCCCCATGAAGTCTTGCTGGCTTTAGACGCAACCACTGGCCAAAATGCTTTGACCCAAGCTAAGCAATTTGGAGAAGTAACCAAGGTGAGCGGGATCGTGCTGACCAAGTTGGATGGAACTGCGCGGGGGGGAATTGTGCTGGCAATCAGAAACGAACTCCACCTGCCGGTTAAGCTAGTGGGACTGGGTGAACAGATGGATGATTTGCGCGACTTTAACCCAGAAGAATTTGTCTACGGCTTGTTCAAGGACTTAATTGCGCAACGTTAGGGTGAGTAGATGGCGATTGAAAAAACAAATAGAATTAATGCTTTGTTTGAATTTTATGAACCGCTACTGACTAAAAAGCAAATGACCTATATTGAACTTTATTATCGTGATGATTATTCGCTAGGAGAAATTGCTGAAAACTATCAGGTCTCTCGCCAAGCCGTTTACGATAATATTAAGCGGACCGAAAAAATTTTGGAAGAATACGAGGATAAATTACACCTGTATGCCCACTTCCAAAAAGAAGTCGCCCAAACGGATCGGTTACTTGCCTATGTTAGTGAAAATTATCCCCAAGACAAGCAGTTAATGGCATTAGTTAGACAGTTAGAAAAACTAGAAGAGTAAAAGGATGGTGCGCATTTATGGCATTTGAAGGACTAACAGAACGACTCCAAAATGCGATTAGTAAGTTACGGCGAAAGGGTAAGGTTAGTGAGGCTGACGTTAAGGAAGTCATGCGGGAAATTCGGCTTGCCCTCCTAGAAGCCGACGTTAACTTTAAAGTCGTTAAGGACTTCGTTAAGACTGTGCGGACACGTGCGGTGGGGGCCGAGGTTTTAGAAAGTCTGACACCGGCGCAACAAATCGTTAAAATTGTTAACGAAGAGCTAGTCAAGGTGATGGGCCAAGAAGCTAGTCCCCTCAATAAATCCCCTAAGATTCCAACGATTATTATGATGGTTGGGCTTCAAGGGGCCGGGAAAACAACCACGGCCGGTAAGTTAGCCTTAAAATTAAAGGAAGAACAACACGCTCGCCCACTTTTGATTGCGGCTGACGTTTACCGGCCAGCTGCGGTTGATCAGTTAAAGATTTTGGGGCAAAACATTGATGTTCCTGTCTTTGAAATGGGAACGGACGTTAACCCAGTGGAAATTGTCCGCCAGGGGTTAGCGCTTGGTAAGGAAAAGAAAAATGACTACATTATCATCGATACGGCCGGGCGGTTACAAATCGATGAACGGTTGATGAATGAGTTAGCCCAAATCAAGGAGTTAAGTCAACCTAATGAAATCTTACTGACCGTTGACGCGATGACCGGTCAAAATGCGGTTGAAGTTGCCGATGGTTTTAACAGCCAGTTAGATGTAACTGGGGTAGTCTTAACCAAGTTGGATGGCGACACCCGTGGTGGGGCCGCCCTTTCCATCAGAGCCGTAACGGGTAAGCCAATTAAATTCATCGGGCAAGGGGAAAAGATGACCGACTTAGACGTCTTTTATCCCGACCGGATGGCTTCAAGAATCCTGGGAATGGGGGATATGTTAACCCTGATTGAAAAAGCCCAAAAGGATTTCGATGAAAAGAAGGCTGCTGAGATGGCGGCCAAGATGCGGGAAAATAGCTTTGATTTCAATGACTTCTTAGATCAGATGGAACAGGTTCAAAACATGGGACCACTAGAAGATATTATTAAAATGATTCCCGGGATGGCTAATAACCCAGCTTTGAAGAACATGAACGTGGATCCTAAAGACATTGAACGGACGAAGGCAATTGTTTATTCCATGACGCCTGCCGAAAGGGAAAACCCTGACTTATTAAATCCGTCAAGAAGACGGCGGATTGCGGCCGGTTGTGGGCGACCTATCCAAGAAGTTAACCGGATGATAAAGCAGTTTAAGCAGATGCGAGAAATGATGAAGAAGATGTCTAATGGTAACTTCGCCGGGATGGAAGGTTTGCTAGGAAACGGGATGACCGGTAAGTTAGCGAAGATGTCGATGAATCGGATGATGAGAAAGAATAAAAAGCGCAAACTCCAACGGCTAAGAAAGCGGAAAAAATAGGCTTTTTGAAAAAAATTGGCCCTGTCAAGAAATTTTCCTTTACACCAGCCAAAATTACTGGTATATTAATAAACGTTGAGAAGATATTAGGAGGTGTAATAATGTCAGTAAAAATTCGTTTAAAGCGTATGGGTTCTAAGAAGAGTCCTTTCTACCGGATCGTTGTTGCCGACTCACGTTCACCACGTGATGGTCGTTTCATCGAAACTGTAGGGACATACAACCCATTAACAGAACCAGAAACAGTAACACTTAAAGAAGAAGAAATCATGAACTGGTTAAACAACGGTGCCCAACCTTCAGATACAGTTCGTAACATTCTTTCCAAGAACGGTGTTATGAAGAAATTCCACGAAGCAAAATTTTCTAAGAAATAAGGGAGATTAGATGACAGAGGCGGATGTAAAACAATTAATTATAACGATTGTTGCGCCCTTAGTTGCCGATTCCGAAGCAATTCGGATTGAAACTAAGCGGGATACTCGTTTTCTGAACTTTAATCTAACTGTCGCCAAAGACGATGTTGGCCGGGTGATTGGTAAACACGGCCGAATTGCCCAAGCCCTGCGGACCCTTGTTTATAGTGTACGCTTGGATGATAAATCCTTACGGGCTCGGTTAAACATTGTAGACGATTAAAAATAGGCTCTAAGTAAAGCAGCAATGTTTTATTTGGAGTCTTTTTTTAAAGAAAGGATTTAGTATGCAATATTATCAAGTTGGAAAAATTGTTAATACTCATGGGATTAAGGGAGAAGTAAAGGTGCTGGCTAGCACGGACTTTAAGGAGAGTCGCTTTAAGCCGGGAGCTAAGCTATATCTTTTTCAAAAGCAAGCCCAAACTCCACTTGAAGTTACGGTTAAGACTCACCGGAAACACAAGCAGTTTGACATGCTAACATTTGTTGGCTTGGAAGATATTAATCTCGTTGAAAAGTATAAGCAAGCCGATTTAAAGATTACCGCTGACCAGCAAGAACAACTGGCCGAAGGTGAGTATTACTACCACCAAATCATTGGCTTGACGGCTATTACAACTGAGGGCCGGGAACTAGGGAAGGTTAAAGAAATTATGACCCCGGGGGCTAATGATGTGTGGGTGATTGCGCGGCCTAAGCAAGCGGACTTATTGTTGCCGGCAATCGCTGACGTAATCAAAGAAATTAGGCTGGCCGATGGGCAAGTCCTAGTGGAAATGATGGATGGGTTAGAGTAATGAGAATAGATATTTTAAGTTTGTTTCCCAATATGTTTCAACCCCTAAAGGAATCGATTCTAGGTAAGGCTTTAGAAAAAGAACTCCTAGAAATCGAAATTACGGATTTTCGGGATTATACCACCCAAAAGCAACGACACGTTGACGACACCCCTTATGGGGGCGGGGCCGGCATGCTGTTACAAGCCCAACCGATTTTTGACGCCTTAGCAGCTACCCAAGCTAAGGCCAAGAGTAAGGGGCGGGTAATCCTGCTGGATCCGGCGGGCCGAAAGTTTGACCAAAAGATAGCAGAAGAGTTAGCTAAAGAAGACCACCTAACCTTTATTTGCGGCCACTATGAAGGTTATGACGAACGGATTCGGACCCTGGTGACCGATGAATTGTCTTTAGGTGACTACGTCCTAACCGGAGGCGAGTTAGGGGCCATGGTAATGATTGACGCTACGGTTCGGTTGCTACCTGAAGTTTTGGGCAATAGCGAGTCGGCTCAAACTGATTCATTTTCTACCGGCCTGTTAGAGTACCCACAATATACCCGGCCGGCTGATTTTCGGGGGATGAAGGTCCCTGAGGTATTAACCAGCGGGAACCACCAAAAAATTGCGGAGTGGCGGCATAAAGAGGCTTTACGCCGGACCTATGAACGCCGGCCCGATTTGTTAGAAGATTATCCTCTGACAGACCAGGATCGCAAGTGGTTAGCAGAGTTTGCGGCTGAAAAAACAGATTTAGCAGAAAAGTAAAGAAAAATGATTTACAAATCGGTCGAAAAATGGTAAATTATTATGTGGCTGTTGCCATTATTAACAACAATCCGCTGTGGGAGACAAGATTGTTGGTGAAAGGAAGAAAATTAATGTCAGTAAATCCATTAATCGCAAAGCTTACAGAAGCTCAATTACGTAATGATATTCCAGAATTCCGTGCCGGTGACACTGTACGGGTTCACGCACGAATCGTTGAAGGTTCACGCGAACGTATCCAAATTTTTGAAGGTGTTGTTATCAAGCGCCGTGGTGAAGGTATTTCAGAAACTTACACTGTTCGTAAGATTTCAAACGGGATTGGGGTTGAACGGACTTTCCCATTACACACACCACGTGTTGACAAGATTGAAGTAGTACGTCACGGTAAGGTTCGTCGTGCTAAGCTTTACTACTTACGTGCATTACACGGTAAGGCAGCTCGTATTCCAGAACGCCGTCGTTAATAAGAGTAAAGAAACCTCAGTTATTGGGGTTTCTTTTTTTGTACGCTCAATTAATGTGGCTAAGTTCATTTCCATCCATATTATTTAGAAAAAGAAATTGAAGTAGTTAACAAGTAACATCATGATATTTATAGAGACGACTAGTGATAGCCGTCTTTTTTCTGCCTTTTTCCTGCTTGCAGGCGTTAAAGAATAACTGAGTAGCCTCTCAAAGCGAGCCGTTAGTCCAAAGGAGTTAACCGCTTTCTTAAAGTGGTGTATAATTAACCTATTGAAGTGCAGAAAGAAGGAAAGTAAATGACAGTCAAGTTAGTAGCGATAGATGTTGATAAGACCTTAGTGGATGATGAAAAGCAACTGCATGAAAAGGTGATTGAAACGATTAAGGCGGCTAGTCAAAGGGGAGTTAAAGTAGTAATTTGTTCAGGACGTCCCTTGCCAGGCTTAAAGCAAATTTTAACTGACTTAAACTTAGCTGACCAAAAAGACCAGTACGTAGTCTGTTTTGGAGGGAGTGTGGTCCAATCCACTGCGGGGGAAGTAATCATGTCCCAAGGGTTAGCCTATGAAGATTACTTAGACTTAGAGTTAATCGCCCACAAGTTAGACCTGCCATTTCACGCTGTCAGCATGGACCGCATCTATACGGCTAACCGTGACATTGGCTATTACTCAATGTATGAGTCTAATTTGGTTAACATGCCCTTATCCTACCGGACTCCGGCCGAATTGAAGGAGATACCGTTAATTAAGGCCATGTTTGTGGAAGAACCAGCCAAGCTAGACCAGGCCTTTGCAGCCGGGCGGGCCTTATTTGCGGCTAAAGAAGATCGGGTCACCTTTGTGAAGTCCCAACCCTTTTTCTTAGAGGCCAATACCAAGGGGGTAGATAAAGCGCAAGCCCTAACAAAATTATGTGCGTACCTAGGCCTTGATTTAAGCCAAGACGTAATGGCAATCGGTGATGGCGGGAATGATTTACCGATGATTAAGGCTGCTAAAATCGGGGTGGCTATGGCTAATGCCTTGCCAGAAGTTAAGGCGGCTAGCGATTTCGTCACGGCTGATAACAACCACGACGGGGTAGCTGTTGCTATCGAAAAATTTATCCTTGCTTAAGGCCAATGAACCAAAAAAGACACTAGACTAAATCAGTCTAGTGCCTTTTTAATGTGGCTCTTAATTATTGTTTGGGTGGTAGTTACCTAGCGCCCGGGTAACACTGGTTGAAAATGAATCACCAAAGTCGATTGGGGCGGTGAAGAGGAGGTTGTAATAAAAACCTAAGCCATCTTCTAATTCCTTAACAGTAAAGTTAGCCTGTAAGGCGTTGATGACCCGCTTGTTGTAGCCAAAGGCAATCGCATATGGCAAAACTTGGCTCCAGTAGGTTAAGTCCCCCTTGGACTTTAGGTTGATCTTATTTAAGTCTTTTAAGGTGTGTCTAAAGGCCCGCAGTTGGGTAATTAGCTCAACCCCAGTTTCGGTGTAAGGGGAGTGCTTTCTAAAGTGGTAAACGTTAAAACCAACTTGACCTAAGATTAAGACTAAACTAAGACCGGTCATCCACGGAGTCTTCCATAAGAAGAGCGTCCACAAGAGGAGTAAGCAACTAATCCCACAAAGGAAAACGGTTAGGTAGAAATTACCGGCCGACTTCTTGCTGAGGTAGTCGTAGGAAAGGGCTTCTTGCTCAACTTGGTTTTTCCACTTGTCGTAAATGTGACTCATCTGCTTACTTTCCCGTTGGGTTTTACCATACTTCCTTAATTCATGTAGGGTAACCTTCTTGCCGTCACCGACAGTATTAAAGAGAAAATCAATCATCGGTTCACTATTGGCTAAGGAAGCATCGAGTAAGGTTAGCTGGTAGTCCTTACGCTTGGTGTTAAATTCCTCGATAGCAATCTTTTGTTTAACCGCTAGTTCCAAGAGGTAGGCCCCCAAGGCGTTATTGTCCGGCACGTTATCGGTATAAATAGACATAGCTACCGGAGCAGACATTGGTGGAATCTCATAGGAATGAGGTGGATTGACGTCGGGCCACTTTTGTTTTTTGACTGGGTGGCTTAAGAGGTAAAGCGCCCACACTAAGATGATGACTAAGGCTAAGCCAAAGACGCCGGCCTTAAAAATCAAGTTGTTGCGGTTTGAGACCTTTTTAGTCTGGGTATTGTCCTTAAGCCAGGCCTGTTCAGACTTGATGGCGGCTTGCTTGTGCTTTTGGTTTACCACTAAGCCGTTAGTGCTAACAACGCTAGTTGGAAAGAGTAAGCGGGTTTTAACTTGACTAGCGCTTGGATTTTGCTTGAGGTTGACCACTACGCTACCTTTTTCCTTAGAAACACTGGTTGTGGCCTTACTTTCGCTTCTAGTCCAAGCCTTGAGGTCAGCAACGTTGGTGCTAGGAAGTTGGAACTTAAGCCGGACGTTATTTAAAGGCACATTCCACTTATTACCGATAATGGTCCAGTTTAACTCGGCCGTATCCTGCCAATTTTTAACAAAGTTAGTGACATGATAGCTGTAATAATAGGTAGTGGTTGTATCGGCCGTATTGTGGAACAGCTTCAACTTTAAGGCGTCGTCTGTTTCTATGACTTGAAAACTATTGTTACTCCCGTCGTGATTAGGGGTTAATTGGATTGACTGGCCATTTTCTTGGACAACAATACTTGGCTGGGTCGCAACCACGCCCTTTTCCAATGGTTGATCATAGTAGACTCCCCGGGAAGTACCCTTAAAGTTATAGGTGATTTGCTGGGTAATATCGGCTGAGCCATCTTGTTGTAGGTTGACGTTGACGTCGTAGTTGGTGATGGCGTAATCAGCTTGAATCTTGCCCCCATAAAAAAGGCACATCCCGAAGAGGAGTGCTAGAAAGCTTTGCAAAATTTTATTCTTAAACATAAATCTTCCTCCTCGTCTTTCACCTCTATTATTACAAATTTTCGATAGAATTGGTATAAAAAAACCAGCTTTTACTAAATTTCTTAAAGAAATCTAGGGGGAAAAATGTTATTATTTTAAATAGTGTGTAGACAAACAGAAAATTCTTAGTCAAGCCACTTTTTCAAGCGGGCCAAAAGTTTTTTCAAGCGGCTATTTATGTTAAAATGAGTAAGAAGCACTAGCAGGTTTGTTAGCAAAACTAAGATGAGATTGACTTTAGGAGGAGATTAACTGTTACCAAAAATATAGAACATTGTAGAAAATGATGGAATTATAATCAATCAGAAAGTAAAAATGTGGGATTGATAAAATTTAGAACTTATGTTTTGAATATTACCTGAGAAAGTGCTATCATCTCTGTAATAGGAGGTGAGCTTATGTTGTGCGTACAAAAAGTTAGACTGGATTCTAACGAAATCATGAAACAAGTCCTTGATGATTTATGTGCTTATCGTAGATATTGTTGGAATCAAGGCTTAGCTTTATGGAATGATATGTATGATGCTTCGCTAGTTTTAGGCGATAAGAGATTACGTCCAAGTGAACGTAAAGTCCGGGACGAGTTAGTTGCCAACAAGGAAGATTGGCAGTACCAACTGTCGGCTCGTTGTTTACAACTAGCGATTTCTGACCTAAATAAAGCTTGGCAAAACTTTTTCAAGAAATCATTACCAGATTGGGGCAAACCAAAGTTTAAGTCTAAAAAGACGGTTCGTCAGGGTTTTAAGACGGACCGGGCTCAGATTGTTAATGGTAAGTTACGGTTGGATAAGCCACAGGGAGTTAAAGCCTGGGCTGATATTAGTTTTAAGGGCGCTGACGACTTAAAGGGTGAATTAAAAGTCGTCTCGATTTACCGTGAAAATGGTAAGTACTGGGCGAGCTTACCCTTTGAAGTTAAGGTGACGAAGAAAATTAAGACAGGGCAAAAGACAGCCGTTGACGTTAATGTTGGTCACTTTGACTATACTGAAGGTCAAGTCAAGACCTTGCCTAACAATTTAAAAGCTTTGTACAAACGCATTAAGCATTACCAACG
>NZ_AYYP01000060.1:106427-106823 GCF_001436215.1 Ligilactobacillus agilis DSM 20509
GTGGCAAACGGAAAGAAAGCGACCCAAGCAAATAATTACGTTAAAACGAGAGCCAAGTTACAACGTGATTATCGTCGGGTTGCCAATATCCAACACGATATTGTCCAAAAGTTTACCACTATGTTAGTTAACGACTATGACCGGATTGCCATCGAAGACTTGGCTGTCAAGCAAATGCAGATGAGTCATGTTGCATCCAAAGGCTTACACCGGTCAATGTTTGGCTATTTCAAGCAGGTTTTAAAATATAAGTGTAAATGGGTATGGCAAGGAGTTAATCCTAGCGGACCGTTACTATCCAAGTACCCAGCGCTGTTCTCAGTGTGGTCATGTTAAGACTGGCGCAGATAAAGTCGGACTTGATGGCAACAAGAAACATGGAACGAAGCATAACGA
>NZ_AYYP01000060.1:106900-132221 GCF_001436215.1 Ligilactobacillus agilis DSM 20509
CACATTTTGTATAGCAGGATTAACATGTCTGAAATAAAATACAAGCGTGTTGTAATGAAGTTAAGCGGTGAAGCTTTGGCAGGAGCGCAAGGCCATGGGATTAACCCGCCTGAAATTAGAAAGGTTGCCGAAGAAATCAAGGAAGTTCACGACCTTGGTGTTGAAATTGCCATCGTTGTCGGTGGTGGTAACATGTGGCGTGGTGAAGCCGGTGCGCAAATGGGGATGGAACGGGCCCAAGCCGATTATATCGGGATGTTAGGGACCGTAATGAATGCCTTAGCTTTGCAAGATAACTTAGAAACGATTGGGGTCCCAACCCGGGTACAAACTTCAATCGAAATGCGGCAAATTGCTGAACCATACATCAGAAGAAAGGCAGTCCGCCACTTAGAAAAGGGCCGGATTGTAATCTTTGCTGCCGGAACAGGTTCCCCTTATTTCTCAACTGATACCACAGCCGCTTTACGGGCTTCAGAAATTAACGCGGACGTAATTTTAATGGCTAAAAACGGGGTAGACGGAGTTTACTCAGCCGATCCTAAGACTAACCAAGAAGCAGTTAAGTTTGAACGTCTAACTCATATGGAAGTGATTAACAAGGGCTTGCGGGTAATGGATACCACTGCTTCTTCACTTTCAATGGATAATGATATTCCGCTAGTCGTCTTCAATATGAATGAACATGGAAACATTAAGCGCGTTGTCGAAGGTGAAAACATCGGGACAACGGTAGAAGGGAAGTAATTTAATGGACAAGATTTTAGAAGCACATCAAGCTAAGATGACCAAAGCCGAAGAAGTTTTACAACGTGAATTAGGTAATATTCGGGCTGGTCGTGCTAATGCTAGTTTATTAAACCGGATTAACGTTGAATACTATGGGGTACCCACACCTTTAAACCAAATGGCACAAATTTCTGTTCCAGAAGCACGGGTCTTATTGGTAACCCCTTATGACAAGTCCTCACTAAAGGACGTTGAACACGCCTTATTAGCTTCAGATTTAGGTTTAACTCCAGCCAATGATGGAACTGCTATTCGGTTGGTAATTCCACAATTAACCGAAGAACGCCGCAAAGAATTGGCTAAGGAAGTTAAGGCTACTTCTGAAAAGGCTAAGGTAGCCGTGAGAAATGTTCGCCGGGATATGATGGATGCCTTAAAGAAGGCCCAAAAGAATGGCGACTTAACCGAAGATGATTTGCGGGACCTTGAAAACCAAGCCCAAAAATTAACGGATGCTTCCATTAAGAACATCGAAGCAATTACGGCTGATAAGGAAAAAGAAGTTTTACAAGGCTAAAGCTACTGATTGGTAACGAGACAAGAAAGCTATTTTTTGTCTCGTTATCAATTTTTTGCTACAATTAGGGCAATTATTAGCGAAGGCCAGGGAGGAAAATTTTTGTTTACCAAATTATTCAAGAATAATAATGATGAAGCTGAACAAATCGAGCTGGATGAAAGCAAAATTCCCAATCATATCGCCATTATCATGGATGGAAACGGGCGCTGGGCTAAGCGCCGCCACCTGCCTAGGATTGCAGGCCACCGGCAAGGGATGGATGTGGTCAGGGAGATAACACGGGCGGCTAGTGACCTTGGGGTCAAGGTCTTGACTTTATACGCCTTTTCGACTGAAAATTGGAAGCGCCCGGATGATGAGGTCAGCTTTTTAATGGACTTACCGGTCAAGTTTTTCAACAAGTTCGTGCCTGAATTAATTGAACAAAATGTGCGGGTTAACGTAATGGGTTACGTGGAACAACTGCCGGCCAAGACAAAAAAAGCCGTCTTAGATGCGATTGAACAGACTAAGGACAATACCGGGATGGTCTTAAACTTTGCTTTAAACTATGGGAGCCGGGCTGAAATTGTGACGGCCGTAAAAGAGCTTAGTCAACAAGTAAAATCCGGTAGCTTAGAAGTGGAAGCAATCGATGAACAGACCATCAGTCGTGCTTTAATGACCGGCAAGCTTGCCCCTTACTGCGATCCAGAGCTAATTATTCGGACCAGTGGGGAAGAGCGCATTTCCAATTTCTTATTGTGGCAGCTAGCTTACAGCGAGTTAGTCTTTACGGAGACGCTTTGGCCCGATTATCAACCGGCTAATTTGTATCAGGATATTAAAACTTACCAAAGTCGCGACCGGCGCTTTGGGGGTGTAACGGAGGAAGAAAAATGAAGCAACGCGTGATTACCGCCATTGTTGCCTTGATTATTTTTATCCCCCTCTTAATTTTAGGGGGGACACCATTTAATTTATTAGTGGTGGCAATGGGCTTAATCGGAATGTCAGAATTTTTACGGATGAAAAAAAAGTTACTGGTTTCGCCCGAAGCAATCATTGGCTTTTTGGCGATGGCCAGCCTGTTAATTCCTAAGACCTGGTTGGATTTTATTCCGGAACAGGTGACTAACTTAGGGATGTTTTACTTCTTTAGTCTGTGTTTATTGTTATACACGGTCTTTTCTAAGAACCGCTTTTCATTTGACGATGCCGGGGTTTTAATTTTAGGTAGTGTTTATGCCGGGATTGGCTTTGGCTACATGATGCATGCCCGGGCGGTTAGCTTGTGGATGCTCTTATACGCCTTATTAATCGTTTGGTTAACCGATAGTGGGGCTTATATGATTGGACGCAAGTTAGGTAAGCATAAGTTGGCTCCCCACATCAGTCCTAATAAGACCTGGGAAGGTTCAATCGGGGGAAGTTTAGTGGCCGTCGTGGTTGTGAGCTGCTACCTTTACTTCTTCCCTGAATTACATGCCTATGACTCTGTGACCATGATTGGGTTAACTTTACTTTACTCAGTTGGGGGCCAATTAGGCGATTTAGTTGAATCGGCCTTCAAACGCTACTACGGGGTCAAGGACTCTGGTAACATTTTGCCGGGGCACGGTGGTATTTTAGATCGGTTCGATTCACTCTTATTTGTTCTGCCCTTAATGCACTTTACTGGTTTAATTTAGTGGGGTGGGGGAAATGATTGTAACCATTCTAGCCTTTGTGCTTGTTTTTGGAACCATTGTCTTTGTTCATGAGTTTGGGCATTATACCTTGGCTAAACGGTCAGGGATTTTGGTGCGTGAATTTGCGATTGGAATGGGGCCTAAGCTTTTTGCCTACCGCAAGTCGGGAACCACTTATACGCTGCGCATCCTACCTTTAGGGGGCTACGTCCGGATGGCTGGTCTAGAAGAAGACAGCGAGGAGTTAAAAAAGGGCATGGTGGTAAGCCTAATTTTAGGTGAAAATGGCAAGGTAAGTAAGATTAATACCAGTCAAAAGGTAAGCTTAATGGGGGGCATTGGCCTAGAGTTAGCCGACTGGGACTTGGTCGATGAGCTTTACATTAGTGGTTATGAAAATGGCAACGAAGATGAACTTAAATGCTACGAAGTTGACCACGATGCCCTCTTAGTAGAACACGATGGCACCGAGGTTCAAATTGCCCCGCGGGACGTGCAGTTCCAATCCGCTCCGCTGGTAAGTCGGATGCTGACTAACTTTGCGGGACCATTTAATAACTTTATCTTAGCGATTGTAGCCTTTGCCTTGGTGGCAGTCCTCCAGGGTGGGGTTAAAACTATGACCAACACGATTGCCAGCGTGCAGCCTAATTCGGTGGCCCACCAAGCGGGAATTAAGGCTGGTGATCAGCTCGTGGAAGTAGCCGGAGTCAAGACTAACGACTGGACTAAGTTAGCCCAAACGATTAGTGAGCGGCCCGGTAAAAAAACAACGGTGGTTGTAAAGCGCCAGTCCACGCGGCTTAAGTTTGAATTAACGCCTAAGGCTACCCAGGTCAACGGCCAAAAGGTGGGCTTGATTGGCATTACCAGCAAGCTGACCGTTAACCGCAGTCCGCTAGCGATTATTGGTTACGGCTTTAAGGAAAGCTGGCAGGTAACGATCCAAGTCTTAGCCGCCTTAAAAAATATGGTTACTAAGGGCTTTAACCTTGACCAGTTAGGCGGACCAGTAGCCATGTACAGCTTTACTTCGCAGGCGGCCCATTACGGCTTAGCAAGTGTGATTATGCTGCTGGGGCTGTTGTCGATTAACCTGGGAATTTTCAACCTCTTGCCGATTCCGGCCTTAGACGGGGGTAAGATTTTATTAAATATAATTGAAGCAATTAGGGGCAAGCCGCTAGACCCTAACAAGGAAATGATTGTAACTGTGGCGGGCTTTGCCTTCTTGTTAATTTTAATGGTGCTGGTAACGTGGAATGATATTGCGCGTTATTTCTTGCATTAATACTTAGATAAGGAATGATAATTGTGAAACAATCAAAGATGTTAATTCCAACTTTAAAGGAAGTGCCTAGTGACGCGGAAGCCATTAGCCACCAACTAATGTTGCGGGCGGGCTACATCAAGCAAATTTCTGCTGGGATGTATTCCTACCTACCGTTGGCACACAAGGTCTTGCTTAAGTTAGAGCAAATCATTAGGGAAGAAATGGATAAAATTGACGCGGTGGAAATGTTGACCCCGGCAGTACTACCGGCTGAATTATGGCAAGAATCTGGGCGCTATGAATCGTATGGACCTAACTTGTTTAAGTTAAAGGACCGGCACGAAAGAGATTTTATCCTCGGACCTACCCATGAAGAAACTATGACCACGATTGTTAAGGATGCAATCAAGTCCTATAAGAAACTGCCCCTTACTTTATACCAAATTCAAATGAAGTATCGGGACGAAAATCGGCCTCGCTTTGGTTTGCTGCGGGGCCGGGAATTCTTGATGAAGGATGCCTACTCCTTCCACGCTGACATGGACAGCTTAGATAAGGTTTACCGGGATATGGATGTGGCTTACCAAAACATCTTTGACCGGGTGGGGTTAAATTACCGTAGCATTATCGGGGACGCTGGCGCCATGGGCGGAAATGACTCCAAGGAATTTATGGCGATTGCCCCTATCGGTGAAGATACGGTTGTTTACTCCGATGGTAGTGACTATGCGGCTAACTTAGAAATGGCCCAAAACAAGCGGACCTTGCAACCATCCCATGAGATTCCTAAGGAATTGACCAAGGTGGAAACACCAGACTGCAAGACGATTGACGAAGTGGCGGCCTTCTTAAAGACTAAGCCTGAAAATACAATCAAGACCTTACTTTACGTGGCTGATGACAAGCTAGTGGTAGTATTACTTCGCGGTAATGATCAGCTAAACGAAGTTAAGTTGACTAACTTCTTGGGCGCTGACCGCTTACGTCCAGCTACAAATGATGAAGCTAAGCATTACTTAGGAGCTGACTTTGGTTCACTTGGACCGGTCGGTATTTCTGAAGACTTACAAGTCTTGGCTGACTTAGACGTTAAGGCCATGGCTAATGCAAGTGTTGGTGCTAATGAAGATGGATATCACTATATTAATGTTAACTTGAACCGTGACTTTAAAGTCGATGAATTTGTTGATTTACGGACGGTTAACGAAGGCGAACTCAGTCCTGATGGCCAAGGTACTTTGAAGTTTACCCGCGGAATTGAAATTGGGCACATCTTTAAGCTAGGGACTCGGTATACAGAAGCAATGGATGCCCAAATTCTTGATGAAAATGGGCGCCAAAAGCCAATCATCATGGGATGCTATGGGATTGGGGTTTCACGCTTGCTGTCAGCGATTGTGGAACAACACTGCGATGAACACGGAATGATTTGGCCTAAGGAAATCGCCCCATTTGATATTCACGTTGTGCCAATCAACATGAAAAAAGCAGAGCAGGCTAAGCTAGCCCAAGAATTGACTGCCACCTTAGAAGCAGCTGGTTACAGTGTCTTGGTAGACGACCGTAACGAACGGCCAGGGGTCAAATTTGCCGACTCTGACTTGATTGGTTTGCCAGTGCGGATTACCGTTGGTAAGAAGGCCAGCGAAGGCATTGTCGAAATCAAGTTACGTCAAAGTGGCGAAACCATTGAAATTAAACAAGATGAGTTGTTAAACACACTCAATATTTTATTGGCAAATAATGCCGACTAATAACTAAGTAAAACACCTAGCGGCAATGAAGTTCATGGCACTAGGTGTTTTTGGTCAAGAAAGGATAAACAAGTGGCACTCACAAAAGCAGAGTTATTTGAAAAATTACTTGAACAAATTAAGTGGCAGCCCAATGAAAGTGAGCAAAGCTATTTTGAAGGGGCTGTGATTGATAAAGTCGTGGTTCACACTAAATCACGCCGGTGGGATTTTTATATCGGCTTAGAGGCGGTCTTGCCTTATGCAACCTTTATCGATTTAAAAAACCACATCGAGTTAGCCTTTAAGGAAATTGCGAGTGTAAGCCTGGCATTTCGGACCACTAGCGAGCAACTAGAGGCCGGTAAGTTAGGTGACTACTGGCAATGGGTTGCCCAAAATAGTGGGCTAAATTCGCCCTTGCAAGTAAGTTTGGCTAAGAATAAGCCCCCGTATGTAGATGGTAAGCGGGTGGTTTTACTAGCCGAAAATGAGTTGTTGCAAAACTTCTTAAAAAATGAAGCTCTGGGAAAGATTGAGGCGACTTACCAAAACCTAGGTTTTCCCAAGTTTAATTTGAATGTGTTATTAGACGAAACCAAGAGTCAGGCCAAAATTGAGGAATTCAAACAAAAGCAGGCCCTAAGTGACGCGGAGCTAACTAAGCGGGCGGTCGAAGCCATTCAAAAGCAAAATGCCAAGAAGAAGCAGAACAAACAAGAACCTGCTCCGGTTACCGGCGAAGGCCTGCTACTCATGGGCAAGGCTATTAGTTCCGACCTGCCAATTCGACCAATGGTAGAAATTACGGAAGAAGAGCGGTCGGTGGTAATTGAAGGCTATGTCTTTGACAAGGAAGTCCGGGAATTTAAGTCGGAACGCCAATTGTTAACCTTAAAGGTGACGGATTATACCTCCTCATTTATCGTTAAGAAATTTTCGCGGACCGATGGGGATAAGGCCTTCTTTGCGGCCTTTAAAACCGGTATGTGGGTCAGGATTCGTGGTAGCGTGCAGGAAGATAGCTTCATCCACGACCTGACGGTTAACGCCTATGACTTACAGGAGGTTAAACACGCTAAGCGAGTAGATAGTGCGCCTGCAGATGAAAAGCGTGCTGAATTACACCTTCATTCCAATATGAGTATGATGGATGCAACTAATAGCATCTCTGATTACGTGGCCCAAGCGGCTAAGTGGGGCCAAAAGGCAATCGCCATCACGGATCACGGGACCCTCCAGGCCTTTCCGGAAGCCCATAGTGCTGGCCAAAAGCACGGGGTCAAGATCTTATATGGGGTGGAAGCTAACCTAGTCGAAGATGGGACCCCGATTGCTTATAATGAAGCCAAAGTCGACCTAAAGAGTGCGACCTACGTCATCTTCGATACGGAAACAACCGGGTTATCGGCTAATTACGATAAGGTGATTGAACTAGCCGCCGTTAAAATGAAGGACGGCGAAGTTATCGACCGCTTCGAAGAATTCATTGACCCAGGTCACCCCCTCTCTAAGACGACCATCGAGTTGACCAGTATTACCGATGAAATGGTTAAGGGCTCTAAAACTGAAGAAGGAGTCTTTAAACTGTTCCAAACCTTCTGTGAGGGTTGTGTGATTGTAGGGCACAATGCTACCTTTGACGTGGACTTCATGAATACGGGCTATAGCCGCCACCACTTACCAGAAATCAGCCAACCCTGGATTGATACCTTACCTTTAGGACGGTTTTTATACCCGGAAATGAAGCGGTTTACCCTGGATACGCTGGCTAGAAAGCTCAACGTACAATTAGAACACCACCACCGGGCGATTTACGATGCCGAAGCAACCGGTTATATTTACTATGCGATGCTAAAGGACGCGGAGGCTAACTATGATATTAAGTTCCACGACCAACTCAATGACCATATGGGTGAACATGATGCCTACAAAAATGAACACCCCTTCCACGCGACGATTATCGCTAAAACCCAGGCCGGCTTAAAGAACCTCTTTAAACTGGCCTCGGAGGGGATGACCCAGTATTTTTACCGGGTGCCAAGAATTCCCCGCTCGGTCTTGGCTAAGTACCGGGAAGGTTTAATCGTGGGGTCGGCCTGTGCGGACGGGGAAGTCTTTACGGCTATGATGCAAAAAGGCTATGCGATTGCCCGCCAAAAGGCCCAGGCCTACGACTATCTGGAAATCCAACCCAAGGCCTTATACGAACCCTTGCTGGAAAAAGAGTTAGTTAAAGATAACGCCCAGTTAGAAGAAATCATTCAAAACATGGTTAAACTCGGGCATGAGTTAAACATCCCGGTAGTTGCTAGTGGTGACGTCCACTTCTTGAATCCAGAAGACGCCATTTACCGCAAGATTTTAATCCACTCCCAAGGGGGGGCAAACAGACTGAACCGGTTGAAGAAATTGCCTGACGCCCACTTTAGGACTACCGACGAGATGCTAGCTGATTTTGCTTTTTTAGGCGAAGAGTTAGCTAAGGAAGTAGTTGTAACTGCGCCTAACGAGGTGGTTTCTTGGTGCGAAGAAATTTCGCCGGTTAAAGACAAGCTGTATACGCCTAACATGCCGGGAGCTAACGAGCAGATAAGGGATTTGACCATTAATAAGGCCAAGGAGCTTTATGGTGATCCCCTGCCAGACTTAGTGCAAGCCCGGGTTGATAAGGAATTAAAATCAATCATTGGTAACGGGTTTGCCGTTATCTACCTAATTTCGCAAAAATTGGTGTACAAGTCCAACAAGGATGGTTACCTGGTAGGGTCACGGGGGTCGGTTGGTTCTAGTTTAGTGGCCACCATGACCGGGATTACGGAGGTTAACCCCCTGCCACCTCACTACCGCTGTCCTAACTGCCAGTACTCGGAGTTTTATACTAAGGGTGAGTACGGGTCAGGTTACGACTTACCGGATAAGAATTGTCCTAACTGTCAGACACTCTTAATTAAAGACGGGCAGGATATCCCCTTTGAAACCTTCCTGGGCTTTAAGGGAAATAAGGTGCCTGATATCGATTTGAACTTCTCCGGAGACTACCAGCCTATCGCCCATAACTACACCAAGGTCTTGTTTGGTGAAAACAACGTTTACCGGGCCGGAACGATTGGCACCGTGGCCGATAAGACGGCTTATGGTTACGTTAAGGCCTACGAACGCGATACCGAGCAGGTCTTTAACACCGCCGAAGTCGACCGCCTGGCTAAGGGGGCAACCGGGGTCAAGCGGACTACCGGCCAACACCCGGCCGGAATTTTGGTTGTGCCAGACACGATGGAAATTTACGACTTTACCCCGATTCAGTACCCAGCCGATGATTTGACGGCGGCTTGGCGGACGACCCACTTTGATTTCCACTCGATTCACGATAACATCTTGAAACTTGATATCTTAGGTCATGATGACCCGACCATGATCCGGATGTTGCAAGATTTATCGGGGATTGATCCTAAGACGATTCCTACCGATGACCCCGGGGTAATGGCGCTCTTTTCTGGGACCGAGTCCTTAGGGGTGACGCCCGAGCAGATTCAATCAAAGATTGGGACGCTAGGGGTACCCGAATTTGGGACCCGCTTTGTACGGGGGATGTTAGAGGAAACCCACCCAGCCACCTTTGCAGAACTCCTCAAGATTTCTGGTTTGTCACACGGGACGGACGTGTGGTTAGGTAACGCGGAAGAATTGATTAAGAGCGGCACGATTACCATGGCGAAGGTTATCGGTTGTCGGGACGACATCATGATGGACTTGATTCACTATGGGGTTGAATCCGACATTGCCTTTAAGATTATGGAAAGCGTGCGGAAAGGTAAGGGGATTCCTGACGATTGGCAAGCCCAAATGCGGGAGGCCAACGTCGAAGAGTGGTATATCGGGGCTTGCTTGAAAATCAAGTACATGTTCCCTAAGGCCCACGCCGCCGCCTACGTTTTAATGGCCTTGCGGATTGCCTACTTTAAGGTTTACTTCCCACTGGTTTATTATTCAGCTTACTTCTCAGTGCGGGCCGACGACTTTGACTTAGTGGCGATGGTTCATGGTAAGGAAACTGTGAAAGCCAGGATGAAAGAAATCAACGATAAGGGTAATGAAGCTTCGGCTAAGGAAAAGAACCTCTTAACCGTGCTTGAATTAGCTAATGAAATGCTAGAGCGGGGACATAAGTTTAAGATGGTCGACCTAAAACGTTCGGCCGCTTCCGACTGGCTAATTGACGGTGATGACTTATTAGCACCGTTTACAGCCATTCCTGGTCTAGGGTTAAACGTAGCTAAGCAAATCGTGGCCGCCAGAGAGGAAGGCGAGTTTTTATCTAAGGAAGACTTGTCTAAGCGGGGCAAGGTTTCCAGCAGTTTGATTGAGTTTATGACGGTTAATAACGTCTTAGACGACCTGCCTGATTCTAACCAGTTAGACCTGTTCGAAAATCTTTTCTAAGCCAAGTGAAAAGTTTTACCTGCTTTTCAATAATGTTTGAAAGAGTAAGAAAAACATGCTATACTAATAACATAAATACTCTGTATGAGTGGGCAGTGATGCTCACTCTTTTTATTGGAATAAGATTTTTAGTGCCTAAAAGCTTTAAGGAGGTAAACGTGTGAGTAGCGTTGTGGAGACAGTAACTGACTTGGTTGAACCAATTTTAGCCAGTCATCACTTTGAATTAGTAGATGTTGAATTTGTTAAGGAAGGTAAGAGCTGGTACTTGCGTGTTTTCATCGATAAGCCAGGCGGAATTACCATTGACGAATGTGTGTTAATCAGTGACGAACTAGGGGAGCAGCTTGATAACTGCGACCCAGATCCTATTCCACAAGCCTATTATTTAGAAGTTTCTTCTCCAGGGGCAGAACGGCCCTTAAAGAAAGAAGCAGATTACATGCGGGCTGTTGATAAGTATGTTAATGTTTCTTTGTACCAACAACTTAATGGTCACAAGGTTTATGAAGGCTATTTAAGAAAGGTGACTGCTGACGAATTAACCCTTGAATATATGGATAAGACGCGGCAAAAAGAAGTAATTATTCCACGTAAACAAGTTGCTAAGGCTCGCTTAGCCATTAAATTTTAGATTTTAATTTTAAGGAGTAGAAATAATGAGTAAGGAATTGCTAAATGCATTGGATGCACTTGAAGTTGAAAAAGGTGTGAAAAAAGAAGTAGTGATTGAAGCTTTAGAACAAGCTTTGGTATCTGCTTACAAGCGCAACTACGGGCAAGCCCACAACGTTGAAGTTGAATTTGACCGGACCCGGGGTAACATCAAGGTTTATGCGGTTAAAGAAGTAGTTAACGAAGTCTTTGACTCCCGCTTGGAAGTAAGCTTAAAGGATGCTTTAGACATCAATAAGGCCTATGAAATTGGGGACACCATTAGATTTGAAGTGACCCCTAAGGACTTCGGCCGGATTGCTGCTCAAACTGCCAAGCAAGTGGTAATGCAACGGGTTCGCGAAGAAGAACGGACTAATATTTACAACCAATACATTGAATATGAAAAGGAAATCGTTACTGGGGAAGTAGAACGCCACGATAGTCGTTACATCTACGTTAACCTTGGTAAAGTCGAAGCCGTGCTCTCCCACCAAGATCAAATTCCTGGCGAAAAGTACTCACCACACGATAAGATTAAGGTGTACATTTACAAGGTAGAAAACTCTGCCAAGGGTCCCCAAGTTTACGTTAGCCGTTCCCACCCAGACTTATTACGGCGGTTATTCGAACAAGAAATTCCTGAAATCTTTGATGGAACCGTGGAAATTGTTTCAATCGCCCGTGAAGCCGGGGACCGGGCTAAGGTCGCAGTTCGTTCACATAGCGACAACGTTGACCCAGTCGGAACTTGCGTGGGACCTAAGGGGGAACGGGTTCAAGCCATCGTTAACGAACTTAAGGGTGAAAACATGGACATCGTTGAATGGCGTAAAGACAACGCTGAATTTATTGCCAACGCCCTAAACCCAGCCGAAGTAGTGGCTGTTCACTTTGACCCTGAAAACGACCGGGCTTGTACGGTGGTTGTGCCTGACAACCAACTTTCACTTGCAATCGGTAAGCGGGGACAAAATGCGCGCCTAGCTGCCCGTTTAACTGGCTTCAAGATTGACATCAAGTCAGAATCTGACTACGAAGAATTACAAGCCCAGTTAGCACAGGCACCAGCAAAGGAAGCTAGTGATTCAGAAGAAACGGTAGATGCAGTTGACCCAGAGTTAGCAGCACCAGCCAGTGATTTAGACGAAGAATAATTTTTGAAAGGGTGATAGACATGGCACAAAGAAAGGTACCAATGAGAAAAGACATTGTGACCGGAGAAATGAAGCCTAAAAAAGAACTCGTTCGGATTGTGAAAAACAAGGAAAACGAAGTTAGCATCGACCCAACCGGTAAGAAGGCTGGGCGGGGTGCTTACATTTTCTTAGACGTCGCAATCGCTAAGAAAGCTCAAGCAGAACGGACCTTTGACAAGGCTTTTGGCATCAAAATCAAGCCGGAGTTTTATGATGAATTAGTTGCTTATGTTGACCACCAGGTGGCAAGACAAGAGTTATTTGGAAATGGAAAATAGGCAGAAAGTTTTAAATTTATTGGGATTAGCTCAAAGAGCAAACAAGTTAGTGACTGGCGAACAATTAGTGTTAAAGCAGGTTAGGGCTAAGAAAGCCTACCTGGTTTTTATCGCCAGTGACGGGGGGCAAAGTACCCACAAGAAGATTAGTGACAAGTGTCACTCCTATGGCGTGGCTTTAAGTAGTGACTTTAGCCAGTTGGAGTTAAGCATTGCAATCGGGCAAAAGCGCTCGTTGATTGCGGTCACTGATCTTGGTTTTAGCAAAAAGATGCGACAACTTTTAGCCTAGGTAAGTTAGACTAACCTAGGCCTAAGGTTAGTCGACTTTCCAAGGAGGCGGAATGTATGCGTAAAAAACATATTTATGAAATAGCTAAGGAGCTTAACGTTGCAAGTAAGGAACTAGTTAAGTTAGCACAAGAAAAGGGTTTTCCAACCAAGAGTCACATGTCGACGGTAGGTGAAAACGAAGAACGGCAGTTACGCGCGGCATTTAGTAAACAAGCTAAACCAACCACCAAAACGCAGTCGCAGCCTGAAGTAAAGCAGGCCCACACAAAAAAGCCCCACTCCCAAAATGTTGACCAGGCTAAGTCAGCCGCGAAAACTAACGAAAGGCATTCAGGGAAGAATATGGACAAAAAGAAACAAACAAACAAGGGCGGTAATGCTTCGAACAATAACAAGAAGCAACGCAACAATAACAACAATAATCGCTTTAACGGTAAGAAAAACAACCGTAACAATAAGAAGAACAACCGGAATAATAGAAACAAGAACACAAAGCCAGCTGTGCCAGCAAGAAAGAACAAGCCGTTGCCAGAAGTGCTTGTTTACACGGTGGGGATGAACGTAGCCGATATTGCGAAGAAAATTCACAGAGAACCAGCTGAAATTATCAAGAAGCTCTTTATGATGGGGGTAATAGTTAACCAAAACCAATCCCTTGATAAGGATACAATTGAATTACTAGCTGCCGACTACGGTATCGAAGCAGAAGAAAAAGTTGAAGTCGATGTTGCTGACATCGACAAGTTCTTTGAAGAAGAAGCTCAAAGTACGGACAACTTACAACCGCGGCCACCGGTTGTGACCATCATGGGTCACGTTGACCACGGGAAGACTACCTTGTTGGATAAGTTACGTCACTCCCACATTACCGCAGGTGAAGCTGGGGGAATTACCCAACACATTGGGGCTTACCAAGTAAGACATAACGATAAGATTATCACCTTCTTAGATACACCAGGCCACGCTGCCTTTACTGATATGCGGGCTCGTGGTGCTAACATTACCGATATTACCGTCTTAGTGGTTGCGGCCGATGACGGGGTAATGCCACAAACAGTCGAAGCCATTAACCACGCTAAGGCTGCCGGGGTGCCAATCATTGTAGCAGTTAACAAGATTGATAAGCCAGGGGCTAACCCTAACCACGTCATGGAACAATTATCCGAATACGAATTGATTCCAGAAGCCTGGGGTGGCGATACCATCTTCGTTGAAATTTCTGCTAAGTTTAACAAGAACTTAGACGAACTGCTCGACATGATTTTATTAGAAGCAGAAATCCTAGAATTAAAGGCTAACCCAGACCAACGGGCAGCTGGTTCCGTAATCGAAGCCCGCTTGGATAAGGGGAAGGGTTCAGTTGCTACCCTCTTAGTTCAACACGGGACCTTACATGTCGGCGACCCAATCGTAGTCGGAAATACCTTCGGCCGGGTGCGGACCATGCTTGACGCACGGGGCCATGATATCAAGAAGGCAACCCCAGCGACCCCAGTTGAAATCACTGGTTTAAACGACGTCCCAGTTTCTGGGGACCGCTTCTTAGTCTTTGAAGACGAAAAGACGGCTAGAGCTGCCGGGGAAGAACGGGCAAAACGGGCCTTGATGAAGGAAAGAAGCCAAAAGAACCACGTTACTTTGGACAACTTGTTCGATACCTTGAAGCAAGGTGACATGAAAGAAGTTGCGGTCATTATTAAGGCCGACGTGCAAGGGTCTGTTGAAGCCATTGCCCAATCCTTCAATAAGATTGAAGTTGAAGGGGTAAGGGTTAACATCATCCACCAAGCCGTTGGGGCCATTAACGAAAGTGACGTTACCTTAGCTGAAGCTTCTAACGCCATTATCGTCGGCTTTAACGTCCGCCCAACTCCTCAAGCTAAGGTCCAAGCCGAAGCAGACAAGGTCGATATTCGGTTACACAACGTTATCTACAAGGCTATCGACGAAATTGAAACGGCGATGAAGGGGATGCTTGAACCAGTTTACGAAGAAAAGGTTACTGGCCAAGTGGAAATCAGGGAAACTTACAAGGTGTCTAAGCTTGGAACCATCGGTGGTGGTTACGTCACAGATGGTTACATCCAACGTGATTCAGGCGTCCGCTTGATTCGGGACGGAATCGTTATTTACGAAGGTAAGCTCGCTTCCTTGAAACGCTTCAAAGATGACGTTAAGCAGGTTAAACAAGGCTTTGAATGTGGCTTAATGATTGAAAAGTATAACGATATTAAGGTCGGCGATCAAATCGAAGCCTACATCATGGAAGAAGTTCCAGTCGACTAAGGAAAAGGGGAATTGAGATGGCACAGAACTTTCGGGTCGGCCGCCTAGCCCAAGAAATTCAACGCGAGGTAAATGATATCTTAAAAAAACGGGTCAGAGATCCGCGTGTGAGTGGGGTAACCATTACCGGCGTTGATGTTACGGGTGACTTACAACACGCCACGATTTATTATAGTATCTTGTCGGATTTAGCTTCAGACGCTAAGAAGACCCAACAGGGACTCGACAAGGCTTCCGGTTTAATCCGGGGCGAACTGGGCAAACGTTTGACAATTTACGTGACCCCCGAGTTGAAATTTGAACAGGATAAATCAGTGCGTTATGGCGACCATATCGACGAATTATTAAACAAATTACGCCAAGAAGACCGCTTCTAGGCCAAAGGGAGTTTGCAGAAGTGTAAACTCCCTTTTATAATGGAACTAAATTACAAACTGAGAGGGATTTTATGGACGGAATATTAGCTTTATATAAAGAGCGGGGCATGACCAGTAACGACGCGGTCTTTAAGTGCCGTAAGCTTTTCAAGACCAGGCGGGTTGGTCACAGCGGCACGCTTGACCCCAATGTGGACGGGGTTTTACCTATCTGTGTGGGAAAAGCCACCAAGGTTGTTAACTACCTGATGGATTCGGGCAAGGTTTACATGGGCCAAATCATCCTGGGCTTTGCGACTGAAACCGAGGATTTAGACGGGGCAGTTGTTGAGCAACAACGCTTGGTCCGCCCTTTTAGTGACCAAGAAATTGACCAGGCCATGCAGGCTTTGTGTGGGGATTTAATTCAGATTCCGCCCATGTACTCGGCCATCAAGGTTAACGGTCGCCGCCTTTATGACTACGCCAGAAAGGGCGAGGAAGTTGTGCGGCCTAAACGCCAAATTCATGTCGACTACTTCAAGCAAACCAAGCCAAGTAGCTTTGATGAAAAAAGTGGCCAGCAAACCATTTTCTTTGAGGTTGGTTGTGGCAAGGGAACCTATGTCAGAACCTTGGCTGTTGACCTGGGTAAAAAGCTCGGGGTACCGGCGGTGATGTCAGATTTAACCCGCTTAAAAAGTGGTGGCTTTATGATCGGCCAAGCCGTTAGTCTAGCCCAACTTGAGAGCCTAAGTGCAGACCAGCTAGCCCAAGCCCTAGCGCCAATTGACCACGCCCTAGGAGCTTTTGCCCACCATGAGCTAAGTGAAAAACAGTGGACCTTTGTAAAAAACGGGGGTTTCCTAGCGCCTAGCTACGTTAATGGCGGGCAAGTTGTTCCTAAGTTGGTCTTGATGTATCAAGGCAAAGCCCGGGCGGTCTACAAGTATAACGAGCCAAAGGCCCGCTACCAACCGGAGCAAATGATTGATTTAAGTTGAGGTGAACATCGTGGAAATTATTAAGTTAAGCGAACCTTACCAGTCTAGCCAACTGCCCAAGGAGCCGAGCGCCTTAGCCCTGGGCTTTTTTGACGGGGTTCATTTAGGCCACCAAAAGGTAATTAAGACCGCTAAAAAAATTGCCCGTGAGCGCGGGTTAAAGTTAGCGGTGATGACCTTTGACCGCCAGCCCAAGTTAATGTATCAGCCCCACCCTAAGCCGGCCTTGTATCTCACCTTACTTGCGCGCAAGTTGGAGCTGTTTGAACAGTTAGGCGCCGACATCGCCTACGTGGTGACCTTCGATGAGCACTTAGCTTCTATGGGGCCGCAAGAATTCGTGGACAAGTACATGGTCGGTCTGTCCGCCCAGGTAGTCGTAGCCGGCCAAGACTATACCTACGGCAAAAAGGAGTTAGCCAACATGGAGACTCTCCCCAGCTTTGCTAAGGGGCGGTTTGACATCGTGGCAGTTGACCACCTAGTCTTGGCCGCTAGCACCAGCAAGGTTGGTTCAACTGCCATCCGCGCCTACCTAAACCAAGGCCAAGTTGACCAGGCCAACGAGCTCTTAGGCTACCCCTTCCAAACCAAGGGGCTAGTCGTCCACGGCTTTGCCCGGGGGCGGACCATCGGCTTTCCGACTATCAACCTTGAAATTGATCCCAGCCAGCACCTGCCCGCGCCGGGGGTTTATGCCACCCAAGTCGAACTTTTAGGGCAAACCTACCTAGGGATGGCCTCGGTTGGCTATAACGAAACCTTTGGGGACAACTTTGATCTGACGGTCGAAATCTACCTGCTTGACTTCGCTAAGGACGTCTACGGCCAGGAGGCCACGGTTGCTTGGTACCACTGGTTGCGGCCAATGGTCAAATTCGCTTCGGTTGCCGAACTGATCGACCAACTCAAGGCCGACGAAGCCGCCGTCCGCCAATACTTTGCCCAAGTGAAAAAATAGCAGCTAGCCCAAGCACTGGCAAACCACGCCTTAGTAACGTGATTGCCGGTGCTTATTTATTTGGGCTTAAAAAATTGCAACTATTTTAAATTAATCGCCGGTTTTTTTGCGTATATCCATAATGAAGGGTAAATTATTCTCCTTGCCCTCCAAATTTTATATAATAAAGGAGAAGCAAATGGTAAGTAAGCAAAAAATCCGTCAAAAACTGGCCCAGGCCGACTTTACCGATGCTTACGGCAACCAATTTGACATCGAGTTGCAGATGACCAACGAGCACAACGTTGCCCAGCGGTCCAAGTATTATCACGCCTTGATGGTCAACCACATGCTGACGGCTGGTGAAGAATATCAAGCCTTAAAGGCGACCTACTTCATTTTTTTATGTCCCGCCAGTTTCACCGACGCCGACCAGGCCATCACCCATTACGAAATGGTCTCAAGGCAAGGTAACCACCTAAATGATGGAACCCACACGCTGATTTTAAATGCCAGTGGGAATTGGGCAGGCGTCAGTGACGAAGGCAGAAAAGTTGGTATCAAGATTGGTGAACGCCGTGGTAAAAAGGCCGGGATTAAAGAAGGTTGCAAAGAAGGTCGCAAGCAAGGGACCGATGAAGCCATCATCAAACTCATCCCCGACCTAGTGGCCCTGACCAATGATTGCCAAGCCGTCATCAACATCTTGATGAAGAAGATGGACCTAAGCCAAGCCCAAGCGGAAAGTTATTATCAGCGGGCGATGGAAAAAGAAGAACGGGGCTAGGAATAGTTAAAGCCTTTCGAATAGAATCATAGTCCTTTAGGTATGTTATATACTTAAGGGACTTTTTAATGAGCAAATTATAGCTGTAATCTAGCGTTGTGGTAACTAAGTTTGTAGGATAAAATAAAGAAGAATATAAATTTGTTGGAAGAGATATAAGGTTATGGGAAGAACACTGGAGATTAATTTAATTGATGGTAGCGCTGACGGAAGGTACATTATATCAGAAATGTATAAAAGTAGTATCACTTATAAGATTCCTAAGGATAAACTTGGCTTAAGCGCAGAGTTGGATTATATTGCTACACCTGGAATCTATCTACTTTTTGGAAAAGATGCTAGGGAGAAGTTTGTTTATGTTGGGGAAGCTGAAGATGTTTATAAACGCCTAAGTCAACATACGCCAGACAAGGATAATTATTTGTGGGATGAAGCATTGGTTTTCGTTTCATCTAAGAAAGGTGATTTAGATAAAGCTAGAATCAAGTATTTAGAAAATAGGTTGTACGACTTAATTGCTGCCCATAAAAATTACCTACTTAAGAACAGAAATGAACCAAGTAATTCGGTATTGAGCGCCGCAACAGAGGAAACGCTAGAAAATATTATTCTTGATATTAAGCAGATTACAGAAGTATTAGGCTACAAATTATTTACAACTGAAAATAATCCTAAACGGATTAAAGCTAATCTTCCAACTAATAGTAGTCAAACGGCTATACCGAAGAAAGTAACTGAACCACTAACAAAGTTAAAACAAGCCCGGTACATATTTTACTTAAAAGAAAAAGGGGTTAATGCCAAGTGCATTGTAGATACTAATGGTGACTACATTGTAACGGTCGGCTCGGTTATTAGTAAAGAAGTTACGAAATCTCTGCCAGATAAGTTGAAAAAAATGAGAAAGACAGCTGTAAAGCAAGGTAAGATTAAGGCTAATAGGTTAACCGAGGATATTTCTTTTAAAAGTGCTTCAACGGCGGCTAAGTTTGTGGTCGGCTATTCAATCAATGGACGCAAGGCTTGGAAAGATGGTAACGGGCGTGAGTTAGGGGAAGTTCTAGCGTAATGACAAAATAAATTCAAGAATGAGTGGGAAGGAATAGGATTATGGTAAAAAGTAATTTTGAATTTTTAAAGGACGGTCTAGATACGGCAGAGATTGCTCCACTTGCAATTAAGTGCGAGAAGTTATACGGACAAGGTAACTATACCGAAGTGATTGCTAATGTACGAAAAATTGTTGAACGCTTGGCTCAGGTAATCATTGACTTAGCTTACATAAAAATGAAGCCACGGGCAAACTTCAATGATTATTTGCAAAAAATTAAGGAAGAAAATTTAATTACGAAGGATGCACTGGACATTTTTTATTCCTTAAAAGCTAGTGGTAATTCAGCGGCTCACACATTGAATGAGTATGATAAGGAGGTAGCTTTAACCACCTTAAGAAACGTTTATTTACTGTTAGTTTGGTTTGTAACTAATTATGCCCCAAACCAAAGAAAATTAGTTCGCCCTTTTGTTGAACCGGTCTTACAAACTGATTATGTTACTTTTGGTAGAAAGTTAATTTACATTCAAACTGTTAAGAATTTAGAAGATTGGCCGGCATATCAAGGAAGTGAAAAAATCGGTGAAGCCACTATTTCTGAACAAGAAGTAAACCTGCAAGCTAATAGTGAGGATTTAAGGGAGGCTGCTCAAAAGCGAATCAATCAGTATATGAAAACCGCTGGAGTTACTTCAAGCCTTGAATGGGCCGAATTGGCATATAGTAGAAAAGAAAAACGCTTCTTTAGCGATAAGGAAGTTCATCAAGTTCTGAAACGTTCAGGAATTAAACAAAATCCTAAATTAGCGGGAGATGAATGGTTTTTAGTTAAGCTAGATACTGCTAAAGCTGCCATTAAGGCGGTAAAGGAAGGACGGAAATCATTAAAGGTTGATGAACTACCGCAAGTAGCTCAACCAAAAATCAAGCTCCGTCCAGAGCAAGCCCAAGCTGTTAAGCAAACAAGAAAAGTCTTTAAGACTAAAGATACCATGCTATGGAACGCCAAGATGCGTTTTGGCAAGACCTTAACGGCGCTTAAACTAATTAAAGAAGAGCAATTCCAAAAGGTCTTGATTATGACTCACCGTCCTGTTGTCAAAGATAGTTGGTTTGATGATTTTAACAAGATGGAAATGGGTCCGGCCGGATATATTTACGGTTCTAAAACTAAGGGCGAAGCGATTGAAAACTTAGCCTTGACAACCAAACCCTTTATTTACTTTGCCAGCATTCAAGATTTACGTGGTTCAAGGATTTTTGGCGGAAAAAAGGATAAGAATGAAGTCTTTACCATGATTGATTGGGACCTAGTTATCATCGACGAAGCACACGAAGGAACGCAAACGCCTTTAGCCCAAAGCGTGATTAGTGGTGTGAAAAAGGATCATACCAAATTGCTAGGCTTATCAGGGACTCCTTTTAATATTTTAGATCAATATGAAGAAGAACAAGTCTATACTTGGGACTACGTCATGGAACAAGAGGCTAAATACAAGTGGGAAGAAACAAACCCACAAAAGCCAAATCCATATGCAAGTTTACCGAAAGTATCAATGTATACTTTTGATATTGGTGAACAGTTTAAGGCGATTAACTACCGAGATTTACTAGATAAGTCCTTTAATTTTAAGGAATTTTTCCGAGTAGATAAGGATGGTAAATTTATTCACGAAGCTGATGTAAAGCAGTTCTTAGTAAATATTACCAGCCCTAACAGTAAAAATAATTACCCATTTTCAACCAAAGAGTTTAGGAACAATTTGCGTCATACCTTGTGGATTCTGCCCGGAGTAAAAGAAGCAAATGCTTTAGAAACACTATTGAAAGCTAACCCTGTATTCATGGATTACGAGGTTGTAAATGTTGTTAAAAATGATCAAAGTGATAATGTTCAAGATGCAAAGGAAAGTGACCTTGAAAGTGTTCGAAGCGCCATTGGACCTAACCCCGCACAAACGAAGACAATCACTTTAACAGTTAGAAAATTGACAACTGGAGTGAATGTGCCCGAATGGACGGGGGTTGTATTTCTTTCAAATACTAACAGCGCAACTCAATACTTACAGGCGGCTTTTAGAGCGCAGACTCCATTTGTTGATGAACACTTGGGGAGAAAAGAAGAGTGTTATATTTTCGATTTTGCTCCAGACCGGGCCTTGACGGTCATGGCTGAATCAACTCGGTTAAATACGGGGGTTGGTAAGCGGACCTCTAACGTACAAAAAGAGCAAATGAAAAAGTTACTTAACTTTATGCCGATTATCGGTAAAAGTGGTAATCAAATGAAACGCTTTGAAGTCGATACACTGCTTGCCAAAATCAAGCGGGTTTACGCCCAAAAGGCGGTTCAGTCAGGTTTTGATGATGATTCACTTTATTCGGATGAGTTATTAATGCTTGACCAAGCAGACCTAAAAGACTTTAATGATTTAAAAGCTTTAGTAGGGAAAACTAAGAAGGAAAAAACCAGCACTAAAATTAATGTTAATAATCAAGGTCTAACGGACGAGGAGTATGATAAGGCAGAAAAGGCTAAGAGAAAGCCGCCGAGACAACGAACACCAGAGGAAATAGCAGCGCTTGAAAAAATGAATGAACTAAAGAAACAACGGAAAAACTTGATTTCCATCTTGCGGTCAATTTCAATTAGGATTCCTCTTTTAATCTACGGAATGGACATTGACATTAACGAAAATGTCAACATGAAGAAGTTTGTCAAATTAGTGGACGATGTTTCTTGGCAAGAGTTTATGCCTGACAAGGTCACAAAAGAACTGTTTATGAAGTTTGCTAAATACTATGACCAAGATGTATTTATTGAGGCTGGTCGAATAATCCGCCACAAGGTCAAACGCTTAGATAAATTAGACCCAATCGCGCGGGCTGCTGAACTAGCCCTAATCTTTGGCACTTTCCGCAATCCCGATAAAGAAACGGTATTAACTCCTTGGCGGGTGGTGAACTTACAGCTAGGTGAAACTTTAGGTGGTTACTCATTTTATGATGATAAATATCAAGCCACCACAATCGACGGTAAAGATGCAGCCCACTGGATAAAGAAGAATTATACCGATGAATTATTTGGCCCTAATAGCCAGTCTAAAATCTTAGAGATTAATTCTAAAACTGGCCTTTATCCTTTGTACGCCGCCATTTCATTATATTATCAACGTTTCCAAGTAATGAATGAACAAACCGGGGGTAAATTTAGCTCCGAGGATGAACTGTTTATCTGGCAACAGGTTTTACGCGAAAACATCTTTGTGATTGCTAAAACCCCAATGGCTAAACATATCACCCAACGGACTTTAGTTGGTTACCAAGATATGGAAACCAACATTGAATATATTGAGGACATTGTCAACAAGTCAAAGGCTAGTGTCAGTCAAGCCGCCAAAGAAGTTAGGAGTAAATTTAACGATATGAAATTTGATGTAGTAATTGGAAACCCACCATATCAAGAAGAAGCAAATGGAGCAAGTACGCGAGATGAGCCAATTTATCATAAATTTATGGATTTAGCGTATGAATTATCAGATCTTGTAACTTTAATTACACCAGGTCGTTTTTTATTCAATGCAGGTCAAACACCTAAGAAATGGAATCAAAAAATACTAAATGATAAGCATTTGAAGGTGATTTTGTATGTGCAAAATAGTGATAAAATTTTCCCTCGTACAGACATTAAAGGGGGGATTGCTATTACTTTAAGAGATTCCCAAAAGGATTTTGGGAAAATTGGAGTATTTACTAGCTTTGCAGAGTTAAATTCAATTGTTAAGAAGGTAAAGAAATTAGGGGAAGAATCATTTAGTCAGATTGTTTCTCCGCGTGGCAGTTATCGATTTTCGCCGAAATTTTTCGATGATTACCCTGATGCATCTAATAAATTAGGTAAAGGTACAAGAAACATGATTGTATCCAATGTTTTCGAAAAACTTGTCGAAGCATTTCCAGAAGAAGTATTAGATGAAAAAGAATACTTTAAATTTTACGGGAGAGTAAATGGAAAGAGAGTGTATAGATATTTAAAGAAAGAGTATGTATTAGATAATAAATACATAAATAAATAGAAAATTCTTATTCCAGAAGGAAATGGCAGTGGTGCACTAGGTGAAGTATTAAGTACACCGCTCATCGGAGCTCCGCTCATCGGAGCTACTGATACTTTCTTGAATATTGGATCTTTTGATGATAAGAATGTTGCGGAAAATGTATTAAAATACGTAAAGACAAAATTTGCTCGTACAATGCTAGGAATTTTAAAAATTACCCAGCACAATCCAAGAAGTACATGGAAGTATGTTCCACTTCAAGATTTCACTCCAAACTCAGATATAGATTGGACCAAATCAGTGTCTGAGATTGACCAACAGCTATATAAGAAATATGGCTTAACAGCTGATGAGATTGAATTTATTGAAACTAAGGTACAGGCAATGGAGTAGTCTATGACATCTGAAAAAATAATTAAATCAAGTGATAGAGTTAAAAATATAGGTGAAGTTTTTACGCCACTAAAGACCGTTAACTTAATGCTAGATCAACCAGAAATCAAAGCTAAAATTGAGGAGTTAACGGCAACTTTCTTGGAGCCAGCAGCTGGTGAAGGAGCCTTTTTGGTTGAATTGTTGCGGCGCAAGATGGAAGTAGCGTTAAAGCAAAGTAAAAACATCAACGATTATAATGATAAGAGCTTGATTGCCTTATCAACTCTTTATGGAATTGAGTTGATGGAAGATAACATGGAAGTACTGGTGATGCGCATGTATCGCCAGTTTGCCGAGAGTTATAATAAGGGCATGTTTATGTTAGGTGGCCAACCTGATAAACAGGTGTTGGACAGTGCTATTGTGATTATTCAAGCCAACATGGTTCAAGGCAATGCTTTAACTAAACTCAATGCCAGTGGGGAACCGTTGATTTTTAGCGAGTGGAAACTATTACCTAAAGCCCGTAAGGACGCAAGACAAAAGGTACAACGTTTAGAGTATACATTTCAGGATATTTTAGATGGTAACGAAGAATCTGATGGTAAAATTAATAAAGAAGTCGCGGAAGATATAGACTTACTATCTTTTTTGGATGAGGATTACGATCCAGAAAAAGATGTCGAAGACAAGAAAGTTAATTACTTACCGGTAAAAATAACTGAGGTTTATAAGAAGTTAACAGATGAATAATTAATATTCCCTTTAAAACTCTAGTTGTAGATTGGAAAGTTTTTTAAAAATAAAAGGAGATAAGTAAGGTCCTAGATACTGAGTAAAAGCCCAGTATCTAGGGATTTTTGTTGTACATGTGAAGATTATGAGGAATTTTTTATTAAAAATTTAGCTAAAAAAAGAATTAATTGGGCAAGTTTTTGCGAATCATATATATAGAGGGGGAACTTTACCCACAATCGAAAATAAAGCGAGGAACTTAGATATGATTAAGATTTTAAAACGAGAAGCTAATTATCCAATTACAATTCCGGCCAAGGTCCGCTTTGATTTACGCTTAACTGCTAACGAGAAATTACTTTATGGAGAGTTATATACCTTTGGCGGCATGGCAGGAACCTTTACGGTTTCTAACCAACACTTAGCGGCTTTATATCACGTGACTGTGAGGTCAATTTCAGCTTGGCTCAATAAGTTGGCTAAGTGTGGTTACATTGAACTTGCCAATTCCTTGGATAAAAACGAGCGGATTATCAGCTTTGTACCAGGGGGTGATCCGTTGGATAGGGATGGCTACCTTTATGATGAAGAAACAGGTTGTAAAGAAGTAGTTGAAGCCGTAGCAGAACCAGCTGATAAGTATGACTATACGGTTGATACTAAGGTTGATCCGGAAGTGATTGAAGCAGAGATGACCGAACGCTTTGGAGCTATACCTGACCATGTGACCCCAGAACAAAGAGAACAGTTATTGATGGTAAGGGAGTCGCTTTATTACAAGCTCCATTCAAAGAATAGGCAACCTTATAATCAAATCCAAAATGTAGAATTGCGCCGGTCTATGTTCATTGATAGTGAAGTTAAAAAGGAATT
>NZ_AYYP01000060.1:132231-158670 GCF_001436215.1 Ligilactobacillus agilis DSM 20509
GACAAGTTAAAGAATCAAGGAGTTAAATTGACCATGGATGAAGAATACGTGGTAATAGACAAAGTGACTGCGAGAGCAACTAAACAATTTAATCAAGAACATGGCATTAATTGTGAGAAGGAAACTTCTATGGAAGAAAATTTCTACCCCCTAGAGAAGAAATCTTCTAGGGTAGAAGTAAACTTCCAGCAAGAAGATAATTTCCAGGGGTTAGAAAATGTTGATAATACTGGGGTAGAAGAAAATTTCATGGGGAAGAATACTTCTAGGGTAGAAAATAATTTCCAGTCTAAGTTAGATAATATTAATTCAATAGTGGATAAGATTATTGTCGGCTTCGCCGACATAATTAAAAATATAAATAAATTAAGTGATTTAAGAACAACTAAGAATTTAATTTCTAATCAATCGGCGTAAGCCGATTAATAATACCACTCTTTAAATAAAGTGGAATATCTAGGCTAGAAAAAAATTTCCTCAGAATGCTAGAAAAAAATTTCCACTAGGAGCTGGGGAAAATGGCTAGGTCTAACAAGTAAGTCAGAAAATACGGTCTGAAAGAAACAGGGTTCGGTATAAATTATTGGTAGGAAAGTATGCGGTTAAAACTAATGTATTGCTGTTGTACGTACTGATGAGTATGATTGACTTAGATAAAATATCTGAAAGGTGGTACTTTATATGGCAGTTAAATCAGCAAATCTTTATGCACGCATTGAGCCAGAGGTGAAAGAACAGGCAGAAAGTATCTTATCGGCGTTGGGTATTCCTGCTTCGAATGCAATTAATATGTTTTATAAGTAAATTATTTTTCAAAAAGGATTACCGTTTGAGGTTATGCTTCCATCTACTCGTCCCGTAGATTTGTCTGCTCTATCAGAAGTAGAACTGGATACCGGACTAGAGAAGGGTTATGCAGATCTACAGGCAGGAAGAGCCAAAGAAGCAAATGTAGTTTTTGCAGATATTCGTAAAGATTATCAGCCGTGATTAGCTAATCAAAATTACGGCTCAAGCGGGCAAGGATATTCGTAATATCTGCTACAGAATCCGTCGCTAAGGTAGTGAGCTTGTTGTGGTAACACGTAAACACTACGATTAGTCGTTAGGATAGATCCAAGGGTTAAGTTCAGTGTGATTAACTGATTGGGTAGTAAAAGGTGCCTAGCGTAAGTGTGGACATCTTTTTTTATGCAATTTATAGAACCTATGTTTTGCTAATTGCTTGAGAAAATGATATTATATTGGTAATGGAACGTATTTTCGAAAACGGTATTTATTGATGGCTTACGAATGTTATCCAAATACTACTACAAACACCAGGATGATACATTGAGCTAGGAAGGGGCAAGGTAACAATGCAGACGGTACAAGCGGCTTTTAGGCAAGCAGATACTGAGGAATTAATTGACGCCTATTTGGCTGAATACCCACTTAGGATGGATGATTTTGCTGATGAGGTAACTATCGGGGAAGCAAAGGCCTTTACGAGAATCAAACTAAGGGAGTATCTCGAGCGCCTAAGAACTTTGCCGGTCAAAGCGGCCACTGAGGGTGAGCATTTGTTTTATGCCTATCATCGACCTAAGGAGGGGATAGCTGAACCTACTTTTGCCTTGGTCTTGCTGACAGAACTTAGGCAAAAAGGAATTAGGGCGGCAGACTATGCCTTTGAGTTTACCCTAAAGGGACGAGAATGCCCCCACTTCTCTAAGTGGGGGATGAATCGCCTTTTTTTGAAGTACTCAGCGCTTCTTTTTTCTTGATTCATTTTAAATTAGATATTATGATTAGTGTATAAATTATAAAAGGTGATAACAACAATGGAATTGGACAAAAATCAACATTCAGTATATTTAATTAATTATCATCTTGTAATGGTAATAAAGTACCGTAGAAAAGTAATATCTGATGAAATATCGGGATACTTAAGGGCTACATTTGAACGGATAGGTATCACTTATGGTGTTGAATTAGTAGAGTGGAATCATGATAAAGACCATGTTCATGTACTTTTTAAATGTACTCCCCAAATCGCCCCTGCTAAATTCATTAATGCATATAAATCAGCTAGTTCAAGGTTAGTTAAAAAGAACTATCCTGAAATACGTCAATATTTGTGGAAGGAAGCTTTTTGGACTAAAAGCTATTGTTTGATTTCCACTGGCGGAGTTTCAAGCGACGTAATCAAGCAATATATTGAAAGGCAAGGTCAAAAATAATGGTTTTAAAAGCGTTCACATTGAGATTATATCCTAATAAAACGCAACGCAATCAAATTCATGTTAATTTTGGTTGTGCTCGTTTTGTGTGGAATCAAATGCTTAATATGCACATTGAACGCTATAAAAACAATAAAAAGGCTAACTTCCAAGGCAGATATTCAATGGATGTCATGCTAAAAGCTTTAAAAATAGAATATCCTTGGTTAAAACAAGCAGAGTCTACGTCTCTTCAAAGAGTAAATCGAGATTTAGACGACGCTTTTCAAAGATTTTTCAATCCTAGCCTTCAAAATGGTTTTCCAAGGTTTAAATCAAAGAAAAACCCCAACCAAAGCTACACTTCTAAATTTGTCAATAATAATATTCAAATTGTAGATGAACATCATATTAAGCTACCTAAATTAGGCTTAGTGTACTTTAAAGCTGGCAGAATATTAAATGGTAAGCTTAGAGCTGTTACAGTTCGTGTTAATTCAAGAAAACAATATCAGGCTAGTATCTTAGTTGAAAGTGAAAACCAAACTTTCAAAAAGACAAAGAAGTCTGTCGGTATTGATTTAGGGTTAAAAAGTCTTACTATCACTTCTGACGGTCAAAAAGAAGATATTCTCAAAGTTGATGATGGGCTAAATAAACAATTAAGAATTTGGGAACGTAAAAAATCTAGACGCTATGAAAATGCTAAAAAAGCTATGGCTTTTGATAAGTATGATAAAGTTTTGTTTCCAAGAACCGATTTAAGTCAATTTCCACGGTATCAGCAAGCAAAACGAACTGTGGCTAAACTTAAGAAACATATTGCTGAACGAAGAAGAGACAATCTACACAAGTTGACAACTAGATTAGTTAAAGATTATGACACTATTGTAGTTGAAAATTTAAGTGTAAAGAACATGATGAAAAATCATCATCTGTCTGCCTCAATTGCTAATGCTGCTTGGGGAACTTTAATTAGTCAGCTTAAATATAAATGTGCATGGTATGGGAAACAATTAATTATCATAGACCCTAAAAATACCAGTCGTATTTGTCATGAATGCAAACACAAAAATCACGAGTTTGATAGCCTTTCTCAGTCAGAATGGCTAGCTACTCGTGAATGGGACTGCCCTAATTGTCATGCGCATCTCGATAGAGATGTAAACGCAGCTAAAAATATCTTAGCTAAAGGATTAGAAACCCTAGCTTAATAATAAATAGGTATGGAACGTACCCTGGTAAAATAGCGGTGACCTCTACCAACTTAGTGAAGAACTAGACTGGCAAGTTTGCCGTGTTCCCAGAATCCCCAACTTCAAACCGTTAAAAAACGAAGTTTTAGGTTAAGTTGGGGTAGTTCAATGACCAATCCGAAATAATGGGCTATTACATTGCCGACAACCGGCTAACCAAGCATTATTTGACGGAGCTATTGGTCTACATCATGTACGAAGCGAGCTTTTTTGGTTTTGAGCAAGAAGATTTGCAGGAAAATTTAGTCGATTTAAAGATCAGGGTGCAAGAGGCAAAAGACTGGGCAACCGCTAAGCAAGCCGAGACTAAGCACGATTTAGATTGGCTTGAAAAACTCGTGAAAGAGGCTGGCATAATTGGCTTTAGTTCCGAGGAAAAAGCCTACCTGGATAAGATAATCGCCTATGAGGGGAAAATTATTGAACACTCTCAACAAACAGAGGTGGAAGAGATTTTAAACAAGCTGGAATAGTTAAAAGGTGCTTATTTTAATACGGGGCAGGTTAGCGACGACTTTACGGCCGCAGTTGATCAGGAATTTAGACGAATCAAGGGAAATGACACCAGAAAGGAATATTATATGAGTATTGAATCAATTCTTACAATGGAAAAAGCCTATGCAAGGCAAGAAGGCTGGGATGAAGGACGCGTAGAGGGAAAAGAAGAAGGACGTGTAGAAGGTCGCGATGAGGCAAGAGAAGAGATAGCCAAAGGGTTAATTGAAGACGCACGCCAAAATCACAAGAATGTAGCTGACTTGCTTGCGACATTAAAGGTCATCTTCAAAGACCAGGCTTACATTGACAAAATGCTAGCCAAGTACTATTACCAGTGAAAAGACTGAGTGAAGCTTGGCAAGCAAGCGCTAAATGAACTAGGCCCCTAACAGCATAACTAGTGCTGCTGGGGGCTATTTTTATGTTCGTATGACTAGAACTTAATCGTAGTATTTTCTAGTTAGCCTGGGCTTTTTGCTTAGGAATCAATTACTGTCAAAGCAAAGAAAAAATGGTAAAATTAACCTTGAGACTATTTTGGAAAGAGGAAAGCAAGTGCGAATTTTATTTGTCGGAGACGTGATGGGCAAGCCGGGCCAGGAGATGTTAAAGCAGTACCTGCCCTTGTTGAAAAGAAAGTACCAGCCCCAAGTGACGATTGTGAACGGGGAAAATGCGACCCGGGGGCGGGGGATTAACGAAAAGGTTTATAAGGAGATTCTCAAGGCGGGGGCCGATGTTTTGACCATGGGTAACCACACTTGGGATAACCCGGAGTTACAAACCTTTATCGGGCGGGCCCCTAAGTTGGTGCGGCCGGCTAATTTTTCGGCAAATAAGGTTCCAGGCCAGGGGTATACGATTATTAAGGTTAACCAGCTGAAATTAGGGGTGGTTAACCTAATTGGGCGGGTCTTTATGAATCCAAGCGACGACCCCTTTGTAATCGGGGAGGCTTTAATTGCCAAGCTTGCTAAGCAGGTTGACGCGATTTTTGTGGACTTTCATGCAGAAACCACCAGTGAAAAGGAAGCCTTTGCCTGGTATTTTGCGGGTAAAGTTAGTGCGGTAGTGGGCACTCATACCCACGTGCAGACCAATGATGCCCGAATTTTACCTGGGGGGACTGCTTACCTAACGGATGTCGGTTTTACCGGACCTTATGACGGAATTTTGGGCATGAAACGCGCCAATGTGATTGAGCGCTTTTTAACCCAGATGCCGACGCGCTTTGAGGTCGACACTGAAAGTCAGACGACCTTGGGGGCTTGTTTAATTGAGGTAGATGATGCCAGCGGGAAGGCTAAGTCGATTCAGACGATTCAGATTAACCCCGACCACCCCTGGTTAGATTAGGAAGAGAGGATTAAGAGATGGCAAAAAAGAAGGTCACACCGATGATGGAACAGTATTTGGCGGTCAAAAAGCAATACCCAGACGCCTTTTTGTTCTATCGACTTGGTGACTTTTATGAAATGTTTTATGATGACGCGATTAAGGGTTCCCAGCTATTAGAGCTAACACTAACGCAGAGAAATAAGAACTCGCTAGAACCAATCCCAATGTGTGGGGTGCCCCACCATGCGGCTAAAAACTACATTGATATTTTGGTCGATAAGGGCTACAAGGTGGCAATCTGTGAACAGATGGAAGACCCTAAGCTGGCCAAAGGGATGGTTAAGCGGGAAGTGGTTCAGTTGGTGACGCCGGGGACCATTATGGATGAAGGGGCTAGCCAGGCTAAGTCTAACAACTACTTGACAGCCTTACACGAACAAGCAGGCCAGCTAGGGTTTGCCTACGTTGACTTATCAACTGGTGAATTGAAGTCAACGGTCGTTAACAACCTTGCTAGCCTGCAAAATGAAATTTTGAGTTTACACACAAAAGAAATTGTGGTCGATCAAAGTCTTAGCGCTCAAACTAAGGAGTTATTAGCTAAGTTAAAGATTTTGAGTTCCCACCAAGATGACTACCAAGCCCAAGCGGAGTTTAGTTTCATTAGCCAGGACCTGCATGAAGCCAGTGAGATTGAGGCGGTGATGCACCTGTTAATGTATTTAAAGGTGACCCAAAAACGAGCTTTGGCGCACTTACAAAAGGCAGTCCATTATGAACCAGCTAACTACTTGAAACTAGACCACTATGCTAAGCGCAACCTGGAATTACTGGTCAATAGTCGGACCAATAAGAAGTCAGGGACGCTGTTGTGGTTACTAGATGCAACTAAGACGGCCATGGGGGGCCGCTTATTAAAGCAGTGGTTGGAACGGCCCTTGTTAAACCAAGCTGAAATCGAAGCGCGCTTGGAGTTAGTAGCAATCTTAAAGGATAACTTCTTTGAACGGTCTAGTTTGCAAGAAAGCCTAAGTAAAGTTTACGACCTGGAACGGTTAGCAGGCCGGGTAGCCTTTGGAAACGTCAACGGCCGGGATTTACTCCAACTAAAAACCTCCTTGATGGAAGTTCCGCAAATTCGCTATGTCTTAGAACAACTAGCAGGTAAACAATTTGCCGACCTCCTGGCTAAGTTAGACCCACTAGAAGAGGTGGTTGATTTAATTGACCGAGCGATTGTGGATGAACCACCAATCTCGGTGACCGACGGTAACTTAATCAAGGCTGGTTATGACCCTAAGCTTGATGAATACCAAGACGCCATGAAAAATGGTAAGTTATGGTTAGCCCAGCTGGAAGCAAGTGAACGGGAGTTGACCGGGATTCATAACTTAAAGATTGGTTTTAACCGGGTCTTTGGCTATTATATCGAGGTTACCAAGGCTAACCTAGCTAAGTTGCCTAAGGATCGCTACCAGCGTAAGCAAACCTTAACTAACGCCGAACGCTTCATTACCCCAGAGTTGAAGGAAAAAGAAGACTTGATCTTAGGGGCAGAAAGCAAGGCCTACGAACTAGAATACCAGTTATTCGTAGCGGTGCGCGACCAAATTAAAGACCAGATTAAACGCCTGCAAAGCTTGGCGCAGGCTTTGGCTAAGTTAGACGTGTTGCAAAGTTTTGCGGTGGTCAGTGAAGACGCCCACCTAGTGCGGCCAACTTTTACCAGTGACAAGAGTTTAGTCATCAAAGATGGCTTCCACCCGGTGGTTGAAAAAGTCGTGGGCCGGCAATCCTATGTCCCCAACGATATTATTATGTCACCAACTAAGCAGATTTTACTGGTGACGGGTCCGAATATGTCTGGGAAGAGTACCTACATGCGCCAGCTAGCCTTGACGGTGATCATGGCCCAAATTGGTTGCTTTGTCCCGGCTAGTCAAGCAGCCTTGCCAATCTTTGATCAAATTTTTACCAGGATTGGGGCAGCTGATGACTTGATTTCTGGGGAGTCAACTTTTATGGTGGAAATGAAAGAAGCCAATGAAGCCCTGCAAAATGCTAGCGAAAATAGTTTGCTTTTGTTTGATGAAATCGGCCGGGGAACGGCGACCTACGACGGGATGGCATTAGCCCAGGCTATCATCGAGTACGTCCACGATAAGGTGAAGGCCAAGACGGTCTTTTCTACCCACTACCACGAGCTAACCGACCTCGAGCAAACCCTTGCCCACTTAGAAAATATTCACGTGGGGGCGGTCGAAAAAGACGGTCAGCTAGTCTTTTTACACAAGGTCGAAGCTGGTCCTGCGGACAAGTCCTACGGGATTCACGTAGCTAAATTAGCGGGGATGCCTTCCGAGTTACTCACACGGGCCGACAAGATTTTAACCAAGTTAGAGGCCCATAAGCAAGACCAAGTTTCGCCGGCCGCTAAGCCAGAAGAACTAATCAAAGAAGAAGGCCAACTGTCTTTGTTTGCCGAAGAAACACCGGTTGAACCAAAGGCTAAGCCGGTTTCTAAGCAAGCTGATAAGGTGCTTAAGGAGCTTGGCCAACTTAACTTGATGGCCTTAACTCCGATGGAGGTAATGAACGCCGTTTACAAGTGGCAGCAGGAATTAGAGTAAGGGAGTGATTAGATGGGGCGGATTCATGAACTAAGTGACATTTTAGCCGACCAGATTGCGGCTGGTGAAGTCGTCGAACGTCCAGCCTCAGTGGTCAAGGAGTTAGTCGAAAATGCCTTAGACGCTCATAGTAGTCAAATTGATATCTACGTTGAAGAAGCGGGCTTAAAGTCAATCCAGGTGATTGATAACGGCGAAGGAATTAGTCAAGCCGACGTCTTGATTGCCTTTCGCCGGCATGCTACCAGTAAAATTACCGACCGGGCCGACTTATTTAAGGTAAAAACCTTGGGCTTTCGGGGTGAGGCCTTGCCAAGTATTGCCTCAGTTAGTCACGTTAGTTTAGAAACAAGCACCCAAGCCGAAAGTGCTGGTTCGCTAGTGGAGATTAAGGGCGGCGAGTTAATCAAACAACAACCTAGCTCTGCTAGGAACGGGACGAAGATTACGGTGACGGACCTCTTCTTTAACACACCCGCCCGGCTTAAATATTTAAGTTCGCGGGCCACGGAATTGGCCAACATTTCCGACATTGTTAACCGCCTAGCCTTAAGTCACACGGACGTGGCCTTTAGCCTGGTTAGCGATGGCAAAACCATCTTTAAAACTGCGGGCAATGGTAACTTGAAGCAGGCGGTAAGTGCCATTTACGGCTTAACCAGTGCCCGCCAAATGATTGAGTTTAGTGGGGCAGATGCTGATTTTGCCGTTAGTGGCTTAATTTCTTTACCGAAGTTAACCCGGGCGGCCCGGTCTTACATTAGCCTCTTGATTAACGGCCGCTACATTAAAAACTTTCGGATTAGTAAGGCGGTTGTAGCCGGTTATGGTTCCAAGTTAATGGTGGGCCGCTATCCGCTGGCGGTGGTTAATATCAAGTTAGACCCCCTTTTAGTCGATGTTAATGTCCACCCGACCAAGCAAGAAGTGCGGATTAGTAAGGAAGAACAGCTGGAATTTTTACTCACTAAGGCCGTCAGTCAAGCCTTAAGCCAGGAAAATTTAATCCCTAACGGCTTAGAAAACCTGGCGGGAAAAAAAGCTAAGCAGCAGTTGGATTTTAAGCAACTAGAGATTGGCTTAAATGAAACTAAGGGGGCCTATCAGTTTAAAAACCAACCCCCAGCCCTGCCTAAAAAGCCAGCCCTTAATAAAGAGGTTACCCAGGCCTTGTTAGGCCAAGGCCAGGAAAAAAGCAGCCCCAAAACGGTCGTTAAACCAGCGGCGTTAATCATTACCGATAAGGCTCAGCTAAAGCAGGCTGCAGTAAAAAACTGGGACGAACGCTACCAACAACCAACCACGCCGCCTAAGGACCTGCAGCTTGAAGAAGCGGAAGTGGCGCCAACTGAGGCGGCTGCAGCTGTTGACGAAGAAGCCAGTCCGGCTGAAACAGTGCGCTTTCCTAACCTGGTTTACATCGGGCAGTTTCATGGGACCTACCTTTTAGCCCAAAGTGACGATGGCTTGTATATTATCGATCAGCACGCCGCCCAGGAACGGCGCAATTATGAGTATTACCGCCAGGCAATCGTTAAGGTCGGACAGGCCCAACAGGAATTGCTAGTGCCCATTGTGTTGACCTACCCAACTAGCGAGAGTTTGAAGTTAAATCAACACTTAGGCGACCTGCAAGCCTTAGGGGTCAAGTTAGAGGACTTCGGGCAAAATACTTACATCATCCGCTCCCACCCAGCCTGGTTTAAGGCGGGGCAAGAAGAAGCCACGATTCGGGAAATGATTGACTACCTGTTGACCGACCAAAAGCTAACCTTGGCACAATTTAGGGAAAAAACGGCGATTATGATGAGTTGTAAGCGGGCCATTAAGGCTAACCAGCACCTAGATGATAGGCAGGCTAAGGAATTATTAGCTAAGTTAGCCACCTGTGAAAATCCCTTTAACTGCCCTCATGGCCGGCCAACGGTGGTTAAGCTTAGTCCCAAGGACTTAGAGCACATGTTTAAACGGATTCAAGATTCACACCAAAGTAAAAGAAAAGAGTGGTAGTATGTACGAATACATTAACGGAAAAATTACAGACGTTAGTCCTTACCACATTGTTGTAGAAAACAATGGGCTAGGTTATTTGGTTTACGTGGCCAACCCCTTTTCTTACCAAGTGGAAAGCCAACAAAAAGTCTACCTCTACCAAGCGGTGCGGGATAACGATATTTCCCTATATGGTTTTAAAAATAAGGTTGAAAAGCAACTATTTCTAAAACTCTTAAACGTATCGGGGATTGGGCCTAAGAGTGCCTTAGCTATTTTGGCTAGCGATGACCTAAGTGGCCTAGTTACTGCTATTAATAACGATGACGACGGCTACTTAGTCAAGTTCCCAGGGATTGGTAAGAAGACGGCTAAGCAAATTATCTTGGACCTCAAAGGGAAGTTGGCCGACCTAGGTAACTTAGACCAACTCCAAGGCCAACAAGGCTTAGCCCTTGACTTAGCGGCTGAAAATCAGTATGTCACTGAAAGCCTCGAAGCCCTGTTAGCTTTAGGCTACACTAAAACCGAGCTTAAAAAGCTTAAGCCTAAGCTGCTTGACTACCAAGCCAGCTCGACTGATGAATACCTCCGCTATGGTTTGAAACTATTAATGAGAAAGTAAGGTGACGCTATGGAACACGACGAACGCTTAATTAGCAGCGATGAGTTAGCGGCTGATTTCACAGACGACTTAACCTTGCGGCCCAAATTTTTAGACCAATACATCGGGCAAAGTCGGCTCAAACAAGAAATAGCCGTCTACATTCAAGCAGCCAAGAGTCGCCAGGAATCACTGGACCACGTCTTATTGTATGGCCCGCCGGGCTTAGGAAAAACCACCTTAGCCACCATTATTGCTAACGAAATGGGGGTTAACATCAAGACTACCACTGGGCCAGCGATTGAACGGCCAGGTGATCTAGTTGCCTTGCTGAATGATTTAGACGTGGGCGACGTCTTGTTTATTGACGAAATCCACCGCCTACCTAAAAACGTCGAGGAAATCCTTTATTCGGCGATGGAAGATTACTTTATCGATATTATCGTGGGCCAGGATGCCACTGCGCACCCGGTACATTTTCCCTTGCCGCCCTTTACCCTAATCGGGGCGACGACTAAAGCCGGGATGCTTTCTGCGCCACTACGGGCTCGCTTTGGGATTGTCGGCCACATGAATTACTATAGTGAAGCCGAATTAAGCCAGATTGTCCTTAGGTCGGCGGAGGTGTTCACGACTAATATAAATGAAGACGGGGCCCATGAGATTGCCCGCCGGTCACGAGGGACGCCGCGGATTGCCAACCGCCTCTTAAAACGGGTGCGCGACTTTGCCCAGGTGGCGGCTAAGGCGGAAATCGATAAGGAAATTGTTGATTACGCCCTCAACCTCCTGCGGGTTGATAGTAAAGGCCTAGACGAAACCGACCGCAAGCTACTGACAACCATGATTAAGCTCTATCACGGCGGTCCGGTTGGTTTGAATACGATTGCGGCTAATATCGGGGAAGAAACGGATACGATTGCCGATATGGTAGAACCCTACCTCTTACAGATTGGCTTTTTAAAGCGGACTCCGAGAGGCCGGGTGGTAACCAAGGCGGCCTATGACCACTTAGGCCTTGAAATGACTAATGATTAACTAAATAAAGAAGGTATTATTTTGACAAAACAAGCACACTTGACAACCGAAGACTTTGACTATGACTTACCCCAAGAATTGATTGCCCAAACCCCACTAGAAAAACGGGATCATTCCCGGATGCTGGTTTTGGACTCAAAGACTGGGGAAATGAAGGATGATGTTTTTTATAACGTTATCGACCAGTTAAATCCTGGTGACGCCTTGGTGATGAACGATTCCCGGGTGATGCCAGCTAGAATTTATGGGGTCAAACCCGATACTGGTGGCCACGTGGAAGTCTTACTCTTAAACAACACTAAGGGCGACGAATGGGAAACCTTGGTCAAGCCGGCTAAGCGGGCCAAGGTGGGGACTAAGCTTTCTTTTGGTGACGGCAAGTTGATGGCAACCGTAACTAAGGAATTAGAACACGGGGGCCGGCTGATTGAGTTTGAATACGACGGCATCTTTTTAGAAATTTTAGATCAATTAGGGGAAATGCCACTACCACCTTACATCAAGGAAAAGTTGGATGACCCTGAAATGTACCAAACAGTCTACTCCCGTGAAGTTGGGTCTGCCGCCGCACCAACGGCCGGCTTACACTTCACCAAGGAATTGTTAACTAAAATTGAAGCTAAGGGGGTAAAACTAGTCTACTTGACCTTGCACGTAGGCCTGGGAACCTTTAGACCGGTTAGTGTCTCCAACGTTGAAGATCATAAGATGCACAGTGAATTTTACCGGCTAACTGAAGAGGCCGCCCAAACTTTAAACGAAGTCAGGGCAAATGGCGGCCGGATTGTCGCAGTCGGGACGACCTCAATTCGGACCTTGGAAACAATTGGTAGCAAGTTTAATGGTGAAATCAAGGCCGATAGTGGGTGGACGGACATCTTTATTTGGCCTGGCTATGACTGGAAGGTAGTGCAAGCCTTTATCACCAACTTCCACTTGCCTAAGTCAACTTTAGTCATGCTTGTGGCAGCCTTTACGGGCAGGGACACCATCCTTAATGCCTACAAGCATGCGGTAGCAGAAAAGTACCGCTTCTTTAGCTTCGGCGACGCGATGTTTATTAAGTAGAAAGGAATTTTTATGACGACACCAGCAGTTACTTACAACCTAATAAAAAAAGATAAGCACACTGGCGCCCGCTTGGGACAAATCACGACCCCCCACGGAACCTTTGACACGCCAATGTTCATGCCGGTTGGGACCCAGGCTTCGGTTAAGGCGATGGCCCCAGAGGAACTAAAGGAAATGGGCGCCGGGGTAATTTTAGCTAACACCTACCACCTCTGGTTGCGACCTGGGGAAGATTTAGTTGAGGAAGCCGGTGGCTTGCACCAGTTTATGAACTGGGACCAAGGAATTTTGACGGATTCCGGGGGCTTTCAAGTCTTTTCCTTAGCAGAGTTGCGCAACATTACCGAAGAGGGGGTTCACTTTAAAAACCACCTCAACGGTCAAAAGCTCTTCTTGTCTCCAGAAAAGGCGATTGCGATTGAAAATGCTCTTGGAGCCGACATCATGATGAGTTTTGACGAGTGCCCGCCTTTCTTTGAAAGTTATGACTACATTAAAAAGTCGATTGAAAGAACGAGCCGCTGGGCCGAACGGGGACTTCGGGCCCATAAAAATCCCCAAACTCAAGCCCTCTTTGGAATTGTTCAGGGGGGAGGACACAAGGCCTTGCGGGAACAAAGCGCCCGGGACCTGGTTTCCTTAGACTTCCCAGGTTATTCAATTGGGGGCTTGTCGGTGGGTGAATCCAAGGCGGAAATGAACCACGTCTTAGACTTTACCACCCCACTTCTGCCGGAAAATAAGCCCCGTTACCTAATGGGGGTCGGCTCACCTGATGCCTTAATTGATGGGGTAATCCGCGGGGTGGATATGTTTGACTGCGTATTGCCAACCCGGATTGCAAGAAACGGGACTTGCATGACCTCTAAGGGCCGCTTGGTGGTTAAAAATGCCAAGTACGCTCGGGACTTTAGGCCACTAGATGAAAAGTGTAACTGTTATGCCTGCAGGAACTACACGCGCGCCTACATCCGCCACCTGCTAAAGACGGATGAAATCTTTGGCTTGCGCTTGACTAGTTACCATAACCTTTACTTCCTCTTAGATTTGATGCGCAAGATTCGGGCGGCTATCAAGGAAGACCGACTCTTAGATTTCCGGGCAGAATTTTTTGAAGAATACGGCCTCAACAAGGAAAACCGGAAAAATTTCTAAGCTTTACTTAAAGTTCCTAGTAATCACTTAGTTTTTTTGTTAAAGTATTAATTAGATTATATTAAGGAGTGACCGAAATGGTTTTAGGAGCAGGAATAGCTGGCTCATATTCAACAATTTTAATGTTTGTGGTCTTTATCGCCTTGATGTATTTCATGATGATTCGTCCACAAAAGAAACAACAAGAAAAGCGTCAAGAAATGATGAATGGTCTAAAGAAGGGTGACGAAGTCGTAACCATCGGTGGGTTACACGGGGTAATTGACGAAGTTAACCAAGCAGACAAGACCGTAACCCTTGATTGTGACGGGGTTTATTTAGTCTTTAACCTAGCCGCAGTCGGCCGAGTAGTTCCAGCTAAGAGCACTGCTGCTAAGGAAGAAACAGTGGTTGCGACGGACGCTGAAAAAACAGACGAACCAAAGGAAGATAAGTAAGGGGTGCGCCTCTTATTTGTGTGGTGAGGGCCAACGAGCACTCACCTTTTTTTATGAGGTAATTTATGGAACAAGACTTAATCAAAAGAGTGCAAGCAATTACTAATGCAGGCAAACTTTACTATGACTATAATGAAGAGATTGACTTGGCTCGGGACTATTCCTTTAAGATTTGTCGCCAGTACAATGACTTAGTCCAACATCAAAATGAGTACCACTACGAACTACTAGCCGGCTTGTTTGCCCATCTAGGGAAAAATGTCAGGATTGAGGCAAACTTTTTGACCGAATTTGGTTTTAATTTGTCCGTTGGCGATAACGTCACCATTTTGCAAGACGTTTCTTTAATTGACTGCACTTTTGTGACGATTGGTAATAACGTCGTAATCGGCCCCCATTGTGGGATTTATACGGCTAACCACGCCGAAGACCCCAAGTTACGGGCCAATCACTACTGTTATGAACGGCCGATTGTTATCGAAGATGACGTCGTAATCGGTGGCGGGTCCGTTATCGCCCCGGGGGTTAAAATTGGCGCCGGTAGCATCGTGCAAGCAGGGAGCGTGGTGGTTAAGGATTTGCCCGCTAATAGCTTTTGTTTAGGCGATCCTTGTCAAGCAATCAGAAAGTTGAGGGAAGATTAATGACGGAAAGATGGCGCAAGTTCTTAGTGATAGGGGCGAGCTTATTTGTTTTGCTTGCCGGCGGTTTTTTAGTAATCCGTCAAGGCATCTGGCATGCTAACGCTAAAAAGTACCGCCAATCCCAGGTCCCGACCTTGTATCTGCATGGTTACGGGAGTAGTTATAAGGCGGAAGAAAGTCTGGTTAAGGCGGCCTTAAATAGTGGGGCTAGCAGTGGGGTGATTCGAGCTAACGTTAGCAAGAGTGGCAAGGTTAGCTTAAAGGGCAAATTTACGGCCAACGTCAATAACCCCTTAGTCGAGGTGAATTTTGTCGACAACAAAAATGGTAACTACCACCAAGATGGGGTCTACCTAAAGGCGGTGGTAGAAAAATTACAGGCCCGCTATCAAATTAAGCAGTTTAACGTGGTAGCCCACTCAATGGGCAACATGGCGGTTGCCTATTACCTCTTAGACAATGGTCAGGATAAAAAACTACCGCGTCTAAACAAGCAGGTGAGTCTAGCCGGCCACTACAACGGCATCTTAAATTATGATGCCCCTAAGGACGCTAGCTTAAGAAAAGACGGGGCACCTAAAGTGCAAACCAATAGTTACCAAGCATTATTGCCCCTCAAAAAGCGCTACCCGAAGCAAGTAGCCGTCTTAAATATTTATGGTGACCTAAATGACGGGAGTCACTCTGACGGCCGGGTGGCTAATGCTTCTTCTAAGTCCTTGGCCTACCTGGTGGCCGACCGAGCTGCTAGTTACCAGGAGCTAGTAATTAAGGGCAAAGGGGGGCAACACAGTCGGTTACATGAAAATCGGCGGGTGGCCCAGCGAATAGTCAACTTTTTGTTTTTAAAAAGTTAACCTAATTAGATTAAAAAATAATAAGAATTTTGCTAATCAAAGTAAACTGAAAAAGTATTCACAAATTGTGGGTGCTTTTTTATTAGTTTAAATTTATCTTTAAATAAAATTGTCCCAAGAAATCAAAAGATTTGAATCTTGACCTAACCTTGGCTAAATCCCAAAAACGAATGATTTTTAAAGATAGTTTGATTGATAGACTAAAATTTTAGAAGTAATAAATAGCAGGTGCCTGCTAAAATAGGAAATGTTGACATCTTTTTTAGAATGTAATATTATTTGCCTATCGAATATTTTGATGTTCGAAATAAATTTGAATAAGTGAGGTGACAAGTGTGAGAGTAATGGATGCACAAGAAATCATGGACTTGATCCCTAACCGCTACCCAATTTGTTACATTGATTACGTGGATGAGATTAAGCCAGGCGAGAGTATTGTCGCAACAAAGAACGTGACGATTAACGAAAGTTATTTTGAAGGTCACTTTCCAGGTAATCCGGTCATGCCCGGGGTCTTAATCATCGAAACTTTGGCGCAAGCAGCGTCGATTTTGATTTTGAAGTCACCCGAATTTTTAGGGAAGACGGCCTACCTAGGATCGGTTAAGAATGCGAAATTCCGGCAAATGGTCCGGCCCGGTGATGTTTTGAAACTTGAAATTAAAATGGTTAAGAAACGGGCTAACATGGGCATCGTCGAAACCGCAGCACTTGTTGATGGTAAGAAAGCTTGTACGGCGGAATTGATGTTTATAGTCGAGGAGCGCACCGAAAAAATTTAGGACGAAAGACTTATTTCTTGTTATAATTTTGATGTTCAAACTATTCGGTTAACTAGGGTAAGGCGGTAGTATAGAATGAATGAAAGAGATAAAGCTATCAATGACTCACTAGTAAGAATATATAGTGGCATCATGTGGATTGAAGAAAACGAATTACGCAAGAGTAAGTTTAACGACTTAACCATGCGGGAAATGCACGCAATTCATGCTATTTCGATGTATGACCATAAGTCAGCGTCTGAAGTGGCCAAGGAATTGCACCTAACTCCAGGGACCTTGACTGCGATGGTTGATCGCCTTGTGCGGAAGGGGTATGTTAAGCGCCTAAGGTCTGAGGATGATCGGCGGGTGATTAGGTTGGGGTTAACCAAGAAGGGCCGGGTTATCTACCGGGCTCACGAGGCATTCCATAATATGATGGTGAGAAGTTTCCTAAAAGATCTAGATGCTACAGAGATTAAGACGATTGAAAAAGCTCTGTGGAATTTAGAACAGTTCTTACGTGAACATTCTTAATTTCGAGGAGATCAGGAAGTTTGGAAAAGGTTAAAATAATACAAACCGCCCACTATGTCCCTGACTTGGTTGTTAGTAATGATGATTTAAGTCAAATCATGACAACTTCCGATGAGTGGATTAGTAAGCGGACCGGGATTAAGCGCCGGCACGTGAGTCTTGGCGAAAACACCTCGGACTTATGTACTAAAGTTGCGAGTGATTTGCTAGCCCAAAGCGGTTGGCAGGCTAGTCAATTAGACTTAATCATTGTAGCAACCATGTCACCGGATGCTTATACCCCTGCGACCGCCGCAATTGTTCAAGGCAATATTGAAGCAACAAATGCCTTTGCCTTTGACTTAGCAGCCGCTTGTTCAGGTTTTGCCTACGCCTTTGAGGTTGCCAGCCAGTTTATCACAACTGGCCGAGCTAAAAAGGTGATGGTCCTTGGAGGAGAAGTCTTATCCAAGGTGGTTGACTGGCAAGACCGGACGACGGCCGTCTTGTTCGGGGACGGGGCCGCCGGGGTCTTGCTAACTGAAAGTGACGACCAAGCGGCCATCCTCGCTTCGGACTTACAAACCTTTGGAAGCGACGCTGCTAAGTTAAGCGCAGGCTTAAACCAGCCGCTAACAAGCTTTGGTGACTTTAAACCTAAGCAAATCTCGGCCTTTGCGATGGACGGACATGCGGTTTATAACTTTGCTACCAGGGAGGTGCCGGCCTCTTTGAAGCGGGCTTGCCACCAAGCTGGTCTTGAGTTAGCAGAGGTTGACCACTTTATTTTGCACCAGGCTAACGAGCGCATCATCAAGGCAATTGCCAAGCGCTTGAAACTGCCCCTCAGCAAGTTTGCGGTCAATATCAGCGAGTATGGCAACACCTCTGCGGCAAGCGAACCAATCTTGTTAGATGAATTAGTGAAACAAAACAAAGTAAAACGCGGCCAAATTATTGCCCTAAGTGGTTTTGGGGGCGGGTTGACCGTGGGAACACAAATTATTAGATACTAAACTTAAGTGAATTTAAAGGAGCAAATTAATTATGACTGAAGCAGAAATTTTTGACAAAGTAAAAGAAATCGTAGTGGATCAATTAGATGTAGACGAAGCAGATGTAACCTTAGCTGCCGACATCAAAGAAGATTTAGACGCTGACTCATTAGATGTTTTTGAAATCATGAACGAATTAGAAGATGACCTTGACATCAAGCTTGAAGCAGACGAAAACGTTAAGACCATCCAAGACGTGGTTAACTACGTTAAAAAAGAAGTCGACGCAAAATAAGTTAGGGTGTGACCTTGAATGGAAAAATTAGTCTTATTATTTTCTGGACAGGGTGCGCAGTATAGTGAAATGGGGCTGGACTTGTATCAAACTGATTCCTTATTTAAGGAAAAAATTGACCAAGCCAGTCAGGCCAGTGGCTTAGACCTTGTCGAAATCTTGGCAAATAAAGCCGGCCAACTAGAAAAAACAGCCTACGTCCAGCCAGCCTTAGTGGCGGTCAGTTTGGGAATCTACGCTATGTTAGCCCGTGATTTTGACTTAGACATTAGGGGAATGGTTGGCTTATCCTTGGGTGAATACGGGGCCTTAATGGCTAGTGGTGCCTTGGATTTTGAAGCCGGTATGGCGCTGTTAAAAGATCGGGGTGCTTACATGCAAGCCGATGCGGATGCTAACGAAAGTATGCTAGCAGCCGTTTTAGGCCCCGATGTTGCCCAGGTAGAGGCAGTCTGCCGAGCAATAAGCACGGCAGCTAATCCGGTTGGAATCGCCAATTACAACTCACCTAAGCAAGTCGTAATCGGGGGCAGTCCCCAGGCGGTTTTAAAGGCAAGTGAAGAATTAACAACAGCTGGTGCGGCCAAAAAAGTAGTGCCGTTGAAGGTAAGCGGGGCGTTTCATACCCCGCTTTTTAAAAATAGTAGCCACAAACTAGCCGCACGTCTAGAGGCGGTTACCTTTAAAGAACCAGCGGTAACGGTGGTAAGTAACACCTTAGGCCAACCATTCACAAAAGCTAACCTAGCAGAAACTTTAAGTAAGCAGGTGTGCCTACCAACTCACTTTGCAGATTGTGTCAAGTATTTATTAGCAACTAAGGAAGTTTCCGGGGTCCTAGAAATTGGCCCGGGAGAAACCTTAAGTAAATTTGTTAAGCAAATTGACCGAAAGTTGGCCCGCTATCATATTGAAGATTTAGCGACTTACCAAGCTTTCGGGGAAAAACTAAGAGGTAATTAAAGTGGATTTAAAAGAAAAAGTCGTATTTATCTCCGGTTCTTCAAGGGGGATTGGTCAAGCGATTGCGCAAGCCTTTGCCAAAGCCGGTAGTAATGTGATTTTGAATGCGAGAACAGCAGTTAAGCCAGAACTAGTTGCCCAGATTGAAAGCTACGGGGTGAAAGCTGCGGTGGTCTTGGGGGACATTTCCCAAGCTAGTGACGTAAAACGAATGGTTAAGGAAGCTTACGCAGCTTTTGGTCAAATTGATATTTTGGTTAATAATGCCGGTATCACCAACGATAAGCTGCTGATTGGCATGAAGGAAGCCGACTTTGCCAGCGTAATTGACGTTAACTTAAAGGGAACCTTCTTGATGAGTCAAGCTTTCCTAAAGAAGATGTATAAACAAAAAGCCGGGGTCATCATTAACCTTGCCAGTGTCATCGGCTTGCATGGTAACGTTGGCCAGGCTAATTATGCCGCAAGTAAGGCCGGGGTTATCGGTTTAACCAAAAGCCTCGCTAAGGAAGGGGCTTTGCGCAATATTCGCGCTAACGCCATCGCTCCTGGCATGATTGTCAGCGACATGACGGCCGTCTTAAGTGATAAGGTCAAAGCAGATATCATGACTGAAATTCCCCTTAAACGGTTTGGTCAGGCTGATGAAGTTGCTCAAACGGCGGTCTTCTTGGCGCAAAACGATTATATTACCGGCCAGGTAATAACTGTTGATGGTGGAATGACAATCTAGGAGTGATTAAGATGACAAGAGTAGTAATTACAGGGATGGGTACAGTTAGTCCGATTGGTAATGATACCGCCAGCTTTGTAGAAAATTTAATGGCAGGTAAACTAGGAATTACTGAGATTACTAAGTTTGATGCGAGCGCAACTGGAATTAGTGTTGCCGGCGAGGTTAAGGATTTTGATCCTAAGTTACGCTTGGGTAAAAAGGCGGCTAAGCGGATGGACCTCTACTCCCAATACGCTGTCCACACTGCCCTCGAAGCCTTAGAACAAGCAGGTATTAATGAAGAAAATACCGACCCTTATGACATGGGAGTGATTATCGGTTCCGGGATTGGGGGTTTAACCACCATCCAAGAACAAGTAATCAAGATGCACGAAAAGGGCCCTAAGCGGGTTTCACCTATGTTTGTCCCTACGGCTATCGCCAACATGGCCGCCGGTAACGTTGCGATTTTTGCCAACGCTAAAAATATCTGTACGGCCGTCGTAACTGCTTGTGCTTCCGCAACCAACGCGATTGGGGAAGCCTACCGCCAAATTAAGGAAGGGCGGGCGCAAGTGATGTTAACCGGGGGGGCAGAAGCCTCTGTGAATGAAATTGGGATTGCGGGTTTTGCAGCCTTAACCGCCTTATCAACGCAAACTGACCCTAAGCTGGCTTCATTACCATTTGACAAGGACCGGTCCGGGTTTGTCTTGGGTGAAGGAGCTGCCACCTTAGTGCTTGAAAGCGAAGAACATGCTAAAAAGCGGGGCGCTAAGATTTTAGGGGAAGTTGTCGGCTACGGGGCAACCTGTGATGCCTTCCACATCACCTCCCCAGACCCATCAGGTGAAGGGGCGGCCCGGGCAATGCAGGCTGCCATTGCTGAAGCCGGCATTAAGCCTGACCAGGTCGGCTACATTAACGCCCACGGAACTGCTACCCATGCCAACGATGAAGGCGAAGCTAAGGCGATTAACCTCGTCTTTGGCAAGGACAGCAAGGTACTAGTCAGTTCAACCAAGTCAATGACGGGTCACCTTTTAGGGGCAGCCGGTGCAATCGAAGCCGTTGCCACCGTAGCTGCTTTACAAATGGGTAAGTTACCAGCTAATATTGGATTAGCTAACCAAGATGAAAAGTGCCAAGTTAACCTGGTAACGCAAAACGCACAAGCCGCCGAGATTGAATATGCCATCAGTAATTCATTAGGATTTGGTGGTCATAACGCGGTTGTTGCATTTAAAAAGTGGAGTGAGTAAATTGGATTTTAAAGAAATCAAGGAATTAATGGCCGAATTTAATGAGTCGCCGATGCGGGAACTAGAAATTGAAACCGATGGCTTTCATATTCATTTAAGTAAGAATGAAAATACGTTTAAGCCCCAGGTTGTAACAACTTCTTCGCTACCAGCTCCTCAAGCTGAAACGCCAAGTCCAAGTTCAAAGGTTGAGGAAGCTAGCGAGCAAGCACAGGCGGCTAACTACATCAAGGCGCCAATGGTAGGAAGTATTTACCTCCAACCAGCCCCCGATAAAGAAGCCTATGTTTCAGTTGGAACTAAGGTGCATAAAGGCGACGTGGTTTGCATCATCGAGGCCATGAAGATGATGACCGAAATTAAGTCAGAAGTCGATGGCATTATTACTAAGGTATTAGTAACTAATGAGGAGTTGGTTGAATTTGATCAACCACTCTTTGAAGTTCAGGAAGGTTAAGGTAAGATGGTTTTAGACGTAACAGAAATTCAAAAAATCATTCCCCACAGGTACCCCATGCTCTTAATTGACCGGGTAGAGGAATTAGAAGCAGGTAAGCGGGCGGTCGCAATTAGAAACGTCACCGCCCATGAACAGGTCTTTAATGGCCACTTTCCAGGTAACCCCGTCTTACCTGGGGTGTTGATTGTGGAAGCAATGGCCCAAACAGGAGCCGTAGCCCTCTTATCAATGGATGAATTTAAGGGCAAGACGGCTTACTTTGGGGGCATTAAAGAAGCAAAGTTTAGAAAGGTTGTCCGCCCAGGCGATACTTTAAGAATTGAAGTGACCTTAGAAAAGATTCGCAACAATGTCGGCTTGGGTAAAGCGATTGCCACGGTTGCTGGCAAAAAGGCATGCACAGCCGAATTAACCTTTATGATTGGCTAGATAGGTGGTAAGAAATGTTTTCAAAAGTTTTAGTTGCTAACCGCGGGGAAATAGCGGTTCGGATCATCCGTTCTTTAAAAGAATTAGGTATCAAGTCAGTTGCTATCTATTCGACGGCCGACCGTGAAAGCTTGCACGTTCAGTTGGCAGATGAAGCGGTCTGTGTTGGGACGGCCCGACCACAGGATTCATATTTAAATATGCAAAATATCCTGGCTGCAGCTGTTGGAACTGGGGCAGAAGCAATCCATCCCGGTTTTGGCTTCTTGTCTGAAAACAGCCGCTTTGTGGAAATGTGTGAAGCTTGTGGCTTGACCTTTATCGGGCCTAAGTCACAAACTATTGAATTAATGGGGAATAAGGCCAACGCCCGGATGCAAATGCAGGCAAGTAACGTTCCGGTTATCCCCGGTAGTGACGGCTTTATCTCAGATGTAACTGAGGCTAAGGCGGTAGCTAAAAAAGTTGGCTACCCGGTGTTGTTAAAGGCTGCTGCCGGTGGTGGCGGTAAGGGAATTAGACGTGTTAACGATGAAGATGAGTTAACGACGGCCTTTGAAGAGGCACGCCGGGAGGCTCAAAACGGTTTTGGTGATAACCGGATGTACTTGGAAAAAATCATGGAAAATGTTAAACACATTGAGGTGCAGATTTTCCGTGACCAGGCCGGCCATACGGTATATTTCCCAGAACGGGATTGTTCCGTTCAAAGAAGTAAGCAAAAGATGATTGAAGAAAGTCCCTGCTCGGCAATTACACCTGCGCAAAGAAAAGAACTGGGCCAAATTGCCGTGCGGGCTGCTAACGCGATTGATTACCTAAATACAGGGACCATCGAATTTTTAATGGATAGCGAGCATCATTTCTATTTCATGGAAATGAATACCCGCATTCAAGTTGAACATACGGTAACAGAAATGGTTACAGGAATTGATTTGGTTAAAGCCCAGGTGAAGGTGGCCTCTGGTGAGGATTTACCTTTCAAGCAAGCAGATATCAAGGCGAATGGCTATGCAATCGAATGTCGAATTAACGCCGAAGATCCGGCCAAAAACTTCATGCCCTCTGTCGGTAAGGTCAAGTACCTTTACTTCCCCGTTGGCAACCTAGGGATGCGGATTGACTCTGACTTGTATTCAGGGCTAGTAATTCCGCCTTACTATGACTCGATGATTGCCAAGGTGATTGCCTTAGGCCACGACCGGCACGAGGCAATCGAAAAGGTTAAGCGCCTTTTAAACGAGATGGTAATTTTAGGGATTACGACCAACCAAGCCATTCACCTAGACATACTCCAGGCACCAACTTTCTTAAAAGACCAGGTAACCACCGATTATCTGGAGAGAGAGTTTTTGCCTAAGTGGAAGGAAGGGTTAGATAGTGCAACTGTTTGATGAATTAAAGACCTTAGGCCATAAACACGTTAAGGCCAACAAGGCGGCCCAACAAAAGGTTCCGACCGGCTTGTGGATTTCTTGTCCTAAGTGTCACCAATCCTTTTATCATAAAGACTTGGGGCGCTACCAAGCCTGTCCTTCTTGCCAGTATGGCTTTCGAATTACCGCCCGGGAACGGTTGGAGTGGCTGGTGGATGATTTCACTGAATTAGATGACCAGCTGCAAACTAAAGATCCCTTGGACTTTCCTGGCTACCAAGCAAAGTTAGCCAAGGCCCAGGCCAAAACCAAACTAAACGATTCGGTCTTGACCGGGCTAGCTAAAATTGGCCAGACTAGCTTTGCTTTAGGAATTATGGACCCACAATTTATCATGGGGTCTTTGGGAACAATAACCGGTGAAAAAATTACCCGCCTCTTTGAAGAAGCTACCAGGAAAAACTTGGCGGTGGTCTTATTTACCGCTTCGGGTGGGGCCAGGATGCAGGAAGGGATTTTCTCTTTAATGCAGATGGCTAAGGTGTCACAGGCGGTCAAAAACCATGCCAACGCTGGTTTATTTTACCTAACGGTCTTAACCGACCCAACTACCGGGGGGGTAACTGCTAGTTTTGCCATGCAAGGTGATATTATCTTGGCAGAACCCCACGCCCTAGTGGGCTTTGCCGGTAAACGGGTGATTGAACAAACCATTCACCAGCGGGTCCCAGAAGACCTACAGGCTGCAGAAACGGTCCTAAAAGAAGGCTTTGTAGACGCAATTGTGCCTAGGGCTAAGCAAAAAGAGACGATTGCCTTTTTATTAGCCACCAACCAAAAAGGGGGACTAACTAATGGTTAGTTTATTTGAACGCAAGCAAAAGGTAGCTAAGAGTGCGGCCGAAGTTGTTAAGGCCGCCCGGTCTGAAGATAAGATTACCGCGCCTGAGTTAATCAAGGGGATTTTTGATGATTTCTTTGAACTGCATGGCGACCGGACCGGGGCAGATGATCCGGCCATCATTGGCGGTATCGGCTACTTAGGCGGCCAGGCGGTAACGGTGATTGCGATTGATAAGGGCAAAACGCCTGAAGAACGGATTGCCAAACACTTTGGGGGACCAACTCCGAATGGCTATCGCAAGGCCTTACGTTTGATGAAGCAAGCTGAAAAATTCAAGCGGCCGGTGATTACCTTAATTAACACCGCGGGGGCCTATCCGGGCCGGACTGCCGAAGAAGGCGGTCAGGGGCAAGCAATTTCCCAAAACCTGTTAGCAATGAGTGACTTAAAAGTTCCAATTATTGCCGTGATTTTTGGTGAAGGCGGTAGTGGGGGGGCCTTAGCACTAGCGTTAGCCGATAAGGTTTATATGCTGGAAAACAGCATGTATACCGTCCTTTCGCCGGAAGGCTTTGCTTCCATTTTGTGGAAGGATAGTCGGCGGGCTGATGAGGCTGCTGAGGTCATGCAAGTGACCCCGAAATCCTTATTGAAACAAGGGGTAATTGAAGGGATTATTGAGGAACCAAGTTCTCACAAAAAAGTAATTAAAAATGTTGCCCGGGTATTAACGACTCAGTTGGAGCCGCTACTGGCCCTAAGTTGTCGGGAATTAATTGCCAGACGGCAAGCACGTTTTAGGAAATTTTAAGGAGGAAATCACATGGGTGATTTGTTAACTGGAAAAAAGATTTTAGTCATGGGCGCTGCTAACAAGCGCTCAATTGCATGGGGCTGTGCGCAAATGATGATGGAACAAGGAGCGCAGCTGATTTTCACTTACCAAAATGAACGCTTAAAGAAGGGCTTACATAAATTGGTGGCAGATGAAAATGCCTTAATCGAGTGTGATGTCGCTTCTGATGAGAGTTTACAAACAGCTTTTGCAACAATTAAAGACCGGTTTGGGAAAGTAGACGGAATTGTACATGCGATTGCCTTTGCCCCTAAGGACGCCTTGGGTGGCGACATTATGAATGCTAGGCGGCAAGACTTTGCGATTGCCCAAGATATTTCTGCTTACTCGTTACTAGCAGTTGCTAAGTACGGGCAGGCGATCTTGAATAACCCTGCAAGTATTGTAACCTTGACTTATTTTGGGTCAGAACGGGCCGTACCAAACTATAACGTGATGGGGGTAGCCAAAGCTTCTCTGGAAGCTGTTGTTCGCTACCTGGCTAGAGATATGGCTAAGTACGGGGTCCGGGTTAACGCAATCTCTGCCGGTGCGGTTAAGACTTTAGCGGTAACAGGAATTAAGGGGCACTCAGAACTTTTAGAAATGTCTGAGGAACGGACTGTTGACGGTCAGTCAGTGACGACTAGAGAAATTGGGGGAACTTGTGCTTTCTTGATGTCAGACTTGGCTACCGGTGTAGTCGGCGATACCATTTACGTTGATAAGGGTGTTCACCTAGTTTAAAGAAAACATTAAAGTGGGGTCAAACTGGTTTTAGTTAGCCGGTTTGACCCCACTTATTTAGTCTGCCTTAAGGTTAGCGACTAAGGCTTGATAAAAGTCTGGGTTGGTCTTTTTTAAATTGACGATGTTACCGGCCTTAGTGGTAAAACAGTGGCTTGACTCGGCCAGGCAGACGACGGTTTGGTCAGGCAGCGTCATCCGGTAGCCTAAGACTAGGCGGACACCGGAAAATTGCTTGACTGTTACGGTGATGCTGATGACGTCGGCAAAGGTCGTTGGGGCCTTGTAGTCACATTTGACGCTTACAACCGGAGAAATTAGCCCGCTAGCCTCTATTTTTTCGTAGGGAAAGCCGATGCAAGCCAAGAAGGCGACCCGGGCTTCTTCCATCCAGCGGATGTAATTAGAGTGGTGGCTGATTTGCATTTGGTCGGTTTCATAGTATTGAACTGTGTGTTGGTAGGGGGCTATAATACCTTCTAAGTATACAGATGAAATATACAAAATCATCTAGATACTT
>NZ_AYYP01000061.1 GCF_001436215.1 Ligilactobacillus agilis DSM 20509
AAAAAAGCATGAAGTAGCGGGAAGTATCCACTATTTCATGCTTTCAAGTTTCAGTTTACTAACAAAATCGGACGAAATATAGTTAAATTAAGGGTAAAATCTAAATTTCTTGTATATACAGGATTTAATTTGCAACAAATTTCCGAAAGTTTTGCAAAAAAGGTTGTCTGTTACCTAAAAAATGAGTAGAATAAACTGAAAATTATTTTGAAAGGAAAATTAATTGATGAGTAAGTTAACTTTGATTTTGGCTACCTTGGTGGCACTTGAATTTTTCTATATCATGTACCTAGAAACCTTTAGAACCACCTCTGCCAAGACGGCCAAAGTTTTTAAATTGACGCCGGCAGATTTAAGCAACCCTACGGTCCAAACTCTCTTTAAAAATCAAGGAATCTACAACGGGTTACTAGCTGTGTTGATTTTACTAGCAGTCTTTGTGTTTGCAAGTAAGATCGCGACTGTAATACTAATGGGCTACATTATCTTGGTGGCTGTATATGGAAGTTTAACGAGCAATCCCAAGATTATTTTGATGCAAGGCGGGCTAGCAATTTTAACCTTGCTGAGCACTTTGCTTTAGCCAAGCAAAAGAGCTGTCAGTTTCTCAAAAAAATGGAACTGACAGCTCTTTTTTAGTATTAAAAGCGGGCTTTGATAGCTGCGATAACATCTGCTAAGCTGGTGTCTTTTAGCTTGGCAAAGGCTGCTTGCTCAGCCGCGGTATAAACCTGGTCTAAAACGGTCTGAATGTTGGCCCCCACTGGACAGTTGGGATTAGTCTTGGGGTCGATATGAAGGAGTCGTTGCATGTCGATGGCCTGGTAAACATCGTAGAGATTGATTTCAGCCGGACTTTTGGCCAGGGAGGCCCCGGCTGCTCCTTGCCTAGTGACAATTAGACCGGCAGTGCGTAAATTACTCATGAGACTTCGGACCACGCTGGGATTGGCTTCTATGCTGGCTGCGATTTGCCGACTGGAACGGTCGCCGTCTTTGAAAATTTCGAGGTAGGCGAGAATATGGATAGCGTCACTTAATTTATATGAAAACTTCATTAATAAATCCTCCGCAAATTTAGCTGCTAGCATTTTAGCACGGTTCTTAGAGCTTACGCAAGCTTAGTTTTGGAGTAGGTTAGCGACTGCAGCCGTAATTTCCAGGGGCTGTTTACCTAAGACTGTGGTTAGATCATCACTTGGCTGAGCTAAATCTCCCAGTGAATTTGGAATTTGGAAGGAGGCGTAAAGGGCAGCCGTTTCGTGGTCTAAACCAGTTTGCGCTAGGCTGTCAACGTAGTCTTCGTGGCTAAGCTTAGTTATGGTTACTGTTTGGTTAGTAGCCGTGCCTACGGCTTGAGCTAGTTCTTCATAGCTAAGGGGTGTTCCGGCAAATTCGTAGATTTCCTTAGGTTGTGCCATCAATAAGACGTTAGCTGCCGCTTGGGCATATTCACTTTCAAGGGCCCAGCCGGTTTTATTATCTGCCCAGTAAGCTCCGGTTTGGGTTTGAGCTAAGCCAGAAATTAAGCCTAGTTCATTTTCAAAGTACCAGTTATTACGTAAAAAACTGTGCTTAATGCCGCTAGCTTGAAGTAGCTGTTCGGTTAACTTATGGTCAGCTGCTAAGCTAGCTTGGGCGCTATTAGCGTGGGGGTAGCTAGTGTAGGCAACGTAGGTAACCCCCGCCTTCTTTAAGGCGTTAACAACATTTTGGTGTTGAATATCCCGGCTAACTGCTCCTCCTGGTTGCGAAGAAATAAAGAGAACTTTATCAATCCCCGTTAAGGCCTTGGTTAGTTCAACTTCACTGTCATAGTCAGCAGGGCGAATTTCTAGGTGAGGGAAGAGTTGTTTAGCCTTAGTTAGATTACGAGCAATAATGACTAACTCTTGACTGGGGAGCTTTTCTAATAGAGCCTTAACGGCGGCTTGACCAAATTTGCCGGTAGCGGCGGTAACTGCATATTTCATAAAAAACATCCTTTCGACTTGTTGCCTTATCATTTACAAGTATTATCATAGCATATGTTATTTTTAAGTCAACATGTTTTTAAAATAATTTCTTGTGCTATACTAGATTAGAAAGAAAAAGAGTGGAGGAAGGAAATGACAACAATTCGCGATGTCGCTAAGTTGGCAGGGGTTTCACCTTCAACTGCCTCAAGAGTGTTACACGATAGCGACATGATTAGTGAAGCAACCAAAAAGAAAGTCCGTCAAGCCATGAAGGAGCTAGATTATTCACCTAACTACTTGGCGCAAAATTTGGCTAATAAAAGTAATAATATGATTGGGATTGTTTTACCGGTCCGTCATGATCAACCAGCCCTCAGTAATAACCCGTTCTTCATGCAGATTATCCAAGGAATTGTAACCGTTTGTAATCAACGTAATTACATGGTTAGCTTGGCTACTGGGCAAACCGATGAGGAATTAATCACGAATTTGACAACGTTAAGCAAGCAGGGGCAGATTAATAAGTTTATCTTTGTTTACTCGAAGGAAAATGACCCGGTCTTTGATTATGTTCAAAAACGAACGGAAGCCGAGACCATTGTGGTGGGCAGTCCTTACGCTAAGGTCACTAAAAGGGCCCGTTACGTGAACAACGACAACGTTCAAGCGGGTAAGGATTTGACTAATTACCTCCTCAAACGAGGCTACCAAGAGGTAGCTTACGTTTACTCTAATTTAAGTGAAGTGGTTCAAGAAGACCGGTATATGGGTTACAAAGATGCCCTAAAGGCCAAGGCCGAACATTTATTGTGCTTGGAGTCCAGCGACCAAACCGAATTAGTAGCTAATTTTTTGGAGACTAATCCAGAGGTGGATGCCTTTGTAGCCTGTGACGATATGACGGCTATTTTTCTTCAACAAATTTTGACTAGGTTAGGGCTAGCGGCCAATGCCTATGGGTTGGCGGGCTTTAATAACTCTTTGATTGGGCAGCTGGTTCATCCAAGCTTGACGTCAGTTGAGATTCACCCCTATGAATTGGGGATGGAAGCGGCTAAGCTTTTAACCCAGGCAACCACTAAGAACTACCTCTTAGTTGAACATACCATTATCAAACGGGATTCAACCAAGTAATAATAGGTGCAGCTAATGCAAGTTAGGCAGGCTTGACATTGGCTGTGCCTTTTTATTTAAGCAAATTAAAAATTTATTTACGAAACCGGTTGCGTAAGTTTTGTGCCTGTGCTATGATATGAAATGTAAGGCCTTCCAGTTTATTGGTGAACTATAACAATTAATGTTAACTAAAGGGTGGTAATAATAGTGAAACGAATTTTTGAAATTGATCCTTGGAAAATCATCAGTCATGATTTGAATCCAGCAGATAAAAGATTACAGGAAAGTATGACCAGTATTGGTAACGAATACATGGGAATGCGGGGGATGTTTGAAGAAAAATATTCTGCCGATAGCCATAAGGGAATTTATCTCGGGGGCGTTTGGTTCCCTGATAAGACCCGAGTTGGTTGGTGGAAAAACGGTTACCCTGAATACTTTGGTAAAGTCATTAACGCGGTAGACTTTGTTTCCGTAGACATTAAGCTTAACGGTGAATCAATCGACCTTGCCCAAGATAAGTATTCGGACTTTGAAGTTAGCCTGGATATGCAAAAAGGGATTTTGACTCGGACTTACACAATCCACAGAGGCGAAGCTAAGTTAAAGGTGACTTCAACTCGCTTCTTGAGTATTGTCTTAAAAGAACTTTACGCTAACCGACTTGAATTTGAAAACGTGGGCTCAGTTCCGGTTAGAGTCGAAGTTGCTTCTAAAATTGACGCTGACGTTTATAACGAAGATGCTAACTACGATGAACAATTTTGGAATGTCTTAGGCAAAGAAGTATCTGCTAAAGAGGGACGCTTAGTAGCTCAGACAATCCCTAATAACTTTGGTACCCCACAATTCATGACCGAGATGGCTATGTTTAATAGTGGCGACTTAGAGGCCGTTGATTTGGGGCAAACAGCTGAAAAAGAAGTAGTCAATACTTTAGCTACTGAATTAGCAGTTGGGGCTAAGGCTAACTTTGAAAAACGAGTAATCGTTACGACTTCGCGTGATTATGAAACTAAAGCAGACTTAGACCAAGCTACTAGCAAGCTCCTTGATTTACAAGCAGAAAAGACTTTTGACCAATTACTAGCTGATCAAAAAGAAGCTTGGGCTAAGCGGTGGCAAAAAGCGGATGTGACAATTAGTGGTAATGACGAAGCTCAACAAGGGATTCGTTTTAACCTCTTCCAACTCTTTTCCACTTACTACGGTGATGACGCCCGCTTAAACATTGGGCCTAAGGGCTTTACTGGTGAAAAGTACGGTGGCGCTACTTACTGGGATACCGAAGCTTTTGCGGTGCCATTATATTTATCAACCGCAGATCAAAGTGTGACGAGAAACTTGTTGGAATACCGCTACAAGCAGTTGCCAGGTGCCTATCATAATGCTAAGCAACAAGGCTTAAAGGGTGCCTTGTACCCAATGGTAACTTTCAACGGAATTGAATGCCATAACGAATGGGAAATTACTTTTGAAGAAATTCACCGTAACGGAACGATTGCCTATGCAATTTACAACTACACTCGCTATACTGGCGACCAAGAGTACGTAACCCACGATGGCTTCGACGTCTTAGTCGGGATTGCCCGCTTCTGGGCCGACCGGGTTCACTACTCCCAACGTAATGACAAGTACATGATTCACGGAGTTACTGGACCAAACGAATACGAAAACAACGTCAATAACAACTGGTATACTAACATGTTGGCTAAATGGTGCTTAACTTACACCGACGAAATTGCAGCTAAAGTTGGGGAAGATAAATTAGCAGAACTAGGTTTAAACCAAGCTGAACGTGACAAGTGGCGCGAGATTGTAGCCAAGATGTACTTACCAGAAGATGAAGAACTAGGAATCTTTGTTCAACATGATGGCTTCTTAGACAAAGATTTACGTCCGGTGTCAGCCATCCCTGCCGACCAATTACCATTGAACCAAAACTGGTCATGGGACCACATTTTAAGGTCACCATATATCAAGCAAGCCGACGTTTTACAAGGGATTTACTACTTCATTGATAAGTTTAGTCCAGCTCAAAAGAAGGCTAACTTTGACTTCTACGAACCATTTACAGTTCACGAATCAAGCTTATCTCCATCCATCCACGCGGTGTTAGCTGCTGATTTACATGAAGAAGATAAGGCGGTTGAAATGTACTCACGGACAGCCCGCTTAGATTTGGATAACTACAATAACGATACCAACGATGGTTTGCACATTACCTCTATGACAGGTAGTTGGTTAGCAATTGTTCAAGGTTTTGCAGGCATGCGGGTAATTGATGATCAGTTAGTCTTTAACCCATTTGTTCCTAAAGACTGGGATGGCTATAGCTTCCACATTAACTTTAGAGGGCGTCTTTTGAGCGTAAACGTGGATAAAGCGGGCACCAAGATTGACTTACTAGCAGGTGACGATTTAACAATCAAGTTGAACGGTACCGAAGAAACATTAACAGCATAGGAGGCATTAGTTTGAAGGGTGTAGCATTTGATTTAGATGGGGTAATTACGGATACCGCCAAGTTTCACTTTGAGGCTTGGAGTAAGTTAGCCTTAGAAAAATTTGACTTAGAGTTACCGGCTGAATTTGAAAGTCAGCTCAAGGGAATTAGCCGGATTGAATCGTTAGAGCGTATCTTAGCTTTTGGTAAGTTAAGCGGCAAGTATACCCCAGCGCAAGTTGCTGAGTTAGCGGACGAAAAGAATACTTATTATGTAGCGGCTATTTCCAAGTTGACTCAAGCAGATATCTTACCAGGCATTAGCCAACTCTTAGCAGATTTAAAGGCACAGCAAGTGAAATTGTCACTGGCTTCGGCTTCCAAGAATGCGCCCATGATTTTAGAAAAATTAGGGTTACTGACTTATTTTGATGCCATCGTGGATCCAAGTAAGTTGAAGGCTGGCAAACCAGCGCCAGATATTTTCATTGAAGCAGCTAAGGCAGTTGGACTAGCACCTAGTGAATGTGTGGGCTTAGAGGATGCTAGTGCGGGAGTTGCTGCCATTAAGGCTGCAGGTATGGTAGCCGTAGCAATTGGTGATAAAGAAGAGTTAGCTCAAGCAGATACAGTGGTTAGTTCAACGGCTGACTTAAACTATGACCTATTGGTTACTAGTTACCAACAAGCACAAGGCAAATAAACACTAAATTACAGCAATTCTACAATAGGGGTGGAAAGGGAATCTTTCTGCCCTTTTTTGTAGATAGGCAAAGGGATGATTAAATGGTAACGTTAGCTGATGTAGCTAAGGAGGCGCACGTCTCTAAGATGACGGTTTCACGGGTAATTAACCACCCCGAAAAAGTCACTAAAGAACTGCAAAAGATAGTCTTTGAAGCAATGGCTAAGTTAGATTATCAACCTAATTTAGCAGCTAGGGCTTTGGCTAGCCATAAAACGCGGATTATAAAATTATTTATTTTAGAAGAAATGTCGGTAGTAGAGCCCTACTATATGACTTTACTGGTGGGAATTTCTAAGCAACTCGAAAAACACGGGTATACACTCCAAGTCACTCCTAAACTCGAGTTAAATCCAGGTTTGTGTGACGGCTATATTATTACCGGCTTAAGGGAGCTAGATTACAGTAAATTAGCTGCCTTTCATAAACCTTTAATCTTATTTGGTGATAATCGGCATGGCTATGATTTCGTTGATAACGATAATTATGAAGGGTTAAGACTAGCTACTCATTATGCCTTAAAGTGTGGTTATGAACACTTAGTTTACGTTGGGACGGATATCGAAGAGCCGTTTGAACTAAAACGTCGTCAAGGTTATTTAGACGTGTTGGCAGAATCAAAACTTCAAAGTGAATTATATTTCTGTGCTAATCATTCCCACGTGGCTGCTAACCTAATCAAGGCTAAAGTTGCTCAGTGGCAAGCTAATACCTGCTTTATTTGTGCTAGCGACCGGATTGCCTTAGGGGTTAGTCGGGCCTTAAAGGCTAGTGGTAAAGCGGTGGGCGAAGATTTTGGCGTGATTGGTCATGACGGGGTCTTTTTGGATCAAGTCGGTGACTTGACAACCATTAAACAACCGATTTTAGAAATGGGCCAGGCCTTAGTTGAAATTTTGTTAGCCAAAATTAATGGTCAGGATAGTAGTAATTACCAACGAATCTATAAGTCAAAACTAGTAGTGCGCACTAGCACGAGAAAGGAAACAGATGCTTATGCAACCAATCATCTATCAGATTTATCCTAAAAGTTTTCAAGATAGTAACCACGATGGCATTGGGGATTTAAAGGGAATTGAACAACGTTTGGATTATCTAAAGGACTTAGGGGTTACCATGCTATGGTTAAACCCAATCTATAAGTCACCTCAAGTCGATAATGGCTATGATGTGGCTGACTACTACCAAATTGATCCCAGCTTTGGCACCCTGGCAGACTTTAAGGCCTTAGTTGCTGCTGCCCATGAGCGGGGCTTAAAAATCATTATGGATTTTGTCATGAATCATACCTCAGATGAGCATCCCTGGTTTAAAGAGGCGCTAAAAGGGGCTGATAATCCCTACCATGATTACTATTTGTGGCAGACGGCTCCTAGTGGGCAGTTGCCTAATAACTGGGCTTCCTTTTTTGGTGGGAGCGTTTGGGAACCAGTTGGTCATAATGAGTATTATTTTCACCTGTTTGATAAGCGGATGCCAGATTTAAACTGGCATAACCGTAAGGTCCGCCAAGAAATGGTTAAGATTGCCCAGTATTGGCTTAATTTAGGGGTTGATGGTTTTCGTCTGGATGCCTTTATTCACATCGTAAAGGCCGATTTTAAACAAAATGTGATTACGGCTAAAAAAGGTCCCCAAATAGCTGAGGAATACTATGCTAACTTGCCTTTAGTCCAAGAATATTTAGAAGAGTTTATCAGTAAGTTAAAGCAACAAAAGCCGGATTTATTTATCATCGGGGAAGCAGCTAGTGCCGAGGTTAGTCTAGGTTTTGATTACACTAACCCTAAGCGGGATTTGTGTGATACAGTAGTAACTTTTAGGTACTTTAAAGAAAAACCGAGCCCAGAATTGCCTGCCTTGGCCCGGCAAACGTTGGACTTAGTTCACCTAAAAACGGAACTTTCCAAGTGGCAGCAAGGGTTGGGCTTAGGGGCCTTACCGACCTTATACTGGAATAATCATGATTTACCCCGGATTTTGAGTCGGTTTGAAGTTTCAAGTGAGGCTAAGGAAAAATTGGTCAAGAGTCTAGCAGTAGCAATGTATCTCCAAAGGGGAATCCCTTGCATTTATTATGGAGAGGAGTTAGGGTTAGAGTCCTTGGAATTAAAGACGGTGGAAGCTTACCAAGAAAAGCTCGAGCTCAAGCAGGCCCTAGCAGCTGGCTATAGCCAAAATCAAATCGAGGCTAAATTACCATTGAAACATAAAATGGCGGCGCGGACCCCAATGCCTTGGGACGACACTAAAGTTCACCAAGGTTTTAGTGACGCTACCCCGTGGTTAGAAACTAAAGAGGACGCCCCAGTAACGGTTACAGCCCAATTGCACCGGGTCGATAGTTGCCTTAGTGCCTACAAGCAATTGTTAGCTTTAAAGAAAACTCCGTTATTTACAGCCGGGCAAGAAATTATTCTGCCAAGTGCAGAGGATTTAGTAGTCTTTGAGCGCCAGTTAAATAATAAACGCGCCTTAGTTTTAGCCAACCTGTCTGCTAAACCCCAAGTCTTTAAAGGAGAGTTTACCCCCCAGACTTGTGCATTTAAAAACGGAGACTACCAAGTAGTTGAACAAGAGATAAGATTAGCTGCTTATAGCAGTTGTGTCTTTATTAATGATGAGGAGGAAGCTTAATGAATCTAGCAGCATTATATCATCGTCCTGATAGTGAAATGGCCTATTTAAAAACGCCGACGGTCTTTCAAATTCGCTTACGGACCGCTAAGGATGACGTAAACAAGGTCAGTTTGTATTATGGAGACCCTTATGGTAATAAGGTTAATGAAAAAGATGAGAGCCAGTGGGAATATCAAGAAATCGCAATGACTAAACTAGGGACTAGCGAGTTATATGATTATTGGCAAGCGGAAGTGTCTTTGCCCTTAAAGCGGCTGCAATACCTGTTTGCGGTAGACTTTAAGGACGGACAAAGTTATTTCTATGATGACCGGCATGTTTGGCCCGCAACCAAAAAGCATTTATTAGCAAGCACCTGCTTTAGAATGCCTTACTTCCACGAAGTTGACCGGAAAAAAGCACCTGCTTGGGTTAAAGACACGGTTTGGTATCAAATTTTTCCTGAAAGATTTGCCAACGGCGATAAGAGTAATGATCCTAAGGGCACCTTAGCCTGGGGAAGTGTTCCACCTAGTCGGACTAACTACTTTGGCGGGGATTTGCAAGGGGTAATCGACCACTTAGATTATTTAAAAGAATTAGGAATTGGGGGGATTTACTTCTGTCCGCTCTTTACAGCTGGGTCTAACCACAAGTATGACACCATCGATTACTTTAATATTGACCCGGCCTTTGGAGACAAGGCTAAGTTTAAGGAATTAGTTGATGAGGCTCACAAACGGGGCATCAAAATTATGTTAGATGCAGTCTTTAACCATATGGGAGATTTTGCGATGCAATGGCAAGATGTGGTTAAAAATGGCCAGGCTTCTCGTTTTAGTGATTGGTTCCACGTTAAATCATTCCCCGTTTCTTATGAAGAAGATGACCTAGAACATGCAAAAAACATCAGCTATGATGTTTTTGCCAATACGCCCCACATGCCTAAACTTAATACCGCTAACCCAGAAGTTAAGGCCTACCTCTTAGAAATAGCAACCTATTGGATTAAGCAATTCGATATCGATGCATGGCGGTTAGACGTGGCTAACGAAGTTGACCATCATTTTTGGAAAGCCTTCTATGAGGCTACGCATGCGCTAAAACCAGACTTCTATGTTGTTGGTGAAGTATGGCATTCAGCCCAAGCTTGGTTAGCCCAAGAAGAATTTGATGCAATTATGAACTATCCCTTTACAGAGGCTATCTTGGATGGGGTCATCTTAAAGAAGACTAAGCCCAAAGAAATGTTGGCTGCCCTCCTAGATAACTTGATGAAGTATCGGGATCAAACTAACCAAGTGATGTTAAATTCCCTCGACACACATGATACTGCTAGAATTTTAACCCTAGCTAAAGGAAAACAAGACTTGGTAAAACAAGCCCTAGCGCTAATGTTTGTCCTTCCTGGTAGTCCTTGCCTTTATTATGGAACCGAGGTCGGAATGGCTGGGGGCAATGACCCTGCTTGCCGGGCCTGCATGGTATGGGATCAAACTAAGCAGGACTTAGAAATGCTAGCTTTCACTAAGAAATTAATTGCCTTAAGAAAGAAATATGCAAGTTACTTAAATCAGGTTCCAAGTTGGAGTGAACAAGCAGGCTTAGTGACTTTGAATTTGGGTCAAAAATTGCAGGCAAGCTTTAACTTGGGCCAAAAAGCTGTCGCCTTCCCTACAGTTAGTCAACCATTGTTAGCCAATGGCTTAAGTGATAAGCAGTTACGGGCTGGTGGCTTTGTAATCAGTTTAGCTGACTGAATTTTTTGATTAAATCAATTTTGTTAAAAAGGTTAAATTTTATTTAAAAAAATAAACGTCTAAGAATTATTAGCAGTTGTTGATAAACTTAGGCGTTTTTGATTGCTTTTTGTAACTAGTAAGAGAGGCTGAATAATAGAATGATGAGAATCTTGGTTAGCGATAACAATAACGGTGAAAACGGTTGCGTAAACCCTGATTTATGAGTATTATAAGAGATGTAATCAAGAAACGGCTTCCAAAAGCTGTTGTTGGGAGGAAATATCATGGGTATTTGGAAAAAAGTCGGTTTAGCAACGCTAGCCGCTGGTTTAACTGTTGGATTAGCTGCTTGTGGTAGCAAGTCAAGCGAAAGTAACCAAAAAACCTTAACTGTTACTGTTGATAAGGGCTATAAGGACTACATCAACGACATTAAGGGTGATTTTGAAAAGAAAAATGGGGTTAAAGTGGTCGTTAAGACTAAGGATGCCTTGACAACCCTTGATTCTTTGAAGTTAGATGGGCCTGCTGGTAAAGCGGCTGACGTAATGATGGCTCCATTTGACCGGGTGGCTGTCTTAGGTAAGCAAGGCCAATTGGCAACAGTTAAGTTGGCTGATGACGGTCGCTATAACGATGCGGATAAGAAAAATGTTACGCTAAAGGGCAAGACTTACGGTGAACCTGTAACGATTGAAACCTTGGTTATGTATTATAACAAGGACTTGATTAAGAAAGCTCCAACTTCCTTTAAGGAATTAGAAACCTTATCTAAGGACAGCAAATTTGCCTATGAAAACGACAAGACCAAGAACGTAGCCTTCTTAACTCAATGGACTAACTTCTACAATGCTTACGGTTTAATTAAGGGTTACGGTGGTTATGTCTTTGGTGATAACGGAACTAACCCTAAAGAAATTGGCTTGAATAACAAGGGTGCTGTTGAAGGGTTAACATACATCAGCGATTGGTTCAAGAATGTTTGGCCAAAAGGTATGATGTCAGCTTCATCTAACGAAAACTTTGTAACCGACCAATTCACAAGTGGCAAGACTGCTGTTATTATCGATGGTCCTTGGATGGCTGCTAAGTATAAGAAAGCTAAGGTTAACTACGGTGTGGCAGCATTGCCAACTCTTGACAATGGTAACAAATATCAAGCATTTGGCGGTGGTAAAGCTTGGGTTATTTCTAACTACTCTAAGCAAAAGGGCTTAAGCCAAAAGTGGTTAGACTATGTAACTAACAAGAAGAACCAAACTAAGTTCTTTAAAGACACCAACGAAGTACCTGCTAACGAACAAGCGCGTGATGCAGTTGCTAAGGGTGATAATGACTTAGCGAAAGCGGTTATTGCGCAATACAAGGATGCAGATTCAATGCCAAACATCCCAGAAATGGCAGAAGTTTGGACTGGGGCTGAAAACCTAATTGTTGATTCAGCTGCTGGTAAGAAGACACCTCAACAAGCTGCAGATGCTGCTGTAAAGCAAATCAAGCAAACAATTCAACAAAAATATAAAGATTAAGATTCAACAATAGTTTTGAGGAGGGGTGGAGCTCTTGAAATCGCTAATTTTCAAGTCCGCCCCTCTTTTTATCAAGGGAGGAAGATCTTATGAAAAGTAAAAATCCTCAAAAAGCCATGTTGCTGTCGCTTATCCCTGGGTTAGGTCAAATCAGTAATGGTCAAAAGGCCAAGGGGGGCATCTTTCTAGGTGTTTTTGCCCTGTTCATTATTGAAATGCTAACCTTTGGGGCTAGTGCGGTTGATGGCATCGTCAGTCTAGGTCATAATCCTGGCGTCGACAACTCAATGTTTTTACTGGTTAGAGGGACCTTGCAGTTATTAATTCTCGTTTTATTTGTAATGTTTTATGTTATTAATATGGTAGATGCTAAACACGTTGCCCAAATCCTTAATAAGGGTGGCCAGGTTGGAACAAGCTTTGCTGATATTAAGGAAAGCTTAGCCACTCACGGGTTTCCATACTTACTAACTTTTCCGGCTTACATCTTAATGATTTTTACAATCATCTTGCCGGTGCTGGTGACCTTGTTTATGGCTTTTACCAACTATGACTTTAACCACATTCCACCTGCTGCCTTAATTTCTTGGACGGGCTTGGAAAACTTGAAAGCCATCTTTACGTTAAGTTCTTATAAGGCAACCTTTGGGGCGGTTTTTGGTTGGACTTTAATTTGGACCTTATGTGCCTCAACTTTACAAATTGTCTTAGGAATCTTTACCGCGGTAGTTGCTCACCAAGACTTTATCAAGGGGAAAAAGATATTTGGGATTATCTTCTTACTTCCATGGGCGGTACCAGCCTTCGTAACCATTTTGAGTTTTTCAAATATTTTCAACGATTCGGCTGGGGCAATCAACGTGCAAGTAATTCCATTTTTGAACCACTTATTCCCATTCCTACACATTCCACAAATTTCCTGGATGACAGATCCATTTTGGACTAAGGTAGCTTTGATAATGATTCAAGGATGGTTAGGTTTCCCATATATTTACGTTTTAGTAACCGGGATTTTGCAATCAATCTCCGACGACTTATACGAAGCAGCAACAATCGATGGAGCTAGTGCATGGCAAAAATTCAGAAACATTACCTTACCTGCTATTTTTGCAGTGGCCGCTCCAACCTTTGTTACCCAATACACCTTTAACTTCAATAACTTCACCATTATTTACCTCTTTAATAATGGGGGCCCTGGTGATGTCGGTGGTGGGGCTGGTAATACAGATATCTTAATTTCCTGGATTTACAAATTAACCACCGGGACGACGCCACAATACGGCTTAGCATCTGCAATTACCATTATTATTTCCTTAATCGTAATTGGGATTTCCTTAGCCGTCTTCAAGAAGACAAAAGCGTTTGATATGGAGGGATAGTTATGGCAGCAAAGAAAAAATCAAGAAGCTCCATTAAGCGGCAACGGTTTATCAAGCACTTCTTTACTTACCTCTATATGGTTGTACTAGCGGTGATTATCATTTACCCACTGTTAATTACCATGTTGACGGCTTTTAAGAATAGTGATGTAGTTGCCTTTACTTTAAGCTTTAAGGGTCCTTGGACCTTAGCTAACTTTACGAGCTTGTTTACGGATACACTTTATGGTACTTGGTATTGGAATACACTAGCAATTTCAATTATGACCACCATTGTTCAGGTAGCAGTTGTTACCTTGGCAGGTTATACCTACAGTCGGTATAACTTTGTTGGCAAGAAATGGTCACTGACATTTTTCTTAGTGGTACAAATGGTACCAACAATGGCCGCCTTAACAGCCTTTTATGTATTAGGCATGTTGCTGAATGGTTTGGATCACTACTGGTTCTTAACTTTAATCTACATCGGTGGTGGGATTCCTATGAATGCTTGGTTAATGAAGGGTTACTTTGACACAGTTCCTTACGACTTTGACGAGTCGGCCAAACTAGACGGTGCCGGTAACTTCACCATTTTCTGGAAGATTGTCATGCCGTTAGTTAAACCAATGATTGCGGTTCAAGCTCTTTGGGCATTTATGGGACCGTTCGGAGATTATATGTTAGCTCGTTACTTATTGAGAGAAGAAAATCACTTAACAGTTGCTGTCGGGTTACAAGAATTTATTTCTGACCCTAAAGATCAACAAGTAGCCTTGTTCGCAGCCGGGGCCATCTTGGTAGCCTTACCAATTTGTGCACTGTTCTTCTACTTGCAACGCTACTTTGTAACTGGTTTAACAGCTGGTGGTGCCAAGGGTTAAATTTGATTGGGGGAAAAAGAGATGCGCAGACGGCCATTTCCGTTTAATTACTTTACAAATTTTGCTTCGGCTAAGCGCTTGTTTTTAGAGCGGGGGAGCTATTCTTGGGGGCAGTTAATTTTAGTAACCCTCTTCTTATTAGCGCTGGTGGTCTTACCTGTCCCCTTCTTTTATCAAGGGCAAACTAGTACTAACCTAGCTTTATATATGCCCAGGGTTAATAAGTTGTTAGCTAATCCTAAACTAGAACAGGTAGCAAAGACGACTCCCTACACTAAGTCAGGCTATGCGTTTAAAGGCAAACAGGTTTTATTGACTAACCGAAGTGAGATTGTAGGGGTTAATTTAGATAAACAAGATATTGCTAGTCATAAAACGGCGGTTTCTCTGAATAATAATAGTTTTGTCTTAAAGGATAAAGGTGTCAGTTACCATCTCTTTTACACTAAGCAATTTGCACCTAATCAAGGTAAGTTAAAGCAACAGTTGAGTCAAACTTGGTTTTTACGTAATAAGGCAGCAATTAGTTTTTCAATGATGACCTTAGTATTAAACCTCTTTTTGGTAACTAATTTACTCTTTAGCTTCGGGGCGGCCTTCTTCTTGTGGCTAGCTAGAAAGAGTCCAGCCTTAACCATTAATTCCTATAAGGAAGCGGTGGGGCTAATGGTTGGTATTTTAGGGCCAGCGACCTTATTAACAATGATTGTTGAATTTGTTAAGTTTGATATTTCCTTGGCAATTTCAATTCAGATGATTGCGGCCGTCTGTTTGATGTTGGTGGTTTATGCTAAAACCCACTTCAACGAGCACTATTTAAACGACGAAAGGATTGGTAACAGATGAAATGGTGGCAAAAAGCAGTTGTTTATCAGATTTATCCCCGCTCATTTCAAGATAGCAACGGCGATGGGATTGGGGATTTACCCGGAATTATTAGCCGCTTAGATTACTTGGCTAAGCTAGGAATCGGGGCCATTTGGTTGTCACCGGTTTACCAATCTCCTAACGTTGATAACGGCTATGATATTAGCGATTATCAAGCGATTGCTAAAGAATACGGCAGCATGGAAGATATGGACTTATTAATTAAAGAAGCTCGCAAACGGCAGATTAGAATTGTGATGGACTTAGTAGTTAACCACACTTCTGACCAGCACCCCTGGTTTATTGAAGCTAAGCGGAGTAAAACTAACCCTTACCATGATTTCTATGTCTGGAGTGACCAAGCTAATGATTTGGGCTCAACTTTTGGTGGAAGCGCCTGGGAGTATGATGAGCACCTCAAGCAATATTACCTGCACCTATTTACCAAGCAACAGCCTGATTTGAATTGGGCCAATGAGAACTTGCGTAAGGCCATCTACCAAATGATGAATTTTTGGATTGCCAAAGGAATTGGTGGTTTTCGGATGGATGTGATTGATTTAATCGGTAAACAACCGGCGCAAAAGATTACGGCCAACGGTCCCAAACTCCATACTTACTTGCAAGAAATGAATCAAGCCACTTTTGGTAACAGCGACTTAATGACAGTCGGTGAAACTTGGGGGGCAAGTCCTAAGGAAGCTAAGCTATATTCTGATCCTAAACGCCAAGAGTTAGCGATGGTCTTCCAGTTTGAACACATGACTTTAGACCAGGGGCAAAGCAAGTGGGATGTAAAATCCTTGGATGTGGCTAAGTTAAAGCAAGTCTTAAGTAAATGGCAGCAGGAATTAAGTCAAACTGGCTGGAACAGTCTTTTTTGGAATAATCATGACCTCCCAAGAATTGTTTCGCGCTGGGGTGATGAAGGTCAGTACCGGCTTAAGAGTGCTAAGCTATTTGCAATCCTACTTCACTTGATGAAGGGAACCCCTTATATCTACCAGGGTGAAGAAATTGGGATGACTAATCGCAAGGTGACTTCTATTGACCAAGTTGATGATATTGAAAGTAGAAATGCTTACCAAGAGTTATTAGCTCAAGGGTTGAGTCAGAAAGAGGCCTTGTCTGCTATTAATAAAGTAGGACGTGATAACGCGCGAACCCCAATGCAATGGGATGCAAGTCCCAATGCGGGCTTCAGTCAAGGCCAACCTTGGCTAGCTGTTAACCCTAATTATCAAACAATTAACGTTGCGCAAGCTTTAGCGGACCCTAATTCTATTTTCTACACTTATCAAAAGTTAATTGAACTTAGAAATAATAATCCCTTAGTGGTTTTAGGTGACTACCAACTTTTAAAGACCAGCCCTGAAGTATTTGCTTACTACCGAACTTATCAGGAACAAAAATGGTTAGTAGTAGCTAATCTTAGTCACAAGGAAAATTCAATTGAAATAACAGATGAAATAAGCCAAGTCATCCTCGATAACGGGGCTAAGCCTTTAGTTAAGGGACGCAACTTGTTAGAGCCCTATGATGCCTTGGTAGTTAAATTAGCATAGGAGTGATTTTCATGGCAGAATTGCAATTAAAACACATTTATAAACATTACGATAACGCAGAACCAGGGGTTTACAACGTTACCGACTTTAACCTAGATATTGCCGATCGTGAGTTCATTGTTTTTGTCGGTCCTTCTGGGTGCGGTAAATCAACCACCTTACGGATGATTGCCGGATTAGAAGATATTTCCAAAGGAGAATTTTTAATTGATGGGCGCGTAGTTAATGATGAAGCCCCTAAAGACCGCGACATTGCGATGGTTTTCCAAAATTACGCTTTGTATCCCCATATGTCAGTTTATGATAACATGGCCTTTGGTTTGAAATTAAGAAAGTATGATAAGGCCGAAATCGATAAGCGGGTTCACCATGCAGCCGATATCTTAGGCCTAGAAAAATTCCTTCAAAGAAAGCCAGCTGACCTATCTGGGGGACAACGTCAACGGGTTGCCTTAGGGCGGGCAATCGTTCGGGATGCACCCATCTTTTTGATGGACGAACCCTTGTCTAACTTGGATGCTAAACTCCGGGTTTCAATGAGAGCCGAAATTGCTAAGTTACACCGTGAGTTAAAGACAACTACGATTTACGTAACCCACGATCAAACCGAAGCGATGACAATGGCCGACCGGATTGTAGTTATGCGTGATGGTAAGATTCAACAAGTGGGAACCCCACAAGAAATTTATAATAATCCCGCTAATGTCTTTGTAGGTGGCTTCATTGGGTCTCCTGCCATGAACTTCTTTAAAGTCACTCTTAAAGGTAATAAGATTTTTGATACTAAGCACGATTTAGAGCTAGAAGTGCCAGAAGGTTGCCTCAAAGTTCTTAAGGACAAAGGCTATGAAGGTAAGGAAGTTATCTTTGGAATTCGGCCTGAAGATATTCACTCAGAACGTGCCTTCCTGGAAACATTCCCTAATTCCGTTGTTAAGGCGGAAGTAGTCGTTTCAGAATTGCTAGGAGCAGAATCCCAACTTTACAGTAAGGTGGGTGCAACTGAATTTGTTTCTAAGGTTAACGCCCGTGACTTTATGCAACCAGGTGAAAGCCTTGAGCTAGGCTTTGATGTTAATAAGGCGCATTTCTTTGACCCTGAAAGTGAATTAGCAGTTTACTAGTCTCATCAAGGATAAAAAGGTTAGTTGGACAGACTTCCAACTAGCCTTTTTTTGCTTGCTTGTTAGTTAGGAAGGCATTAAGCTAATAATGATGAGGTGAACCATGAAGAAGATACTAATTTTTGAAGACGAACCAGCAATTATTGAAGCAATCAAGCAAGAGCTCACCAAGTGGCAGTATCAAGTTGAGGCTATTAGTGACTGGGAGCACGTGTTAGAACAGGTCCAAGCCTTTAAGCCGGAGTTAATCTTGATGGATATTTCTTTACCGGCCTTTGATGGCTTTTATTGGACGCAAAAGCTAAGGGAGTTTACTAAGGTGCCAATTATTTTCATTTCGTCGGCAGACCTCAACCAAAATGCCGTGCGCGCGCTAATGATCGGGGCTGACGATTACCTGGTAAAACCCTTTGCACTTGATTTGTTGGTGGCCAAGATGCAAGTTTTATTTAAGCGCTTAGATCAACAGCCAGACGAACACCTCTTAACCTTTGCTAGCTATCAGCTAAACCAGCTAACTAATGAGTTAAGTCAAGGAGAAGCTGTGGTTAAGCTAACTCCAACCGAGAGTTTGATTTTAAAACTATTAGTAATTAATCAAGGTGAAATTGTAACGAAGCTAAAGTTAATTCAAGCTTTATGGCAGGGGAATAATTTTATCGATGAAAATGCCTTGAATGTCAACATTAGCCGCCTACGGACTAAATTAGCACCAGTTGGATTAAAGGATAAGTTAGTAACGGTTAGGGGGAAGGGGTACTTATTGGTATTATGAGAGTTTATGTAAAGAGTTTATTGGATAAGTGGCCGTTAATACTAGCCTACTTTGCCAGTATTTTGGCTGTGACCCTACTTGTTTACCTAAAGTCGCTTTCCTTTGAATTAGTCTTAGACTACTTGCGGTTAACGTGGTTATTTGCTTTAGGGGGTCTTGTACTTAGTGTATTGTCTGAAGCAAGGAAGCTGGTGTTATTAGAGAAGGGGAAGAGTCCTTTGGGTAGTAGTTACTTAGAACAAGCTTATGAAGTATACTTAGCTGACCAGGAGGCTCAATTAAAGGAAACCGAGCGGCAGTTGCGGACGATTTATGAAGAGCGGGCGGATTATTTAAAAATTTGGAGTCATGAAATCAAAACCCCGCTGACCGCCTTAACCTTGTTAGCCCAAACTAAAGAAGAAATTCCGGCCACCGAAGTTAATCACCAAGTTGACGTGGCTAGTTACCAATTAAATTTGCTGCTTAACTATGAGCGGATGGCCGATTTTAACCATGACTTGGAGTTTCGTCCGGTTGATTTATTAGCTTTGATTCAAGCAGTAGCCCAAAAAAACATGAATTTTTTCATCGCCAAAAATATTGGCCTGCAAATTGAGGTCAAACCGGTGAAGGTAGTCACTGATCCCAAGTGGTTGAGTTTTATAGTCGAACAAATTTTGATTAACGCTGCCAAGTATAGTAGGGCTAACAAGATCGTCAAGATTAGTTACCAGGCGGGCAAATTGGAGGTTAGTGACCAAGGAATTGGCATCAGCGCTAGTGATTTGCCCCGTATTTTTGAGGCGGGTTTTACCGGCGCAAACGGTCGTAAGTATGGGGCTGCTACTGGGATGGGCTTGTATATTGTTAAAAACATGGCCCAAAAGTTAAACATTGATTTAAAGGTGAGCTCTATTTTGGACCAAGGGACGGTAGTTAGCTTGAATTTCAACTAAATAACAAATTGTAAGGTTTTTGCTTTAATCGTAACTAGGATTAGAGCAAAAGCCTTTTTATAATGAGAATATAAATTAAAGCAAAGGGGAAATTAGTAGTGGCAATCTTAACTTTAAAGCACGTAACTAAAAGTTTTAACAAGCAGACTAAGGTTTTAAAAGACATTAACCTTGAGGTGGAAAAAGGAGAATATGTAGCCATAATGGGGGAATCAGGGGCAGGTAAGTCAACCTTACTAAACATCATCGCAACCTTGGATAAGGCTACTAGTGGGGAAGTTAGCCTAACCGGTTTTGATTTGAATAAGTTAAAGGAAAGTGAAGCTGCCAAATTTAGACGCCAACACTTGGGCTTTGTTTTTCAACACTTTAACCTTTTAGATACATTGAGTAACCGTGACAATATTTATCTGCCAATGGTTTTAAATAAGGAAAAGCATCAAGAAATGGCTCAGCGCTTAGAACCGCTAGCAAGTCAATTGGAAATTGAGTCCTTATTAGACCGCTATCCTTACGAAATTTCTGGAGGGCAGGCGCAACGGATTGCGGTTGCCCGGGCATTAATTACCAAACCGGAACTATTATTAGCCGATGAACCGACGGGGGCGCTCGATTCCCAAAATACTAAGCGGTTATTAGACCTATTTACTAAGGTTAACCAAGCGGGCCAAACCATCTTGATGGTAACCCATAGTGCGTTAGCGGCTAGTTACTCCAAACGGACCCTCTTTATTAAAGATGGGCTGATTTATCACGAACTCTACCGCGGAGATTCCAGCCAACAAGAGTACCTGCAAAAAATCTCTGCGGGCTTAACTGCACTAACCAGTGAAGGGGGGCTTAATTAATGTTAGAACTAAAATTGGGTTGGCAGAGTTTGCGTAATAATAAGCAACTGTATCTGCCATTTACCCTAGCAACTTCGTTGTTAATAGGAGTCTTTTATATTTTTCAAGCGATTATTAACAACGACTCGCTTGCCAAGATTCCGACTGCTTCGGCGATTAATTCTATTATGCAAGTGGCTTTAGTCTTTACTTCCTTAATTATTGTAGTCTTTATGTTTTATATTAATAATATTGTCGCCAAGCAACGGAATAAGGAATTAGGACTTTATAGTATGTTAGGGATGACTAAGGCTAACCTCTTTTTCCTAGTTTTGGGAGTGGACGTGTGTTTATTTGGCTTTAGTCTGGTTTTAGGTTTATTAATCGGTTTAAGTTTTATAAAGTTTGTTTTATTAGCATTTGTTAAACTCCTAGATTTGAAGTTAGTCCACCTTACTGTATTTAGCGGGCAAGCACTCTTGCTAATGGTGGCCTTCTTCCTTGCAATCTTCATGGCTTTGTTGTTAGTAGACTTGGCCAAACTAAGTCAGGTCCGGCCGGTAGAGCTATGGAACGCTACCAAAAAAGGGGAGCGCCTCCCAAAGAATTCATGGTTTACTAAGCTGTTAGGATTAGCGGGAGTGGCAACGTTAATAGGAGGTTACTATCTCTCTGTCATTACTAAGCCGAACGCTTCGGTTATTACTACCTTCTTTTTGGCGATTATTTTAGTAGTAATAGGCACCTACGCCCTTTTTACCAGCGCAAGTATTTTCTTTTTGAACTTACTAAAGCAAAACAAAAATTATTATTATAAACGTAATCACTTTATCACCGTCTCAGGGATGTTATACCGGATGAAGCAAAACGGGGTGGGGCTGGCTTCCATCTGCCTTTTATGTACGGCTTCAATCGTGGTTTTGGTTGCAACCAGCAGTTTAATGGCGGGTAAGGACAATCAAATTAAGCAAAGCGCGCCACTTGATGTCAGCATTACGAGCAAAAAAATCACGCCAGCTACCTATAAAAAGGCTCAGGAATTGGCAGCTAAGTACAAGGTAACCTTAATTAATAAAAAGTCTCAACGGATTAGTCATTTAGCGTTGGCAAATATTGAAGCAGGTAAGTTAAAAATTAGTCAAGATGCCAACACCGCTAACTACGAAGTGTTAACTTTACCACTAGCTGATTATAACCGGGTTGAGGGCACAAATTATCACTTGAAAAATAATGAACTGCTAGTTTATGCAACAGATAAAAAGGTGAAGCTAAAACAACTGCAAATTAAGGGCAAGAATTATCGGGTAAGAATGTTATCTGAATATAAATATCGCTTAGGCGATGTTGCGACCCTAACTGGATTATATTTGATTGCTCCCGACGCTAAGAGTGCGCAATCCTTATTGAATATCCCCCTAAACGAAACCTATAGCTTTGATCTTAAAGGGACGGATCAGGCTAAGAAAAATTACAGCCAAGCCGCTAGTCAGCAGCTAAGGGGGCGTAATTCTGAAAATTTTGTCACCACTAAAGTTGAAGTCAGCGAAATTATGAACCAATTTTATGGGGGCATGTTATTTGTAGGCTTAATGCTCAGTGTGACGATGCTATTAACAACTGGGATGATTATCTACTATAAGCAGGTTTCTGAAGGTTATGCTGACCGGGCTCGCTTTAAGACGATGCAACAAGTGGGCTTGAGCTTAGCGGAAACTAAACAAGCAATCAATAGCCAGGTGCTGATGGTCTTTATGTTTCCAATTGTAGTGGCAGCAATTCACCTATGTTTTGCCTTACCTGCTTTAGCTAGTGTCTTGAAGCTCTTTTCGATGTATGATTTGAAGTTACTGCTAATTGTGGCTGTGACGATGCTAGCAATTTTAATTATAATCTACTTGTTGATTTACAGTTTAACTACCAAGGTCTATCGCCGGATTGTTAACGCTGATTAAAAAAGAGGAGCAGATTGAAAAATCTGCTCCTCTTTTTTCGGCTAACGAATGACCCAAACTGAAATGGGGGCATACTTAGCCATATAAGCCGCTTGACTGCCGAGGTGACGTGCCAGTCCCTTCTTAGCTAAAGAACCGATAATTAAGAGGTCGGGCTGAAGTTGCGGGATGATTTGTTTAACAATTGTTTCACCTGGATTTCCCTTGGCAGTGAGGGTTTTAACTTGGTTAACACCAGCTTTCTGGGCTTGACGCTGGTATTTTGTTAGGTGTTCGGCTAAATCACGATACTTACCGTGAATAAAATCTTTATCTAGTGATTCATAAACGTTGATGTCATGTTCTTCCAAGACGGAAATAATATCTAGCTCGGCTGAATTTTGTTTAGCAAAATCGATGGCGTAATCAAAGGCCTTAAGCGCATCGGCTGAGTCATCAACCCCAACTAAAATTTTATTAAAGTTCATCAAGCACACTTCCTTTTGTTTGACTTTGGGCGGCTAACTTAGCTTGAAGTTTCTTATCACCTTGGTGAAGTTCGACCACCGTCCAAACTAATAAGGCCAAGATAGCGACAATCAAGAAGTAGGCGATTCCGTGGGCCCATGCCAACTGACTAGCACTAGGATTATCACCAAAGAAGTCAGCGATTGAATCAGGCAGGCCCTTCATGTTAAGGACAGTCAGTGAAATAACTGAGAGCCAACCGAAGAATTTAACCACGGGGCTATTTTTGAAACGTTTGCCCATTTCGACTTCACTATTAGTCATCAGTAAGAGGGGCAACATTGAAAATGGTAATGCAAAGGCCAAGAAGACCTGTGAGTTATTCATTAAGGTGTTAATAGCTTCGTGTTGCTTAATGACGCTTAAGTGGTTAGTCATTGCCACGCAAATCAAGACTGGAATAACGGAAATTAAGCGGGTAATTAGGCGGCGGGCCCACAGTGGCATTTTCATGTGGACGAACCCTTCCATAATGACTTGGCCGGTTAGGGTCCCTGTGATAGTTGAGTTTTGCCCTGAAGCTAGTAAAGCAACCGCAAACAGGGTTGAGAGAATTCCAGAACGAGCGACCTCAACTAAGATACCGTTACTTAGAGTCGAAGTGTCAGATAAAGCATGGTACAAGCCAAAGAAAGATGGGTCTTGGACAGAACCGGTCTTAAAAACGGCCACCCCCATGATTAATAACAAGGAATTGACGATAAAGGCAAAAGTTAGCTGGATATTTGAATCCCAAGTGGTAAAACGTACTGTCCGGGCAACGTCTTCTTCATCGTGGTGGTTAATTTTTCTTGTTTGAGAAATAGCCGAATGAAGGTAAAGGTTGTGGGGCATTACGGTAGCTCCAATAATCCCCAGGGCCCCTTTAATAGGGGTTAAGCCACCAACGTTTGGGTGGTCAGAGAAAGTTTGCGCGCTAGGAATTAAGCCGGCAATAACTTGTGACCAGTTGGGATTTGAAAGGGCTACTTGGTAGCAGAAAACAAATAAAATTACCAAAATCAAACAAACTACTAGGGCTTCAATTTTCCGAAAACCAACTTTAGTTAGCAATAATAAGAGCAAAACATCAAAAACGGTTAAGAAAACAGCAAAGACTAGCGGAATATTGAAGAGGAGGTAAAGTGCAATAGCAGCCCCGATAACTTCGGCAATATCGGTTGCCATGATGGCTAACTCCGTTAAAATCCAGAGCACAATCCCCAAGCTTTTACTGGTACGGGCTCTGATTGCTTGGGCAAGATCCATTTGACTTACGATGCCCAGTTTGGCGGCCATATATTGGAGTAACATGGCAATCAAACTCGACATTAAAATCACAGACATTAACAGGTAGGAAAAGTCTTGCCCACCAGTGATAGAAGTTGACCAGTTACCAGGATCCATGTAACCAACCGCAACAAGTGCACCGGGGCCAGAATACATGAAGAGGGTTTTGAGGAACCCTTTACCCTTGGGAACTTCAACCGTCCCATTAATTTCTTCAAGCGAGGGGCCGTTAGCATATTCGATTAGGTGGTGCTTACGACTCACAGAACTATTTGCTTCCATAATTAAATCACTCCTTAAAAAAATACAAATTAATAATAACATTATTTAACTAGAATGTTAATATATTTTTTAGGTTAACCTAAAAATATCCAAAAAATTAGAATAAAAGAGTTTGTAAAAAAACTTGTCTTAGAGTTAACTCTAAGTTCTATAATGTGGATTGTAAGTTAGTAATGTGCTTGCACAGAAAGGAAGGATTAACCCTATGAAGAAAGCAATTTTTGAAGAAGCGGGAAAGATGGGTGTGGTCGAATCGCCAGTACCTGTGATTGAAAATGATGATGACGTGATTATTAAGGTGGTTAGAGCTTGTGTATGTGGGTCTGATCTGTGGGCTTACTCTGCTGGTGATGCTAAGGAGGCCCATTCAGAAAACTCCGGTCATGAAGCGCTTGGAATTGTAGAAGCAGTGGGGCCTGCAATTAACACGGTCAAAAAAGGTGACTTCGTAATTGTGCCATTTACTCATGGTTGCGGTCACTGTCCGGCTTGTTTGGCGGGCTTTGATGGGGTTTGTCAAGCTCACAGTAATAATTTTAGCATGGGCTTTCAAGCGCAATACCTTAAGTTTGCTTACGGTGACTGGGCTTTAGTCAAGGTTCCTGGGCAACCTAGTGATTATAGCGAAGGAATGCTTAAATCACTTTTAACCTTATCAGATGTGATGGCTACAGGTTATCACGCCGCTGTGACTGCCCGTGTTTCTAAGGGGGATAAGGTAGTAGTTGTCGGTGACGGGGCCGTTGGTCAGTGCGCAGTTATTGCGGCCAAGATGTTGGGGGCTGCCCAAATTATTATTATGAGTCGCCATGAAGACCGGCAACAAATGGCACTCGAAGCTGGGGCAACTGCCTTTGTGGCTGAACGTGGTCAGGAAGGAATTGATAAGGTACTTGAATTGACTGGCGGAAGTGGGGCAGATGCAGTCTTAGAATGTGTTGGTGCTCAAGCTGCGACTGAACAAGCATTTGGCGTAGTTCGCCCAGGTGGTCGGATTGGCCGGGTAGGCTTGCCACACGGCGAAAAGATGGCCCCAACCGCTACTTTTTACCGCAATATTACCTTAGCTGGTGGGCCTGCTTCGGTAACAACTTACGATAAAAAAGTTCTATTAAAAGCTGTTTTAGACGGGGAGATTAATCCGGGCAAGGTCTTTACTCATAGTTATAAACTTGACCAGATTAACCAAGCTTATCAAGACATGGCAGCTAGAAAGGCAATCAAATCCTACATTGTGTTTGATGACTAATTAAGCAAGCGCGCTGAAATACGAGTTGTATTTTGGCGCGCTTATTTCTTGCCCTTTACTTTTAGATAATGAATAATAGAGACAAAAGCATTTATTTGAGGTGAGAATGTGAAAGTCAAAGATATTATTACAATAGGAATTTACACGGTGTTATATTTTATTTTGATGTCGCTTGGGACCCTAATTGCGGTTTTGTTAACCCATAATCCTAATATGAAGTTTGCCCCTGCAATTACAGCCTTGTTAGCCGGGACGGTCTATATGTTATTGGTTGTTAAGGTGCAAAAATTTGGCGCGATCACCTTGATGGCGGCTGTACTAGGACTATTTTTCTTGGTGTCTGGTCATTCCATGTTAGCTTTTATCCCCAGCTTGTTATGCGGACTTTTAGCTGATGTAGCCGCTAAGTTAGGCCGTTATCAAAGTAAGCTCTTAAATCTATTATCCTACTGCTTGTTTTCGTTAGGTAACCTAGCGCCAATTATCATGATGTGGACCATGAAACAAGCCTATATTAGTCAGCTGTTAGCTAAGGGGAAAGATATGGCTTACGTTCACAAGGTGTTAATTAATTTTGATTTAGGAAATGTGTCAGTGTTAGTAGGAACGATTCTGATTTGCGCTATCGTCGGGGGCTTGTTTGGTCAGCATTTAGTAAGTAAACATTTTAAGGCTGCGGGGCTAGTTTGATGAACCGGGGTTATGATGTCAGGACCAAACTGCTATTTTTACTCTTAGCTAATTATTATGCCTTAGTTACTCCTGGGATAGGGGTGATTTGGGTTTTGATTTTATTATTTAGCTTGGATTTTATTTGGCGGCACGAATACGTGCGGCTAGCAAGCTACCTTATCTTTTTTGGTTTGGCAACGGCCTGTTTAAGCTTAAATATAGATGAAGCTAGTCATCCTTACCTAGGCTTCTTTTTATTAGGCGGACTGACAATCATGCCGTGTTTTATGGTGGGGTTGAGTATCCTACGGACTCCTGTTCATGAGTTCATTCAGACCTTACGTAAGTGGCGGGTGCCTGAGAGTATTTTACTGGTTTTGGCGGTAGCAATGAGATTTTTACCAACGGTCACGGGAAGTTACCTAAATATTAGGGCTGCACTTAAGTTGAGGGGTGAATTTGTAAGTTGGTATCAGTACTTGCTTCACCCCCTAGCCTACTTTGAAAAAATCTTAGTCCCCTTACTATTAAATGCCACCCGCCTGGGCCAAGACTTAACAATTGCAGCCTTGACGAAGGCGGTTGGTAGCCACCATAAGACTTCTTATCGTAATTATGTTTTTACTGGTAAGGATTACCTAGGCTGGTTTGGCTTAGGCGGGTTAGTGCTTTTTACCTTAGGAGGCTTTTTATGATAGAGGTTGAGAATTTAAGTTTTACCTATGCTGGTCAGAAAAAGCCTGCGCTTAAAATCCCCCACTTAGAAATAGCTGCGGGGCGGTGTGTCGTTTTAACCGGAATCAGTGGCAGTGGCAAGAGCACCTTTTTAAGGGTTTTAAATGGCTTGATTCCGGAATATTTCCCGGGAAATTTACAGGGAAAAGTAACGCTTAACCAGCAAGATTTGACCCAGCAGAGTGTAGAAGAGATTGCGGCCCAAGTGGGTTCTGTCTTTCAAAATCCCCGGCGGCAATTTTTCTTTGCTAAGGTCAGTGATGAGTTAGCTTTTCCTGCTGAAAATCAAGGGCAAGCGCCGGAACAAATCTGGCGGCAATTAAGACTAACCGAGCAAGAATTGGGACTAGCTGGCTTGTTATCAGCCCAATTAGCTGAACTTTCAGGGGGACAAAAGCAGCGGGTAGCATTAGCAGCAGCCCAAATGCAGCGGCCTCAGATTTTGGTCTTGGATGAACCGACGGCTAATTTGGACAAGCAGGGTATCGCGTTGTTGCAGGCGAATTTAGCCAAATTAAAGGCTCAGGGACTAACCATCATTATCGCAGAGCATCGGTTGGATTATTTGCGTGAGGTGGCTGATGATTATTACTATTTTACTGCCGGTGAAATTAAACGAAGTTGGACTAAGGCGGAGTGGTTAAAACTTACAGACCGGCAGCGGCTAGCTTATGGATTAAGGCCACTACAAGTGGAAACTTTTTCTAAAGCTAGGTTGCAGGTGACTGGCCAAAATACACTGGCATTGAAGGATCTTACTTTGAAATGGCATCAACAAGAGTTAGGCTGGCTAAAGGAATTTAGCTTAACTTCGGGTATTATTTATGGCTTAACAGGAGCTAATGGCCTGGGGAAAACCAGTTTAGCCAAGGTTTTGGTAGGTTTAAAAAAAGCACGGTCACATTTGACTTGGAATGGGCGGGCGCTGACGCAACGGGCCTTACTAGCTAAAAGTAGTTTGTTAATGCAAGATGTTAGCCAGCAACTATTTTTGCCCACAGTTCAAGCTGAACTAAACGCTAGTGGGGCCACGGAGCAAGAGGTGACTGCGATGGCAGCCAAGCTGGATTTAAGCGAGTTATTAGCCAGTCACCCCTTTAGCCTTTCTGGTGGGCAGCAACAAAGAGTGGCGTTAGGTCGCGCTTTACTTGCACAAAAAGAATTATTTATTTTAGACGAGCCAACTAGCGGGTTAGATGAGCAAAATATGCGCCGGGTGGCAGATTTGCTGTTAGAATTAAAAAGTTCCAAGCGAATAGTAATGGTGATTAGTCATGATCAGGAGTTAATTAATTTAACTTGCGATGAAGTTTTGAACTTATCCGATTTTTTAACTAAGAAGTAGTTTATTTTTAAGGCTATTCATTGTATGATTATTAAGTATATTGTAATTTAAAAGAAAGAGGCGCTTAATAGTGGCAAAAAATAAAATTCGCGTTCGTTATGCTCCTAGTCCTACAGGACACTTGCACATCGGTAATGCGCGAACAGCATTATTCAACTATTTATTTGCACGACGTAATAAAGGGACGTTTGTAATCAGAATTGAAGATACTGATACTAAACGTAACATTGCGGATGGTGAAAGAAGCCAATTAGATAATTTAACTTGGTTAGGGATGGACTGGGATGAAGGTCCAGACAAGCCAGGTAACTATGGCCCATACCGTCAATCAGAACGTAAGGAAATCTATGCTCCTTTAATTCAAGAATTATTGGACAAAGATTTGGCTTATGAATCTTACATGACCGAAGAAGAACTAGCAGCTCAACGTGAGGAACAAAAGGCCAATGGTGAAGCTCCTCGCTATGTTTACGAATACGAAGGTATGACTAAAGAAGAAATCGCTGCTAAGCAAGCTGAGGCTAAGGCTAAGGGCTTAAAACCAGTTGTGCGGATTCGGGTTCCTCATAACAAGGTTTATGAATGGGATGACATGGTTAAAGGTCACATCAGCTTTAAATCCGATACAATCGGGGGCGACTTTGTTATCCAAAAACGTGATGGAATGCCTACTTACAACTTTGCGGTAGTTGTTGATGACCACTTGATGGAAATCAGTCACGTCTTGCGGGGGGATGACCACGTTGCCAACACACCTAAGCAATTGGTAGTTTATGAAGCTTTTGGTTGGCAAGCACCTGAATTTGGTCACATGTCTTTAATCATCAACACTGAAACTGGTAAGAAGTTAAGTAAGCGTGATGAATCTGTGCTTCAATTCATCGAACAATATCGTTCGTTGGGTTACTTGCCAGAAGCAATGTTTAACTTCATCACGTTACTTGGTTGGTCACCAGTCGGTGAAGATGAAATCTATAGCCGCCAAGAATTTATCAAAATGTTCGATCCTAAGCGTTTAAGCAAGTCACCAGCTGCTTTTGATGGTAAGAAGCTTGAATGGATTAACAACCAATATGTTAAGGCTGCCAGTGAAGATGAAATTATGCACTCTGCCTTGTTACAGTTAATTAAGGCCGGCAAGGTTGAAGCTGATCCAGAACCATTGAAACTTGAATGGGCTCGGAAATTAATCAGTCTTTATAAGCACCAAATGTCATACACTGGTCAAATTGTAGATATGGCCGAAGTCTTCTTTGAAGAACCACCTGCTTTGAGCCAAGCTGCCAAGGAAGAATTAGCTGATGACTCAGCCAAAGTGGTCTTAGAAGCATTTGCTAAGAAGGCTAAGGCGCTCCCACTCTTCGATGGACCAGCAATTATGGCAGCCATTAAGGAGATTCAAAAGGAAACTAAGGTCAAGGGACGGAAACTTTACATGCCAATCCGGATTGCAACCACCCGTGAAACTCATGGTCCTGAATTAGGACCTTCCATCGAGTTGCTTGGTCGCAAGAAGGCTTTAGCTCACCTCGAACAAACTTTAGCTGAAATGAACTAATTAAGGTTCGGAAAGGTTAGTAGTTATGATAGATAACCGCTAGCCTTTTTTTATTATTTATGGCATCATATATAATGAGTAAGTATATTTTTTAATGGGAAAATTAGGTGGGTTAGAAATGATTCAATTATATAATACGTTAACCAAGCAAAAAGAAGAATTTAAGCCCCAAGTACCTGGCCAAGTCTTGATGTATGTTTGTGGCCCAACGGTCTACAACTACATTCACATTGGAAATGCGCGTAGTGCCATTGCTTTTGACACAGTCCGACGCTATTTTGAGTACCGGGGCTATCAAGTTAAGTATGTTTCTAATTTTACAGATGTTGATGATAAGATTATTAAAGCTAGCCAGGAAATGAACTTGAGTGTTGAAGAGGTCACCGCCAAATTTATTGCGGCTTTTTATGAAGATACAGCCGCCCTCAATGTCAAAAAAGCTAGCTTAAATCCCCGGGTTATGGAAAATATGGCTGATATCATTAACTTTGTGGCTGACTTAATTGCTAAGGGTTATGCCTACGAAGTTCAAGGAGACGTTTATTACCGGGCGCGAAAGTTTAAACATTATGGCCAGTTATCAGGCCAGTCAATAGATGCCTTAGAACAAGGGGCTTCTGAACGCTTGAGTGTGGAAGACCAAGCTAAAAAAGAAGATCCACTCGATTTTGCTTTGTGGAAGGCTGCCAAGCCGGGAGAAATTTCTTGGCAATCACCTTGGGGCTTAGGTAGACCAGGGTGGCATATCGAATGCTCGGTGATGGCTACTAAGTACTTGGGCAAGACTATTGATATTCATGCCGGCGGCCAAGACCTTGAATTTCCTCACCATGAAAATGAAATCGCACAGAGTGAAGCAGAAACGGGGCAAAGGTTTGCTAATTATTGGCTCCATAACGGCTTTGTGACGATTGGGGAAGACGATGAAAAGATGAGTAAGTCATTGGGGAATTTCGTGACCGTTCATGATTTAGTCAAGCAGGTTGATCCTCAGGTCATCCGCTTCTTTATGGCCACAACTCAGTACCGGCGCCCAATTCGTTATAGTCAAGCTAACCTGACTGAAGCTGCCAATAACTTAGCCAAGTTGAAGACGGCCTATGACAATTTAACCTTTAGGTTAAAGGATGCAACTGAGGCTGAGCTTGAAGCGGAAGTTAAGCAAGAATTTGCGGGGTATGAACAGCAATTTGTGGCGGCAATGGACGACGATTTCAATGCTCAAAATGGGATTGCGGCCGTTTATGAAATGGCTAAGCAATTAAATATTTACGCTGAAAAAGAAAGGGTAGTTAAGGAAACAATTACTTACCTCTTGACGAACTTCACCAAGGTTTTAGCCGTTTTTGGGATTGAGTTTAGCGAAAATGATGTCAAACCAGATGCAGAAATCGAAGCGTTGATTGCTGAAAGAGATGCTGCAAGGGCTCAGAAGAATTTTGCGCGTAGTGACGAAATTAGGGACCAACTAAAAGAACAAGGGATTATCTTAGAAGATACGCCCCAAGGAACGAGATGGAAGAGAAGTTAATGATTGAAACGGATTATCAACAAATGAATGGGATTGCGCTTGCGTACATGGGCGATGCCATTTACGAAGTATATGTAAGACAGCACCTTTTAGCTAAAGGAATGACCAAACCAACTAAGCTTCATCACCGGGCAACACACTACGTGTCCGCCAAAGCCCAAGCATTTTTAATTGAAAAAATGTTAGAGCAAGAATTACTTGAGAAAGAAGAGTTAGACTACTTCAAGCGAGGAAGAAACGCTAAAAGTTATACCTCTGCTAAAAATACTTCAGTGGTTACCTACCGAATTTCAACCGGATTTGAAGCTCTATTTGGTTACTTATACTTAAGCGGGCAAAAGGAACGCTTGGATTATTTAGCTCAGTGGTGTATTGAGACAGTAGAAAGGGAAGGTAAGTAGGTGTGGTAGACAAGAAGACTGAGGACTTTGTAATCGGGCGCCATCCAGTCAAGGCGGCGCTGATGAGTGGTCAAACAATCAACAAAGTTTTTATTCAAGCAGGTTTAAAGGCAGACGCACTCAATGAAATAATTAAGTTAGCTAAAAAGCAAAATTTAATTATTTCTCAAGTACCTAAATCGAAGCTAGACCTGCTAGCGGATCGGCAAAATCACCAAGGGGTGGTCTTGGCAGTGGCGGCTTATGAATACGCCGAGCTAGATGACTTATTTGCAGCGGCAAAAGCCAAGGACGAAGCGCCCTTCTTTTTAATTTTAGATGGGATTGAAGATCCCCACAACCTTGGCTCCATTATGCGAACAGCTGATGCAGCTGGGGTGCATGGCATCATTATTCCTAAGCGGCGGGCGGTTCAACTAACTGCCACCGTGGCCAAAACCTCTACGGGGGCAATTGAATACGTACCGGTTGTGCGGGTAACTAATTTGGCCCAAACGATTGCCGAGTTAAAGGAACGAGGCTTGTGGATTTTTGGGACAGACATGGCCGGGCAAGATTACCGAACTTGGGATGCTAATGGGCCAACCGCGCTAGTAATTGGTAATGAAGGTAAGGGTATTTCGCCATTAATAAAAAAGGCCTGTGACGGGATGTTAACCATTCCAATGGTTGGCCATGTTCAAAGTCTAAATGCTAGTGTGGCAGCTAGTCTTCTTATTTACCAGGGATTTAGTTCACGAGGTAAATAGGAATGAAAAAACAAACTTTAATCGTTGACGCTTACAATATGATTGGTAACTGGCCACAATTGGCTAAGTTAAAGAAAGCAGATCAGCTAGAAGCGGCCCGGGATGAGTTATTGCGGATTTTATCTAATTACCATAAGCAGAGCAATTCAGACATTATCGTGGTTTTTGATGCAATGTTTGTCCCCGGGCTTTCCAAAAGCTATAAACAGTTTAACCTAGAGGTGGTGTGGACGGAAGAAGGCCAAACTGCCGATAGTTATATTGAAGCTTTGGCGGGAAAAATGCAGTCGACCTTAAATCAGGTGACGGTTGCGACTAGCGATCAAGCCGAGCAGTGGACGGTCTTTTCGCAAGGGGCCTTAAGAAAACCGGCTTGGGAGTTGTACCAAGATATCAAACGGGCCAATAAGGAAGTCCATGCGACTGCCAGACGCTATCAAGATGAAAATACTGTCCGGCATTCACCTTTTGATGAGCAGCAGTTGGAACAACTAGCGGCTTTACGTGATCAGTTAAGTCAGCACGATTGATACGAGTAAGATTGACAAAGCATCTTTTTAGGTGCTAGAGTAAAGGAGAAATTAAATGGCTAAGAAAAAAGTTGCGTTAGCATGTTCAGAGTGTGGTTCACGTAATTATACATTAACCGAAAATCCTAACCGGCAAGAACGGTTAGAAGTTAAGAAATTTTGTAAGTATTGCAATAAGCATACGATTCACCGCGAAACTAAGTAAGAAAGTGGGAAAAGCATGAAGTTTTTTAAGAGTGTTGTCCAAACGATGAAAGAAACAACCTGGCTAAATGCGAAGGAAACAAGACGGGATACAACGACAGTGGTTATAATGTCGATTCTGTTTGTGGCTTTCTTTGCCGTGATTGATTATTTGATTCAGTTAGCCTTGAATTTACTATAAGCATTAAGCCCACCTTGATTTGGTGGGCTTAATTGTTGATAACTTAATAAGCAGCCCGAATTCTAGGCTTATTCTTCCTAGAATTCGGGCTGCTTTATTAGTATTAGTCGCTTAAATCTTGACCATTTGACGCGATAACTTTTTTATACCAATAGAAGGAATCCTTCTTATAACGTTTCAGGCTGCCATTGCCATCATCGTCTTGGTCAACGTAGATGAAGCCATAACGCTTGGACATTTCAGAAGTTGATGCGGAGATTAGATCAATCGGTCCCCACATGGTGTAACCAATTAGTTGGACCCCATCTTTAATGGCTTCTTGCATTTGAATAATATGCTTTCTGAGGTAGTCAATCCGGTAAGAATCATGGATAGTACCGTCTGCTTCGAGCTTATCTAACGCACCTAAACCATTTTCAACGATGAAGAGTGGCACTTGATAACGGTCCCAGTATTCGTTAAGGGTTACGCGTAAGCCGACAGGATCAATTTGCCAACCCCAATCACTAGCTTCAAGGTAAGGGTTAGCTTCACCTAAGGCAAAATTACCGGATGCTTTTTCAACTTGGCTAGCCGCTGAAGTAACGGTAGACATGTAGTAAGAAAAGCCGAGGTAATCAACGCAACCTTCCTTTAGTAAAGCTTGGTCGTTTTCTGCCATTTGCAACTTAATGTTATTTTCGGCAAAATAACGGTTCATATAGTTAGGGTACTCGCCCCGGACCTGGATATCTGTAAAGAACAGGTTAAGTTGGTCTTGCAATTGGGCTGCCCGAACATCGGCAGGGTTGCAAGTTTTAGGGTAGGTTTGCATCCGGGCAATCATACAGCCAATCTGATTTTCAGGGTCGATTTGATGACCAATTTTAACTGCCTGGGCACTGGCCAAGAATTGATGGTGTAAGGCTTGATAACGAAGTTGCATTGCTTCTTGGTCGCTTAGTTCGTCATCTAAAGCCCCGGTTCCCGTAAAGCCCCAAGTCGAAGCGTTGATTTCGTTAAAGGTCATCCAATATTTGACCTGTCCCTTGTAACGTTCGAATAAGACCTTGGCATAGCGGACGTAAGCGTCAATCGTGTCCCGGCTAGCCCAACCATTTTGTTTGAGGGTTAAGCCTAGGGGCATTTCATAGTGGGAGATAGTAACCACGGGTTCAATTCCGTACTTATGACATTCAGCAAAGAGCTTGTCATAAAAGGCTAGCCCAGCTTCATTTGGTTTTTCTTCGTCACCATTAGGAAAAATCCGGGCCCAAGCAATCGAGAGTCTGAAGGCCTTAAAACCCATTTCGGCAAAGAGGGCGATGTCTTCTTTGTAACGGTGATAAAAATCAATTCCCCGCCGTTTAGGGTAAAGCTTATCAGTCTTGTCAGCGATTGCAGCCGCTAATGTTTCCTTGGTAACAGCGTTCATGGAGAATTCTTGGCGATTTTTTGCTTTCTTAACCACTTCAGCAGTGGTTAAGCCTTTGCCATCAACATTCCAGGCTCCTTCTAACTGGTTGGCGGCAGTAGCACCACCCCAAAGGAAACCGGCTGGAAAAGTAGTGGGGATATTAGCTTGATACATGTAACTCGTCCTTTCTAACTTACTCTAAGTCTAAGAGTGCTTGTCCAACTGTGACTTGGCCGGTGGCAAGTGCTTTTACCTGGTGGTAATTCTTAGAGTTAGTGATAATAACTGGGGTAGTAACTTCGTAACCAGCAGCTTTAATGGCTTCTAGGTCAAATTTTACTAATGGGTCACCAGTTTTGACTTCCTGACCTTTTTCAACTAGGGTTTCAAAGCCCTTTCCCTCTAAGTTAACGGTGTCCATCCCAATGTGAATTAGCACTTCTGCACCAGCAGTTGTATTTAAGCCGATTGCATGTCCAGTTGGAAAGACTAAGGCAACGTGTCCGTCAGCAGGTGCATAGAGGGTGCCTTCACTTGGTTCAATGGCTAAGCCTTGCCCCATGGCCCCACTAGAAAAGACTTCATCCTTGACGTCGCTTAAGGCTAAAACTTGCCCGGCTAATGGTGAAACTAACTTAGTGGCTTGGTTATAAGTGTTTTGTGCTTGTTGAACTTTAACGGCGTGTTCGTTAATATCAGCGGCTTCACTAGCTGCTTGTGCAACGGCAGCAGCCTTGCCCTTAGCAACTTCACCCTCAGGGTCAACTGCGCTCTTGCCTAGGATAAGTTGCAGTAATAAACCGGCGATAAATGAAACTACGATGGAAGCAAATGTCCAGTAAAGGGTTGCGTCAACCCCATTTTTACCAATTACCATTGGAAAGGCGAAGATCCCCATTCCGGCCATGCTGTAAGCTTTAACGTTACCTAAAGCGAAGCAGACAGCCCCGATGGCACCGGCAATACATGAAAGTGCGAAAGATTTCTTTCGTGGTAAGGTAATCCCGTAAATTGCGGGTTCAGTTACCCCGAAAATCCCGGAGATAAAGGCAGGAATAGCCAAGGCCTTAGTCTTAGGATCCTTAGTTTGAAGCATGATTCCTAGCACAACCCCAATTTGCGCGAAGCAAACTGAAACGGAAAGAAGGAGAATTTGGTCGAAACCTTGGGAAGCAAGTTCGGTGTAAAAGACAGCCACAAAGCCCCAGTGAACCCCAAACATAACAAAGACTTGCCAAAAACCACCCATTAAGAGGGCTGCTAAGATTGGACTGAAGTTGAAGATACCTTGGAAAAGAGCGGATAAGGCATCAGAAGCCCAACTTGCAACGGGACCAATTACAAGGAAAGTAATAGGCACAGTAATGATTAGGGTAAAGAAAGGTACCAAGAAAAGTTGGACCATTTCGGGGATGATTTTCTTAGCTAACTTTTGGACGTGGGAAGCAAACCAAACGGCTAAGATAATCGGAATCACAGTTGATGAGTAGTTCATCATGATTACTGGAATTTTAAGGAAGGTTACGTGAATATTTGATTCAACGAAAGTTCCTTTAAAGAGGGTCATTAAGACATTTTTACTGTCATTAATCGCCACAATGTTAGGATAAACCATTGAAGCAGCGATTCCTAACGCCACGAATTGGTCTAAGTTAAACTTCTTAGCGGCAGTAACGGCAATGATAATTGGGAGGAAGTAGAAGAAGCTATCCCCAATCGCATAAAGAATTTGGTAAGTACCAGAAGTCTGGGACAACCAGCCTAGAGAAGCAGCGGCAGAAGTCAATCCTTTAATCATCCCGGCAGCAGCTAAGGCGCCCAAAAATGGGGTGAAAATTCCGGAAATCAAATCAATAAACCGGTCAGTTAAGGACATATCTGAGGTGTCTTCGTAATCGTCATCAACTTGACCGCCCCCAGCAAGATTACCTTGGGCTAGTAAAGTGTCATAGACTTTATCAACGTGAGTTCCAATTACGACTTGGTATTGACCTCCGGCTTTAACAACGGTAACTACGCCGTCGTTAGCCTTTAAGGCGTCATCATCGGCTTTCTTTTCATCCTTGAGCTTAAAGCGCAGCCGAGTAGTACAGTGGACAACAGAGTTAATGTTTTCCTTGCCGCCGACACCAGCTAAGATGTCCTTGGCTAATTGTTCGTATGCCATAATAGCAACCTCCAATAAAAAATTTTGAGTAATAAGTGCAGTAAAGAGTTTTTTGCAAAAGAAAAACCCAGAAACTCATTTAGAGTACAGCTACCCCTAAGGGTAAAAGCAATCTAATTAAGTTTCTGGGTTGATGCCTAGTCGAACTAGTAACACACCTCTTTACGGCTATTATAATACCGATTACAGAAAGCGTTGTCAATGGCATTTTTAAAAATTGTTGGAATAAATTTAAAAAAGCATAGTGGCTTGTCCAAAAGTACTGAACTCTTCTAACCTAGTGAAAATTGAAAATAATAAAGTATCTAAGATGATTATAAACTTTTTTTAAGCAATTAATAACTTGCAAATATATATATATATAATGTTAAGAGAAGTTTAAGATTATATAAAGTTAATTTAAAGGAGATTTTTATGAAAAAGTATATTTTATTAGGTTTTAGTTTGTTAATAGTACTTTTTTCATTGACAGCTTGTAAAGATAAAGGTACTAAAATAAATGGTCATACTGTTTATAAAACAGAAATTACATCAATTAAAACTGATAGTGATCAAGACTGGAAAATAACTGGAACTACAGACGCTCCAGACGGGACAAAAATTTTAGCTTTTAGTAATGATAAAAGCGATTACTATAACTGGACACTTAGCTATACAGATTCTGATTGGGTTAAAGTAAAAGACGGTAAATTTAAGCTAGCAGTAGATCCTACTGAGGTTACAAATGATGATGCTTGGGATGAAGCAAATAAAGATATTAAGGTAACTATAGTAGCTGTATCAGAATATGATAAGGATGCTGATGACGAAGCACCTAAAGCTTTAGTAAAAGGTATTAGAAAGAATTTCACACCAGAGAAGTTAACTACTACAAAGAAGCAGGTTAAGTATAAAGAAAAACTTGAAGAAGAAGACAGTGATGAAGAAGATAGTGACTCTGATAGTTCTTCATCAGAAAGCAGAGATAATGAAGACGAAGATACAGATTCAGAAGATACAGATTCATCAGTAAATACTTCGGATAAGTCGCAATACCAAAGTGTTACGTATGATCAGTTAGCTAGGACACCTGACGATTTTAAGAAAAAGCTAATTACTATTTCAGGTACAGTTTTGCAATCAATTGTTGGTGAAGATGGGACAACTGAATTAATAGTTGACACGACTGGAAATGGTGATGTTATTGAGGTTTTAGAAATGAATAAAAGTTCAGTTCGTCATTTAGAGGGTGACAGTGTTACAATTTATGGTGTTTCTGGAGGCTTGACGTCTTATGAATCGTCTGGTAGCGGTACAGTAACCGCGCCTTTGATAGGAGCTTATATTATTGAATAACGCTAGATAAATACTTTAATTTAAAAAGAAAACTATTCTTCGTATTTTTAGAAGAGTAGTTTTCTTTTTATACACTGATAACGGAATAAATTTAAAAAAGCATAGTGGCTTGCCAGGTAGATGGGAGCTGGAAAACCTTGACTGTTGGGCGGTTGAGTAAGTCTGAATTTAAACTCACCCCGAAAATTTGTGCTTGACCAACTGGCTTAAAGTAGTAGCTTAAACTTTGAGCTGAGGTAACAGTTTGATAAACCGTATAAGTAGGACGGTGGGCCTTACTTTTAGGCACGGAAACAGCGTCTAGTAGTTTAAAGGCGAGGTCCGCTGCCTCTAGCTCATTTGCTGGAACGTCAACCATTTCCTTGAGCCAAGCCGCCTTGACAAAGCGCTGGCTGGGAGTATAACCACCGCTAGGTTGCTTTTTACCGGCTTGTTTACCAGTCGTAACGTGAAAGGCACCTAAGGGACTGTTTCCAGCTAAAAATTCAGGCGTGAAGTCAAGGTAGCTGTCCATCTTAGCTAGTTGCTTTTCAAAACTAGGCATATTAGTTACGACTCCTAAAGGATTTTCAATTACCTTTAAAGGAGAGTGCGAAGGTTCAATTACAATGCTACGTCCGCTGGCGTCGCTGACAGCAAAGTGGAGTTCATCACCGCCGTGTTTTAATTGGCTTTTAAGGGCCATGAGTTGAATCGTTGGTAGTTGTTTTTCTAAATCGGCAATGGATTTAAAGTTACCAAGGGTATAAAGGACAAACTCAAAGGCGGCCAACTGGATGTTAGCATCGTTTTTTTCAGTGGTTAGGCTGGTGCCGTTAGCGAAGGTTAGTTTTTGAACGCTTAGGCCCCACTCATTGATGCCATCGCTTAAGTCGATTAGGTTTTGGTCCTGGAAACCAGTTCCTACCACGGCGTACTTGTTTTGGTAAGGACGGTGGTTATAAATAGACTGCCACTGATAGTTGCGGGGCACAAAGATGGGACTAACATAAAGGTCGTACCAATCCATGGTTCGACCTAATAGATAACTTTTGTCGGTAGCGCTTACGAAAATGCTGGTGCACATAATAAAACCTCACTTTCTTACGCTTATAAGTATGAAATAGATTGTTTAAAATGTAAAGTAACTTGGCTAGTTGCTAGCAATTCTAAAGAAGCTATGCTATAATTTGCATGTCGGAAAGCTTCACGTTGGCGAGGCTTTTTTATTTTGGAAAAAATTAAAGGAGAAGAAACAATGGTTGAATCAAACGAAAAAAAGTGGTACGTATTGCACACATATGCCGGTTATGAAAACAAGGTAAAAGAAAACCTTGAATCCCGGGCACAGTCAATGGGGATGGAAGAAAATATTTTTCGGGTAGTAGTGCCTGAAGAAGAAAAAGTTGAAAAGGCTAAGAACGGTAAAGAAAAAGTTGAAATGCTAAAAACTTTCCCAGGTTACGTCCTAGTTGAAATGGTAATGACTGACCAGTCATGGTATGTTGTTCGTAACACTCCTGGGGTAACAGGTTTCGTTGGTTCTCATGGGGCCGGTAGTAAGCCAGCCCCTCTGTTGGATGAAGAAATTCAACACATCTTACACGAATTAGGAATGAGTAGCCGGCATGCAGATTTAGACTTAGAGGTAGGCGAGTCAGTTAAGATTGTAGCCGGACCATTTACTGGTTTAGTAGGTAAGATTACCGAAATCGATACTGAAAAGATGAAATTAACAGTTGATGTAGATATGTTTGGTCGGGAAACTTCGACTGAACTTGACTACGATCAAGCAGAAAAATTAGCTTAATGAGAGGAAGCGTTGCTAATGCTAAGAAGAAAGAACCTATTGGTAGGGGGGCTTTTAGCTTTAGGAGCGCTTTTTTTGCGCAAATTTGAAGCCTGGGCCAAGCCTGATATTAGACCCCAAGTTCGGATTAGTAATCAAGTTCCGACCCTTTTTATCCATGGTTACAATGGGAACCGTTTCTCCTTTGGGCCGCTGATTGAACGTTTTGGCAAATATGGTTGGGGTAAAAAGACGGCGGTGATTGTTGTTAACCCTGATGGCAGTATGAAAATTAGCGGGGACCCTAGCTTACCGGGAGGGTTGGTTCAGGTTTTGTTTGTGAAGAATCGTTTTCCTTTAACTAAGCAAAGTGATTGGCTTTACCGCCTAACCTATGTGTTAAAACAAAATTATCACCTCAAATCCCTAAACATTGTAGCCCATTCACAGGGTGGAGTAACGGTACTTAATTACCTTAGCGAACATGCCAACGACATTATGTTAACGCAAGTGGTAAAGGTAGTAACGCTCGGGGCCCCCTTCAATGACTTTGAAACCGGCAAAACTACTAAGGTTTTAGAGCGCAATGCACCTGAGATTTTAACCCCGTTATTCAAGAAGTTAAAGAAGTCGCGCTGGCGTTATCAAAATCAAATTGAATTTCTAAACATTGCCGGTGATAAGGATGACGGGAGCTTTTCGGATGGGCAGGTCGCTTTAAGTTCGGTCTTAACCCTGGCTAATTTAATCGATGACTCGGTGAGAAACTACCAAGAGTATGTGGTTAAAGGGAAAAAGGCCGGGCATAATTACCTTTTGCGTAACCAACAGGTAGACCAAGTAATCGGGAACTTTTTATTTGACCTCAAGTAGTAGCTAAAAAACTCAGCTAATTGTTATAATGGAATAAATTACCTTAAGGGGGGAAAACTTTGTTATTTTTAAAACTAGTAGCCACTTATTTAGTGGAACCGCTCTTTTTATTAGGTCTAGTAGCTAGCTATATCTTGTATTTGACGCGGATTAAAAGGGAGCGCCACTTTTTTAGGATTGCAGTTAACCGGGATTTTTATGAACTGAGACATTTTTTAAAGCACGGACTCTTGTTAGGAATTAGTGGGTCAATTGTAACCCTAGGATTAGGTCTAACCCTAGGCTGGCAGGTGGTAGTCATTTACCAAGCATTGGCCTGCTTAGCGTTAGTAGCAGGTATTCAAGCCAACTTGGCTTTCTTAGCCCTACTGTTGACAGGGCTTTTAGCCGGGGGAGTCGCTTACCTTAATCCTAGTTGGTGGTCCTTTGATAAAATAGTTCCTAGCCAGTTAACGGGCGTCATGTTACTAGTAGTACTTTACCTGGCTTTTAAGCTCGTTTTACTAAGGGCCCAAAAGTTTGATTGGTTTTCACCCCAAATTAAGGCGGGCAAACGGGGGCGGCGGATTGCAACTTACTTTTGGCGCGAGGTAAGTGTGATTCCACTGGTGGTATTGGTACCAGGAAGTTGGTTAAAAGTTAGCGGGGCTTGGCCAGTGCTTACAATTGGCCACCAAAGCTACAGCCTCTTTATAATGCCCTTTTTAATAGCAGTTTCGGTTAAATTAGCTAAGCAAGTGCCGACGATGGCGTTAGGTCTATACCGGAAGCAAACCTGGCTGTTATTGGGGTTAGCCAGTGGTTTGACGGTGGTGAGCTACTTTTATCCTAGCGCCAGCCTAGTTGGTTTTGGCAGCTTAGCCTTGCTCTGGCTCTATCAGGCCTACCGCCGGAAACAAGCCGATTTGCGGGCGGATTTTTGGTATGTTGAAACCAATCAAGGCGTGCGGGTGGTAGCAGTTAAACCTAAGACCCCGGCAGCCAAAATGAAGCTAGTTCCAGGTGACATTATTATTGAATGTAATCAGCAGTTGGTTAATTCTGAAGCAGAGTTGTACCAAGCCCTCCAGGCCAACTCAGCTTACTGTAAGTTAAGGGTTAGGGGTTTTAATGGTGAATTACGGTTGGCGGAAAGCGCAATCTACGCCGGCGCCCCCCATGAGATTGGTTTGATTCTGTTTCATTAGAGGTGATTTAGTTGGTAAAGAAGATACTGGTGGTTGATGATGAATCGGCGATTGTAACGCTGTTAAAATATAATCTAGAAAATGAGGGTTATCAGGTAACGACTTGTGATAATGGGCAAGCGGCCTTTGAATTAGCCCTAGCAAACTCGTTTGACTTTATTTTGTTAGACTTGATGTTACCAGGTTTAGATGGAATCGAGGTTACTAAGCGTTTGCGGCAAGAAAAGGTGCAAACACCAATTATTATGATTACCGCCAAAAATAGTGAGTATGATAAGATTATCGGACTTGAACTAGGGGCGGATGATTACCTCACCAAGCCATTTTCTCCGCGGGAGGTCATTGCTCGTCTAAAAGCGATTAGTCGGCGTTTACCAGTCCAAGAAGCTGGGCAGCTCAAAGTAGAAAAAGAGCGGTATCACTTTGCTGACTTTACGGTTGATTTAGCCAACGTAGCGGTTGTGGTTCACGGGCGGAAGGTGAAGTTAACACCTAAAGAATTTGAATTGCTAGCTTATTTTGTCAAGCGCCCTAACCGGGTCTTGAGTAGGGATAAGCTATTAAGTGGGGTTTGGGGTTATGATTACGCAGGCCAAACCCGGTTAGTCGATATGCACGTCAGCCACCTGCGTGAAAAAATTGAACCCAACCCTAAGCAGCCTCAATACATTCAAACCATTAGGGGCTTTGGCTATCGTTTTACGGGAGAAGTAAATGAAACTTAAAAATTATGTTTTACTGTATTGCTTAACCTGTTTGGGCTTAGTTGTTAGTGTGATTGGCTACGACTGGTATGAGGGGAGCAATTTTGACAGTCAGTGGCACAGTTTAGGCCTCTATAGTTTAGTAGTCAGTTTTGTTTTAACCAGCCTTTATTTTGGCTATGATTTATGGCAGCAAAAAAGGCAGGCGGCTGAAATCAAGTTACTAAATGATAAATTAGTCGACTTGTTAAAAGAGGGCGCCTATCATCATGTTATTTTAAAGCCGAGTGATCCTTATTATCAGTTAGCTCAGTCAATTAATGCTATTCAAAGCAAACAAAAACGGTTTGTAAAAAATTTTGTCCGCCAACAAAGGGGTTACTTCAGCTTGTTAGAGTATCTAACCAGTGGGGTAATGTTAATTGACCAAGATAATTTGATTTATACGGCCAATCACGCCTTAAATGAAATTTTTGCAAAGGATTTGAATCAAAAACAATCCCCTTACTACTATGTCTTAGACAACTTTGAATTAATTCAGTTAATCGAGCAGGCTATCCGGACAAAAAGTGACCAGGCTAAAGAAATCAAGCACCACCAAGATGGAGAAAAACTGTTAGCGGTGCAAGTTCGCTATATTCCGTTAAGCAAACATCACTTTTTGATAATGTGCTTGGTGGATGATGTTACCCAAAAACGCAAGTTAGAGCAGCAACAAAAGGACTTTTTAGCTAACTTAAGTCATGAATTAAAAACCCCGATTACTTCAATTAGTGGCTTTAGCGAGACCTTGTTAGCGGGGGCGCTAAGCGATCAAACGGTTAGCCGGCAGTTTGTGGAGATTATCCACCGTGAAAGTAAGGAGTTAGCCGAACTAATCGAGGATGGCCTATCTCTAGCCAGAATTGAAGACGACCGGGCCTTAAATCTGACCAGCTTTAACCTCTATGCTTTTTGTAACGCCAGTTTAGATTCTTTCACTAAGCTGATTTTTGAAAAGCAGATTAAGGTTAAGTTAGAGGTGGAACCTGACTTAGAAATTGTCTGTGATCAGCGTAAGTTACGACACATTCTAAATAACTTACTCCAAAATGGCTTACGGTATAACCGGCCTGAGGGGAAATTAACCATTAAGGCGAACTTGTTAGCCAATGAGTGGCAATTAATTGTTAGTGACACGGGAATCGGAATTGAAAAAGCCGAACAGAAGCGGATTTTTGAACGGTTTTATCGGGTTGACCAGTCACGGACAAAGGCGATAGTAGGAACTGGCCTAGGGTTAGCGGTTGTCAAGGAGTATGTCGAGCTACTTTCGGGAGATATTAGTTTGGTAAGTAAGCCTAATGAGGGGAGTACCTTTACCGTAACCCTCCCGCGTTTTGAACTTTAAAAAACTCTAAACTTGAGTCAAAATCTTGGTAACAAGGGCTCAAAGTAGGTAGAATTAAGTTAAGAATAGTGAATGTGGGAGGAAGTTTAATGGCTAAGAAATTGTATCGGTCTCATAACCGCTTGATTGCCGGTGTTTGTGCCGGGCTAGCCGAGTATTTTAACATAAAAGTTAAGACGGTCCGGTTGAGTTTTGTAGCAGCTACGTTAATTTGTGGGATATTACCCCACCTTTCAGTAGTGCCGGTAGGAATTTATATCATCTTGGCGTTGGTGATGCCATTGAATCCGCAGCAAGAGCAGTTTTCATATTTTGATTTATTCAAATTATTTACTGGTCAGACTGCTAAACCAAACCAGACAAACTCTGAGTACACTAAGTCTGGGCGAAAAATTATTAAAGATGCACGGGAACGTGACATCCATTAACTAGAGGAGGAATTATTTTGGGATTTTGGCAAAGGGCAGCCGTTAATGCGTTAACTTTCATTGCCTTAGCAGGCTTTTTTCCGGAAATTTTTCATGTTGGGTCAATTTGGATGGCCTTTGTGGCAGCAGTAGTTTTAGGGGTTTTAAATATGTTTGTGAAGCCATTTTTGGTATTAATCTCGCTTCCAATTACCTTTCTAACCTTAGGCTTCTTTTACTGGGTAATTAATGCCTTGATGTTAGAAATGACATCGACTTTTGTTGGGAATGCCTTTGAGTTTGCCAACTTTAGTTCGGCCTTAATCGTCGCTTTGATTTTAAGCGTGGTAAACTTGGTTATTACCAACTATTTGGCTCGGTAAGAACTTAGCGTTTAGATAGTTTTTCACGACTGAGGTTGCGAGAAACTATTTTTTTTATAGCGAAATCCTTTTAGTTGGTGGTAAACCGGTTACAAAATGGTAAAATAAGATTATCGTAGTTAAATACGGGGAGTGATTAATGTGAATAAAGTAAGTGTAGCTGAATTGGTAGATGCTAATGGTTTAATTGTTTATTCGGGAGGAATGTATCTAAAAGAACGGTTTATCACCACCAGTGATATTTCACGTCCGGGCCTGGAATTAACCGGCTATTTCGATTATTATCCTGAAGAACGGGTGCAATTAATGGGAATGACCGAGATTTCTTACGCCCATAAGATGGAGCCGGCTGCCAGAAAGGAAATTATGGAGCGGATGTGTGGCGAAAATACCCCTTGTTTTGTGATTTCCCGCTACCTATCGGTTCCTGAAGAAATGGAACAAGCGGCTAAAGAGCACCAGATTCCAATTTTACGGTCAAAATTGCCAACCACTAGGTTGTCATCCAAATTAACCGACTACTTAGAAAGTAAGTTGGCTGAAAGAAAATCCCTGCACGGGGTTTTAGTCGATATTTATGGACTAGGGGTCTTAATCACTGGTGACTCAGGAGTTGGTAAGTCAGAAACAGCCCTGGACTTAATTAAGCGGGGCCACCGGTTAATTGCCGATGACCGGGTAGAAGTCTATCAACAAGATGAGCAAACTATTATTGGGGAAGCACCTAAGATTTTACAGCACCTCTTAGAAATTAGGGGAGTTGGCATTATTGATGTCATGAACCTCTTTGGGGCGGGGGCTGTGCGGACTTCTACCGATATTTCTTTGATTGTGCACCTTGAAAACTGGAGCAAGGATAAGCAATTCGATCGTTTAGGTAGTGGCGAACAATCAGTCCAAATTTTTGACGTGGCAATTCCTAAGATTACCATTCCAGTTAAGGTAGGGCGGAATATGGCCATTATTATTGAGGCAGCTGCGATGAATTACCGGGCTAAGACAATGGGGTATGACGCTACCAAGGCCTTTGAACGCAACCTTAATAGTTTGATTCAAGAAAATTCACAAGACTAACAAGAAAAGAGAGAAGAGCAGCGATGTTAAGTGCTATTAATCCAATCGCACTGAAATTAGGTCCCCTGTCAGTTCACTGGTATGGGGTGATTATTGCAAGTGCGGTGATCATAGCGGTTACCTTAGCGGTGATTGAAGGTAAAAAACGGGGTTTAGTAGAAGATGATTTTTATGATTTCTTGCTTTGGGCGCTACCGGTAGCTTTGATAACCGCTAGAAGTTACTATGTTATTTTTCAGTGGCCTTATTATGCCAGCCATCCCAGTGAAATTTATCGTATTTGGGATGGAGGAATTGCCATCTACGGGGCTTTAATCGGAGCCTTAATTGTCCTAATCATTTTTTGCCGGCAAAAGCAGATTTCCGCCTGGTTATTTTTGGATGTGATTGCCCCCACGGTAATTTTGGCTCAAGGTATCGGCCGCTGGGGGAACTTTATTAACCAAGAAGCCCACGGCGGGGTAACTAGCTTAAGTTTCTTACACCAGTTACATTTGCCAGCCTTTATTATTAACCAAATGTATATTAACGGAAATTACTACCAACCAACCTTTTTATATGAGTCACTGTGGGATGTGTTAGGCTTTTTAATTTTAATTAGTCTCCGCCATCGGCAAGGACTCTTTAAGCAAGGAGAAGTGTTTTTAAGCTACGTTTTATGGTATTCCTTTGGCCGCTTCTTTATTGAAGGAATGCGGACGGATAGTTTAATGCTGGGAGGATTACGTGTTTCGCAGTGGTTATCAGTGGTTCTCTTTATAGTTGCTTTAGGAATTTGGGCTTACCGGCGCTACTATAATCCACTTAATGCGTGGTATGTAGACGGTAGTAAGCAAGATACTTTACAAAAAACTAAATAATGTTATACTAACAAAAAGTAAGTGATGTTAATGAGAGTAAGTAAATAGATTTGAAAGGTGATAACATGGCAAAAGAATATGATGTAATCGTAATTGGTGCAGGTCCTGGGGGAATGACGGCTGCCTTATACGCTTCCCGGGCTAACCTTAAGGTTTTAATGCTAGATCGGGGAATTTATGGTGGGCAGATGAACAATACCGCGGAAGTTGAAAACTATCCTGGTTACAAGTCAATTCTTGGTCCTGATTTGGCGGAAAAAATGTATGAAAGTACCATTCAATTTGGGGCTGAATACGCTTATGGTAACGTTGAAAGCGTCGAATTAGTAGCTGATAATTTAAAGTTGGTTAAGACTGATAGTGATGAATACCAGGCACCGGTTGTAATTATTGCAACTGGTTCGCAGCACAGAAAATTAGGTGTTCCCGGCGAAGAAGAGTATGGTGGCCGGGGGGTCTCATACTGCGCCGTTTGCGACGGGGCCTTCTTTAGGGATAAAAAAGTAGCAGTCGTTGGCGGTGGTGATTCGGCAATTGAAGAAGGAATTTACCTTACTCAATTAGCCCAAAACGTGAATGTTATCCACAGACGTGACCAACTCCGGGCGCAAGCAATCATCCAACAACGGGCTTTTGCCAACGATAAGATGACCTTTACTTGGGATACCGTTGTCAAAGAAATTAAGGGTGACGGTCAAAAGGTAACCGGCTTATTAGTTCACAACAAAAAAACTGGTGAAGATAGCGAAATCGAAGCTAGTGGGGTCTTTATTTACGTTGGGATTGAACCAATGACAGAGGCTTTCCAAAATCTAGGGATTACCGATGAAGCGGGTTGGATTGAAACCAACGACCGGATGGAAACGAAGATTCCTGGAATTTACGCTTTAGGTGACGTTAGAAAGAAAAACTTACGCCAAATTACAACTGCCGTTGGTGATGGCGGAATTGCCGGGCAAGAAGCCTTTAACTACCTACAAACAATTAAATAATTACCAAGCCCCCAGCAAAAAGTTTGATTGGCCTTTTGCTGGGGGCTAATTATTTAACCGGCTGGTAACTGATGTAAGCCTAGGCTGACAATTAAGTTCGTAAGAAAAGAATGAAAACTTTAACTAATTTTATTTCCAATTTTGTTTTCAAAGCCCGCAACTAAATAAATATGCTATAATGTAAACGGATATATGATGGTTACGTTTTAGTATTTAGCTTAATCAAGCGCGGTTAGTTGATGGAGTTAAATATTGAACTGATTAGTTGTATCCAGTAGACGGATATTACTTTAGGTAATAGTTAAATTAGGGAGTGATTTCATGAGTTGGAAAGAAACTTATAACACTTGGAAAGATTATGCAGATTTAGATGCTGAGTTAAAGGATGAACTAGCTAATTTAGCTGGTAATGACGCAGCGTTAGAAGATGCCTTTTACACCCCAATGGAATTTGGGACTGCTGGAATGCGTGGCCTTCTAGGTGCCGGAATTAACCGCATGAATATTTACACTGTTCGCCAAGCAACTGCTGGGTTAGCAGCCTTCATGTTGACTTTAGATGAAGCTACTAGAAATCGTGGGGTCGCAATCAGCTATGATTCACGGCACCATTCACAAGACTTTGCCTTTGAAGCTGCTAGGGTTTTAGGGGCACAAGGGATTCCAACCTTTGTATTTGAAAGCTTACGTCCTACCCCAGAACTTTCCTTTACGGTTAGACATTTGCATACATACGCCGGGATTATGATTACTGCTAGTCATAACCCAAAGGAATATAATGGTTACAAGATTTATGGGGAAGATGGCGCCCAAATGCCACCAAAAGAATCAGACTTGATTACAAAGTACATTCGGGAAGTGGACGACTTATTTGCAATTAAGGTTGCTTCCAAGGAAGAATTAATTGACGCCGGTGTCTTGAAGGTTATCGGGGCCGAAGTAGACCAAGACTACCTAGACCAAGTCAAGACTGTAACGATTAACAAGGAATTAGTGGCTGAAGAAGGCAAGACGATGAAGTTAATCTTTAGCCCATTACACGGAACTGGGGCAATGCTAGGGGAAAAGGCTTTGCGTCAAGCAGGCTTTGAAAACTTCACGATGGTGCCTGAACAATCCAAGCCAGATTCAGACTTCACCACCGTTAAGAAACCTAACCCAGAAGATCCAGCCGCCTTTAATTTGGCAATTGAATTGGGTAAGAAAGAAGGGGCTGATCTCCTAGTAGCAGTTGACCCTGATGCCGACCGGTTAGGGGCAGCTGTTCGGCAACCAAATGGTGACTACCAACTCTTGACTGGTAACCAAATTGCAGCCGTAATGTTAAATTACATTTTAACTGCACACAAGGAAGCCGGTAGTTTACCAGCTAACGCAGCCGCTGTTAAGTCAATCGTTTCTAGTGAATTTGCAACCAAGGTGGCTGCTAGCTACGGAGTAGAAATGATTAACGTGTTAACCGGCTTCAAGTTTATCGCCGAACAAATCAAGCACTTTGAAGATACCAATGAACATACTTTCATGATGGGCTTTGAAGAAAGTTACGGTTACTTAGTACGGCCATTCGTTCGCGATAAGGATGCAATTCAATCACTAGTAATGTTAGCTGAAGTAGCTGCTTACTACAAGAAACAAGGCAAGAACCTCTACGATGGTTTGCAAGAATTATTTGAAAAGCATGGTTACTATGCTGAAAAGACCATTTCCTTAACGTTTGATGGGGTTGAAGGGGCTAAAGAAATTGCTGACTTGATGACTAAGTTCAGAAACGATGCTCCTAGTGAATTTGCCGGCTACGAAGTGGCTGCCTTGGAAGACTTTGCTAAGTCAGAAAAACGTTTGGCAGACGGAACGGTTACAAAGATTGACCTGCCAACTTCAAACGTATTGAAATATATCTTAGCAGATGGAACTTGGATTGCAGTACGTCCATCAGGGACAGAACCAAAGATTAAGTTCTATATTGGGACCCAAGCAGATAGTTTGGCTAAGGCGGAAGAAAAACGGGCTGCCTTTGAAGATGCAATCACTGCCTTTGTTAAAGGTTAAGAACTGAACTAAATTAAAAGGATGCACAGATGAATTGTTCATTTGTGCATCCTTTTTGCTAGGCTTCTTTAGTTAAAATCCCATCGGTGATTTGGTAGATGGAGTCGGCATGCTTACGCAACCTAAGGTCATGTGTAACCACGATTACAGCCTTATTTTCTTTTTGAGCTAAGTCATGAAGCATTAAGCCAACTTCCTCAACCCGGTGACTATCCAAAGCGGCGGTAGGCTCATCAGCCAGGATAATTTCAGGGTTAGTGTAGAGGGCCCGGGCGATAGCCACCCGTTGATTTTGCCCCCCTGATAGGTTAGCAGGGTACTTATCCACTAAGTCGGCAATTTCTAGTTTAGCCAGCAAGGCATTGAGTTTAGCAGAAGAGAGGTTATTACTTTTCTTAATCCGGCTAACGAAATTAAATTGATCTTTGACCTTTAAGTAAGGAACTAAGTTGTAAGCTTGAAGTACAAAACCAATTTTTTCTAACCGAATCTTTTCTTGTTGGCGCGAGGAAAGTTGGGCTAAATCAAGTCCATTCAGTTTGACCTGGCCACTGCTAGGGGTTTGTAAGCTACCAAGGATTGTCAAAAAGGTACTTTTACCAGAACCGGATGGACCCAAAATTAAAATAAGTTGCCCTTTATCTGCTTTGAAATTGACGTTTTTTAAAGCAGTGACTTGACCTAAACCACTCCCAAAGGTTTTACTGATATTTATTAGTTCAATGGTTGCCATAACTTTTTCCTTTCTATTTGGTTAGCTGTTGATAACTGTGACGGGGTCGACTTTTAAGATGGTTCTAACGGGCAGTAAACTTCCAAGTAGGCTAGCAAATAAGAGGCCTGCCGCCACTAAGCCAAGCGCGACTGGGTCAAAGAAAATCGGGGCCGCCTTGGGGATGAATAGTGCACTTAACCAGGTTAAGAGTCCGCCTAAAATGGTCCCGCTTAAAGCCAGTAGCATAGCCTGGATGATGGTAGTTGCTACTAAGGTTTTAGCCGGAATTCCTTGCGCTCGTAAAACAGCGTAGTTAGGTAGTTTTTGAATGGTAATAATGTATAAGAATACTGCAATTATAATTAAAGAAATTACCAGCAAAAAGCCAATCATTAAGGCGAAGGTGAGGTTTTGGGCGCTATAACCAGGCAATTTATTGATTAGCTGGGTGACCGAGTAGGTCTTGAGATTGGTTGCCTTAAAATGCAACTTTTCTTTGCTTAAAAGGGCGCTAGCTGTGAAGTTGGGGCCAACGTTTTTAAGGTTTTGCCAAGCCGTTAACTGGCCGTAAGCGACTGGGGCGACATTGTATTGATGATTTTTAACGAAACCAACAATTTTAAATTTATCCTTGAGAGAATTGAGGGTGACCGTATCGTTTAAGTGGTAGCCACTATTTTTGAAGTTTTCATCGACTACTAACTGGTGTGAGTTAGTGGGCATTTTACCGGCGGTTAATTTAAGGTTGCGGTAGATGAACTGCTGGGGCTTTAAGCCGATAAAACTAGCACCAACGTTGGCGTGGTGAGGCTTTTTTACAACAATGGAAGCCTGCCCGATTAAAGCGGTGTGGGCATTTTGCGGGAGGGTGGCAACCATTTCCTTGGTCAATAAGGATTGGTTTAAGTTAACATTGGCATCTTGATTGAGGACAATTTGCTTGAAGTGCCAGTTATTGATGGCATTAGTGTTTTGATTAGCTAAGCCAAAGGCCAGGCCAGTCAAAATGAAAATCAGGTAGCTGATGAGTAAAAACATAACGACAATCAAGCTATACCGTAGTTTTTCGTACCGAAATTCTTTGAGGGCTAAAAACATAAGCTAGACTCCTTTCAAAAAAGTGGTTAATGCTTCCTCTAACCGCGCAAGGTACAACTCTTGGTGCTCTGGCTCAAGTAAGCAGGCAAAAATAGCTTCGTGACAGAGAGTAGCAACCGCCCAGTCCTTTGAAGCCAGTTGCTTCATTGGAGAATGAAGTCTAAGGAAATAATCGTTTTGGGTAACGCTTAGGCGGATGAAGTCGTAGTAAGGACTATTTTTCGTTCCGCTTAAGAAGTTTGTGATTAGTAAGATGTAGTCCTTAGCGGTCAGTGCCTTGCTGAAATTAAGGTCTTGGTGAATGTCTGCTAGCGCTAACTGATATAGATATTGGTAGGCATCAGTTAGGTCAGTAAAATATTTATAAAAGGCTCCGCGGGCAATTTGTGCTTGCTTAATGATTGGGGCGACTTGGGCAGTTGCCAAGGGAACGCGCGAAAATTCGTGCAATAGCGCCTGGGTGATGCGGGCCTGTTTTTCGGCGGGTAGGTTAAGAAAAGTGCTTTTTACCATAAATATAACTCCTTTGGTGACATTGTGTCACTTGGTGATTACAAGTATAACTTTAAAGTGACACGCTGTCAACTCAGAAAAGACAAATTAGCTGTGAAAATACGTTCGGTGTGGTATGATTATAAAGGATTTTAAGCTAGAAATGAGGGGTAAAGAGTGATTGAAAGACAAGCAGACCGAAAATTTGAATTAGTCTCGGATTACCAGCCAACAGGTGATCAGCCAGAAGCCATTGAAGAATTGACCGCCGGGCTTAAGGCTGGTAAAAAAGCCCAAATTTTGTTAGGGGCAACGGGAACGGGGAAAACCTTTACCATTTCAAATGTAATTAAAAATGTTAATAAACCAACCTTGGTGTTAGCACATAACAAGACCTTAGCAGGGCAGTTATACGGAGAGTTTAAGGAATTCTTCCCCAATAACGCGGTGGAATACTTTGTTTCCTACTACGATTACTATCAACCCGAAGCCTACGTACCTTCTAGTGATACTTACATTGAAAAGGATTCAAGTATTAATGATGAGATTGATAAGTTACGACACTCGGCTACTAGTTCCCTCTTAGAGCGAAATGACGTCATCGTGGTGGCGTCCGTTTCGTCAATTTTTGGGTTAGGGGATCCGACCGAATACCGGGAACACACCCTCTCACTGCGAGTGGGGCAAGAATTGAGTCGGGACAAATTGTTACGTTCCTTGGTCGATATTCAGTTTGAGCGTAATGACATTGACTTTCAACGGGGCCGTTTTCGGGTAAGAGGCGATGTAGTGGAGATTTTCCCGGCCTCACGTGATGATAAGGCTTTGCGGGTCGAATTTTTTGGTGATGAAATTGACCGGATTCGCGAAGTCGATCCCTTAACGGGGGAAGTTTATGGTCAAAGAGAACACGTGGCTATCTTCCCTGCTACCCACTTTATGACTAATGAAGACCGGTTGAAGGTGGCAATTGATGGAATTGAAAGTGAATTAACTGAGCGAGTAGCAGAGCTAACTGCAGAAGAAAAACTTTTAGAAGCTCAGCGCTTAAAGCAAAGAACTACTTATGATATTGAAATGCTCCGGGAAATGGGATATTGCTCGGGAATTGAAAACTATTCACGGCACATGGATGGCAGACGGCCAGGTCAGCCACCCTATACCTTGTTAGACTTCTTTCCCAAAGACTTCTTAATCGTGGTAGACGAATCTCATGTGACTATGCCCCAAGTGCGTGGAATGTATAATGGGGACCGCTCACGTAAGCAAATGTTAGTCGATTATGGTTTTAGACTACCATCGGCCTTAGATAATCGGCCCTTACAGTTGAGTGAGTTTGAAAAGCACGTTAACCAAATTATCTATATGTCGGCTACTCCTGGTCCTTATGAGATGGAACAAACCGCTACGGTGGTTCAACAGATTATTCGGCCAACTGGCTTGCTTGATCCGACTATTGATGTTAGACCAAGTATGGGGCAGATGGATGATTTGGTAGCCGAAATTCAAAAGCGCATCGAAGCCGATGAGCGGGTCTTTGTAACGACCTTAACTAAAAAGATGGCGGAAGATTTAACCGACTACTTCAAGGAGTTAAGCATCAAGGTCCGCTACCTTCACTCAGACATTAAAACCTTAGAAAGAACCCGCTTAATTAGGGATTTACGCCTAGGAAAATTTGATGTCTTAGTGGGAATTAACCTTTTACGGGAAGGAATTGATGTGCCGGAGGTCTCCTTGATTGTGATTTTAGATGCGGATAAGGAAGGCTTCTTACGCAATGAACGTTCCTTAATTCAAACAATCGGGCGGGCTGCCCGCAATGCGCATGGACACGTGATTATGTACGCAGACAATGTCACTGAGTCGATGCAAAAAGCGATTGCTGAAACCAAACGGCGGCGGTCAATTCAAGAGGCTTACAACGAAGCCCATCATATTGTTCCTAAGACAATTAAAAAAGAAATCCGGGCTAATATTTCCGCTTCGGAAAAGGTGGCAGCTAAGTCTAAGAAAGCTGAACTTGACCTAGACTTTGTTGATATGAACAAGAAGGAACAACAGGCATTAATCGCCAGCTTAGAGGCCCAAATGAAGCAAGCTGCCAAGCAGTTAGACTTTGAAGAGGCTGCTACTTTACGTGATACAATTTTAGAGTTAAAAGCACAACTTGATTAAGCGAAGAGAGGGGAAAGATTTTGGCGCAAAATAAAATTATTGTGCACGGTGCACGAGCTCATAACTTAAAAAACATTGACGTAGAAATTCCTAAAGATAAGTTAGTGGTTGTGACTGGTTTATCCGGTTCGGGTAAAAGTTCGCTAGCATTTGATACCCTATACGCCGAGGGGCAAAGACGGTATGTAGAGAGCTTATCGGCTTATGCCCGCCAGTTTTTAGGTCAGATGGATAAGCCGGACGTTGATTCGATTGACGGCTTATCTCCAGCTATTTCCATTGACCAAAAAACCACCTCCAAAAACCCCCGCTCAACGGTAGGAACGGTTACGGAGATTAATGACTACTTGCGTTTATTATGGGCCCGGGTTGGAAAACCGGTTTGTCCTAATGATGGGCATGAGATTACCAGTCAGTCACCAGAACAAATGGTAAATAAGGTGTTGGCCTTGCCAGAACGGACTAAGTTAATGATTTTGGCACCGATTATTCGGGCTAAAAAGGGGCAACACAAAAAGGTCTTAGAAAAGATTAAGGCCCAAGGGTTTGTCCGGGTAATTATTGATGGGCAAATGCATGACGTTGAAGAGCAGCTTGAATTAGATAAAAACCAACAACATACGATTGACGTAGTGGTTGACCGCATTGTCATCAAAGAGGGGATTCGCTCGCGCTTATTTGATTCCTTTGAAGCGGCCCTTCATCTCTCGGATGGATATGCTAGCGTGCAAATTATTGACGGGGAGTTACTGCAATTTTCTGAAAACTTTGCCTGTGCTTACTGTGGGTTTACTATCGGTGAGCTAGAACCACGCCTTTTTTCTTTTAACGCACCGTTTGGGGCCTGTCCTGACTGCGATGGCTTGGGGATGAAGTTGGAAGTTGACGAAGACTTGGTGGTTCCAGACCGGACTAAAACCTTACGTGAGGGGGCAATGGCACCTTGGAACCCAATTTCATCTAAATACTACCCGAGCTTGTTAGAACAGGCCTGTCAGGCGTTTGGAATTGATATGGATACGCCCTTTGAGAAGTTAGCTAAAAAAGACCAGCAGTTAGTATTATATGGTGACGACAGCCGGGTCTTTCATTTCACCTTTGAAAGTGACTTTGGCGGCTTGCGTGACTTAGATACTAAGTTTGAAGGGGTGATTCCTAACGTTGAGCGGCGCTACCGGGAAACTAATAGTGACTTTACCAGAGACGTAATGCGTCAATATATGACCAGTTTAACTTGCCAGACCTGTCATGGTTACCGGTTAAATAAACAGGCCTTGGCAGTTAAAATTGCGGGCCAACACATTGGGCAAGTTTCTGATTATGCCATCGGTGATAGCTTGAAGTTCTTTAGCAAGTTACAATTTTCTGCGCAAGACGAACAGATTGCTAAACCGATTTTAAAAGAAATTTGTGACCGGCTGACCTTCCTGGAAAACGTCGGTCTTGATTACTTGACCTTAAGCCGGGCTTCAAGAACCTTATCAGGGGGAGAAGCGCAAAGAATTAGGCTAGCCACTCAAATTGGCTCTAACCTCTCCGGAGTAATGTACATTTTGGATGAGCCTTCCATTGGGCTCCACCAACGAGATAACGACCGGTTAATTGCTTCCCTAAAGAAGATGTGTGAACTAGGTAATACCTTGATTGTGGTGGAACACGATGAAGATACCATGAGAGCGGCTGATTATTTAATTGATATTGGTCCTGGAGCGGGGGCTAACGGGGGGCAAATTATGGCTGCCGGCACCCCTAAACAGGTGGCACGCTCTAAAAAGTCGCTAACCGGACAATATTTAGCTGGAAAGAAGTTTATTCCCATTCCAGACCGACGCAGGAGTGGTAATGGCAAGTTTGTTAAAATCTACGGGGCCCAAGAAAATAATTTGAAAAAGCTTGACGTAAGCTTTCCTCTAGGTGAATTTATTGCGGTGACAGGTGTGTCAGGTTCGGGTAAATCAACCTTAGTCAACATGATTTTGGAACGAGCCTTGGCTCAAAAGCTGAACCGCGCCTCCGAAAAGCCAGGTAAATTTACCAAAATCACTGGAACTGAAGCACTCGAAAAGGTGATTAATATTGACCAAAGTCCGATTGGGCGGACACCACGAAGTAACCCGGCAACTTATACCGGAGTTTTTGATGACATTCGAACCCTCTTTGCTCAAACCAACCAGGCCAAGTTACGGGGCTATGGAAAAGGCCGCTTTAGCTTTAACGTTAAGGGGGGCCGCTGCGAAGCCTGCAAGGGGGACGGAATTATTAAGATTGAAATGAACTTCTTGCCGGACGTTTACGTACCGTGTGAAGTCTGTCATGGGAGTCGCTATAACTCCGAAACGTTAGAGGTTGAGTATAAGGGGAAAAATATTGCCCAAATTTTAGAGATGACCGTTGAAGAAGCCTTAGAATTTTTCGAAGCCATTCCGAAGATAAGACGCAAATTGCAGACGATTGTTGACGTAGGGTTAGGTTACGTGGCTCTGGGTCAACCAGCTACCACCCTATCTGGGGGGGAGGCTCAACGGATGAAGTTAGCTTCTGAATTGCACCGTAAGTCTAATGGCAAGACCTTTTATATCTTAGACGAACCAACTACTGGTTTACACAGTGATGATATTAAGCGCCTATTAGAGGTCTTACAGCGCCTAGTTTCAAAGGGAAATACGGTCTTAGTGATTGAGCATAACCTAGATGTAATTAAGACGGCTGATTATCTAATTGACCTTGGACCTGAAGGTGGTGCTGGTGGTGGCACGATTGTGGCTTGCGGTAGTCCTGAGGAAATAGTTAAGGTTAGTGCTAGTTACACTGGTAAGTATCTAAAACCAATCTTAGAAAAGGGCCACTATTTTACGCCCACTGACGAGCAGTAGCCTTGCAATTTTAAGGAAAGGTGCTAGAGTAAAAAGTATCAATACTAGAGGAGTGATTTTTTTGGCTGAAGTAGAAAGTTTTACATTAGATCACACGGCGGTAAAAGCCCCCTATGTTCGTTTAATTACGGTTGAGCAAGGAAAGCATGGTGACGAAATTTCTAACTTTGATTTGCGCTTGGTTCAACCTAACGAAAATGCCATTCCTACAGCAGGGTTGCATACAATTGAACACATGTTGGCTGGTTATTTGCGTGACCACATGGAGGGTGTGATTGATTGTTCACCATTTGGTTGCCGGACAGGTTTTCACCTAATTATGTGGGGAAAGCATGATACGGTAGAGGTTGCAAAGGCTCTGAAGGCTTCTTTGAACGACATTTTAAATGCTTCATGGGAAGATGTTCAAGGCACAGACATTAAGTCTTGTGGTAATTATCGTGATCACTCGCTTTTCTCAGCCCAAGAATGGTGCAAGAAGATTTTGGCCGAAGGGATTTCTTCTGACCCATTTGAAAGAAAAGTTATTTAGGATAAGTTGCTTAATTTAAGGGGTGCTTAGCTTTTGGTTAAATTCAGAAGTTAGGCACTTTTTTTAAGATAGTTATTTTTTGAAGAAACACCCGGCTTGTATGGTATAATTCTTATATTGGCTTTGATTTGGAGTGATTAAAATGACAGAAACACAAAGTTTGGTAATTGTAACAGGAATGAGTGGTGCAGGTAAGACGGTTGCCATGCAATCATTTGAAGATTTAGGGTATTTTTGCGTAGATAATATGCCCCCTAGCTTGTTACCTAAATTTTGGGATTTAGTTAAAGAGTCCGGTAAGGTTAAAAAGGTCGCCCTAGTAATCGACCTGCGTTCGCGGGCATTTTATGATGAAATTGGAGAAATGTTGTCTGAAATGGACGAAACGGACTTTGTTCACAAGAAAATCTTGTTTTTAGATTCTTCAGACGAAGAATTGGTGGCACGGTATAAGGAAACAAGGCGGGCGCATCCCCTTGCAATGGAAGGCCGGATTTTAGATGGGGTTCACCTTGAACGTGAGTTGTTAGCAACGATTAAAGCCCAAGCCCAATTGGTGATTGATACCAGTAAATTGTCACCCCGCCAATTACGTGAAGAAATTTTCCACAATTTTGAAACTAATGACGTGAAGTCATTTCACGTTGAGGTGATGTCTTTTGGTTTTAAGTATGGGCTGCCAATTGACGCTGACATTGTGATGGACGTCCGCTTCTTGCCTAACCCTTATTATGTTGCTGAATTACGTAATAAGACCGGTTTGGACCAAGCAGTAAGTGAGTATGTCATGAACTCTGATACAACGGAAGAATTTTATCAAAGTTTTATTAAGGTGTTAGAAACAGTTTTACCAGGGTATAAACGTGAAGGAAAATCTAGTGTGACGATTGCAATCGGTTGTACGGGGGGACAACACCGGTCTGTAGCATTGGCTGAAAGGATTGGCAAGGCGTTAGCGGCTAACTATCCTGTCAGAATTTCACACCGTGATATGAATAAACGAAAGGAAAGTGTTAACCGCTCATGACAAAATTTACAAGCAAACGTAAGCGGCCTAAGATTGTGGTGATTGGTGGCGGGACAGGCTTGCCTGTGATTTTAAATAGCTTGCATAAGGAAAATGCAGATATCACCGCGGTAGTAACGGTCGCAGATGATGGAGGTTCTTCTGGAATTATCCGCGATTATATTAACGTGGTTCCGCCCGGTGACATTCGTAATGTCTTGGTCTCCCTTTCAGATTTACCCCAGGTTTACAAGGATATTTTTCAGTATCGGTTTGAGTCAAAGGATCAATTCTTTTCGGGACACGCAATTGGTAACCTGGTGATTGCCGCTTTATCCGAGATGAAACAGGGGGATATTTTTAGCTCTGTCCAAGAATTGTCAGAAATGATGAAAGTTGATGGGCATGTTTATCCCGCTGCTAATATCCCCTTGGTTTTAAACGCCCGTTTTAGTGATGGGGCGGTGATTTCTGGTGAAGCTGAGATTACCGCGGCGGGTAAGACTATCACCGATGTTTGGGTAACTACGGGGGATGATTCCCTTCCTGAGGCGCGTCCAGAAGTAATTCAAGCCATCATGGAGGCGGACCAGATTGTTTTAGGACCGGGCAGTTTATTTACCAGCATTTTGCCCAACTTAATGATTAGCAACGTGGGGCAAGCGGTTTGTGAAACCCAGGCTGAAGTGGTGTATATCTGTAATATCATGACCCAAAAGGGTGAAACAGAACGGTTTAGCGATGCAGACCATGTTAGGGTCTTAAACCAGCATTTGAATAAAAAATTTATTAACACGGTATTGGTTAATACGGAACCAGTACCAACAGATTATATGGACAGGCAAAAATATGATGAGTACCTCTACCAAGTCCGCTATGATTTTAAGGGGTTACGAGACCAGGGCTGCCGGGTGATTTCCGACAATTTCCTTTTACTACGGGACCACGGGGTATTTCATGATGGCGATAAGGTAGTAGAGGAGTTAATGCGGCTGATTGGCCAATTGCCTGTTTAGGAAGGAAGGCTAGAGCAGTAGATGTCGTATGCAAGTGAAGTGAAAAAAGAATTAACGATGCTTGAGGTCCATTTTGGAAATGCCAAGGCTGAATTGATGGCCTTAATCCGGATGAATGGCTCTTTGGGAATCTATAACCATAAATTTGTGCTCAATGTTCAAACAGAAAATCCGGCGATTGCCCGGCGAATTTATAAGTTATTGAAACAGTTCTATGATATTGATAGTGAGCTATTGGTTAGACGCAAGATGAAGTTAAAAAAGAATAATCTTTATATTGTGCGCCTAAAGACGGGGTCTGACCATGTTTTAAAGGACCTGGATATCTTGGATGGATTTCAGATTAAGGAGACAGTCCCGCTGAAATTCTTAGATGATGATGCGAAGGTCCGCTCTTATTTACGGGGAGCGTTTTTGGCAGCAGGTTCGGTTAATAATCCGGAAACAAGTCGTTATCATTTAGAAATTTATTCCTTGTACGAAGATCATAATAATACTATTTGCGAAATGATGAATCGCTATGGTTTAAACGCCAGAAAAACGGAGCGGCGTAGCGGCTATATTACCTACCTAAAGGAAGCTGAAAAAATCGCTGACTTCTTATCCTTAATAGGGGCGACTAATTCCATGTTGAAGTTCGAGGATATTAGGATTGTCCGGGATATGCGCAATTCAGTTAACCGGATTGTTAACTGTGAAACGGCTAATATGAATAAAGTTGCTGACGCGGCGCGAAAGCAGATCGAAAATATTGATTATATTGAGCGGACGGTCGGACTCAGTAAGTTGCCGGATAAGTTACAAGCGGTAGCCCAGGCAAGAAAGGCCCACCCAGAGGTGTCGTTAAAGGAATTGGGTGAGTTGGTGGCAGGGGGGCCTATCTCTAAATCCGGCGTGAACCACCGCCTACGTAAGATAAATGAATTTGCCCAAAAATTGCAGGTAAATTAATGTTCAAGCAAGTGGTCAAAAAGTTTGACGTTCTTTGACCAATGTATTAAACTAGCAGTAAAGTCATGAGAGTTCTAAAACATGACGGATAAAAATACTGGGAGGTTTCTCACTATGAATTTAGTTCCAACAGTTATTGAACAATCATCACAAGGTGAACGTGCCTATGATATTTATTCACGTTTATTAAAAGATCGAATTATTATGGTTTCTGGGGAAGTTAATGACGACATGGCTAACGCAATTATTGCGCAGCTTTTGTTCTTAGATGCCCAAGACCCTGAAAAAGACATTTACATGTACATTAATTCTCCAGGTGGCTCTGTTTCAGCTGGATTAGCTATTTACGATACCATGAACTTTGTCAATGCTGACGTGCAAACAATCGTAATGGGGATGGCTGCTTCGATGGCCTCTGTGCTTGCAACAGCCGGGACTAAGGGCAAGCGCTTTGCTTTACCTAACTCTGAAATTATGATTCACCAACCACTAGGTGGAGCCCAAGGGCAATCAACTGAAATTCAAATTGCAGCCGAACACATTTTGAAGACAAGAAAGTTGATTAACCAAATTTTAGCTGATGGATCAGGCCAAGACATTGAAACCATCAATAAAGATACTGAACGTGATAACTTCATGACAGCTCAACAAGCGGTAGAATATGGGTTGATTGACGGAATCATGAAAAACAAGAAAAAAGCTTAAGCTTTAGGTTAAAAAAGACGCGGGCTAATTTAGTCCGCGTCTTTTTTAGGCCCAACTTTTTGTTAAGCGTTTTATATGGTATAATATCTAAGTTAATAAAAAAGGCTAGCACTTACTGCTAGCCTGAGTTATGCGCCACGGGGGAGTCGAACCCTCATTTCAAGAACCGGAATCTTGCGTGCTATCCATTACACTAGCGGCGCGTACTCTTATTATATTATCGTAAGTCATGTAAAATTACAAGTATAAAAATAAATTTTTTTTGGAGGAATTTTAATGGCCCTAGAACAAGGCTTTAGTCAAGAGCAAAGACAGGTGCAAAAACTAGCGATGACGCAGCGGATGCAACAGTCAATTCAAGTATTACGCTACAATGCTGAAGATTTACAAGCTTACCTTAAACAACAGGAACTAGATAACCCTTTTATCAGTGTCAATTTAGCTACCAACTATAATTCCTCACAGGCTGGCGCTGAATCTAAGGATGATTGGCAAACTTATACCAGTGTGCGTAAGCAACAGTCACTGTTTGAGTACTTGTTGGATCAGATTCACTTAACCATGCGTGCAACGCCAATTAGGAAATGGGTCATCTATTTATTAGAGCATTTAGATTCTAACGGTTACCTCCGGTTAGATTTAAAGACCGTTAGCGAAGAACAAGGTGTTAGTGAGATTACTTTACTAGATGCTTTAACTTTACTTCAACGTTTAGACCCACCGGGAGTAGGGGCGCGTAATTTACAGGAATGCTTGTTGCTTCAAATTGAAAATGACGCCCATGCTCCCAAGTTAGCCCAGCAAGTGATTAAAAACGAGTTTGAAGCCTTCGCAGACCGGAAGTGGGAACAAATCGCGAAAAAATTAGGGGTAAGGCTAGCAGAGATTCAGACGGTATTTGATTACGTTAGGACCTTGTCTCCTGCGCCAGGAGCCGCCTATGACCAAAATCAAGTGGGTTACATAATTCCTGATTTAGTCTTGATTGAAACGAACCAACAGCTGGAATTAAAAACAACCAAGTATACGCAACCCCAGCTTGAATTCAAACAGTCATACTATGATCGCTTAGCCAAACAAGATGACCAGGAGGTCAAAAAGTATTTAGCCCAAAAACAAAAGGAATATGAACACCTATATAATGACTTGCTCCAAAGAGGACAGACGCTTTTGCGGGTGGGCCAAGAAATTGTTGACTATCAAAGGGATTTCTTTATAAAAGATGAACACCCCTTAAAGCCACTCTTATTAAGGGATGTTGCCCACAAGTTACAGCTGCATGAATCAACCATCAGCCGGGCGGTTAACGGCAAATATATGCAGACTAGCTTTGGGACCTTTGAACTGAAACACTTCTTCTCACAGGCGGTCAATTATCAAACTGAAACGGGCGAGTCTGTAAGTAGCGATGATGTTCATAAGTATATTAGCGAGCTGGTTGCTAATGAGGACAAGCGCAAGCCTCTATCCGATCAAAAGCTCAGTGAATTATTGAAACAAAAAGAACTAACTGTTTCACGTAGGACGGTTGCTAAATACCGGGAGCAATTAAATATTCCTAGTTCCAGTAAGAGAAAACGGTTTGATTAGCCTTTTAACAGAATTTATTTTGAAATTCAAAGTTAGAGATTATTTGTTAATCGACTAGGAAGTAGGGAAAATGTTCGTTCTTTTAGCTTGAAAGGAAACAAGTTTAAAGTAAAATTCGGGAAAACTGGTAAATGCTTAATTACTTTAAGTATTTACCAGTTTTTTATGAGATTAAAGCGGTCTTTGGCTTGCAAAATATTTCTTTTGTTGCTATAATTTTAATCGTAATTGAGGTGTGGTAACAATTTAACTGATAGGTAGCGATTGTTATTATACTTTGTTTTTTTAACTTACTGGGTCGCTAGACGACACTGTTGGACGTCGAATGTCCCGCGAGAAAGAGGCCATAAGATGCACCAGGAATTAGAATGGATCGAGTTAATCGCCCCTGATATGGTTGATGTTATGAGCCAGCGTTTTATAATCTTGCGTAATATCAGTTGGGCACAGCCGGTTGGTAGACGTTCGCTTGCACAGACCTTAGGAATGAGTGAGCGGGTTTTACGGACCGAGACTGATTTCTTAAAGAAGCAGGAGTTAATCTCTGTCACTAAGTCGGGCATGATTTTAACTGCTAAGGGTCAAGAAACCATTTATGGTTTGACCGGCTTGATGGACCAGCTGTTAGGGCTCCAACAGATGGAAAGAAGATTAAGCAAAGCACTTCACATTAAACGATGCTTGATTGTGTCGGGTGATAGTGATAAACAGCCTCAAGTCATTGATAATATGGGTAAATTAGTCAATGACACTTTAAAAATGTTATTACCTGAAGGACCGAATACGATTGCGGTGATGGGTGGGACAACAATGGCCCAGGTCGCTAATTGTTTGAGTCCCGACTTAAGTAACCAACGTCAGTTAACCTTCGTCCCAGCACGAGGGGGAATTGGTGAACGGGTTGAAATTCAGGCTAATAATGTTTGTGCTCAGATGGCGCTTAAGACCGGGGGTAAACACCGGGCTTTGTATGTGCCAGAGCAGGTGAGCGAGGAAGCTTACCGACCTTTGTTGAAAGAACCTGCTATCCAGGAGGTTGTTTCCTTGATTAGGTCAAGTAATGTTGCAATTCATAGTATTGGCGAGGCAATCCACATGGCCAAGAGACGGGCAATGTCTCCAGAAATAATTGCAATGTTGACTAAGCAAAAGGCGGTAGGTGAGGCCTTTGGATATTTCTTTGATGAAACCGGCAAGATTATTTACCGGATTCCAAGAATTGGGCTTCAATTAGAAGACCTCGCTTCAATGGATTGTGTATTCGCGGTTGCGGGTGGCTCATCCAAAGCTAAGGCAATTCGCGCTTACATGCAACTTGCTCCTTCAAATACATGTCTAATTACGGATGAAGGAGCTGCCAAACTGATTTTAAAAGAGTGATGTTATAGTCGCGTCACTTTTTAAAATAAATTTTTTATTTCCTAAAGGAGGAAATTTTAGTATGACTACTAAAGTAGGTATTAATGGTTTTGGCCGTATCGGTCGTTTAGCTTTCCGTCGTATTGCTGAAGTATCAAATGATTTGGAAGTTGTTGCTATCAACGACTTAACTTCTCCAGCAATGTTAGCACACTTGTTGAAGTATGATACAGCTCATGGCCAATTCGATGCTGAAATTTCAGCAACAGAAAACGCTTTGGTTGTTAACGGTAAGGAAATCCCTGTATACGCAGAAGCAGATGCACGTAACATTCCTTGGGTTAAGAACAACGGTGTTGACTTAGTTCTTGAATCAACTGGTTTCTACACATCTGAAGAAAAAGCTTCAGCTCACTTAGAAGCTGGTGCAAAGAAAGTTTTAATTTCTGCTCCTGCAGGTAAGGTTAAGACTATCGTTTACGGTGTTAACGATGACACATTGACTGCAGACGACAAAATCGTTTCTGCTGCTTCATGTACAACAAACTGCTTAGCACCATTAGCTAAGGCTGTTAACGATGCCTTCGGTATCAAAGCTGGTACTATGACAACTATCCACGCTTACACAGCTACTCAAAAATTACAAGATGGTCCTGACCGTGGTGGTAACGTACGTAACGCACGTGCAGCTGCTCAAAACACAATTCCTCACTCAACTGGTGCTGCTAAGGCTATCGGTTTAGTTGTTCCTGAATTGAACGGTAAGTTAGATGGTCACGCACAACGTGTTCCAGTTATCACAGGTTCATTAACTGAATTAGTTGCAACTCTTGACAAGACTGTTACAGCTGAAGAAGTTAACGAAGCTGTTAAGAAAGTTACTGAAGGTAACGCATCATTCGGTTACAACGCTGATGGTATCGTATCTTCAGACATTATCGGTACAGAATTTGGTTCAGTATTTGACCCAACACAAACTCAAGTTGTTGGTGAAGGTGAAGGCCAAGTTGTTAAGACTGTTGCATGGTACGACAACGAATCAGGTTTCACTGCTCAAATGATCCGTACATTAGAAAAATTTGCAAGCATGCTTTAAAATTTAGCGCTTAGCTAAGATTAAAGTTACTGCAAGTTCGAGGCGGGGGGAGGCAAAACTCCTTCCGCTTTTTGTTTTTCAATCATATATTGGAGGTTTGCTATCAATGGCTAAACTTATTGTTTCAGATTTAGATGTTAAAGACAAAAAAGTCTTAATTCGTGTTGATTTTAATGTTCCTATCAAAGACGGTGTTATCGGTAACGACAACCGGATTGTGGCAGCTTTACCAACAATCAAGTATGTTATCGAAAACGGTGGTAAGGCTATCTTATTCTCTCACTTAGGTCGGGTTAAGACTGAAGATGACAAGAAGAAGTTATCACTTCGTCCAGTTGCAGAACGCTTAGCTGACTTATTGGGCAAGCCTGTTACATTTGTACCTGTAACACGTGGCGCTCAATTAGAAGAAGCTATTGCTGAATTAAATGACGGTGATGTTTTATTAGTTGAAAACACTCGTTTTGAAGACTTAGATGGTAAGAAGGAATCTGGTAACGACCCTGAATTAGGCAAGTACTGGGCTTCATTAGGTGACGTATTCGTAAACGATGCTTTCGGGACAGCACACCGTTCACACGCATCTAACGTTGGTATTGCAAGCAACATGACTCAAGCAGCTGCTGGTTTCTTATTAGAAAAAGAAATCAAGTTCTTGGGTGAAGCAGTTGACGAACCAAAGCGTCCATTCGTTGCTATCTTGGGTGGTGCTAAGGTTTCTGACAAGATTGGCGTTATCAACCACTTATTAGGCAAGGCTGACAAAGTTATTGTTGGTGGTGGGATGACTTACACATTCTACGCAGCTAAGGGTATCAAGATTGGTAACTCTTTAGTTGAAGAAGACAAGATTGAATTAGCTAAGGAATTAATCGAAAAAGCTGGCGACAAGTTAGTTCTTCCAATCGACAACGTTGTTGCTGAAAAATTCGACAACGATGTTCCTAACCAAGTAGTTGAAGGCGATATTCCTGATGGCTACATGGCTTTAGATGTTGGTCCTAAGTCAGTTGCTTTATTCGAAGATGTTCTTAAAGACGCTAAGACAGTTGTTTGGAACGGACCTATGGGTGTCTTTGAAATGAGCAACTACGCTAAAGGTACTTTAGAAGTAGGTAAGTTCTTAGGTGAATTATCTGACGCAACTACAATCGTTGGTGGTGGGGACTCAACTGCTGCCGTTCAACAATTAGGTGTAGCTGACAAGTTAACTCACATCTCTACTGGTGGTGGTGCATCCCTTGAATACCTTGAAGGTAAGACTTTACCAGGGATTGCTGCCGTTTCTGACAAATAATTAATTTGGATTAAATTCCGAAAGGATGGATTATAGTGCGTACACCAATTATCGCAGGTAACTGGAAGATGAACATGAACCCAGTTCAAACTGCTGAATTTGTAAAAGCTGTTAAAGATCAATTACCAGCTAGCTCAGAAGTTGAATCTGTAATCGCTGCTCCTGCAGTTGACTTACCAGCTTTATTAGAAGCTGCTAAGGGTTCAGAATTAAAAGTAGCTGCTGAAAACTGCTACTTTGAAGACGAAGGTGCCTTCACTGGTGAAACTTCACCTAAAGTTTTAAAGGAAATGGGCGTTGACTACGTTGTGATTGGTCACTCCGAACGTCGTGACTACTTCCACGAAACTGACGAAGACATAAACAAGAAAGCTCACGCTATCTTCAAGAATGGTTTAACCCCAATCATTTGCTGTGGTGAATCACTTGAAACTCGTGAAGCTGGTAAGGCTGAAGAATGGGTTGAAGCTCAAGTTACAGCTGCTTTGAAAGACTTAACAGCAGACCAAGTTGCTAGCTTAGTAATTGCTTACGAACCAATTTGGGCTATCGGTACAGGTAAGACTGCTACTGCTGACCAAGCACAAGAAATCTGTGCAGTTGTTCGTCAAACTGTAGCTAAGTTATACAACCAAGAAACAGCTGACAACGTTCGCATCCAATACGGTGGTTCTGTAAAACCAGCTAACGTTAAGGAATTAATGGCTAAAGAAGACATCGACGGTGGTTTAGTTGGTGGTGCTTCATTAGTACCTGATTCATACTTAGCATTAGTTAACTACAAGAACTAATATTTTAACGAAATTAATTGAAAGTCTAAAGGAAAACCTTTAGAATAAAATTGAGAGAATGTTCTCAAGTCAATCAAAACTCAAAGGAGAGTAAAATCAATGTCTGCAATTACAGAAATTTATGCTCGCGAAGTCTTAGACTCACGTGGTAACCCAACAGTTGAAGCTGAAGTTTACACAGAAGCTGGTGCATTTGGTCGCGGTATCGTGCCATCTGGTGCTTCTACTGGTGAACACGAAGCTGTTGAATTACGTGACGGTGACAAGTCTCGTTACCAAGGTAAGGGTGTTTTAAAGGCCGTTGCTAACGTTAACGACGTTATCGCTAAGGAAATCGTTGGCTACGAAGTAACTGATCAAGTTGCTATCGATAAGGCTATGATTGCTTTAGATGGTACACCAAACAAAGGTAAGTTAGGTGCTAACGCTATCTTAGCTGTTTCTATCGCTGTTGCACGTGCTGCTGCAGATGAATTAGAAATGCCATTATACAACTACTTAGGTGGTTTCAACGCTCACGTATTACCAACACCAATGATGAACGTTATCAACGGTGGTGCACACTCAGACAACAAAGTTGACTTCCAAGAATTCATGATTATGCCTGTTGGTGCAAAATCTGTTTCCGAAGCAATCCGTATGGGTTCAGAAACTTTCCACAACTTGAAGAGCTTGTTAGGTGCTGACGGTAAGGTAACTTCTGTTGGTGACGAAGGTGGTTTCGCTCCTGACTTTGCTAACAACGAAGAACCATTACAATACTTAATCAAAGCTATCGAAGCAGCTGGTTACAAGCCAGGTAAGGACATTGCAATCGCAATCGACGTTGCTTCTTCAGAACTTTGGGACACAGAAACTGGCAAGTACAAGTTACGTTGGTCAACTGGTGAAGAATTCACAACTGAAGAATTCATCAACTACCTTGAAGGTTTGACTAACAAGTACCCAATCATCTCAATCGAAGACCCAATCGACGAAAACAACTGGGATGACTGGAAAGCTATCACAGACAAATTGGGCAAGAAGGTTCAATTAGTTGGTGATGACTTCTTCGTTACAAACACACAATACCTACAAAAAGGTATCAAGATGGGTTGCGCAAACTCAATCTTAATCAAGGTTAACCAAATCGGTACTTTAACTGAAACAATGGAAGCTATCGAAATGGCTAAGGAAGCTGGTTACACAGCTATCGTTTCACACCGTTCAGGTGAAACAGAAGACACAACAATTTCTGACTTAGTTGTTGCTACAAACGCAGGCCAAATTAAGACTGGTTCAATGAGCCGGACAGACCGTCTTGCTAAGTACAACCAATTAATGCGGATTGAAGACCAATTGACAAGCACAGTTGCAGAATACAAGGGTATCCACTCATTCTACAACATTAGTGAAGAAGCTCGTCAAAACGTCATCAACAAGTAATTGATTGACATATAGGTGGGAAACCACCAACTTATAAGGGGGCTGGGATTATTTTCCAGCTCTCTTTTTTACATATTAATGATAGAGGTCGGACGATGGAAGAAACGCACAAGAAATTATTATTTGATGTTACGCGCTTACGTTTTATTTTAAAGGGAATTGTGGTTGGTATTTTAGTCGGAATTGTCGTGAGCTTATTTCGGTTAGCGATTGAAAAGTTAATCCTAGTCTCTAAGTGGGGCTTTGCACAAATTCATAATCAACCGTGGTTGGTATTAGTGTGGTTGTTAGTGGCTGTGCTAATTTCTTTTATCGTGGGCAAGCTCATTCAAGGTGATATTGACATTATGGGTTCAGGGATTCCTCAAGTCGAAGGCCAACTTGCCGGTGAGTTAGAAATGAATTGGTGGTCAGTCTTATGGCGAAAGTGGCTCGGGGGCGTCTTGATGATTGGGGCGGGCCTATTCTTAGGAAGAGAGGGTCCGTCCATCCAACTAGGCTCCGCCGTGGGTCAAGGCTTTGCTGAAAAGACCTGCCACGAGGGCACAGGACGAAGGGTCCTAATAGCCGGGGGGGCTGCCGCTGGCTTATCCGCCGCCTTTAACGCCCCAATTGCGGGGACACTGTTTATCCTCGAAGAAGTCTACCATAATTTTTCTCCCCTGGTGTGGACCACGTCTTTAGCTGCAGCTTTGACCGCCAACGCGGTTTCGATGGCCTTTTTTGGCTTAACACCAGTCTTACACATGACCTACCGAACTTCCCTGCCGCTAAAGTATTACCCGTGTTTATTGCTGATGGGGGTTGTTTTGGGGCTTTTAGGTTATCTCTACCAATACCTAACCCTCAATGTAAACAAGGTCTATGCCAAATTAAAGTGGCTTCCCCGGCAGTTTGATTCTCTAATTGCCTTAGCCTTGTTATTACCAATTGGGTTATTGTGGCCTAATACGCTGGGGGGCGGCAACAGTTTAATTATTAGTTTAGGTCACGCTAAGTTGAGCCTGCTAGTTTTATTCGGGTTGTTTGTGCTCAGACTAGGTTTTTCAACCATTTCTTACGGTTCAGGGGTTCCCGGTGGGATTTTCTTACCGATTTTAACCTTGGGAGCCGTGTTAGGAGCCCTGATTGGGAAAGCCTTTTGCTTACTGGGAATTTTTCCTGACTACTTGATTGTCAATTTTATAATTTACGCAATGGCCGGCTACTTTGCATGTATTAGTAAGGCCCCGTTTACCGCCATCTTGTTAATCACGGAAATGGTGGGATCTTTGTCTCACTTGATGCCACTAGCAGTAGTGTCAATCATTGCCTACACCGTGGTTGACGTCTTACGGGGGCGGCCAATTTATGAGGCCATGCTAGCTAATTTACGTCCTAACCCAGATCAAATTCACGGCACGTATGAGGACCGGCTAGAGTTTCCTGTGTTAGCGGGTTCTAAACTGCAAGACCGGCAGGTTAGAGACATTAAGTGGCCTAAGGATTGCCTATTGATTTCGATTAGACGGGGGGAAAATGAACAGATTCCTCATGGCGACACTGTCATTAGGTCAGGCGACACCTTGATTATTTTGACTAACTATGAACAGCGGGCCAAAATTAGAAAACAGATTAATTTTATTACCCAAAATTTAAGCGCCAAGTAAATTGACTAGCATTTTTTAATATTTTATGCTAAATTAGAGTAGATGTAGATTACCTATACGGGTGAGGAGGGTATTAATTGTACAGCACACTCTTAACGTTATTAATCATTGTATCAGTGTTAATCATCATTGCCGTGATGATGCAGCCAGCTAAAACAGACAATGCGTCAAGCGCACTTTCAGGTGGGGCGGCTGATTTATTTAGTAAACAGAAACCTCGAGGCTTTGAAGCATTCATGCAAAAAGTAACCGCCGTGTTAGGTGTGATCTTCTTTGTTTTAGCATTTGCTTTGGTTTACATTTCATCAAACTAGACACAATCAGACCTCCTGCATAGTTCTTTCAGGAGGTTTTTTTAACTATGACAGATTTAAGCAAAATGAGGAATTAGATGGAAAACGAAAAATTAAAACAATTATTGATGAAGCGCTTTGAAGAAGAGCCGGATAATGAATTCACCGTCAAAGAATTAGTAGAATACTTACATATGACTTCGACTGGCCAGTTTAAGTTTGTAGTCAAAGCGTTAGCAGAATTAGAACACGACAAGCTTTTAACATTAAATCAATCTGGGGCATTTACACTTGCAAGGAGTAAGCAACTGCCAACCTACCAAGGTATTTTCCACTCAAACGACCGGGGCTTTGGCTTTGTAACCGTTGAGGAATTAGAAGATGACTTCTTCGTCAATCCAACCCAAACAATGGCCGCTTTAAATGGAGACGAAGTTGAAGTGCAAATGCTAACCCCAGGGGATGCGGCCAAGGGAATGCGGCCTAATGGGAAGGTGGTCCAAATCTCGGGGCATGCTTTAACCCAAGTAGTGGGTGCATTTAATAGTGCACCTGACCAAAATCTACCTAAGGGAATTTTAGGAACCATTCACCTTAAGGATAAGAAACTAGCTAACTACACCTTCTTACTAGAAGAAAATGGCTTGCATCCGGTGGATGGGGAAGTGGTTTTATGCGATATTACTTCCTATCCTGATGCCCACCAGCCTGGAATCTTAAAAGGGGTAGCGGTTAAGGTCATTGGTAATGTTAACGATCCAGGGATGGACATCCTAGAGATTGTTTACCAACATAACATTCCAACCGAATTTCCAGAAGAAGTACTGGAACAAATTGCCCAAATTCCGGACTACGTTACCCCGGAAGAAAAAGTCGGGCGCAGGGATTTGACGGACCAACAGCTAGTTACGATTGATAGTATAGAATCTAAGGACTTAGACGATGCGGTGACCGCCTGGAAACTACCTAACGGTAACTTCCATTTAGGGGTCCACATTGCTGATGTGTCCCACTACGTTCGGCCTAAAACCCCGCTGGATAAGGAAGCCTTTGAACGGGGAACTTCCGTTTACTTAACCGACCGGGTAATTCCAATGTTGCCGCCTAAGTTATCCAACGGAATCTGTTCTTTAAATCCCAAGGTTGAACGGCTGGCAATGTCATGTGAAATGGAGATTACACCTGAAGGACAAGTGGTCAAGCATGAGATCTTCCCATCAGTAATCAAGACTACGGAACGGATGACCTACGTTGCGATTAACAAGATTTTAGAGTCCCATGATGAAAAAATGATGGCCCGTTATCAAGACTTAGTGCCAATGTTTGAAACGATGCATGAACTCCACAAAATCTTAGTTAAGATGAGAAAGCGGCGGGGGGCAATTGACTTTGAGTACCCTGAAGCTAAAATTATCGTGGACGAAGCAGGCCACCCAACCGACATTCAGATTCGGGAACGGGGCATTAGTGAACGGATGGTTGAATCCTTCATGTTAGCAGCCAATGAGACAGTTGCAGCCCACTATAACAAACTACACGTACCGTTTGTTTACCGGATTCACGAAAATCCTGAAGAAGATAAGATTAAGAATTTCTTTGAAATGTTGTCAGGCTTAGGGATTGAAGTGACCGGGAAGGCGGATGCTGTTAGTCCGAAGATGTTGCAAAATATTTTGAAGAAGGTTGCTGGTAAGCCAGAAGAACAAATGGTTCAAACCATGATGCTTCGTTCGATGCAACAGGCCAAGTATGCACCTACGCCGGTGGGACACTTTGGGTTAGGGGCAGAAGATTATACTCATTTCACCTCACCAATTCGGCGTTACCCCGACTTAATGGTGCACCGGTTAATTCGTTACTATGAAGACCACGGTAAGAATAATGATTACCAAGAAAAACTGCCTGAAATTACCACCCATAGCTCAGAGATGGAACGGCGTGCAATTGATGCTGAACGCGATACCGATGCGATGAAGAAGGCCGAGTACATGGCCGACCACGTAGGTGAAGAATTTGACGCAGTTGTCAGCTCTGTAACTAAGTTTGGGATGTTTATTGCCCTTCCGAACACGGTTGAAGGCTTAATTCACATTAGTGAGCTGCAAGGGGATTTTTACGTCTTCTTAGAAAAGCAGTTAGCTTTAGTCGGACGTCGGACCAAGCGGACCTTTAGAATTGGCCAATCTGTTAGGGTTAAACTTACCAACGTCAACGTTGAGCAAAAGGAAATTGACTTTAGCCTCTTAGATGCAGACAAGGCCCCTCAGACCAATTTATTAGACGGAGTCGAACTTCCGGCTGAACCAAAGCGGCGCTTCAACCGTAACCGGGATGACAAGCGCTATAATGGTAACCGCAAAAATGACCGGGGCAATAAGCGTTACGGCAATAACCGCAACGCAAACCGGTCAAATAATGGCGGAAAAAACAAGAAGCCTTTTTACAAGGGCAATAAGAAGGCTAATAAATTCCACAGATAGGAGGAATTTTAATGGCTAAAAAAAGCAGTCCAAAAGACAAGCCCTTAGCCCAAAATAAGAAAGCTAGTCATGACTACCATATCTTAGACACGATTGAAGCCGGAATTGTCTTAACCGGTACAGAAATCAAGTCGATACGGGCAGCGCGAATCAACCTTAAGGATGGCTTTGCTCAAATTAAAAATGGCGAAGCTTGGTTAATGAACGTGCACATTTCTTTGTATGATCAAGGTAACCAGTTCAACCATGACCCTTTGCGCAACCGGAAGCTGCTCTTGCATAAAAAGCAAATCAACCAGCTAGCCGGTGAAATTAGCAAGAAGGGGGTCACCTTGGTGCCTTTAAAAGTCTATATCAAAAACGGCTTTGCCAAGGTGCTCTTAGGGCTTGCTCAAGGTAAGCACGACTATGATAAGCGCGAATCAATCAAGAAACGCGACCAAGAACGAGAAATTCGGCGGACGCTTAAAAACTACCGGTAGTAGTAAATAAGCCACCACTTAAAGTAAGAATTCTTACTTTAAGTGGTGGCTTATTTTCATGGCTTAGATAGCCCGCATTAGGTGATGGTAACGGTGGCTACCAATTTGTAAAGTGTCGGTTTGCTTGAAGCCAAGCTTGCGATAAAGCTTCTTAGCCTTGGGGTTGGTGAGGTCGACATCGAGGCTGACCTTAGTTTTGCCACAGCGAGCCGCAATTTTAGGCAAACGTTTTAAAAGGGCGGTGGCGATTCCTAGCCCCCTAAACTTAGGTTTAACGGCTAAAGAATCTAGGTACCACTCGGTTTTAGTCAGTTGACTATCATCGTTGTCATAGAGGCTCTCATAGGCGGGAAGCCCGACTTTAGGGAAGTAGTGACAGAGTAGTTCGTCAATGTCACCATCGGCTTGGCTAGGGTAACCAAAGGCCATCCCGGCCACTTCGCCATCAACTTCGGCTACAATGATTTGACCCTTGCTTAGGCGGCACTCCTTAGTTTTAAAACTTAATTCTAAAGCTAAATTGAGGCGCTGCTGGTTGAGATTGCGCAGCTTTTTGAGTTCCATTTGCTTGAGAATAATCCTAAAGAGTGCCCGTATCTGGGGGGCGTCGTCGCTAGTAGCTGGTCTAATTAACAAAATAATTCGCTTCTTTCTGATTAAAGTTTATAATTAATTTAATGAATATAACTGAGGTTTAGGAGGGGGTCATTTTCTTTAGAGCCACCTTTTAGGCCACCTTTAGCCCAAAAATCTAAGATGGCGACGATGCACAGGCAGAGGGCCTCATCGTTTATGTCGGCAATCGTTAATTCGAGGTAGTTGCCACTTGCCAGTTCGACCTCGTGTAAACTAAGAACGCACCGACGGCCATGGTAGATTTTATAATTAAAGGTTAAGGAGTTGCCTAAGATGAGCCAATTGAGTTTTTTAACAAAGAGCATCTCGGTCCCTAAGCCGTAGTAACGCCTTAAAGATCCGACTAGCTTACGGTCGGAAAACAGCTCAAACTTAGGCCAAAAACCTAGGGAACGTTGTTTGATTTCGGCCTTTAAGTCGCCATTACTGGAGTAAACAGATAAGACGGCAGGATGCATCCCCCAGCGTCCCGTCAAAAAGTAGCAGGCCAAGCCGCGTTCATCTTTAACCGTAGTTGTTCCGGTGCCTGTTAAGTTTTCACGTTTGGTATAGAGATTACGCACAGCTAGCCCCTCACTTTCCTAGTTTTCTGCTAAGACTTCTTTAATCGCGTGGCCTACACCATTGTCAGTATTTTTCTTGGCTAGGCGCTTAGCAATTTGCTTAACTTCGGTGCTCCCATTGCCCATAGCGTATGAAACTCCGGCCACTTCCAGCATAGAAACGTCATTATTGTTATCGCCGATAGCCATGACGTTATCCATTGGAATGTTCAAACTATCAGCAAAGGCTTGGAGAGCCACCCCTTTTTGGGCGTTGATATGATTGATTTCAATGTTGGAATCGGAAGAAGAAGTGACTTTTAAGGCTGGGTTAGCTGATAATTCTGCCCGAATTGGATCTAAGACTGGCCGCCCTTCTTGACTAAAGGCAACAATCTTTAAAATTGGCATGTGGGGATCGTCAATTAAAGTAAAGTAGTCATCAATATAATTGATATTCATCAATTCTAGGCGGGCAGAAGCTAGGGTGACCGCCAGTTTATAAGGTGTGTCGGGGTTGACCCTAGTTAAAAGTTCTGCAAAGTTAGCAATACGACTAGCCTTATTATCTGAGTAAACGCCCGTAGAGGTAACTAGCTCAAAGTATAGGCCCTTTTTCTTGAGCTTGAGGCAAATTTTTCGGGCTAGTTGGTCTGGTAAGGCAACGGTATTTAAAAGCTTGCCCGCTGCCGTGAAGGTTTGGGCCCCATTAATCGTGATTAGTGGACAGGTTAGGTCGACCTTGTCTAAGAGGGGTTTAACCTCCGCGTAAGCCCGGCCTGTAGAAACGATAAAATGCACACCTTTGGCTTGGGCTTCCTTGATTGCAGCTGCATTAAAGTCAGAAATCACCATTTCATCGTTTAGCAAAGTACCATCCATATCTGAAGCAATAATTTGAATCATAACTCTAACCTCGCTTATTTGAAGTATATACTTATATTTTAACATGAACGTGGCTTTTTTTTAACTGAAGCAATTTTGCCGCGAGCGGACACTGATTTTTAAGCAAATTTATGTTAGAATTAAAGGCGAGGTGTTCATAATGAAAACGTTTATCCACAATGATTGGCAAGAGGTATTAGGCTCACAATTTGAATCAGCCTACTATGCTCATTTGCACAATTTTTTAAAAAGTGAATATCAGCATTATACTATTCATCCTGATATGTATCATATCTTTGAAGCGTTCGAGTGGACGCCTTTTTCCAAAGTTAAAGTGGTTATCTTGGGACAAGACCCATATCATGGTCCTAACCAAGCTCACGGCTTGAGCTTTTCGGTTTTGCCGGGGGTAAAAGTACCACCATCATTGCAAAACATTTATAAGGAATTGCAGGCAGATTTAGGTTATCCACCGGTAAATCATGGTTACTTAGAAAAATGGGCAAAGCAAGGGGTATTGTTGTTAAACTCGGTTCTGACCGTGAGGGATGGTCAGGCCTTTTCCCACCGCAATCAAGGTTGGGAACAGCTGACTGATGCAGCGATTGCAGCCTTATCAGCCCGGCCTAAACCAGTGGTCTTTATTTTATGGGGGAAAGCGGCGCAAGCTAAGCAAGCCTTGATAGATCAAAGCCAAAATATTATCATCAAGTCAGCTCACCCGAGCCCACTTTCTGCTAACCGGGGCTTTTTTGGTTCGCGTCCGTTCTCAAAAACCAATGATGCTTTGATGGCAATGGGAGAAAAGCCGATTGATTGGCAGTTGCCCGCAGAGGTAACGGCTAAATAGTCTTATTTTTTGGAGGGATTTTCATGGACTTATTCGATAGTTTAAAAGAAAAAATTCGCGGAAAAAATATTAGCTTAGTTTTTCCAGAAGGAGATGACACCCGGATTGTCACGGCTGCTGTTCGCTTAGCCAAGGAAAAATTAGTTCACCCGGTAGTTTTGGGAAATAAGGATGAGGTTAAAAAGTTGGTTGAATCCAACGGTTATACCCTAACTGATGATGTAGAAATCCTAGATCCAACCACCTATCCTGAAGCCGATTTTGAAGCCATGGTCCAAGCCTTTGTAGAAAGACGTAAGGGCAAAAATACGGCTGAACAAGCGCGCCAAATGTTACGGGACGTTAACTACTTTGGAACTATGTTAGTTTATATGAAAAAGGTGGATGGCTTAGTTTCTGGGGCTAAACATCCAACTGGAGATACGGTTCGTCCCGCCCTCCAAATTATTAAAACCCACCCAGGGGTTAGCCGGACTAGTGGGGCCTTTATCATGTCCCGCAATGATGGTAAGGAACGCTATCTATTTGCCGACTGCGCCATCAATATCAACCCAAATGCCCAAGAATTGGCTGAAATTGCAGTTGAAAGTGCTAAGACAGCCCGCTTATTTGACATTGAACCAAGGGTAGCCATGCTGAGCTTTTCAACCAAGGGATCTGCTAAGTCAGATGAAGTTACCAAGGTGGTAGAAGCTACGAAGTTGGCCCATGAATTAGCCCCTAACGAAGAAATTGATGGGGAATTACAATTTGACGCAGCCTTCGTGCCAGTTGTCGCTGCGCAAAAGGCTCCTCATTCAGAAGTAGCGGGGAAGGCTAACGTCTTTGTTTTCCCAGAACTACAATCGGGTAACATTGGCTACAAGATGGCACAACGGTTTGGGGGCTTTGATGCAGTTGGTCCTATCTTACAAGGGTTAAATGCCCCTGTGTCCGACCTTTCACGGGGTTGCAATTCCCAAGAAGTCTTTGACGTGGCCTTACTTACAGCTGCACAAGCAACGGTTTAATTGAGGATGAGAGAGTATGAGAATAGTTGCAACTAATCCTGATCAAACCCAGGCCGTCGGTAAAAAGTTAGCTGCCTTACTCCAGCCAGGGGATTTAATCCTCTTAGCCGGGGATTTAGGGGCTGGCAAAACGACTTTTACTAAGGGCTTGGCGCTAGGTCTAGGGATTAAGCGTAATATTAAAAGCCCAACCTTTACTCTGATCAGGGAGTATAAGGAGGGGCGGCTTCCCCTTTATCATATGGATGTCTACCGGTTAGAAGACGGTGGAGCCGAAGATTTAGGTTTGGAAGAATACTTCAATGGTGACGGTGTCAGTGTCGTTGAATGGGCTAGCTTTATTCCCGAAGAACTACCAGCTGAATATTTAGAAATTCGGTTAAATAAAGACGAAACTGATGACAATAAGCGTTATATAGACTTTAACGCCCAGGGTAAGCATTATGAGAAGTTAGTGGCTAAATTAGCCGAATAAAAGAAAGTGGGTCGTGGATTATGGCTAATCTGCGGGCCACTTTTTTATAAATGAGATGTTTATAAAAGTTTTACAGTTACGGTTAAGATTTTTTTATATAATGGTAAGGGAAGGTTAAAATTTAAAAAAGGAGGAGACACTTTGAAAAACTTTTTCGTAAAGGCTAAGCTAGCGCTAGAAAAACGCTTAACGCTCTTGAAAATTGTTTTTGTGTTATCAGTGTTAGTCTTTGTCATTAATGCAATTAGTCGCATTTTGAAGGGAACGGATTGGCAGTTAGTCAGTCAACAACTGATGGGGCGCTCACTAGGGCAGTTAGCCCTCCTATTATTTGGGGGCTTGCTGGCGGTCAGCCCGATGCTAATCTATGATTTTTCAATTGTTAAATTTTTACCGGGAAAATATTCCCGCGCCTATATTATTAAAAGTGGCTGGATTACAAACACGATTACAAACATTGCTGGCTTTGGTGGGGTATTAGGGGCTACCTTGCGCGCTAGTTTTTATAGTAAGGGTGCTAGTAAAAAACAGATTTTTTACGCCTTATCTAAGATTGCCCTCTTCTTATTAGCGGGCTTATCGCTGTTGTCATGGCTAGCCTTACTGTTAATTTATGGCTTTGATTTAGGCGAGCACCTGGCTAATTACGGCTTATGGTTAATCGGAGGGGCCCTGTATTTTCCCTTGCTGTTTATTGTAACTAAGTTTAAGAACAATGGCTTTTTTGCCGATTTAAGTTTACGGCAGGAATTGACCCTCACGGTGGGATCGACTTTAGAATGGTTATTTGTGGCTGGCTTTTTCTTATTAGTTGGGCGCATTTTAGGGGTTAACCATGATTTAACTGCCATTTTTTGTCTGTATATTATCGCTTCGATTTTAGGGATTGTCTCGATGTTACCAGGGGGGTTAGGCTCTTTTGACGTCTTCATGTTAATTGGGATGGCAACCTTTGGTATTAACCGGGAGTTAGCTTTAACCTGGTTATTATACTTCCGGATTTTCTATTACATTGTGCCCGTAATGGTTGGGCTAGCCTTTTTGGTTCACAGTATGGGTGGTCGGATTAATGACTACTTTGATGGGATTCCGCAGACCTTTTTGGCGACGCTGGCCCACCGGATTTTAACAATCTTCCTGTATTTTTCAGGGATTTTTATGTTGATGGAATCGGCGGTACCAAGTCTAACCGTTTCAAACAAGGTCTTGGTTAGGTTTTATCCCTACACCTTTTTCTTCTTGCACCAACTAACCAATATCTGCTACGCCTTTATTCTCTTAGGGCTAGCACGGGGGATTCAAGCCAAGGTAAAAAAGGCCTACTGGCCGATGTTAGCCGTCCTATTGGTTGGCATCATTAACACCTTATTCCAAGATTGGAGCTTGAGTTTAACCATCTATTTGGGGATTGTGTTGGCAATCACGCTCTTTTCCAAGAAGGCCTTATACCGGCAAAAGTTCCAATACTCGTTAGGGTCATTGGCCTTTGACGGCGTTATCTTTATCGGCAGCTTCTTACTGTATGTCGTTATCGGGGTGATTAACGCGCCTGCTTACAGTAATAAGCATAAAATTCCGTCCGTGCTCTTTTTTCCCGGTCAACAGTTATGGCTGTCCGGCCTAATCGGGATTGGAATTGCGGTGATTATTTTATACTTTATCATGCAGTATCTAACTACTGGCCGCGATCCTTTTGTTGACCGTGACTTTGAAAGTGAACGGGTTAAGCAGGTGATTGAAACCTTTGGGGGAAATGAGACTAGTCACCTGGCCTTCTTGCGGGATAAGAACTTTTATTTTTACCAAGTAGACGGAGTCGACCAGCTTTTTTTCATGTACCGGCGTAAAAACGATAAGCTCATCATCATGGGTGAACCGGTAGGTAACCAAGCTTATCAAGAAGAAGCCCTGCAAAGTTTCTTACACCAAGCTGATCTTTATGGCTATGAGTTAGTCTTTTATGAAGTGGGTAAGGACTACACCATGCTTTTACACGAGTACGGCTTTGACTTCCTAAAGACCGGGGAAGATGGGTTAGTAGAATTGGACAAATTTACCTTGGTCGGGAAAAAGCAGCGGGCGCAACGGGCCTTGATGAATAAGTTTGAGCGGGAAGGCTATGTCTTTTCGCTAGCACCTAACCCTTTGTCTAACGAATTACTAGCAGAAATGAAGCGCGTTTCAGATGAATGGCTTAACGGTCAAGTCGAAAAGGGCTTTTCTTTAGGTTTCTTTGATGAATACTATTTAAACCAAGCACCGGTGGCATTAGTCCGAGATGCTGAGGGGACCCTGGTTGCCTTTGCTAGCATGATGCCAACTGGGGGAAAAGAAATTCTAACGATTGATCTGATGCGGCACAGCAAGGACGCGCCCTCAGGGATTATGGACGAAATCTTCATTAGCCTCTTTAAGTATGGTCAAGAAGAGGGCTACACTTATTTTGACTTAGGGATGGCACCTTTATCAAACGTGGGCCAATCTAAGTTCTCCTTTATCGAGGAACGAGTTGCTCACCTAATTTATCAATATGGCTATAAGTTATATGGTTTCCAAGGGTTGCGGGCTTACAAGAACAAGTACGCAACTGGATGGCACCCTAAATATACGGCCTACCGTAAGAAGAGCTCGCTACTATCCACAATGTGGCAAGTAATTATGGTGGTTAACCAGCGGGCTGATTACCGGACCGCTAACGGGGGGAAAAAGCAGCTGCCATTTATCCCTAAATTTTTACAACCTTAGGAGAAATTTGTATGAAAAAGAACTGGTTACAAATCCTTAACCAAGGCTCAATTCTCTTTGTTTGCCTGGTAATTGTAGATTGCTTACGGGGCATTTTACTAATCAAGGGCAACGGAAATATCGAGACCTTGCTAGGAATTAAACTCAGCTTAATTAGAACCGCTAGCCAAAGTTCTTTTAATCTTAGTGGAACTTGGACGATTGTTATTTATTATGGCTTGTGTCTGGGGTTAGTTTGGTTAGTTATAACAATTAAGTCCCCAAAACGGGGCTAAGAAAAATGGTAGTCAGTATCAGTACTGATTACCATTTTTTATTTGACTTGGACCTAACTCCAAGCTGTATACTAAGGGTGAATTTGACAAAGGAAGTGAGTAAGATGGCTGATTTAACCATTACCCAAGTAGCCGCTAAATACAATATCAATCCCGACACAGTGAGGTACTATGAGCGGGTCGGCTTAATTCCTAAGGTGCCGCGTAAAGCAAATGGCAACCGCTACTATCCTGACAGCCTACAGCATTGGTTAGAAATGTTGGTTTGCCTGCGACACTCAGGTGTTTCCGTGGAGGTCTTGCATGATTATACCGAATTAATCTTACAGGGTGATGCGACCTTAGAGACAAGAAAAGAACTCTTACAAGAACAAGTTACGGTCCTAAAGCAGCGTCAAGCCGATATTCAACGGTCGATTGAGCGGTTGGAACATAAGATTTCTCTTTATGAAAGTGGTGAAATTAAACAAGACAAGAGTTATTTCAAAGAGTATAAGATTGCAGAACAAATTGCTAAAGAAAGGGGGGAGAGTGGTGAGTCAAAAGCTTGATGCTTTTGCGCATATTTTGCCGCCAGATTTTTACCAACGGATGTTGGCGTTAGAACCAATTTTGCTCAAGCTAAGGGATGGTTATAGCCACAATAAAAAAGGTGTTGCTTGCACGTTTTCATGCAAACAACACCTTTTGTTAGTTATTAGTCTTCATCATCATCGAATCTGAAGAGGTAATCTTCATCTTCCATGGCTTCCACGTTACCTAACAAGTAACCATTCCCAACTTGGGAGAAGAAGTCGTGGTTAGAAGTCGAAGTGGAGATACCGTTCATGACAACGGGGTTAACGTCTTCGGCTGTATCCGGGAAGAGGGGATCTAAGCCCAGGTTCATCAAAGCCTTATTGGCATTGTAGCGTAGGAACACCAAGACATCGTCGGTCCAACCAACTTGATCGTAGAGGCTAGCGGTATATTTTTCTTCGTTTTCGTAAAGGTCATAGAGCAAATCATAAATCCAGGCCTTTAATTCCTCTTGTTGTTCTTCGTTAAGCTCGTTAAAGCCTAGTTGGAACTTGTAGCCAATATAAGTTCCGTGAACTGATTCATCCCGTAAAATTAGCTTGATGATTTCAGCAACGTTAGGAAGCTTATTGTGGCCTAACCAGTATAAAGGAGTGTAGAAACCGGAGTAAAACAAGAAGGTTTCTAAGAAGACGGACGCTACCTTTTTTTCAAGCGGATTACCGTGTTGGTAAAGGTCGTTAATCTTTTGGGCCTTATATTGAAGCAGTTCGTTGGAATTGGTCCAAGCAAAGATTTCATCAATTTCAGCCGGGGTATTTAGGGTTGAAAAGATGGAGGAGTAACTCTTAGCGTGAACTGATTCCATAAATTCAATGTTATTTAAGACCGCTTCTTCGTGTTGAGTCCGGACGTCTTTTTTCAAAGAGGCCATCCCGTCTTGGGATTGGAGGGTATCAAGTAAGGTTAAGCCCCCAAAAACCTTAGCCACTACATCCTTATCAGCTTCCGTTAGGGTCCGCCAATCAGCTAGGTCATTAGAGAGAGGAATTCTAGTATCTAACCAAAATTGTTCCGTTAATTTTTCCCAGGTGGCTTTGTCGATTTCATCTTCGAGTTTATTCCAGTTAATGGCTGTATAGTTTTCCAAAAAAATCACTCCTTAAATTGTGCAACTTTCGCACTCGTTAACCCCAATTTCACCGTTATTGTCAGTAAAGGTCCGAATGTAATAGATCGACTTAATCCCCTTACTGTGGGCATAGTTTCGTAAAATTGACAGGTCACGGGTTGTCATTTTGTTATTGCCTGCTTTCTTCCAAGGGTAAAGTCCTGCTGGAATCTCAGAACGCATGAAGAGGGTTAAACTCATCCCCTGGTCGACGTGTTGTTGAGCGGCTGCATAAGTGTCGATGACCTTAAGCATTGAGGTGTCGTAAGCGGACTTGTAGTAAGGAATGGTTTCGTTAGACAGGTAAGGAGCAGGGTAGTAAATCTTACCAATCTTTCGTTCCTGCCGTTCTTCAATCCGGTTAATGATTGGGTGAAGGCTAGCGGTGGTGTCATTAATATAAGAAATTGACCCATTAGGAGCAACGGCTAAGCGGTTTTGGTGGTACAAGCCATCAGTCATGACCGCTTCTTTTAACTGAGCCCAGTCAGCTGCAGTTGGGATGAAGACGTGCTCAAATAAGGCTTTAACCTTAGCGGTCTTAGGGCCAAAATCATTAGCTAAATACTTGTCAAAGTAAGTCCCGTCAGCGTACTTGCTCTTAGCAAAGTCTACAAAGGTGGTGTGCCGTTCGCGGGCAATCTTGTTAGAGGCAACCAGTGTCCAGTAATTAAGGAGCATGAAGTAGACACTAGTGAAATCGAGGGCTTCTTTTGAACCGTATTCGATTTGGTTTTTAGCCAAGAAGGCGTGTAGTCCCATCGCCCCTAAACCAATAGTGTGGGCCTGAGCGTTACCTTTTTGAACAGAAGGAACCACTTGAATGTCTGAATGGTCGGTAACAAAGGTCAAAGCCCGGACCATTGTTTCAACTGACTGTCCAAAATCGGGGGCAACCATCAGGTTAACGATGTTGGTTGAGCCGAGGTTACAACTAATATCTGTTCCCAGTTCATCAAATTCTTGGCGGTCGTTGACAATTGAGGGCTTTTGGACCTGCAAGATTTCTGAACACAAGTTACTCATGATAATCTTACCCGCAATCGGGCTGGCTTCATTGGCAGTATCAATGTTGACCACGTAAGGGTAGCCTGATTCTTGTTGTAACTTACTGATTTCGGTTTCGAGTTCCCGGGCCTTAATCTTCTTTTTAGGGATAGCGGGGTTAGCCACCATCTTGTCGTATTCCTTAGTGATGTCGACGTAAGAGAATGGTTTACCGTAGACGCGTTCCACTCCCCAAGGGTCAAAGAGGTACATGTCTTCGTTGTTAGCGACTAGTTCATAATATTTGTCGGGCACGATTAGGCCTAGTGATAAGGTCTTGACCCGGATTTTTTCGTCGGCGTTTTCCTTCTTAGTAGAAAGGAAGGCTTCAATATCTGGGTGGAAGACGTTAAGGTAAACGGCCCCAGCCCCTTGGCGTTGTCCTAACTGGTTAGAGTAAGAGAAACTATCTTCTAATAGCTTCATAACGGGTACGACCCCGGAAGCAGCCCCTTGGATATCTTTAATAGGAGCCCCTGCGCCCCGGAGGTTACTCAAGGTAATCCCAACTCCGCCCCCAATTCGGGAAAGTTGGAGGGCAGAATTAATTCCCCGCCCGATTGAGTTCATGTCGTCGGTCATTTGGATTAAGAAACAAGAGACCAATTCACCCCGGCGTTTACGGCCCGCGTTTAAGAAACTAGGGGTAGCCGGTTGGTAGCGTTGGTTGACCAATTCGTCAGCTAATTTTAACGCTAACTCTTCGTTGCCATCCGCAAAGTAAAGGGCGTTAATGGCTACCCGGTCGATAAATGATTCCAAGTAGTAAGCACCATCATTAGTCTTTAAAGCGTACTGAGCGTAAAATTTATAGGCAGCCATGAAGGTCTTAAAGGTAAAGTTGGCTGCCGTTAGTTTAGCGTATAACTTTTCGATAAAAGCAAAGTCGTATTTAGCTAAAAATTCACTTTCGAGGTAATCGTTAGCAATTAAATAATCAAAACGTTCCTTTAGGGAGTTAAACTTCATCGTGTTGGGGATGACATTTTCCTTCAAGAAAGCTGCTAAGGCTTCCTTATCTTTGCCTAATTGGATTTGACCATTAAGGGGCAAGTTAATTTCATTATTTAAGTCGTAATAAGTAACTTGGTTAGGATCAATCGTTTTGAGACTCAAGTTTCTTCACCGCTTTCTTAAAATTAGTTACATCTTTAGGGGTGCCGTTAAATTCAAAGGCATAAATAATAGGGACCTGGTAGTCACGAGCCAAATCGCGCGCTGTAAAGATGAAGAGTTGCGCAAAGTTGCGATTGCCAGTGCCTACGATCCCCTTTAAATAAGTTGCATTTGCACCGGTGTCTAAGAAGTCACGCACCGGTTCGGTAATGTTATCTTCGTAGGTCGGAGTGATGAGCACAAAGGGTTCATCAAACTCCTTAAAAGCGCCAGTCGGGTCGATTTCGTAGACTTCATCAGCTGGAAGGGCCAACTTTTTGATGAAGCGCCGGGTTTGCCCAGTGACGCTAAAATAAGCTATTTTCATGAGTGTGGATCCTTTCCAGTTTTATTGAGCAACAATTTTTTTCAATAAATCTGGTCTAAACCCCCGGATAATTGGATTGTTGTCTTGTTCTAGGACAGGGACAGATTGAAAGCCCTTGTTCTTTAAGTAATCGATGTATTCTGGATTTTCGTTAACGTTTCTTTCTTCAAATGCAATGTCATGTTGCATCAGGAAGTTTTTAGTCATTTTGCATTGGATGCAGTTATTTTTAGTATATAATTCTAAACTCATTTTTAAGACTTCCTTTCGTGGTAATTTGCAATTTTTAGTATACAACATTGTTGTAATTAATCAAGTAAAAACACAACATATAGACAAAATTTCATAGAAAGCAACCGACATGTTGTGGTTAAGCTTTTTTTGGGATTAGCAGGATTTTTAGGCTGAAATAGTTGCTTTTAAGCCTTATTATCCGTATCATAGAAAGTGACTTAAGAAAGTGAGCGGAGTAAATGACGAATTATTATTATACCAAAAATCCCGATGTGGAACATAATGAACAAAACTTTAATTTTACCCTCTTAGGAAATGAATTAAACTTTACCACTGATAACGGGGTCTTTTCCAAGCGCCGGGTTGACTTTGGTTCCTGTGTGCTACTAGCAGCTTTAGACCAACCGGCTTTTCAGCCACGTAAGCTACTAGATGTTGGGTGCGGCTACGGTCCGCTAGGGTTAGCGGTAGCCAAGAAGTTTCCCCAAGCCCAAGTTGATATGGTTGACGTTAATGAATTGGCTTTGAGTCTAGCTACTAAAAACGCAGCGGCTAACCAAATTAAGAACGTTAACATTTGGTCGTCTGATCAATATCAAACCGTAACTGCTAAAGATTACGATGCCATTATCACTAACCCCCCAATCCGGGCCGGTAAAGAAGTGGTCCACGGAATCTTGAGCCAGGCTAAGGACCACTTAGTAGTAGGTGGCACCTTGACGGCAGTGCTTCAAAAAAAGCAAGGCGCCCCCTCTGCTAAAAAGAAGTTAGAAGAAGTTTTTGGTAACTGTCAGGTCCTCAAAAAAGACAAGGGTTACTTTATTTTACAAAGTATTAAGGAAGTTTAACGTGGACCAGGAGCAAAAAGAATATTTTATGAATGAGGCCTTAAAAGAAGCGAAGCTGGCCTTTGATGCAGGTGAGATTCCAATCGGGTGTGTGCTAGTTTACAAAGGGAAAATTATCGGCCGGGGCCATAACTTACGCCAGGCTAGCCAGCAGGCGATTGATCACGCGGAAATTTTAGCCATTAGTCAAGCTAACCGGCAGCTAGCAAGTTGGCGCTTAGCAGGCTGCCAGCTCTTTGTTACCTTAGAGCCGTGTCCGATGTGTGCCGGGGCTATTTTAAATGCGCGGATTGACGAGGTTTATTATGGGGCAGCCGACCTTAAGGCGGGAGTGGCAGGTACTTTGATGAACCTTTTGAATGATGGGCGCTTTAACCACCAAGCCTATATCGAAAAGGGCATCTTAGAGGATAAGTGCCTCGGTATCTTACAAACTTTTTTTAAGCAGGTCCGGAAAGAAAAATAATAAGAAAATTTGGGGAAAGACTGGTAATTTTTGATAATATCGTGTATTATTAATATTGCCGTTAGGCCTTGGAGCAATAATGGCCTTACGAACCGTGTCAGGTCTGGAAGGAAGCAGCACTAAGTTTGGTTCGTTATGTGCTTCAAGTTATGAAGAATGTGAACCCCGATCTATGATCGGGTTTTTTTATTGAATGAATAAGCTAAAATCTTAGATGGAAGGACTATGAGTAGTTAATGAGTTACCAAGCATTATACCGGGTTTGGCGCCCGCAAAAATTTAGTGAACTTGTTGGTCAAGAAATGGTCACCAAAACCTTAAGGCATGCTTTGATGACTCACCAAACGACGCATGCTTACCTGTTTACCGGCCCTCGGGGAACAGGGAAAACCTCGGCCGCTAAGATTTTTGCCAAGGCCATAAATTGTCACCAGCAAACGGATGGGGAGCCATGCAATGAGTGTGAACTGTGTCAAGCAATCACAGCTGGCCGCTTAAACGATGTAATTGAAATCGATGCTGCCTCTAATAACGGGGTGGAAGAAATCCGTGATATTAGGGATAAGGCCAAGTATGCGCCCACGGTGGCTGATTATAAAGTCTACATTATCGACGAAGTTCATATGTTATCAACCGGGGCTTTTAACGCCTTGTTGAAGACCTTAGAAGAACCACCGGCAAATGTCGTCTTCATTCTAGCAACCACTGAGCCCCATAAGATTCCGGCAACCATCATCTCGCGGACACAGCGGTTTGATTTTCGCCGGATTACCCCCCAAGATATTTTGGGGCGGATGGAATACATTTTAAAGCAAAAAGAAGTCAGCTACGATGATAGTGCGCTAAAGGTAATTGCCAAGGCAGCCGAAGGGGGCATGCGGGATGCCTTGAGTATCTTGGATCAGGTGATTTCTTTTGGCGAGGACGGTCAAGTTACTTTCGACAACGCCTTACTAGTTACCGGGACGGTTACCAGGCAAAAGCTGACCGCCTATTTAAAGCAAGTCTTTGCTCAAGATACGTCGGCGGCCTTAGAAACTATTCACACGATTGTTAACGAAGGTAAGGATGCCAAGCGGTTAATTGAGGATTTAATTGGCTATTGTCGAGATTTATTGCTCTATAAACAGGCTCCCAAGTTAGTCGAGGAAAGTGAACTAGGGTTGCTTGATGCCGACTTTAAGGAGTTTGCACAAAAGATTGATAGCCAGGTTTTATATCAAGCAATTAACATTTTAAATGAGCAACAAGAAAATATGCGCTACACCTCGCATGAGACTGTGTACCTCGAGGTCTTGACCATTAAGCTATCGCAATCGGTTAGCCAAGGTCAAGCTAAGGCGCCGGTGGCAACAGAAAATAGCGCGGACCATGAAGAAGTAGTGCGGCTGGCTAAACAGGTGGCCCAACTCCAAGAGCAGTTACAAACCTTAAGCCAGGCTGGCCCTAAGCAGGTAAGTGCCCCTGCTAAGCGGCCAAGGCCAAGCCAGGCTAGCTCTGGGCAGTTTAAGGTAAACTTAAACCAGTTATTGCCAATTTTAAATAAAGCTAAAAAGGAAAATCTGTTACAATTAAGAGAGGTTTGGGGTGACTTGTTAAACATGCTCAACCCAGCTCAAAGGGCAATGTTGCGTTCCTTTGAACCGGCAGCGGCCAGTGACGACGGCTTAATCTTAAAGGGAGCCTACCCTTATTTGTGCCAGCGCGCTCAAAGTAGTCAAGAATTACAGGATGCAATCGGTAATGGGCTTAGTCGGCTCTTACCCCAAGCACCAAGTCTACACTTTGTGCCAAAGGAAAACTGGCAGGAGATTCGCCAGGAATTTTACCGGCAAAATCAACCGCAAACAGAGGAAAAAGCCCCTAAAAAAGAGGAAGTTGCCCCAATTGTACTTACAGCCCAAAAACTTTTTGGCAAAGAAAATGTTGAAATAAAAGCAGATTAGCTCTGAAAGGATGATTTAATTATGATGCGTGGAATGGGAAATATGCAAAATATGGTGAAACAAATGCAAAAGCTACAAAAGCAGATGCAAAAGGATCAAGAAGAACTACATAGTACAGAATTTACAGGGCAAGCCCCTGATGAAGCGGTAGTGGTTAAGTTCACTGGGGACCGCAAGATGGTCGACATTGCCATCAAGGAAGAAGCAGTTGATCCAGATGACGTTGAAATGTTACAAGACTTGGTTATCGCTGCGGTTAACGATGCCATGGACCAAATTGAAACCCAAACGCAAAAGACAATGGGTAAGTACTCCCGCAATATCCCTGGCCTTTAAAATTAATAATTAGAAAGAAGTGCGTGGAATGCAATACCCAGAACCAATTGCCAAATTGATTGATAGTTATATGAAATTGCCCGGAATTGGTGCTAAGTCAGCAACGCGCATGGCCTTTTACACGATTGATATGCCGGCCGATGATGTGACTGACTTTGCCAAGGCCTTAATTTCGGCTAAGCGGGACCTGCATTATTGCAGCATTTGTGGCAATATTACTGAAAATGATCCCTGCGTAATTTGTGCTGACAAGACCCGGGACCAAAGTAAGCTGATTGTTGTCGAACAACCTAAAGATGTAATGTCACTAGAAAAGATGCGGGAATATCATGGCTTATATCATGTTTTACACGGGGTCTTATCACCAATCGAAGGTAAAGGGCCGGAGGATTTAAATATTACTAGCCTAGTTAAACGGCTCCAAGATAACGAAGCTATTCAAGAAGTTATCTTGGCTACCAATGCAACTCCAGAAGGAGAAGCAACGGCGATGTATATTTCCCGCCTATTAAAACCAGCGGGACTTAAGACAACCCGGCTAGCACACGGGTTAGCCGTTGGGAGTGATATTGAGTACGCAGACGAAATGACCTTGTTTAAAGCGATTGAAGGTAGGACGGAGATTTAAGATGTTTGGCAGAAATAAGCAAAAGTTGCGGAGAACCTATGATGACCTGCTGTTAGCAGATGTTGAGCAGGCAAAGGTGGACTGGGATAATGCTAAGTTAACGCAAAAATCAGTTTATGACGCTGATGATGAGTTAGAAGCCGAGACTAAGTTGGCCAAGGCAAAATACCAGTTGCTCTTTAGGGAAGCGCGGTTACGCAGAATTAAGGGGCATCTCCAAGCAACAATGATTAAGGTCAACGAATTTAATAATTAACCATTTGGCAGCAAGTTTAGGCAAGATACTTTTTTTGCGGCTTGCTGTTTTTTAATAAAAACTTTGACGGTGGTGGAAAAAAGTGACTGGTTTTTTAGTAACATTTGAAGGAACGGATGGTTCGGGCAAGACGAGCGTTATTAACGGGCTAACAGAGAAATTAGAGCAGTTAGGCTACCAAAACCGCTACCTTGTAACTCGTGAACCAGGTGGAAATAAAATTTCGGAGGCAATCCGGCATATCTTATTAGACGAAGAATATGAAGGGATGGACCCTAAAACGGAGGTCTTATTATACGCTGCGGCTAGGAGGCAACATTTGGTTCAAACCGTGTTACCTGCGCTTAAAGCTGGTAAAATTGTATTATGTGATCGCTATGTTGAGAGTTCTTTAGTCTACCAAGGAGTGGGACGCAAGGTGGGAATTGAGCCTGTACTTGCAATTAACAACTTTGCGACCGATGAATTAAAAGCAGATTTGACCTTTGTATTAGATATTGACCCTGAAGTAGGGTTAAAGCGGATTGCCAATAACCGCTTAGATGAGGTTAACCGGATGGACAAGGAGCGCTTGGAATTTTATCAAGCCATCAGAAGAGCCTACCTTAAACTAGTAGCTAAAGAGCCACACCGGTTAGTAGCGATTGATGCCAACCAAGAGTTAGCCCAGGTTCAAAGTGATGTTTGGCAAGTTTTTGAAAGTAAAATTTTAGCAACCAACAATTAGTGGGGTGGTCAACATGAAATTAATTATTGCAATTGTCCAAGACAAAGACAGTAGTAAGTTAAGCAATGCTTTAGTTGAAGCGGACATTCGGGCAACTAAACTCTCGACAACCGGCGGTTTTTTACGAGCGGGGAATACCACCTTTTTAATCGGGGTGGAAGAAGATAAGATTGAAACGGTACTGGCGATTATCAAGGAATCTTCCCAAAAGCGGGAACAATACATGGCGCCACCAATTAACCTTGATTCGCCAATGGAAGCAACCCATACTTACCCAATTGAGGTGCAAGTTGGGGGCGCGACTGTGTTCGTCTTACCAGTCGATAGTTTTTATCATTTTTAAGGACGGAAGATGGAAGTAGAAGTAAGAAAAACGCAAACCCAATTAGTAGAGCACTTTACTAAGCTGGTGGCTAAACAACAGCTAGTGCATGCTTATTTATTTTCCGGGCCAGCCGGAGTCGGTAAGATGCAACTGGCTTTGTATGTGGCCCAAGCGGTTTTTTGCCAGCAAAAGGAGGCAGGCAAGCCCTGTCTTAAGTGTCCAGAGTGTCGGCGGATTGCGGAAAATAACCACCCGGATGTGGTCCGGATTATTCCCGAGGGCTTGTCGATAAAAGTTGAACAGATTCGCTATCTTAAGACCGAGTTTTCTAAAAGTGGGGTTGAAGGTAAGCAAAAAATCTTTATTATCCAAGATGCCGATAAGATGACGGTTGGGGCTGCCAATAGTTTACTAAAGTTCTTGGAAGAACCTAGTGGTCAGGTGACAGCCTTCTTACTGACTAGTCATCTAAACCAAATTCTACCCACCATTATTTCCCGCTGTCAGTTAGTAGAGCTGTCGTCGTTGACGGTTAAACAACTGACAGCCAAGTTGGTAGAACAAGGACTGCCGCCAGACAAGGCACAGTTACTCGCGCACTTAACGGGCGACTTAAAGCTGGCTAAGCAATTAGCGGCGGATGACGCCTTTAACCAAGTCATTCAGAGCGTGTGGGAATGGTACCGCCTCATCTTAAAAAACGATTTACAGGCATTTGTACTTGTGCAAACTAAGTTAATGACTTATGCTGAAACTAGGGCCGAACAAGAAGTGTTGTTGCAGCTATTGGTATTGATTGTTAGGGATGCCATGTTGTTGCATTATCAGCGCGATGATGAAGTGGCATTTAGCATGTACAAAACAGAATTGAGTCAACAAATTCTGCCATTAAGCGCGACTAAGTTGGTAGCGGCAATGGAATTGGTGTTAAAGTCCTGGCCCGAAATGGCGCTTAATGTTGCTTTTCAAAATATTTTAGAAGAATTAACCTTGAATTTGTGTAATTGTTATCATCAGCGATAAGGGGTGATTTTGTGGATAAACGTGAGATTTATGACAGTTTTGAAAAAATGGAACAACAAACCCGCACTGTCAGTGAGATGTTAAGTAAGATAAAGGAAGAACTTACTCAAGTTTTGGAAAAAAATGCGGAATTAGAAATTGAAAATCAACACTTACGCGAACGCCTGCAAGAAATAGAACTGCCCCAACATAAAGAAGAACCGGGCTTATCTAAATCACGCCAAAACTTAGAAAAACTCTACAAGGAAGGATTTCATGTCTGCAATGATATGTATGGTTCACGGCGGGTTAATGATGAACCATGTATTTTTTGCCAAGATGTGATTTACGGTGAAAGGCATTAATGTTGATTGAAAGGACAAGTAGCTTTAAAGGGGTAACCACTAGTGGCCGCTTATACCTAGTACCGACACCTATCGGTAACCTAGGTGATATGTCTCCCCGGGCGGTAACGACCCTTCAAGAAGTGGATTTAATTGCGGCTGAAGATACCCGTAACACGGCTAAATTATTAAATTATTTCGAGATTAAAACGCCCCAAATCAGCTTTCACGAACACAACACCATGGAGCGGATTCCGTTGTTGGTAGATAAGCTACTGGCAGGGCAAAATCTCGCTCAAGTTAGTGATGCGGGGATGCCGTCAATTAGTGATCCAGGCCAAGAACTAGTCAAAGCTTGTATAGAAAAGCAAATTCCGGTTGTACCCTTGCCCGGGCCAAACGCCGCTTTGACCGCCTTAATTGCTTCGGGAATTACCCCCCAGCCCTTTACCTTTTATGGGTTCTTGCCCCGTAAAAACAAGGACCTAAAGGCAGAACTAGCGACGTTGGCTAATGAGCGCTATACCTTGATTTTTTATGAAGCACCGCACCGCTTGAAAAAGACCCTTAAGGCATTACTCGAGGCCTTCGGTGGAGATCGTCAGGTTGTTTTATGCCGGGAGTTAACTAAGCAGTACGAGGAATTTTTACGGGGGGATTTACAAGCCGCTTATGACTTTAGTTCTACCGAGGAAGTTCGGGGGGAATTTGTCTTAATTGTTGCGGGTAATTCGACGCCTAACCAAGCTGAGCAAGTAGAACAAGACACAAATTTAAGTTTAAAGGCACAGGTAGAAGCATTGGTGGCAACTGGTTTGAAGCCCAATGCCGCCATCAAAGAGGTTGCTAAACGCAATAACTTAAAAAAACAGGTCGTCTATAACGACTACCATGAAATTAATTAGGGGTGAACTAAGTGGCACAAGAGTTTAGTGAACAACACCGGGTTGTTTATTACGACACCGAGGTAACCGGGGAAATGGGAATCGGTAAGCTAGTCGATATGATGATGCTAGCTTCAGAAGATCACAGCGACTCAGTTGGGGTTACCACCCAAAAAGTCTTGGGTTTAGGTCTAGGCTGGGTAATTACCCAACACCTATTAGAAGTTAAACGACTGCCCAAGACTAATGAAGTGGTCACGGTAAGCACCAAGGCAGCCAGTTATAATCCGTATTTTTGTTACCGGGACTTTTGGGTAGAGGCAGCTGATGGGGAAATGTTAGCCAAGATGCACACGGTCTTCGTCTTAATGAATCAAGCCAAGCGCAAGATTACACGGATTTTACCCGAATTAGTAGCTCCGTTTGAATCGGAATACACTAAGAAAATTGAGCGCAATCCCCTACCTATGGCCCCTAAACAGCCAACTGCGAGCAATGATTATGGGGTCCGCTTTATGGATATTGACAGTAACCACCACGTCAATAACGTTCACTACTTTGACTGGATGCTAGACGTTTTGGGAGCTGACTTCCTAACTAGTCACCGGCTCAAAAAGATGAACATTCAATATAAACAAGAGGTTCGTTATGGTCAGGTAGCTACCAGTGAGGTAGAAATAGCAGACCTAACTAGCTACCATCAAATTAAGGTCGGGCAAGACCTCTCCTGCGTAGCCCAATGTGAATGGGAATTACGTTAATAAGTAAGTAATAATCGGTTTATCTAAGTAGATAGACCGATTTTTTTATAAAAATGGGTCAAAGTCTAAAAAGTGTCTCTTTTTCAAATTATATTTTGATTAAAAATACAAGGTATATACAAGTTATTTTACCTAAGATAAAGTGTTTATAAATGAAGGTTTTGGAAAATGATATTTTTTAAATTTTACGTAAAAGAATACAAGTTGAATAGATTTTGGACAATTTTTATTGCAGTCTGGACTTGTCTTAGTTATAATAACAACTGTTGTTAGGTTATATAGCTTGTCTGCTTTTATGAGGGTAAAAGTGACGGCTAATTAGGATTTTTCTAAATAAGAGTAGTAACTACTCTATGCATTAGTAACAATTTAATCGTATAAGGTGAATAAGACCAAGCAACTCCTATTACTCATCTATTGCAATTGAATCAAGCTGATACATAGGGTCTTTTTTTACACTTATTTTTATAATTTTATTATCATTTAGATGAGTTATTTATTATTAGGTTTAGAAGGGATGGAAAGTATGTTTAGGGATAAGTCAAATAAGGACTTAAAGTTTGCGATTAGGAAAAAGAAAAACGGTGGCGGCGCGGCCTCCTTTATCATCGGCAGTGTTGTGCTTGGTGGGTTAATGGTTTCAGGCATCACTAATGCCAGTGCTGATACAACCACTACGCCAGACAGCACTTCAGCTAGCACAACTAGTGCAGCGAGTTCAAGTGCAACTGATAAAAACGAGGTTACTTTAAATAGCACTGCGACCCCAGCAACCGCCAGCTCAGAAGAAACAAGTGTAGCCGAAACGACGACTGCTGCGCCAGCTAGCGAAGCAACACCTGATTCAAGTTGCAACTGACACTAGCGCTTCTTCGGCTACCGCTACTTCAGAAGAAGCCCCAGTTGAAGAAGGAAAAGTGGTTGTTAAGTATGTTGATGAAAGTGGTAACCAAGTGGGGATGCCTAAATTTTTGACAGGCAACGTTGGTGAAAGCTATGACACCACTGCCGTTGAATTACCAGCTGGTTATGCTCTAGCCGGTAGCACGAGCATTGAAAATGCTACGGGTACATATACTAAGGACCCAATTACTGTAACTTACACAGTTAAAAAGATTTCTAATACTGAAGCGGCTACACAAGCCTTAGATAGGGTGGCAGCTGTCCCAACTGACCAATTAGCGACTAACAAGGTTTCAATCAGTAACGTCCACTTTAATAAGAGTGTGGTTAAAGAATCACAGGGCTTAGACATTGACTATGCTTACGACTGGACAGGTAAAGGCTTAGTCAAGGGTGATACCCTAGTTTCTGAAATGCCAGCTGCATTCACTTCCATCACCAAGTTGGTAGAAACACCATTTTATTCCGGCAACGATGAAATTGGGGTCTTAGTATTAGATTATACTAACCACAAGATTTACACCCGTTTTACCGGGGAAATGGACCCTAACAAGATTTATAACGGTAGCATCAACATTGCTACTTTCGTAGACCGGAATCATTTCAAAGAAGTTGAAAACGATGAAATGATTCAGTTGCAAATGCCAGATGGGACAACGGTTGAACGGCCACTGCACGTTACTTTTGACGCGGCCCAAATTAGTCCGCAATTAACCTTAGTGTCTGTGTATGCTAACGAATCAAAGGATAATCCAGACAAATCCATGGATGTTAAGTGGGCTACAACGATTAACAAGGCTGGGATCGACTTAAACGAAGCCGTGGTTTACCTAAGTCCGGATACGGTTTTAGGAATCGACCCAGAGTTTACCAAGCTGGGCTATGACCGTGAAGGAAATCTAATTGGGGATCCAAGTTCCTCATACAAGGCTATCAACCCCGAATACGATGGTAACGCTTTATATAAAATCAATAAGGATAGTATTGAAGTTTATGAGGCTAACATTCATGACAGTATGGGTTACGAAGTCACTAAGAAGTTAGTAGCCGGAACGGACTACAAGCTTGTTGAAAATAGCTCCAGCCCCAATGCCTATGTAATCGAGTTTATCGGAGATTATGTTAAGACTAACAAGTCCTTTGTGATTACTTACGGCGGGCGGGTAGCTGATAGTAGCAGTGACCGGGTAGCTATTAACCAAGCGGTAACCGATTCTCTCCTAGCTTACTATGAGGGACCATACAGTCAACTACCCCTCACTAAAGTGAGAGGCTTGTAGATCACGACCTTACGGTCAGTGGTCATAACGCAATTAATTGCTTCCACACTATACGTGGCTACATCATTGGGTGGTTGACAGCACCCACTTAACTAACACGTTTACGCGTTAGTTGTTAATTCAAATTTAGGTTGTTCTTGCCCACTAATATATTGCGTACCCAATAATTGGATATTCATTGCACCTAAGCGGTCATCATTAGAGCGATAACCACAATTAGTGCAATAATACTCATGTAAGTCGTGATTCCGGTTAGATTTTTTAATCGTTCTGCATTTAGGACAACGTTGCGAAGTATATTGAGCTGAAACTTCAATTACTTCACTGTTATTTAAGTGTGCTTTGTAGGTTAAGAATTGTGCTAATTGATAAAACGCCCAGGATTTATTTTGATTACGTAAGGCTTTGGGCAAATCAGTGCGTTCAAAGGAAACACCTGTTAAGTCTTCTAAAACAAATAAGGTGTT
>NZ_AYYP01000062.1 GCF_001436215.1 Ligilactobacillus agilis DSM 20509
CCACTGACCGTAAGGTCGTGAACTACAAGCCTCTCACTTTAGTGAGGGGTAGTTGATTTTCATCCCCCAATTCTAAAACCGCTGCTAAACTAAGTTCTAAGGCAGACTCGGCCGCTAGCTCCCCCCAAGACCGACTGTCATGGTGGCTAACGTCCGCCAAACTATCGGCGGTGTAAAGCAACATTCCCCAAATAACTCCCCGCATTTGGGCACAAGCCGCTAAGGCCGCGCATTCCATTTCCACTACCTGGCACCCCTCTGCTTTCCGGTAGGCAACTAATTCCTTGGTTTCACGGTAAAAGCCATCGGTCGTCCAAGTGGTGACGACTTGATAGTCCGTTCCCTGCCTAGTCAAAGCCCGCTTTAGGGCGGCTAGGGCCTTTAAATTAAGTTCGACAAACCGACTGGGGGCAAGGTAATGATAGGAAGTACCTTCGGCGCGCAGGGCCTTTTTAGGAAGGAGCCAGGTATTTTCAGGTAGGGCTACTAAACAGCCACAACTACCCGTGCTAATGACTTGGCTGACCCCGTAAGCGATCAACCAATCCAATAGCTGCGTGGCTGCCGGCGCCCCAACTGGAGCCTGCACTAAGCAGATTTGCTGCCCCGCCCGCTCGATAACAAAAATCGGGTAGGTCTTGGTAGCCGAGACAAATTCCGCTACCTGCTTGACCTGGTGCTTCGCAGCGTAGGCTTCGATTTGCGAGCCCAAAAAGGCAAAGACCGCTAGCTTAGGGAGTTTTAAGTCGAGTTGCTCGTGGTTGGGGGCTAAAACCGCCTGCTGACTAGTATCATATTCCAAAATCGGCCACTCATTTTTAATCAACATCTTCTCACCACTTTCTCATCTTGCAGCAAGCTTATCATCGGTAAGCCTTTACATGCAAGTCCTCTTTTCTTATACTGAAGGTAATTCAAGTTTGGGAGGAATTTTTATGACAAACAACTTTTTAAAAGCCGTAGCCGGCGGGCTAATTGTTTCTTGCCAGGCTTTGGAAAATGAGCCCTTACACGGCTCTCACATTATGGCTAAAATGGCGCTAGCAGCTAAGCAGGCCGGGGCCGTCGGGATTCGGGCTAACTCCGTCAGTGACATTTGCGCTATCAAACAAGCAGTCTCCCTGCCTTTAATCGGCATTATTAAAAAAGACTACCCAGACTCAAAGGTTTATATCACCCCGACCCTAGCTGAGATGCGCCAGGTCGCCCACACTAACGTAGAGGTGGTGGCTTGCCAAGTTACCAACCAACCCCGGCCCCATAACGAAGACTTACAGGCTAGCCTGCGGGCCTTTCGCCAAGAATTCCCTGACACCTTACTGATGGCCGATACGGGGGATCTAGCCGACGTTAAACTTGCAAGCAAGCTGGGCTTTGATATTATCGGGACCACCATGCACGGCTACACTCCAACTACCCAAAATGCCAACATTGCTAACAATGACTTTGCCTACCTCAAAGAGGTCCTCGCTACTACCGAGCTGCCAGTGATTGCCGAAGGTAAAATTGATACGCCCGCTAAGGCCAAACGGGTCTTGGAGTTAGGCGCGCACGCAGTGGTAGTCGGTGGCGCCATCACCCGCCCCCAAGAAATTGCCCAAAGATTTGTCGACCGCATCAAGTCCTCACACTAAAAAAGCCCCCTTTTGCATGATATGCTCCCTTTAGAGTAGACACAGAAATATGTAATTCTTGTATCTTACTCTG
>NZ_AYYP01000063.1:0-8159 GCF_001436215.1 Ligilactobacillus agilis DSM 20509
CAAAAAAGCATGAAGTAGCGGGAAGTATCCACTATTTCATGCTTTCAAGTTTCAGTAACTAACTTACTATAATTTGAATACGTGTTTACCCGCGCTCAACTCAAGCGGTTATTTATTTATTTGCGCTAGCTCTAAAATAGCACTAGTCCCTTGGGGAACTTCAACTACTAATTGCGTTAGTTTTGAGGACGCGTTTGCCGCCATTAACAGTGCTAAGGCAGTATCAATCAGCATTGATTCAGCTAACGAACTTTAGCTTAATGTAGTAAAACTATTAACTCTAAAGTCGCTTTTTCTAATAGTTTTTCGCCCCCAATTATCTATAATTAGATAGTGTAATAGGGGTTAACCTTACTACCAGATAATTTCTTTACAAAAAATAGTCCCAAGCGCCAATAAATTAATACGATGCTTGGGACTATTTTTAATTTAAAGTTGTCAGTAGCATAATTAATTAAAATTTAGCCATGATTTTTATTACGGCTTTTGCACTTCCAATCTCCACCATTTACCCCCAAAAACAATCCGACCCCACATTTGGACTGATCCAAATATAAGGTCGGATTATTTTGTGTGTATTTCAAGTAACCGCTCTAACGAGTCTTGCTCTTGGTATTTGAGCCAATACTTCAAGAATCTAGCTTCATTATAAATAACGCATCCCACCGTCAACCATGATAGATTGGCCGGTAATATATTCTGCCTCGGAAGATGCCAGCCATGAAACTAACTTAGCCACGTCACCAGCCTGCGCTTCACGACCCAAGGCAATTTCCGTTAAAACATTAGCTTGTTGTTGGGGAACGGTGAGCCCCTTAATTTTGGAGGTGGTTTCGTCGATACTCTCGCGCAGTGGGGTTCTGACCACCCCGGGGTTATATGCGTTGACCGTGATTTTATATTGGGCTAACTCTTTGGCTGCACTTTGCGTTAGTCCACGGATACCAAATTTTGAGGCAGAATAGGCGCTTTGTAGTGCAGATGCTTCTACCCCAGCAAGAGAAGCTGCATTTATTATGCTGCCCCCCTTACCTTGTTTAATAAAACGCTTGGCGGCAGCCTGGATGCCCCAGTAGGTTCCTTTTAGATTAACATCTAAGAGCCGTTCAACTTTTTGCGGATCAGAATCTACAAAGGTATCAATGAAGGCTACCCCGGCGTTATTAACAAAGACTGCTAGCTCACCAAGATCTGCAGTCGCTTTTGCTACCAGGTCAAAAACTTCATTGCGCTGAGCAACGTCAAGGTAGTAGGCTTTAGCTTGGCCGCCGGTCTTATTAATTGTCGCAGTTACTTTATCAGCTGTTTCCCGGTTAATATCAGCAACCGCAACTGCATAGCCATCTTTTGCTAAGCGGTAGGCAATTGCTTCCCCAATTCCCTGTCCTGCTCCGGTTACAATAGCTAATTTTCCCATCTAATCCCTCCAATCTAAATTACGTGTCGCTCAAATGGTTCATCGCTAATTCCTTCTGCTAAAATCTTTTTGGACCATTCTTTGGCGCTAAACAATGAGTGGTCACGATAATTACCACAAGATTTAATATCCGTTCCTTGAACGTCATCCCACTCAATGTTTTCGGCAATTTCATGGAGAGACTCTTTTAGGGCCTTAGCCACTTCCGTAGTTGTGTGTTCGCCCCAGGTAATTAAGTGAAAACCAGTCCGGCAGCCAAATGGTGAACAATCAATTACACCGTCTAAACGGTCACGTAATAAGTCCGCTAATAGGTGCTCAATGGTATGCAAACCTGCACTGGGGATTGCATTTTCGTTAGGCTGTACTAACCGCAAATCATAATTAGCTATTTTATCCCCATTTTTTCCTTCTTCAACTGTAATGAAACGTACATAAGGTGCTTTCACCTTGGTATGATCTAATGTAAAGCTTTCTACTTCTGCCATAATAGTTACCTCTCTTTAATCTTCTAAATATGAAACTGGTTTTTTAACTTCTACTTTAGTGCCACTAAACTTCTTATTAACGTAAGCTTGAATTGCTTTGCTATGGAAAAGTTTAACCAACTTTTGGTAGGCCTTATTATCCTTGTTCTTAGCTGCCGTTGCTAACACGTTGATATTGTCCTTAGTATTCTTACTAATTGTTTCGTGATAAATAGAATCCTTTAGAACATTTAAGCCCCCGTCAAAAGCAACCGAATTGGAAATTATTACCGCGTCAACACTCTTTAAAACTCGTGGCCCAGTGGTATCATCAATTTCTTTAAACTTAAGGTTTTTAGGGTTTGCATTAATGTCACTAGTTGTTCCGGTTGCTGAGTCAAAATTCTTCTTCAAAGTAATTAACCCCGCTTTTTGTAACAACAGTAAACCCCGTGCTGCTTGGGAGGGATTGTTTGCAATTGCAATGGTTGCCCCATCAGGAATCTCTGCCACTTTCTTATACTTATTTGAGTAAAGTCCCATTGGTTCATAGTAAGTTGTTCCTAAAGCAGCTAGCTTGGTCTTTTTATGTTGCTTATTATAGGTTTCTAGGTACGACCATGATTGAAAGGCATTAACATCCACTGAGCCTTGGGCAGTTGCATTGTTAAGTTGGACACCATCTGTAATACTTTTTACCTTAATCTTGAGTCCTAACTTCTTTGCTTCCTTACTCTCAGCAATATGCTTCCAAACTTGGTAGTCTGTATTCATTGAGCCAACTGTAATGGTGGCAGATTCCGCTGACTTCTTGGAAGAATTAAGCGCATGAATGCCTAAAACAAGGGCGACAATTACAACGATAACACCTAAAATAATTTGATAAGATTTTTTCATAAATTTCAGCCTCTTTCTGTAAGTTTAACTAATAAATCACCAACAATTTGAACTACAAACACCATGATTAAAATTACTAAGGTTGCAGCTAAAGTAATATCATTTTCATAACGAGCGTACCCAATACTAATTGCCACGTCGCCTAAGCCACCAGAACCAATTGCCCCCGCCATCGTTGTCAACCCAATTAAGCTAATTACGGTAATGGTTGAGGTCCTGATAATTTCCGTTAAGCCTTCACGTAAGTAAACGCGGAAGATAATTTCTAAATTACTGGAGTCCATAGATTCTGCTGCTTCAATTACCCCAGCATCAACGGTTAGTAACGCCGCTTGAATTTGCCTTGCATAAAAGGGAAAGATGCCAAAAACCAAGGGCACTAAGGCAGCGGTAGTCCCAACTGAAGTTCCGACAAGGAAGACTGTTAAGGGTGAAATTACAGCTAATAAAATGATAAATGGGACTGAGCGTAGTAGATTTACCACTTTGTCTAAAATATTGTAAAGTAACTTGTCTTCCGCTAAGCCTCCCTCTTGCGTAATAACTAGGGCCACACCCGTCAGCAATCCTAAAATACCTGCAAATAATGCGGAGACAACCGTCATATAGATTGTTTGATATATTGCATCGATAAATTCCGTTTTCATATCGAGTACGTTTGGAAAAAGATAACTTATCACACTAACCACCTCACTTTAAAGTTTCTACCTTGATTTTAGCTGCCTTGAATGAGTTATACGCTGCTTCGATAGCTGCCTTCTCACCACTAACCTTAATAATCGTATAACCGATGGTGATTCCATCTAATTCATCCATATCCGCAAATAAAATGCTAATATCAACGCCTGTTTGCTTAGAAATCCTAGAAATTGCGCCATCTTCCGTCTCTTCGCCGGCAAATTGTAACAAGAATAGGCGTTTTTCAGAATTCCACTCACTATTCTTAGCTTCAATACGCTCTAGGGCTTTCTTGATATTGACTGAAGTCTCAATGAAATCTTTTGCAAGGGCCGTCTTAGGATTAATAAATACCTCCCGGACTGGACCACGCTCAATTATTTGTCCTTGCTCCATTACCGCAACGTTATGACAAATTTCCTTAACTACTTGCATTTCGTGCGTAATTAAAACAATTGTAATTTTTAACTGTTCGTTAACCTTTTTTAGTAATTCTAGGATAGACTTAGTCGTCTTAGGGTCAAGCGCACTAGTTGCTTCATCGGAAATCAATACCTGCGGATCATTGGCTAAAGCCCGAGCAATAGCCACCCTTTGTTTTTGACCACCAGATAGTTGACTGGGATAAGCATCCCGATATTCAGAAAGGTCCACCAATTCTAAGAGGCGCGTTACCTTAGCATTAATCTCAGCTTTAGAAAGCCCAGTTGCCAGCAAAGGATAGGCGATATTTCCTGCTACTGTCCTTGATTTCATCAAATTAAAGTGTTGGAAAATCATCCCAATCTTTTTTCTAACTTGCCTCAATTCTTGTGGTTTTAATTTAGTTAACTCCTGGTCTTCAACAATTACCGTCCCGTTGGTTGGACGCTGCAAAAGGTTAATCACCCTTACGAGGGTAGATTTTCCCGCTCCAGAATAGCCAATAATTCCATAAATATCTCCTTGTTCTACCTCTAAGGAGACATTTTTAACGGCGTTTACTGTTTGCGCCTTATTCTTAAAAGTAACATCAATATTTTTTAATACAATACTTGCCATAGTTCCCACCTTTTCCATAAAAAAAGTCCCTGGAAACCAACTTTGATTTCCAGGGACGCTAATAATTCGCGTGTTACCACCCTTACTTTAGTATTTGGCTCACACCAAATACCCTCACTAAGTGCTCCGCTAACAAATGCAGAATACTCGGGTGTTTTATCGGTCACCAATCGTAAACGGCTCGTCTAAACTCACCATTTAACCAGCTCCAAGACCATCTTCAAAAATCTCGTCTATGCTAATTTTCACCACACATTAGCTCTCTTTAATAGACTAAATAATCTACTCATCTTTTCATCGCTTTTCTAATTATTTTATACTCAAATTATAATCTAAGGAGAAATATTGTCAAGGACTAATTTTAGTTTCACCCAAAAATTGGCAGACACAGTCAGCAACCAGCCATTTTTCAGCGAGCGTAACTCTTGTTTTGAAGTTTAAAAGAGTTTAAAAGGGTTTAAAATAAAAATAGAAGTTTAAAAGAGTTTAAAAGGCAACCAAGTCTATCAGACTAAGCCGGGGTAGATTCTAGTTGTTAACTCACAGGTTATCCATAGCATTGATGTCACCAACCATAGTGACAATTAAGCCTTATCACTGAGTGTTCCCTTCAACTACTTGGAAAGTTTTTATCCCAAGCTTAGCGAGAGTTACTTTGAGCTTAACCAACCAGAAAAATTTACCGCTCAGCAGCAAAGTGCTTACCGTAAATTACAAAGCCTCTTTTACCAACTTGCCTGGCGCTACCAAGATCACGATGAGCTTAAATTCATCGACTTGCAGCTACTTATTAACCAAATTCTCAAGCTACTATTGACTCACTTTACCAAACCCTTAGCTAGCAAGACTAACCTTAGCCGCCAAACAAGTTATACCCTTAGTCGACTCCACGAAATTACTAAGTTCGTAAATGAGCATTATCAAGCTGATATTGGCCTGGTTGAAATTGCCGCCCACTGTAATATTAGTCGCGTTTACTTGGCGCGCTTTTTCAAACAGCACATGGGCCTTACCGTTGGCCAGTACCTTAATAACGTCCGCGCCCAACATGCCTATAAAGAGTTGCTAACAACTAAGAAGGCACTATCGCAGCTGGCATTAACTAACGGTTTTTCCGGAATCAGAACAATGAACAGGGCTTTTAATAATTTGTATGGGCAAACTGCATCCAAACTCTATCGCGAAAGGAAGACTGCACATGACTAATCATAAGTATCTAAGTATTGACATCGGGGGGACTAACTTGAACTACCTACGATTAAAATCGCAGGAATCGCGTCACGCGATTACATTACGTGTACATTAAAAAGCCATACACGCTCCGAACCTAGTTATAATGACTGGAAATACCGCCACTATACTAAATATATATTATTCACTAATTATCGCACCCGTTTTGACTCGCTCAGGGTGATACGCATAATTTTATGCTACTAGTTCGGTAGGATTTGGTTCCGTTTCCTAAAAAAACTCGTTTTTTAAATTATTTCCATCAAGTTACCTGCTTTTAATTTAGGATAATCTCTTAATTTTACATGTTTTTCTGGGTGTAAGCCCCACTCCTTAATGTTTAAGGCTGCGTTATAATCCCTATCTACTTCTTTACCAGTATATGCTGAAACATATATGCGTTTACCATCTTTATTAGTCGCTCTTAACTCGTGCTTTTCTTCATATTCAGTTCCATATTCTACTTGGCTAGTTTTATATGGATCCACTTTAATAAGGGTCTTATTTTGTTTATTTACCAATGATTCAACAATCTTCGCTAATTCATAAGGTTTGATTAAAGCTAAGCGCTTATTCTTACCTGCATTTTGCGCTTTATTCAGTGACCAACTACGTTTTCTCATCTCAAAAGCATCTATCTTTTCGATGATGATAGTATCGAACTCGTCTACTAATTCGTGAACTAACTTTCTGTATGTTTCAGTTAAAAGATTAGCTCTTTTGGCACTTAATTTTGCTTGTTTACGTTGATATCTTTGCCATAAAGCAGTTTTACCACGCTTGTTGCCTTCCCTATCTCTTAAAGATTTAAATTTATCTTTTGCTGCTTCTAATTCATTAGCTTTTTTCACAATATCCTTAGGTATTGCTATGGTTTTATTTTCAGAAGTTCTAAATACTTCATTGTTAAACATGTTCCAATCTGCGCCAACAACTTTATTTTGAGAACTACGTTTCTTTTCACGAGTAAAGGTTATTTGTAGTCTAAATGTGTTATCCGGTAATCTTTTAATCTTGGTTAAAGCAATCTCTTCAAAATTAAGATGCTTTAAATTCTCAAATACCATTATTTCTCCAAAATCGGCTACATTTAAATGGTGTGGTGAAACCAATTTGGTATTGCCATTAGGCAATTTTTGTGAAGTAATTGTCCTAAATGAGTTATTATTCCGTAGAAAATTCATTGAACCTTTACGATACCATGAACGATGTTTAGGATTTTTATGTTTCCCATCTTTATCTTTAGTAATATTCATTCTGAGATTATATTTTTCCACAGCTGACATTTGCCCTGCTTGTTCTAACCTCTTACGATATTGAGAAAAATTAGTGAAGATTATTTTTAAAAACTCATCGGCAGCATGAGAAGATAATCCTAGTTTCTTAACATTCCAGCGTTTCAATTCATACTTTTCATTGATAAACATTGCCTTTATTTTATTATTAAGGTAGTTTATTCCTTGTCCAAAAGGTAATGGTCTGCCAATATGTTTACGGCCATAAGTCTTATACAAGTATTTCAATGCAAATTGATATAACTCATTTTGTGTTTTGATTGCTTTTTCATACAATTCTATTTGTTGATAGCTTAAAGAAATATGATATTGTCTTGTGTATCCGAATTTATTACGCTTCTTTTTAACCATTTATGTAACCTCATTTCGAAAAATATTGAATCGCAATATACAGAAGCTATAGGAAGGCAACTTAAAGGTTACCATGGTAGAAATAGATAAGTTAGTTTAGCGGGCTTGACCCCTGATTAAAATCAGAGGTTTGCGCCCGTTTTATACTCAATGTGATAAGCTAGCCAAGCATTGTAACGAGGAAGAACTTGCCTTTTTTAAAGCATACTTAGTCAATTAGAAAGAAGTTTTTTTACATGAAGAAAGCACCTGAAAAACAAGCAATTTTTAAAAGTTTCGCTCTTATCGATTTCGCTATTCTTAATGATGCCCACCAGATTTCATCAGCCTTGCCCCTAATGTACAAAGCGTTTTCTGGTGTCAACCAAGCTGCCGTTCAAACTCTATCGACCATTCCCAATTTTGGGATTGTCCTAGGGTTAGTCATCTCACCTTTTTTAGTTAGGTTTTTAGGAGAAAAGGTAGCTATTTTATCCAGACTGTTACTCACTTTGGTTAGTGGCGTTTTGCCAATGTTTGCTAGCGCCTATACCCCCATTTTAAATTCGCGCTTTTTAATTAGGCTAAGCATCGGAACTTTCAATTCATTGGCTGTCTCTTTAATCCCTGAATTTTATAGTCAAGATGAAGAAGAAATGGCTACTATGATTGGTTACCAAAATGTTTTGGCCTGGGTGTTCCTTACATGTACAACTGGCTAGACTGGTCCGCTGCTATACAAAATGTAGAATAACATAGAAGAGCGTGTAGCTTCTTCTACATTATCAGAAAGAATATAGTTTT
>NZ_AYYP01000063.1:8169-47204 GCF_001436215.1 Ligilactobacillus agilis DSM 20509
CCAACACCAGTATTCCCATATCCCAACTTGGGGATAATGACAGTGACTGACTCTTGTAGCTTAAGGGTGTAGCCCACCCCATTTATTTTTACAGTAAAGCAAGTAAGTTTCTCACGGCATTTTCGTCTCGCTCCATAATTGTCCCGCACTCATAACAAACATACTCGTTATGTTTTGTTCAGTGTTTCTTGTTGCCGTCAAGCCCGACTTTATCTGCACCAATCTTAACATGACCACACTGAGAACAGCACTGGGTACTCGGATAGTAACGGTCCGCTAAGATTAACTCATTGCCATACCCATTCTTATATTTTAAAACATGCTTGAAATAGCCAAACATTGACCGGTGTAAGCCTTTAGACGTGACTCATCTACATCTGTTTGACTGCTAAATCTTCAATGACAATGCGGTCATAATTATTGACTAGCATAGTTGGTAAACTTTTGAACAATATCGTGTTGAATACTAACGACTTTGCAATAATTACGTTGCAACTTTGCTCTCGTCTTAATGTAATTATTTGCTTGGGTCGCTTTTTTCCGTTTGCCACTCGTTTCCTAGCTAAGAGGCGTTGGTAATGCTTAATGCGCTTATACAAAGCCTTTAGATTATTGGGCAAAGTCTTGACTTGACCTTCAGGATAGTCAAGGTGGCCGACATTAACATCAACAGCTGTCTTTTGCCCGGTTTTAGTTTTCTTCGTCACCTTAACTTCAAAGGGTAAGCACGCCCAGTACTTACCATTTTCACGGTAAATCGAAACGACTTTTAATTCACCGTTTAAATCATTAGCACCTTTAAAACTAATATCAGCCCAGGCTTTAACCCCATACGGTTTATCCAACCGTAACTTACCATTAACAATCTGAGCCCGGTCCGTTTTAAAACCCTGGCGGGCTGTTTTTTTAGACTTAAACTTTGTCTTGCCCCAATCCGGTAATGACTTCTTAAAGAAGTTTTGCCAAGCTTTACCTAAGTCAGAAATAGCTAGCTGTAAACACCGGGCCGACAGTTGGTACTGCTAATCTTCCTTGTTGGCAACTAACTCATCACGAACCTTACGTTCACTTGGACGCAACTTCTTATTTTCTAAAACTAAGGAAGCATCATACATGTCATTCCATAAAGCTAAGCCTTGATTCCAACAATAACGCCTATAATCGCATAAATCATCAAGCACTTGTTTCATGGTTTCGTTAGGATCCAGTCTAACTTTTTGTACACGTAGCATTAAACTCACCTCCTATTACAGAGATGATAGCACTTTCTCAACTAACATTCAAAACATAAGTTCTAAAATAACAATTAATCCTACATTTTTAGCAACAGTTAATCTCCTCCCTCTAACTCCGTTAACCTAGCAACGACTATCGTCTTAGTCTTGGTTAACGTTGGCTGTGCACTTTCGCCTAGTTTGCTAGCCCTAATTGCCACCCCACTTGGGTTAAATCACCCACGCGGAATAATGTTAATTTCGACCTGTGCTTTCTTAGTCATCGCTATTTATGCTACCATCCATTATTTAGGCGTTCACAAGGCTAATGTTGCTAAAGAAACAGTCCACTCGAAAGAACCGCATAATGCACATTAACTTACTCAAACATTGCAAAAGTCGCCCCTTATGCTGAACGATTCAACATAAGGAGCGACTTTGTGATATTTAGACTTACTACATATTGTCCTTAACTTTGTTAACAAACCACTCATTAAATGAGTCTGTATCAATGTCTAAGCAAACCTTGACGTTGGTTTCTTGGTGATAGGCTGCTCTAACATCCGCAACGGTTGCGCCTAGGGCTGGGCCCTCAGTTACAACATCTACCCAGTAATCTTTGGTTGTAAAAGCCTCTGGATGTTGGAGGTAAAAGACAGTTTGGAGATCATGGATGGCCGTACCAGCTTCCGTCTTATCACCATCAGCACTGATAATACCATCAAGCATTTGCCCTGCTGGCCCACACTTAGCAATGGCTTGGTGACTGGCTTCAGTAATTCGACCTTTTAAGGTGACGTCTAAGCCGACCATTACTAAATCAAGGCCTGACTTAAAGACAATTTCAGCCGCTTGGGGATCGCTATAAACATTAAATTCAGCCACACTGGACATATTGCCTCGTGAAAGGGTCCCGCCCATTAAGATGACTTGCTTAATCTTCGCCTTGTCTTCGGGATATTGCGCCAGTAAGAGGGCCAAGTTAGTGTAAGCACCCGTGGCTAAAATCGTCAGTGGTTCCGGACTAGCTTGAAGTAATTCGTGCATAGCTACCACTGCATCTTTGGCCACCACCGTCCGCTGAGGTTCAGGAAAATCATAGCCATCCATCCCCGATTGGCCATGGATATGACTGGCATCTTCGTATTGCTTGATTAATGGCTTCTTAGCCCCCGCAGCTACGGGGACTTCCTTGTTAAAAAATTCGACTAATTTCAAGGCGTTCTTGCTCGTTTTGTCAACGGTTACATTTCCAGCAACAGTTGTAATCAATTCGAGTTTAAGCGCTGGGTCTGTTAGAGCTACTGCTAGTGCAACCCCATCGTCAATACCTGGATCACAATCAAAAATTATCTTGGTCATACTAACTACCTTCTTTGTTTAATATTAATCTCATTATATTAAAATAGTTCAATTTATACTAGTAAGTTTTGAGAAAATTAATTATTTTACTATAAATCACCTTGTTAAAGCCGTCTTAATCTCCTCTGCACTAGGAATCGACGAAGCCGCCCCCATCTTTTGCACAGCCAAACTAGAGGCCTTTTGGGCATAAGTTAAGGCAGGAACAATATTACTCAAGTCTTTGCTTAGTTGGGATGCTAATGCCCCGATAAAAGTGTCACCGGCCGCGGTCGTGTCGAGTGCTTGCACCTTGAAAGCTGGAACTAAGCCTTGAGAACTTGGGGTAGAGTAATAAACACCCTTTGAGCCCAGCGTAATTAAAAGCGTACCTACCCCCATTTCTTTAAAGGCGTTCGCAGCTGCCTGCATACTTGCCTCATCCGTAATTTCACTTCCTGTTAGTGCTTGGCACTCAGTTTCGTTAGGAATAATGATATCGGTGTATTCCAAAAGAGCCGGCATAATTTTACCTGCTGGCGCTGGGTTAAAAATAGTTGTCACTCCTAGACTCTTAGCTAATTTAAAAGCCGCTAGCGTTACTTCTTGGGGAGTTTCATTTTGTGCTAGCAAAAAGTCGACTTGTGCCAGCACTGCCTCACTTCCGGTTAAAACCTCGGTAGTCATTGCTTGGTTGGCCCCACCGTAAACCATGATGTCATTTTGTCCGGCTGAGTTTAAAGTAACTAGGGCCGTCCCGGTACCAATTTCTTTATTTTGGCTGATTAAATCAGTATTGATTCCCTCTTCTGCTAAATTTTCTAGCATAAATTTGCCCTCATCGTCAGTTCCGACCATCCCAATGAAATAGGTCTGCGCTTCTGAGCGAGCAGCAGCTACTGCTTGGTTATTGCCCTTGCCTCCACCGGTTGAACTCTTACTTAGAGCTTGAATAGTTTGCCCTGGTTTAGGAAATTCGTTAACCCGGTAAGTGGTATCAATATTAATACTGCCTAAAACTGCAATCTTGTTAGCCATTCTAATCACTACTTTCTACTTAATAAAACTACGTAAAACCTTTTAATTATTACAAATTAATGGTAACGCTTTCTTGAGATAAACGCAAGTCTTTTTCGGGATTATAATTAAAAAGACTTTGTCTAAAACGCTGGGGCTGTATTTTCAAAGGACTCTACGAAATCAGCGTGCCTTTCTAGGATCTTTTTGCTAACTTTGAATCTAAAAATCTAAAAATCTTTCTTTTAGAAAAATTCTCACAAAAAAACGGGTCTCCACAAAACTCTGGGTGTGAACGATTTCGCACCCAGAGTTTTTCATTCTTTATGAGAAAAAATATTAAAAAAAAGCCCATTTTGAGATTTCTCCATTTATAATATAAGCGACCAAACAAATATTAAAGGGGATGCACAAAATGAACTCCAAAAATTATTATAACACACTTTCATCACACCAGGACGAAATCAACCAAATTAATCATCTCTACTTAAATATAACTTCTAAAGGACTAATCATGGATGAAATGCCACATGTTGAGCCTTATAAAAAGTTTGATAGAGCCTTATTTGTTCCGGCTAAACTTAAATTTCCCCAAAGACCTACTTGTATTTTTTGCGGCTCTAAAGCCGTTGAATATCACGGTTACACCCCTTCTACCTTGAAACATATTGCCGCTGACCCTAGTTTCCCTGTTTTTATTGAACTAAAGAAGCATCGAGCTAAGTGTCTTACCTGTGGCCACTGTTTTCAAGCTGAAGATGCTGATTTGGCTCCTAAATATGCTCAAAAAAACTAATCAGGTTACTCAAAAAATCATTAGTGAGCTCCTAACTCTCACTACCATGAAAGATATTGCTAATCACAATAACGTTAGTCCTTCTACCATTGTGAACGTCCTTAATGAGTCAGTTACACTCTCTAGCTTCACCCTCCATGATTCACTACCCGAACATCTATGTTTTGATGAGGTTAGAACTAACGACAACCAACTGTCTTTTATCTGTATTGATGCTGTGAAACATACCTTAGTGGCACTGTTTCCTAGAAAGTCTAGCTATGATATCGAAAAATTTTTTAACGGCTTTTCTCTAGCCCAAAGGGCTAGGGTTAAAACGGTCACTACCGATTTAAATGCTTATTATGCTAGTGTTGCCGAGCGTCTCTTTCCTAATACTGAAATTATCATAGATCGTTTCCATATCATCAAAATGATTAACCCAGCTTTTAATCATGAACGCGTTAAGAAGATGAAACTCTTTGCCAAACCTTCGGTTGAATATAACCTGTTCAAATGTCATTGGCGTCTTTTACTTCTTGACCCTGCCAAGCTTGACAATGAGCACCCACATTACCGCAGACAGCTTAAATGTTCAATGACTGATGCGCAAATTGTTAGTGAAGCTCTTGAATTATCAGAAGAATTACTACTATCACACAATGTTATTCATAAACTTCATCGTGCCATTATCTGTAATGATGTCCTTACTTTAGCTCGCTGCCTTCGTGCCTTTAAACAAAGTTTTAAGCAAGTTAGCGTTCAAAAGGCTCAATGGACTAAGAAACACGGGGATGCTTATCCTAAAAACATTAAGAATATCGACAATAATCACTTAATTCAAACCTTAAATACCTTAACAACAGATAAAAATCTCGCCCACGTTTTGAATGCCGCTAATCCTAAATTTGCTAAATATTCAAATGGCCCGATTGAAGGAATCAACCGTAAAATCAAGTTACTTAGACGCCTTAATTTTGGCATGCCAAATTTCATCAACATGAAGAAACGCATCATTCTTTGGTTGAATTTCAAGTCAAAGAAAAAGAATTCTAAGAAAATCGCGCTGATTTCTTAGAATTCTTTGAAAATGATGCACACAAAGTTTTGGGTAGAGCCCAAAAATGAGCCACCCTCAAGGATGACTCATACTTACTAGTTTACATTTCGTCAGGAGCACCGACACCTAAAAGACGAAGGGCTTCCTTCAAGACAGTCGCCACGGCGGCAACCATTGCCAACCGTGCTTGCTTTTGCTCATCATCGGCTAAAATCCGTGAGTGAGCATAGTACTTGTTGAAGGCCTTGGCTAAATGAATTGCGTACTTAGCCACAACAGATGGTTCATATTCTGTCACCGCCCGTTTAACGATTGCTGGGAAGTCCCCTAATAAGCGGAGTGTTTCCCATGCCTCAGGGTCATTTAAATCATATGAACCTGTTACGGCATCAGCATCCACCCCTGCTTTTCTTAAAATACTCATTGCCCGTGCGCGTGAGTATTGAACGTAAGGACCGGTTTCCCCTTCAAAGCGCACAACTTCTTCCAAATCAAAGTCAAAGTTATTCAAGCGTTCATTCTTAAGGTCGTGGAAGACAACCGCTCCGACCCCAACTTGGTGGGCAACTTCAGCCTTGTTAGCCAAAGTAGGGTTCTTTTCTTCAATTTGCTTAGTAGCCAAGTTAACCGCATCGTTAAGCACTTCTTGCAGTAAGATTACCCGTCCAGCCCGAGTCGACAACTTCTTCCCACCAGAAGTAATCAAACCAAATGGAATGTGGTGGATATCATCGGACCAATTATAACCCATTTCCTTTAAAACTGCCTTTAATTGCTTAAAGTGGTTAGTTTGTTCATTCCCTACTACGTAAAGAGATTGTGCAAAGTCATAAGTCCGTTTCCGGTATAAGGCAGCTGCTAAGTCCCGGGTGATATAAAGGGTCGCACCATCAGACCGCTTAATTAAAGCTGGGTTCAAGTTGTACTTGTCTAAATCAACAATTTGTGCCCCTTGACTTTCTTTAAGTAGATGCTTTTCTTCTAACAACTCAACGATTTCATCCATCTTGTCGTTGTAGAAGGCTTCCCCATTGTAAGAATCAAAGCTGATTTCTAATTCGTCGTAAACTTCCATGAATTCCTTGAGGGATTCTTCCCTAAACCACTTCCATAGGCGGGTAGCTTCTGCGTCCCCATCTTCTAGTCGCTTAAACCAATGACGTGCTTGGTCATTTAATTCAGGCTTAGCTTCTGCTTCCTCGTGGAAACGAACGTAGTATTTAAGTAAGGTTGCAATCGGGTCAGCCTTAATTTCAGCTTCGCTTCCCCACATTTCGTAAGCACACATTAACTTACCAAATTGGGTCCCCCAGTCACCTAAGTGATTAATTTTAACTGGCTTGTAGTTAACCTTAGCCATCAAGTTAGCAATTGAGTTACCAATTACAGTTGAACGTAAGTGCCCCATTGACATTGGCTTAGCAATGTTAGGAGAAGACATATCAATTGGAACTTGCCGACCGGCCCCTAGGTCTTGGTTACCAAAGTTTTCTTTAGCAGCTAAAACTTCTGCCAAGATTGCCTTAGCGTAAGCTTGCTTGTCTAAAAAGAAGTTGACATAAGGACCAACCGCTTCAATTTTTTCAAAGCCAGTTTGATCGATTTTTTCTACCAATTCAGCTGCGATTGCTTGAGGTGCCTTTCTTAATACCTTAGATAAGACAAAGGCTGGGAAGGCATAGTCACCCAAATTCAATGCCTTAGGAATTTCAATTTTACTTAAAATTTCATCCTGACTTAATTGACTGTCAATGGCTGCGCTAATTGCATTAGCTACTTGTAACTTATAATCTTGCATAAAATCCTCCTTAAAAAATTGACCATAAAAAACGCCCCTCACGTTAAACGTAAGAGACGAGAATTTCCCGCGGTACCACTCTACTTGATTTAGCAATCCACTTTCATTATCTACTTGTAATTCTAAGAAGCGCGCTTGGCCCAGTTGGCTTATCTGGCTTCCACCCTCCCAGATTCGCTAAGAAGTTACCTAGGTTACTCTTCTTCTATCATCGAATTGTTAATAAAAAACACCCCCGCAAAACGGAGATGTCAGTTAAGCGGGTGACGAGAATCGAACTCGCGACATCAGCTTGGGAAGCTGGGATTTTACCACTAAACTACACCCGCATCAACAAGAATAACTATAGCATAGATTCTTGTTAATGTCACGTTTTTTTTTAAATTAAGCAGAAATTTTTTTCATGCAGTCAAAACGGACAACTGCTCGGTTATGAAAATCAGTTACGGCTACGTTATCTTCGTTATCATGTTCCAAGATTGCGACTACGGCTGAATTTTCATATTTCTTTTCGACTGAGCCAATGAAATCATGCTTTAGCGAACCAAATTTTTTGCATTTGACCTTATCGCCAACTTCAATCTTTGTTTCCATTATGTCACCTCGCGTTCAACAATTTCCCATGAATATTAACAAATTTCTTTTCCAGATGCAAGTAAAAAACGGGCTAACTAAGGAAAAATTTAAAAATAACAGTAAATTAGTTAGCTATTAAGCATACCGTTGCTTAATATACTCTTGAACCGTCTTGATGAAGGCCTTGGTCGAAGGAGTTTGTTGACTTTTGGTATGGGCCACTAAACAGATTGTCCGGTAAAACTCCTTAGAAAAAGGATAGGTCTGCACCTTACCAGCTAAATTTTGCAAGGCTAAGTCAGGTAAGATTCCCAGGCCCAAACCACTTTCGACCATGGCAATGATAGAAGCGTCATCGATACTGTACTGAATCGAGTTGACGGAGACGTTGTAGGCATCCAGCGCCCTCTTGGTATCACGGTCGTAGTCAATTTGTTGGAGAATAAATTCTTCGTTAACTACGTCTTCTTGGGTAATCGTTTTGCCATTGCGGGGCTTAAAACCGACTGGAGCAATGCAGTAGATTGGATCTTGGTGCAAGGCTATCACTTCTAAATTCTCCTTAATAGGTAAGGCACTAAAACCAAGGTCAAGCGTCCCCAAGCGGACTTGTTCAACCACCTCGTTAAAAGTCCCTTGGCGGACACTGATTTCAATTTCAGGGTAGGTTTGCTTGAAGCTATTGATAATATCGGGTAACCAGTTGATGCAGACACTACTGAAGGCCCCAATCCTAATTTGCCCTTGGTTAAGTCCATTTATTCGGGCCGCTTCTTCGGCTAACTTAGCCTCCGTATTTAATAGCTCTTGAACAATCGGTAAAATTTTAGCCCCATCGGGTGTTAGCTTAACCCCGTTACGGTTGCGTACAAATAAGGGAAAGCCTAATTGTTTTTCAAAGCCCGCCAAGGAGTGACTAACCGCCGACGGCGTCACCTGTAATTGTTTGGCCGCAGCCACTAACGTTTTTTGCTTAGCTACTTCACTAAAGACCTGGTAGGTAAAATCTGCCATTGTTGTCCCTCTTTTCTTTGTCTAAGTTACACCTAAATTATAGCAAAAATAGCAGGGGCTTAAGCATGTCATTTTTGCTAGCGGTGGTATAATTAAGACATGAAAACATTTGCACAATATTATTATGGGGAGTGATTAATTTGACTAAAATTCCTACTAAGACCTTAAATGACGGCAACCAAATCCCCGTACTTGGGTTTGGAACCTACAAACTAAACGGAGCTCAAGGTGTCAACGCTATTAATAGCGCCTTAAGCAACGGCTATACCTTACTGGATTCAGCCTTTAATTATGAAAATGAGGGGACCGTGGGGGAAGCCATCAGACGTTCTAGCATTAAACGTGAAGACATCTTCGTAACCTCTAAACTGCCGGGCAGACACCAAACATACGATCAAGCCATCCCCACCATTCAGGAATCCCTTTACCGGGCCGGACTAGATTATTATGACCTCTACCTAATTCACTGGCCTAACCCTAAAGAAGACCACTATGTCGAAGCCTGGCAAGCCTTAATTGATGCTCAAAAATTTGGCCTCGTTCGTTCAATCGGGGTCTGCAACTTTTTACCTGAACACTTGGAACGTTTGGTAGCTGAAACTGGCGTTACCCCGGCTGTCAACCAAATCGAATTGCACCCATACTGGTCCCAAGCTAGCCAACGGGCATATGATCAAGCCCACAGAATTTTCACTCAAGCGTGGAGTCCCTTAGGGCGGGCCAGTTCTGTTTTACAAGAACCTGGCATTAACGCTATTGCTGACAAACACCATAAATCTGCTGCCCAAGTTATTTTACGCTGGGAATTCCAACTAGGGGTAGGGATTATTCCTAAAGCTAACTCCACCAGCCACCAATTGGCCAACCTAGATATTTTCGACTTTGAGTTAACCCCTGAAGAACTGGCAGCCATTACTGAGCTAGACAAACCTAACGGTCGACTTAAAAACCAAGACCCTGCTGTTTACCAAGAATTTTAGATTTCCAAAAAACTCCTCCGACTGGAATGTAGATTCGCACCGGAGGAGTTTTTACACTATCTTAAGTTGTTTTAAAATGAAGCCTTAGTCGCCCTAAAGCCAATATCCTTACGGTAGAATGTTTCCGCTTGAACTTGACTATTGAGGCATTCGTAAACTTTCAATTGAGCTTCTGCTAGCGAAGGCGCACTTGCAAGCACGGTCAAAATCCGTCCCCCAGCCCCTTTCAAATCGTCTAGACTGCCAGTCACGTTAGCATAGTCGATGTCTAAGCTTTCGTCAGCCAACTGTAAGGAAATTGCTTGGCCTTTAAGGGGCGCTTGCGGATAGCCTGCCGCTGCCAAAACAACCCCTAAACAAGCGTTAGGTTTAACCTTAACCTCTGGAAGATTAGCTTCAGTTACAAAAGCATTAATTAACTCAGCAAAATCAGTGGCTAAGCGGGGTAAGACCACCTGGGTTTCCGGATCACCTAACCGGACGTTATACTCAATCACCTTAGGCCCTTGGGCGGTTAGAATCATCCCGATGTAGAGCACCCCTTGATAATTAAGGTTAGCTTGCTTCAAACCAGCAATCGTTGGTTCGACCACCTCTGTTAACATCCGCTGGTAATCTACTTTTGCTAGTTGTGGTACCGGACTATAAGCACCCATCCCACCGGTATTAGGTCCCTTATCTTGATCAAAGGCCCGCTTGTGGTCTTGAGCCATTGGTAAAATCCGGTAGCCAGATTTGCCAATTAATAGAAAAAGTGAGTACTCATCCCCTGCTAAGAATTCTTCTAAGACAATTTGCTTTTGGCCTTTTTTAAACATCAACCTAATCTCAGCTTCAGCTTCGTCCTTGCTAGGAGCAATCACTACCCCTTTACCAGCAGCTAAGCCATCAGCCTTAATTACGATTGGTTCACTAAAATCCTTAAGACCTGCAATGGCAGCTTCTGAAGATTGGTAGGTTGCAAATTTAGCCGTTGGAATTTGGTATTGGTCCATGAAACGCATGGCGTAATCTTTAGAGCCTTCAAGTTGGGCTGCTTCTTTATTAGGGCCAAAAATCTTTAAGCCATCAGCTTCAAAGGAATCTACGATTCCAGCTACCAAAGCATTTTCCGGCCCGACAAAAGTCCAGTCAATTTGTTCTTCTGCTACTAAACCCTTTAAGGCGTCAAATTCTAACTCACCAATATTGACAACCTCAATCTTGTCACTAGCCATCCCCACGTTACCAGGAGCGCAGAAAACTTTTTCTACCAATGAACTTTGTGCTAAGCTTTTAGCGATTGCATGTTCACGTCCGCCAGCACCTACTACTAATAAGCGTAATTTTTTGGTCATCTTCCTACCTCATTAATGTCTAAAGTGACGGACACCCGTTGTTACCATGGTAATTCCATACTTGTCGGCCATCTCGATTGAATCTTGATCACGAATTGAACCACCAGGTTGAACGATTGCCTTAATTCCATGCTTAGCAGCGTATTCAACGCAATCATCCATTGGGAAGAAGGCATCACTAGCTAACACAGCATGTTCGTCTAAAGAAGCCCCCGCATGCTTGATGGCAATCTTGGTTGAATCAATCCGGTTAGGCTGACCTGCCCCAATTCCTAGTGTCCGTTCACCGTTAGCAACCACAATCGCATTGGACTTAGTGTGCTTAACTGCCTTCCAAGCAAACATTAAGCTAGCTAATTGTTCCTCAGTTGGAGCCACCTTAGTGACCACCTTCCAATCCTTAACGTCTTCTGCTAGAACGTCTTGGTCTTGGACTAATAAACCACCTAAAACAGAAACCACCTCTGGCTTTTGGGCAGTATCTTTTTGGTCAAAGTCTAATTGAAGTAAGCGTAAGTTCTTTTTCTTAGCTAAAACTTCAAAGGCATCTTGGTCAAAGCCTGGGGCAATAATAATTTCCAAGAAGAGCTTGTGCATCTTTTCAGCAGTGGCCAAGTCAACTTGACGGTTGAGGACAATTACGCCCCCAAAGATTGAAATTGGGTCAGCTTCATAGGCTAAATCCCAGGCTTGCTCTAGGTTATCAGCCTGGCCAATCCCACATGGATTCATATGCTTCAAAGCCACCACAGTTGGTTGACTGAATTCTCTAGCAATCCTAATGGCTGCGTCAGCGTCCTTAATATTATTGTAAGATAATTGCTTACCATGAAGTTGTTTAGCTTGGGCAATGGAGTAAGCTTCTGGTAAGGTATCTTCATAGAAGTAAGCTTTTTGGTGACTATTTTCGCCGTAACGCATTTCTTCTTTCAAGTCGTAAGTTAAAGTCAACTTTTCGGGTGCACTAATTCCCGCTTGCTTAGTGAGGTAGTCAGCAATCAAGGCATCATAGGCGGCTGTATGCCGGAATGCTTTGGCCGCTAATTTTTGACGGGTTTCCAAAGTTGTATCCCCGTTAGCTGCAATTTCTTCAGCAACTTGCTTGTAGTCAGCTGCATCTACCACGATTGTTACGGCTTGGTAGTTTTTAGCTGCGGACCGAACCATGCTTGGACCACCAATATCAATGTTTTCAATCGCATCAGCTAAGGTCACGCCTGGTTTTTGAATTGTTTCTTTAAATGGATAAAGGTTAACGCAAACCAAATCAATCGGCTTGATCTTTAACTCAGCCATTTTTTCTAAGTGAGCTGGCAAATCACGCCGGCCTAACAAGCCCCCGTGAATATATGGGTTCAAGGTTTTTACCCGGCCGTCTAAAATTTCGGGAAAACCAGTTACGTCTTCGACCGAGATGGTTTTAAGACCGGCTTCGTCTAACACCTTCTTAGTCCCACCAGTTGAGATAATTTCATAGTCATTGGCAACTAAGGTCTTAACAAAATCTACTAAGTTACTCTTATCAGATACGCTAACTAATGCTCGTTTCATTTTTTATAACCCCTTTAGTTATTGGCTTGATTTGCTAAAATTGTTTGTAGAACTTGCGGATATAAGCGGTGCTCACAGGCATGAATCCGCTCTTCTAGACTGGCTAGACTATCAGTTGGAAGAATAGCTACGTGTTCTTGGGCAATAATTGGGCCCGAATCTAGCCCGGAATCAATATAATGAACTGTTACCCCAGTTTGCTTTTTCTTATCGGCAAAAGCCCGTTCAATCGAGTGGAGTCCAGGGTATTCTGGCAAGTAAGCCGGGTGAAGGTTGATAATTCTTCCTTCATAATCGGCTAAAATAGTAAGCCCAATTACCCGCATATAACCAGCCAAAGCGATAAAGTCGACGTGATAATCCTTTAAAACCTGTAAAATTCGCTCTTCATAAGCTTGCTTTCCCCCACAAGCTTTAACCGTAAATGTTTCTACTGGAACTTGGAACTTCTCAGCCCTTTTTACTACATAGGCATCAGGATGGTCACAAAATAATAGTACCAATTCACCAGCCATTTGGCCTTGTTGAAATTTTTGTGCCAGCACTTCAAAATTGGAACCATTTCCCGATGCAAAAATTGCCACCCGCATAATCCTACCTCGATTTCTCAATTGAAATTTTGTCTTCATCAGCCTGCCGTTCGACTAGCTGCCCGATTTGATAGTGAGCTTCACCAGCTTGACTTAGGGCTTGGCTTACCTTAGGATAATCTGCTTGTGAAACGGCCAAGACTAAACCAATTCCCATATTAAAAGTTTCATAACAATCTTGCTCACTAAGCTGACCTAACTTTTGCAAGTAGGTGAAAATTGGTAGCTTAGGCCAGCTAGTCGCATCCACTTTCGCCTTGAGATCATCACCATACATCCGCGGCAGGTTTTCAATCAACCCACCCCCGGTAACATGGCTGATGCCCTTAACTAAGCCCGCTTTAACTAAAGGTAAAATTGCCTTAACATAAATTCTAGTTGGCTCGAGTAACACTTCACCTAAGGTCTTGCCTGAAAGCTCTGCTGGCTTAGCAGTTAAAGCTAAACCGGCATCTTTAAAGATGATTTGTCTTACTAGCGAGTAACCGTTGGAGTGCAGGCCCGAAGATGGTAAGCCCACTAAAATATCGCCTGCTTGGGGCAAAGCGGCCGTTAAAAGCTGACTTTTTTCGGCCACCCCAGTTGAATAGCCCGCTAAATCATACTCATCTTCAGCGTACATATCAGGCATTTCGGCAGTTTCTCCCCCGATTAAAGCACAGTTTGCTTGCCGACACCCTTCGGCTACCCCCGCTACAATCGCCGCCATTTTTTCGGGGTCATTATGCCCGGTAGCGATGTAATCTAAGAAATACAAGGGTTCTGCCCCTTGCGCTAAAATGTCATTGACACACATAGCCACACAGTCAATTCCGATTGTATCGTGCTTAGCTAGCATTTGAGCTATCATCAGTTTAGTACCAACGCCATCTGTCCCCGAAACTAAGACCGGTTCCTTGACGTTAAGGCTACTAAGATCAAACATCCCCCCAAAGCTACCCACAGTCCCCATGACTCCTAAACGGGCGGTAGACTTTACATCCGCTTTAATCTTTCTGACTAATTCATACCCGGCGTTAACATCAACGCCAGCTTCTTGATAACGACTCATTTTTTACACCCTTTCAGCCTTGTCTTAGCGACTTTAGGTAATCTTCCTCATAGTCATATAGAGGCGTTGGATAATTACCATCAAAATATGCAACCGTTAAGCCACCATTAGGGGCGTCACCTGCATCCGGTAGGTCAATTGCTTTAATCAAACTCGGAATCGAGAGGAAGCCTAGACTGTCAGCCCCGATAATTTGGCGCATTTCTTCAACACTGTGATTAGCCGCCATTAATTCCGCCCGGGTCGACATATCAATCCCATAAAAACATGGAAACTTCAAAGGAGGTGAAGCAATCCGCATATGAACTTCCTTGGCACCGGCATCCCGAATCAATTTCACTAACTGTTTTGAGGTTGTTCCCCGCACAATCGAATCATCGACCACCACTACGCTCTTACCTTCAACTACCCCGCGCACAGCCGAGAGTTTCATCTTAACTCCCCGCTCACGTAATTCTTGAGTTGGTTGAATAAAGGTCCGGGCAATATATTGATTTTTGATTAGACCCATTTCATACGGCAAGCCTGCTTCTTCTGCGTAACCCGAAGCCGCGGATAAGGAAGAATTAGGCACCCCGATAACCATGTCAGCTTGCACTGTTGGCTGTTCTTTAGCTAACAAGCGGCCCATTTTCTTTCGGGCGTTGTGAACAGTTACTCCGTGAATAATTGAATCTGGACGGGCAAAGTAGATATACTCCATTGAACAAATTGCTAACTGGGTGTCTTTAGTATAGTGATCAATCTTTAAGCCATCCTTGTCGATAATGATTAACTCACCTGGAAGGACGTCGCGGACGAACTTGGCCCCAATAACATCTAAAGCACAGGTTTCACTAACGACCACGTAAGCTCCATTTTCTAACTGGCCAATACTCAAAGGACGAAAACCATTGGGGTCTAAGGCAGCCACTAAGCAGTCCTTCTTTAACAATAAGAACGCAAAGCCGCCCTTGACTTCATTTAAACTCGCCTTTAATGCATCTATAAAGCCTAATTCCCGTTTTTGCCGGATAAGGTGAATTAAAATTTCTGTATCAGAAGTTGATTGGAAAACGGCCCCTTGGTCTTCTAACTGATACTTCAATGACTTAGCGTTAGTCAGGTTGCCGTTATGGGCCAAGGCAATATCACCATCATGGAATCTAAATAAGAAGGGTTGGATGTTAGCAACTGAATTATTACCACTGGTTCCATACCGAACATGGCCAATTGCGGATTGGCCCACTAAGCGGTCAAGATCTTTTTGATCCGCAAAAACTTCCGCCAATAAACCCCGGTTGCGGTATTGGTGCAAACGCTCCCCGTCACTGGAGACAATCCCGGCACCTTCCTGACCGCGGTGCTGTAAACTGTGCAGGCCAAAGTAGGTTAAGGCACTGGCATTGGGAGTTCCAAAAACGCCAAAGATTCCACACTCTTCGTTTAAGCCTTTGATTTCATAAGACATGGAATGGCCTCCTCCCAAATTTTTTGGCCCGCAGCTAAATCAAGTTGCAACTGACCATCACTTAACTTAGCCACTAGCTTGTGCTCTGCTGTAACTTGTCCTACTAAGCTAGCTGCTTGTCCCAACAATTCTTCAAAGGCTGCTTGTTTTTCCTTGGCAACTGTTACTACCAACCGACCAGCAGTTTCACTAAATAATTGTGCCTTAGTTAAGGCTAAGTCTAAGTCTAGGCCTAAGTCAGTCTTAAAGGCTGTTTCGGCTAAGGCTACACCTAACCCACCTTCGCTAAGGTCATGGCTACTCTTAACCAGTCCTGTTTCCATTGCTTGCAGCAACTTCTTAAGGTAAGCGTTAATCTCAGTCAAATCAAGGTCAGCTAATGGACCACTAATCTTACCAGTCAATAACTTTTGTAATTCTGACCCGGCATAATCATCACCTGTTTGACCCACTAAGTAAACCAAGTCACCCGCAGTCTGAACAAAGGATGGAATTACGTAATTAACATCCTTAATCAAACCAACCATTCCGACCATTGGTGTTGGGTAAATGGCTTCCCCATTGTTTTCGTTATAAAGGGAAACGTTCCCAGAAATAACAGGGGTATCTAAAGCTAAGCAAGCATCAGCCATCCCTTGAACTGATTGGTGTAACTCATAGTAAATTTCTGGATCGTTAGGATCGCCATAATTCAAGCAGTCAGTCATTGCTAGGGGTAAGGCCCCACTTGAGATAACGTTAGTAGCTGCTTCAACAACCGCCATCTTACCACCAACCTTAGGGTCAAGGTAGACAAAGCGCCCATTACCATCGGTTGTCATCGCTAGGGCCTTTTTAGTTCCCCGAATCCGGATAACCCCAGCATCACTACCAGGTCCTACCACCGTACTAGTCCGCACTTGGGAGTCATAGGTTTGAGTAAACATCTCTTTAGAGGCAATAGTTGGTTGAGCCAATAATTTTTTCAAAGTTTCACTTGCATCGCTAATTTCTGGTTGCCACTTTTCAGTGTCTGCGTTTGCTAATCGTGCGGGTACCCGTTCTTGGCTAGGTTCTTCCAAAACATCATCAGTCAAGGTTGAAACTGGGATGTTAGTCACCACTTGCCCTTGGTGCTTTAACACGTAATCATGTCCAGCTGTTACCCGGCCGATTACAACTGCTTCCAAATCATAATTCTTAAAGATAGCTTGAACGTCTTCTTCATGTCCCTTTTTAACACAAAGAAGCATCCGTTCTTGAGACTCACTCAACATAATTTCGTAAGCTGACATGTTAGCTTCACGTTGGGGCACGTAATCTAGGTTTAATTCGAGGCCACTATTAGCCTTAGAAGCCATTTCACAAGACGAAGACACAATCCCGGCCGCCCCCATATCTTGAATACCAACTAACCAGTCAGCGTGTTGGCTAGTTAATTCTAAGCAAGCTTCCATCAAAAGTTTTTCCATAAACGGATCGCCCACTTGAACAGCGGACCGTTGTGTTTCCTTATCGTCAGCAAAATCAGCGGACGCAAAGGTGGCCCCGTGAATGCCATCACGACCAGTCTTAGCCCCAACGTACATTACGGCGTTGCCAACCCCAGTTGCCCGGCCTTTTTGCATATCCTTTTGGTCCATCAACCCAACACTCATCGCGTTTACTAACGGATTGCCAGTGTAACATTCATCAAAAGTCATTTCCCCAGCAACGGTTGGAATCCCCATACAGTTACCGTAGCCACCAATCCCAGCGACCACTTCGTTAATTAAATATTTAGTTCGGGGTCGGTCAATTTCTCCGAAGTGCAGAGAATCTAGGGACGCGATCGGACGGGCCCCCATACTAAAGATGTCACGTAAAATCCCCCCAACACCAGTAGCAGCTCCTTCATAAGGTTCAACTGCAGAAGGGTGGTTATGACTTTCAGCTTTGAAAACAACTGCTTGGCCATCACCGATGTCGACAATCCCTGCACCTTCACCAGGCCCTTGTAATACGCGTTCATTCTTATTAGGGAACAACCGTAAGACCGGCTTGGATTTTTTATAAGAGCAGTGTTCACTCCACATTACCGCAAACAAGCCAGTTTCAGTGTAGTTAGGTAAGCGTCCTAACAATTCAGTAGCAATATAGTCGTATTCCTTTTCTGTTAAACCCCATTCTAAGTAAGGCTTTTGATCTTTAATTTCTTGGGGTGTTAATTCTTTAGCCATTTACTACTTCCTCCGTTTGGTGCCCATGTTTTAAAATTGATTTAAAAAGGCGTAGTCCGTCTTCGTTACCTAGTAGAGCTTCCACTGCCCGTTCTGGGTGAGGCATCATCCCTAAAACGTTACCCTGCTCATTTACAATTCCAGCAATATCATGCAAGCTACCGTTAGGATTTTCGCCATGATAGCGGAAGGCGATTTGATTGTTAGCTTCTAGCTTAGCTAGAGTTTCTTCATCAGCATAGTATGAACCATCAGCGTGCGCGATTGGTAACTTAATCACTTCGTTGTCATTATACTCAGAGGTAAACATCGTTTGGTTATTCACCTCTAAGGCGACCGTCTTGCAAACAAATTTCAAGCTGTCATTTTGCTTCAAGGCCCCAGGTAAAAGCCCAGCTTCCGTTAAAATTTGGAACCCATTGCAAGTTCCAAACACGGGCTTACCCGCCTTAGCAAATTCAATCAACGCCGGCATGATATTAGCAAACCGTGCAATTGCCCCGCATCTAAGGTAGTCTCCATAAGAGAAGCCTCCTGGAACCATCACCGCATCAAACCCATCCAAACTAGTTTCTTTGTGGGAAACATATTCAACTTCGGCATGACAAACCGTCTTTAAGGCTTCATATAAATCAATATCACAGTTAGAACCTGGAAAAACAATGACTGCAAATTTCATTAAGCTTCCTCCATCACTTCGTAACGGTATGTTTCAAGGTTAAAGTTAACCAACAATTGTTCCGAGATTTCCTTAACAGCCTGATCAATATCCTTCTTACTTGGGTCAAGGGTCACATCAAAAAACTTACCAACTTTCACTTTTTGAACTTCATCATGTCCGAGCGCATGAATTGCGTCAGTAATGGTTTCACCTTGGGGATCAAACACTGATTGCTTATATGTAACGTAAATTCTAACTTCAACCATTTTTAGTTAGCCTCCTTAGCTAAAACTTCTTCTAACCGAGTTAACACTTCTTCATAAACAGGAGTCAAATCGCCTAAATCACGACGGTAGACATCTTTATCCATGTGGGCTTTAGTGGTTAAATCCCACAAGCGACAATTATCTGGTGAAAATTCGTCCGCCAAAACAATCGTCCCGTCAGCCAAGCGCCCAAATTCTAATTTAAAGTCGACCAACTGTAAATTTGCCTTTGCAAACAAAGGAATGAGTAACTGGTCAACCTTCCGAGACAATTCCCACATGTAATCAAGTTCTGCCTTAGTGGCAATTCCTAAGGCCAAGGCCTGTGATTCATTCATAAAAGGATCGTCTAACTCATCACTCTTATAGTATGTTTCTTCGACTGGTTGCTTGAAAGGTGTTCCTTCTTTAACACCAAACCGGCTTGCAAAGTGACCAGCGGCAATATTTCTAGTTACAAATTCTAGGGGAACGATAGTCACTTTTTTGACCAGCTCTTCTGTTTCAGAAAGCTTCTTTATAAAGTGAGTTGGAATTCCCTTAGCCTTTAGGTAATTAAAGATTAAGGTAGAAATCTGGTTATTAACTTGTCCCTTACCTTTAATTTGATCTTTCTTCTTACCATTCAAGGCTGTAGCTTGATCCATATAAACAACTCGTAAAACATCTTCATCTTCTGTGGTCCACATTTGTTTGGCTTTGCCAGTATAAATCAATTCAGACATGATTTTTCAGCGACTCCTTTGTTCAAAAAGCGAATTTTAAATCTTTAACGAAAGTAAACCTTCGTCATTTCTTCCTAAGATTATCAATTTTAAAGCCCGCCGTCAAGAACAAAACACGAATATTGAAAACTTTTTTGTGGTTTTCAAACGCTTTTAACTAAAAAATAATAATTTTACACAATCCAAACCGCTATATCAACCTATAAAAAAGGAACAATCGCCAAAAACGATTGTTCCTTTATGCTTTATTTGATAAACTTATCTACTAACCTAAACCATGGATTTTTCTGCCGCCGTTCTAGCTTTTCTTTTTGTTTCTGTTCAGCCTGATACTTAACGGTGTACATGGCTTGAAATTCCGATTGACGCTCAATTTTTTCTAGCTCTTCCCGGCGCTTTTTAACCCCCGTTTCTTCATCATGATGTTCCCTAAGCAAATTAACCCCCAGCCACTTATCCATGTTATCGATGTTGACGGTTAACCCAACAGATACATAGCTAGCACAAATTTCTAATTTGGGCGGTAAGTAATCAAAGAACCGCTTAATGTCGTTCCGATTTGGAAATACCCCCACCGGAATTAAACACTGGTCGTCACCTGCAGTCACTGAGATTTGCTCAATAACTTGCTTGTCGCTCAATAAGGTCCGCCAATTGCGGCGTCCTTTATCGAAATTAATATCGTAATTATCTTCACCAAAATAAGTTTCTAAATCACTAACATCCAATTCATAATCTTCAGTTAACCTACGCAAATTAGCCTTAACTGGAGAAAGAAAGTCCTTCGTCAACATTTGATAATCTTCTAAGCTTAAATTATCTAATTGCCGGTCAATCGCTTGGCTAAGGTATAGAAAAACATTATTATTAACCATCCGCCCTTGGCGACTTTTAATTCCTTCTAAAAAATCTAAAAACTCTTCGTCTTGTACCGTAAATTCTTTAAACTGGTTTTCCTGTCCAATCGCATAGGCTCGCTTACCAACCTGACTTGAAATTGAAACCTTACCACCATCTTTGTCATTCAGTCCAAATAAAACAACCGGGTGTACACTGCCATGATAACGGTTAGCTAGGTACTTTAAAGTTGCCTCAGCACTAGCACCAAACAAGGAAATATCGGGGTCATCAATGCACATCGGGGTGACTGAACTTTTAGTTTCCATATATTCCTGAGTAAAAGACCAAACGTTTCTATTAATATCCTTTTTACTTTCCATTAAGGGGTTAGTCTTGCCTAGCTCTTCCGGAGATTTACCCGCAGCTAGGGCATCTTTGACCTTCTTTTTGATTCGAAACATCGCATCCGTTCCATCAACAATATTATTGGTATTTCCAATAGTCAGATTTGAGGCAATCTTTAACAGGGTGGTCTTGCCAGTATTTCCCTGGCCAATTAAGCCAGCTACCACTGGAATTTGATCGACATTTCCTTTATGCTCGCTAATGATTTTACGGATTTTCCAGATATTAGCTGATTGTAAGACGTACATCAAAAAAGAAAAGGCAGCTTGTGATTCATCACTTTGCTTGCGGTCCCGATAAAAGCGGACGATTTCTAAGATGTCTGTTATTTCTTCTTTAGTTGGTTTCTGGGCTATGACAGGTTCTTGCAACGACGACCCGAAGCTAGGTGCCTTTAGTAAACTAGTTTGATCTTCATCGTAAACATATAAGGGTTTAGGATAAAATTCGTGGGCTTGTCTATTTAGAAAGTCAAAATTCGCCTTACTCTCTTGCTCGTGATAGATTACTTTAAAAATCTGTTTACGCTTAACCTCGTCAGTTAACAGGTTGAGCTTTTCTTTAACCTTACCACTTTTATTAAAAATCAAGTTAACAACCTGCTCTTTAGCCTTTTGCTCACGCTTAATTGCCGCAACATCAATTACTTGCCGCGTTTCTTGTTTAATCTTAGTGATATCCTCTGAAGCAAAGGTCGGTTTATTCTTAGCAGCTGCCAGGTTTTCAACCGTTTGGTCAAATAAGTAAATCTTTTGTTTTTCTGTATTTTCCTGGCCAAAAAAGCCCGTCACAATTTTACGGTTTAAAAACTCAGCTGCAGTTTGATAAATATCTTGGTAAACGGCTTGATAGATTTCTTGGTAAGCTAAATCCTCGGTTTTACCATGATCACACAATAGAACTTCTTTATTACGTTTTAAGGCTTGTTCACTTAGATTCATCGAACCTAAGTAGGCCCGATAATCATCACCATTAGGGTTAGTCAATATGTAGACTTTTGAGTGAACTAAGGCTTCCTTAGAAAACTTCAATTCTAGACTACCGTCTTCAAAACGTTGCCTTAATTCCGAGTCTAGACTGGTTAACAATTTAAATTGCTCATTACTAGCATAAAGATAATTTTCTAATGCCGTATTGGCTTTGGTATCACTCAAACCAATCACTAGCTCTATTTTCTCAAACCTTGGTAACAAATACTTTTTTATAAAAGAAAGGCTGGTGTTATAAACCGCACCGCGAAAGGTCGTTAACCCCTTAGCATTTTGGTCAATATCTCTAAAAAAATCCGTCCCTAAATCTTGAATGACAGTTCTATCTTTGATTACTACCATTTATTTCCCCCGTTCCAATCCTAAATCCTGCTTATCCGTTACCACTAAAATGGTATCTCCCATGATGAAGGTAGCATCGGGGCCAATATCCGTCAACAATTCTCCATCACGTCGGACGGCAATAACGTTTAAGCCGTAACGCGAGCGGAGGTTTAAGTCAGCTAAGCGCTGGTTAAGCCATTCTCGTTTGACGTTAATTTCAACAATCGAAATTTTATCCGACAGTTCAATGTAGTCCAAGAAATTCTTGGCTAATAGGTTACGTGCAGCCCTAACGGCTCCGTCACGTTCTGGAATCACGACGCGGTTAGCGCCAACCTTTTGAAAAATTGTTCGTTGGGTATCATCCGAAGCCTTGGCAATGACCAAAGGCACCCCGGCATCCTTAGCGGCCATAATCGCCATAATCGAAGCCCCGAGGTTACCAGACATCGAAACAACCACGCCGTCCATATTATTAAGCCCTAATTTTTCATAGGCCATTTCATTTAAACAATCAATTGCCACGGCCATCGTAACGTCATCTGCAATCGCAGTTGTTTGCGCTTCGTTTCTATCAACTGCTAAGACATCGGCGCCTAGTTCCATTAACTCGTGGCAAACACTCCGTCCAAATTCTCCTAAACCAAAAACCGCATATGATCTATCCATCTACTCTATCCTTCTTTCTATCTTTAGCCTACCCGAATATTTCCGGCTGCATACTTAATGTCAGCTTGGTGTTCCCGTTTAGTTAGCGCCAGTAAAATTGAGGCCGGACCAACCCGTCCTAAATACATACAAGCAATGATTAAATATTTAGCAGCGGTCGTCAAATCTGGGGTTAAGTCGCGACTAATCCCGACCGTTCCCAGAGCACTATAAACTTCAAAAATATTGTCGGTCATATCACCAGGCTGGATGAAATACATTAATAAAACCGCCATCACACTAACAATCACACTAATAACGGTAATTGCAATTGCCTTTCTAATTGTTTGGCGTCCAATCCGGCGTCTAAAGCAAATCACATCTTCTTCACCCTTAATGATTGCCTTGACTTCTAACATAATTACTGCCAAGGTGGTCGTCTTCACCCCACCGGCGGTCCCCGTTGGCGAGCCCCCAATAAACATCAAAAAGACGGTCAACATTACTGAAGGAATCGTTAAATCAGCTTGGGAGATTGTTACAAACCCAGCCGTCCTAGTAGTTACTGACTGGAATAAAGCTTCTAACATCGCCTGAGCGGTCCCAACTTTACCTAAAGTTGCTGGATTATTGTGCTCGAATAGGTAGTACAAAACAGCCCCACCCAAAATTAAGATAGCAGTCGTTAATAAAACTACCTTACTATGTTGAGAGAGAGTTGTTTTTAACCTTTTTCCCCGACCTTTTTTTCGATAACGATATTGGTTTACCAAACCATGGCCTAATTCATTCCAAACAGTAAAGCCTAAGCCACCACAAATGATTAAAAACATCGTCACAAAGTTTAACCACCAGTTACCAGCATAGTTTATTAAACTATTAGGGGCTAGTAGGTCGATGCCAGCGTTACAAAAGGCCGAAATCGAGTGAAAAATAGCATACCAGCTTCCTCTCCCCAAACCAAAATGGGGAACAAAATAACAGGCATAAGCTAAAGCCCCAATTGCCTCAACTATTAAAGAATCACGAATGACGTGAATGACAAAGCGCACAATACCTTGGTTGTTATCCAAATTAAAGGCATCAGCCATCAGCAAGCGATTTTGCAACGAAATTCGCCGCCCGGTTGCAAAAAAGGCTAGTGACATCAAGGTAATCGTCCCTAGACCACCTAGCTGAATTAACAATAAAATCACTAAATGTCCCAGTTCTGACCAATGACTTGCAGTCGTGACCGTCACCAAGCCCGTCACACAAACACTGGTTGTGGCCGTAAACATCGCGTCAACAAAAGGGGTCGCCTTGCCAGTCACACTCATCATGGGAAGCATCAATAAGCCGGTTCCGATTAAGATTGCTACTAAAAAGCTAAGCGTGATGACCTGTACCCGCGAAAAAATATGCTTTTGTTTCGTTTTTCTTCTTGAATACATGCTATCTTCCTATCTTCAAAATATCTTCAGTATTAACATTATAACAAATACCGCCCCTAAAGTTTGGGTTACGGCTTGCGAATCAATAAAAAAAGCACCTAGCAGCTTTATGCCACTAGGTGCTGGGTAGTTATTCGCGATTATCTGGGTATAAGTGGATTGTTGCAGGCTCATCTTGAACTAGCCAAACTCTGGCCAATTCAACCCAAGCCGCTAGGTTAGGCTGAATATCACTAGCAAAGACTGCACTGGTCCGGTCGGCCAAAGCTAAGCCGTGACCACCCGTTGCAAAGAGATGGTATTCACAGGCAACCCCAGCCTCTTGAAGTTTCACCACAAATTTACTCGTTTCAAGTGGGCTGACCGCTAAATCTTCGTTACCTTGCCAGATGAAAGTCCGGGGCATTTGCGCATTAACCTGGGTCACTAAGTCCAACTGTGCTAAACTTTCTTTTGCCATCAGCTCGTCGAAGTGCGCCTGTTCTTTAACGTGCACCGCGTTTGCAGACAACATTGGGTAAGATAATAACAAGCCACGAATTTTAAAAGTTATTTTTAATTGAGCTTCCCGGCGCCACTGCTTATCCAAGTATCGTTCCGCCAAACTCGTTACTAAGTGAGAACCAGCCGAAAAACCAAGTAGATAAACACGACTAGTATCAATAAACCACTCCGCAGCATGCTGTTCAACTAAATTCAAGCTAGTAACTAAATCTAGTAAGGAATCTTTTACACGATAATCCTCATTAATAATTGCGGGCTGACTTTCATCCGGTCTTTGCTTGAAGTAAACAGAATAATTAACCAATGCTACGTTAAAGCCTAACCCTAAAAAGCGGGCTACCACTGGCTCACTTTCCTTGTGTGCTAACGACAGGTAGCCTCCCCCTGGACAAATAACCATTAACGGGCGGTTACGGTGTTTTTTATGGGTAATTTCTTCGTCAAGCAGATATAGTTTCATCCCAGCTTGCGGGTTGTCCGAACGTAAATTGATTTCGTGATAATACATTAAAAAGCCCCCTTTAGATTTTATTTTCATCATAAAATAAAACATATCGCTTAACAAGCCGTTAAGCGATATGTGTAAATAGCTATTCTAGTCCTACTCGTTTGAAGATATCATCAACATGCTTTAAGTGCCAGTGATAATCAAAGGCATCGTCTAAATCTTCCTTGGAAAGACGACCAGTGATTTCTGGGTCTGCTTCTAATAACGGCCTAAATGGACGTTGTTCATCCCAAGCTTGCGCGGTCTTAGGTTGAATCAAATCATAGGCGGCTTCCCGACTCATTCCTGTGTCAATTAATTTAAGTAAGACCCGGCCACTGTAAATCAAACCAAAGGTCCGGTCCATGTTGCGCTTCATATTTTCTGGAAAGACGGTTAAGTTCTTAACGATATTTCCAAACCGGTGCAGCATGTAGTCAATCAGGATGGTTGTATCTGGTAAGATAATCCGTTCTGCTGATGAATGAGAAATGTCACGTTCGTGCCATAAAGCAACGTCTTCATAAGCTGTTACCATGTGGCCTCTGACTACCCTAGCAAGACCACAGATGTTTTCGGACCCGATTGGGTTGCGCTTATGTGGCATAGCTGAGGAACCCTTTTGTCCCTTAGCAAAGTGTTCTTCCACTTCACGTGTCTCTGATTTTTGCAAGCCACGAATTTCGGTTGCAAATTCTTCTAGGCTAGTTGCAATCAATGCCAAAGCTGCAAGGTATTCAGCATGTAAGTCACGTGGAAGGACTTGACTTGAAATTTCTTGTGGACGAATCCCTAACTTCTTGCAAACATATTCTTCGATAAAGGGATCGATGTTGGCGAAGGTTCCGACGGCACCACTAATTTTACCAGCTTCCACTCCGGCAGCCGCATGTTCAAACCGTTCAATATCCCGCTTGATTTCTGAGTACCACCGGGCTAACTTCAAGCCAAAAGTGGTTGGTTCTGCGTGCACCCCGTGAGTTCTCCCCATGCAAACTGTGTTCTTGTACTTTCTTGCTTGGTTAGCAATAATTTCCTTAAATTCTGCTAAGTCTTTACGGAGGTGGTCATTAACCTGTTTTAGTTGGTAACCGTAGGCCGTATCAACCACGTCGGTACTTGTTAGGCCGTAGTGAACCCACTTCTTTTCATCACCTAAAGATTCAGATACTGTCCTAGTAAAGGCAATTACATCGTGCTTAGTGACAGCCTCAATTTCTGCAATGCGGTTAATATCAAACTTGGCATTCTTTCGTAGCTTTTCAACATCTTCAGCCGGAATGTGACCTAATTTGGACCAAGCTTCATCAGCAGCTAACTCCACTTCTAACCAACATTCATACTTCTTTTCATCTGTCCATAAGGCTGCCATCTCTGGGCGGGTATATCTTGAAATCATTATGTTCTCCTATTCTTTATCCCAAATTTTAGTTGCTTTAATCTCAGCTAGGGTTGCTTCCAGGTCATCAGTCAAAATAGTAATGTGACCCATCTTACGATCAACCCTGCTTTCGGCTTTACCATAATCATGGAAATGCCAAGCTGGCTTTTGCTTAATTAACTGCCGGCTAGACTCTAAGTGTTGTCCCAAAACATTAACCATCACTACCGGCTTTAATAATTTGACCTGTGGCAACGGCCAATTACAAATGGCCCGGTTATGAATTGCAAATTGTGAAAAATCACAGGCTTCAATCGAATAGTGGCCTGAGTTATGTGGTCGGGGCGCCAGTTCATTTACATACAGTTGACCATCTTGACCAACAAACAGCTCTACTCCTAAAATTCCACACAAATTCAGTCCCTTAGCAATCGTTACCGCCATCTTTTGCGCTTGTTCTTGAAGGGTAGTGCTAATTCTAGCGGGGACAATGCTTTCATGAAGGATTTGGTTACGGTGAATATTTTCGCTAACCGGAAAAACTGTCACCTGGCCTAACAGATTGCGTCCAACCATTACAGAGCACTCTTTTTCAAAGGCAACCCATCCTTCTAAGATACACTGCCCTTTTTGTAAAAGTTCCTGTGCTTGGGCATAATCGGCTTCAGTTCTTAATACAACTTGAGCCTTGCCATCATAACCACCCTGACATGTTTTCAACACACTTGGATAGCCAATGGCTGCCAAAGCTTGTTTTAAATCAGTTTCAGTAGCAACACTTCTGAAGGGAGCTACCTTAAGCCCATGCTCCTTCAAGAAGGTCTTTTCCCGCAATCGATCCTTGGTAATCCGTAAAAGCTCCGTCCCTTGGGGGATTGATACCTTATCTGCCACATCTTCTAGGGCGTTTAAATCAACATTTTCGAATTCATAGGTCAAAACATCGGCCAATTCAGCTAGCTTTTCAATGGCGGCAATGTCATCGTAAGCAGCCACAATCTGCTTATCACAAGCTTGCCCGGTAGGACAGGTTTCGTCTGGATCTAAAACAATTACCTTCATTCCAGCTTGCTTAGCATCAAAAGCTAGCATCTGACCTAACTGGCCACCACCTATAATACCGATGGTTTGTCCTTGCTCAATATAATTAGACAAGTTGGTCACCACTTTCTTGAGCTTGATCGTGCATTTCTTGGCGGTAGTTATTAATTTGTGCTTGAACTGCGGAATCACTAATCCCTAGAATTTGTAGGGCTAGTAAGGCCGCATTTTTAGCACCGGCTACCCCAATAGCAGTTGTAGCTACTGGGATGCCAGCCGGCATTTGCACGATTGATAACAGCGAATCTAAACCGTTTAAAGCGCGGGACTGAACCGGCACCCCAATTACTGGTAAGGGCGTGTTAGCAGCTACCATCCCCGGTAAGTGCGCAGCTCCACCAGCACCTGCAATGATAACCTTAACTCCGGCAGCCACTGCTCCTTGCGCAAAAGCAAACATTTCCTTAGGCATTCTGTGTGCGGAAATAACTTGTTTGTCGTAACTAACATTAAACTGATCTAAAATTTTGGCAGCTTCTTTCATGGTCGCCCAATCAGAAGAACTTCCCATAACAATTGCGATTTGTGCTGACACAACAATCCCTCCTACTCGTCTTAAGAATAACAAAGCCCAACTTAATTGTCAAAGAAAATTCGAACTATTTTAATTTAATTTTTATATTCGTACGTGATTTGTCTTAACGAACGTTCGTGTTTGGTTTGTTCATGCCAATAAGTGCGAACTTTACCACAGATAATAAATATTTAATTAGATGGCTTGTATTTAACACTTAAGCTCTGTAAAATTACTGTTAGTATGTCTTTAAGGAGGCTTTTTTGTGATTACCTTAGCCGGAATTATCGGATCAGGCAAATCAAGTTTGACCGAACTACTCGCCCAAGAACTAGGAAGTCGGGCCTTTTTTGAACCAGTTAGCGACAATCCCGTCTTACCCCTTTTTTACAAAGGAAATGAGTTAGCTGCTAAAAAAAGACAGGCTGGCCAAAAGGATGCAACTAATCCTTACGCTTACCTACTTCAAACATTCTTTTTAAATCGTCGTTTTAAAATGATGAAGGAAGCCCGTGCTAGTCATAACGCTATTTTAGACCGTTCCATTTATGAGGACGCCATGTTTATGAAGATGAACACTGATATGGGCAACGCTACTGCCATTGAATACGAAATTTACCAAGAATTGTTGGCCAATATGTTAGCCGAACTAGAACAGGTCAGCCAAGAAGAGGCTAGTGATTTAACCGTTTTTATCAAGGTTTCCTACAAAACAATGATTAAGCGGATTGAAAAACGTGGACGTGAATACGAACAGATTTCTAGTGACCCTTCTCTCGTCGATTATTACCAACGACTACTCAAGTATTATGCTAAGTGGGAACAGGATTTTAAGGGATCTCCACTTTTAATTATCGATGGCGATAAATACGATTTTGTTGAAAATCAGTCAGACCGCAACTATGTCTTAAATTTAATTGAAACTAAGCTAGTTGAACTAGGACAATTAAGCGAGTCTGAATTTGCACGCCTAAAAACGGCCCGCGCTTAGCAATACAAAAGCGGATTTCATGTCAAAAACATGGAATCCGCTTTTTAGCGTTCTTTAATATTACTAAGGTGCTTACTTGTCCGTTGTTCTAGTGGTGGTAATTTCTGATAATTGCCATACATTTGAGTTAAAATGGCAGCGTAACTTTGCGGGGCTTTAAGCTTTAAGCCTTCAAAGTCGAGTAACACTAGTTTTCTTAATTCCGCTTTAGCAAAAACTTCCTTTTCATAGCTATACTGAGAAGCTAGATTCTTTACTTCTGGCAACAAGTCGTCAACATTGTACTGGCGCATAAGCTCTTCTCGTTTAGCCTTTAGTTGCTCAATTTCATCTAGTTTACTAATAACCTTTTCCTTAGCCGAATTAACCATTCGCTCTGGCATCGGAATTAGACTGTAATTGAGTTTTAACAATAATTGATCATTGGCCACCTTAAAGTTAACCATCTGTAAGCTTCGCTCGACTTTTCCCATCGGAATAGTATCAAAGGGAAAAATATCAATAAATAAACCACTTCTCGCATTATTATAGTTAAACCGTTCTTGAATGATAAACCGTTCATCTAGTAATTTGGCGTAACTTAAAGCGTAGTGATGATCAGACCATGGTGTTTGCAAAAAATAGTAATCTTTACTCAGTTGCTGGGGCAAAATTTTAAGTAGCTTATCATAATCACTCCGTAACATCCCAATGTCAACGTCGTCATCCCAAGGAATAAACCCTTGATGCCTAACTGCCCCCAATAAAGTTCCCCCAATTAAAAAGTAGTTAAGCTTATTTTGATCACATATGCGTTTAAACTCTGCCAACAAAGCCAACTCGACTTCGTGCACCGCTGCAATTTCCACCTAACAACATCCTTTCATTTGCCTAAGCTTGACTAGTAACTACCAGCGTATCCCGCTTGGAGGCCCTAACCACATAACTTGCGGTTGACCCAATCATGACTTGTTCAACCCGATTTAAGCCGGTGGCCCCGACAATGATTAAATCAGCTTGATATTGCTGTGCCAAATTCTTTGCTAATTCTTCTTTAGGTGAACCAATCACTACCACCGTCTCAGCAGTTACCCCTGCTTGGCTAGCCTCCTTTGCATACTTTTGTAGCATCTCTTCCCGATGCTTTCGCTCTTCATTAGTCATTTGATCATCTGAATTAGAGTCAACTTCTAAGCCAGGACCACCAAACCCAACAGAAACATAAGGTTTTATGACCGAAGCTAACACCAACTTAGCATCAGAATATTTAGCTAGTTCAAGCGCCTTGTTAACTGCTTCCTTGGCATTCTTTGAGCCATCAACTCCGACTAAGATAACTTGATATTTTTTCATAAAGACCGCTCCCTTTACAAATTAGTTACCTTACTAACCAGTTCTGTTTCTCACTTGTATTATAACATAAAATTAGTTCGATACAGCTTTTCTAAGTACGCTCTAACTAAAAACCTTCAAGCATCTAACTTTTCACTCTAGATACTTGAAGGTCAAAATAATAGCTACCTAGCTAACGCTTGCACATCCCTTGCAATTACTAATTCCTCGTCTGTCATAATCCGCATCACCTTCACCTTAGAATCGGGAGTAGAAACAAAGGTATTTTTACCAAAGGTTGCATTCGCTACTACATCCTCTTTAATCCCGAGGTAAGCCAAACGCTTCATTACCAAAGAACGAACTGGTTGCGAATTTTCTCCAATTCCAGCCGTGAAAACAATCCCGTCAACGCCTTGCATTTCAGCGATATACTGGCCAATATATTTAACAATGTTCTTAACAAAAATATCCACTGCTAATTGCGCCCGGTGGTTACTAGGAGCCGCAGCTAATACGTCCCTCATATCCGAAGAAACTCCTGAAATGCCTAGTAAACTAGCGTCATGATTAAGACGGTCAATCATCTCGCTCATGTCAGCTATCTCAGGGTCCTTTTCAATCAAATACGATAATAAAGATGGATCCACATCTCCAGAACGCGTAGCCATTGTTACCCCTGATAGGGGGGTAAAGCCCATTGACGTATCAAAAGACTTACCATCCTTAATGGCTGTAAGCGACGCCCCCGCGCCCAAATGACAGGTAATCAATTTTAAATCTGCGAGTGGCTTTCCCATTAACTTAGCCGCTTCTTGCGCAACATAGCGATGACTTGTGCCATGGGCCCCATAACGACGAGCATTATATTTTTGGTACCATTCGTAAGGCAAACTGTAGATAAAGTTTTCTTCTGGCATAGTTTGGTGAAAGGCGGTGTCAAAGACGCCAACCTCTAAAGCTTGGGGTAATTTTTTCTTAAAAGCCCTAATTCCCACCAAGTGAGCGGGGTTATGCAAAGGAGCGAGCGGAATTAGCTGCTCAATTTTAGCTTCCGCTTCGTCATCAATGATTGTTGATTCCTTAAAGTACTCACCGCCAGCCACAATCCTGTGACCAATTCCAGTAATTTCACCGTAATCTTCAATAATCTTAAACTCAATTAATAAATCCATTAAAAGGTCAACCGCCACACGGTGATCACTTACCTTTCTAGTCTCGGTATATACCTGACCAGCTCCGTATTTAAGGGTCACGCCCCCATCCTTAAACCCAATTCTCTCAATTAAACCCGCTGCTAGAACTTTTTCCGCAGGCATCTCAAATAATTTAAATTTTAAACTAGAACTTCCAGAGTTGATTGCTAGAATTTTTTTCACATATACTCCTCCAAAATAGTAGCACCTTTATAAAAATTACGATTCTATCTAAAGTGCTAACCCATTTTACATAGTTTTAATATAGCAAAATTTGCTCAGCTTTGCACGTTTTTTATCAATATCCTTCCCTTTAGTTATCGTTAAGATAAGCATTATTTGTTGATTGTTAATTATTTTCAGAAAATCATGTTACTGAATTTCAAAAATGCCACAATAAAGGGTAAGAGACGACAGAAATAGAAGGGAATTATCTTCACTAATGAAATATCAAGAACAACTAGAGCAATTACTTATCAATAACCCTGAAATTAACGAAATTTTTGCAATCCTCCGCAAGTTTCACCTAGGGCAAGCTTATCTCTGTGCAGGCTCTGTCAGGACTTTGGTTTGGAATTCACTGATTCAACGAGAAACTAATTTAAAATTAGGTAATTTAGACATTTTTTATAACGCTCAATTTGAAAGTGCAGAAGAACACCAAGTACTGACTACCCGCTTAAACCAAACCTATTCAAAATATCTTTGGAGCCTAAACAATCTCAGTCAAATCAATCCGCACGCAGGTCATCACCAAAATGGGCAGGCCCTCCCAGACGTGATTGCTGCTTTTCCCGAGACTGCTTCAGCCGTTGGGGTCAACCTTGATTTTCAAGGTAAAGTTAGCATCATTGCTCCTTATGGTCTCAACGATTTGTTCGAGTTTAAACTAGTTGCTAGTCCTAATTTCTTAACCGACTCAACTAAGCTAGCTCAATTTCATAAACGGGTCGAACGTAAAAACTGGCTAACTATTTGGCCACAACTTACCCTCGCATAAAACTAACCCACTAAAAAAGCTACGTCTTCGTCAAGAATCACGAAGTACGTAGCTTTTTTTACCAAGTTTTAATTACTTTTTCTTAGCTAGGATTGAATGTGACATCCCATAACTAAAGTAGATAATCACACCCAAAATGAACCAATAACCAGCGTATTCCTTAGCTTCAATATCCAAGCCCCAAAAAACTGCTAACGCTCCTAGAAAAGCAACTGCAGGTAAAACTGGGTAAAATGGCATCTTAAAGCCTGGCATCTGTAAGTCTTTTCCTTCACGGGGCCGAATTGCGTAAATTCCTAACGAAACAAACATGAAGGCAATTAAAGTCCCGGCAGAAACCAACTGAGATAAAGTTTCAAATGGAAAGACCGCCCCTAAGATAACCGTAACTACAGTTAAGGTCAATAGGGCATTATTAGGTAATTGGTTTTTATTTAACTTGCCTAACCAACTAGGTAACATTCCATCACGTCCAAAGGAATAAAGTAACCGGGAACCAGCTAACATCATCCCGATTAAGGCAGTAAACATCCCTAAAACGGCGATAGATGAAACAACTGTCGCTACCACCGGATGACCCGCATTACGTAAAGCCCAACCAACCGGTTCAGCGTTATCAGCAAAGTTAGTATACTTATACATTCCTACCAAAACTAGGGAAACAGACACGAATAATAACACTGCAATTAATAAGGAACCTAAAATCCCCCGTGGCATCGTCTTAGACGGGTTCTTAGCTTCTGCAGCATTAGCAGCGATTGAATCAAACCCAATGTAAGCCAAGAAGATGGAAGATACCCCTGCATAAATACCTTGCCAACCCCCAAATGGTGTTCCATCTGGGTTAGTGTGGTGGGCTGGAATAAATGGTGTATAGTTACTAAACTTGATTGCAGTTGCACCAACAACGATAAATAATAAAATAGCTAAAACTTTCAAAATAACTAGTGCATTTTGAACCCGGGCCGCTTCAGAAACACCCCGTGAAATCAAAGACGCAATCAGTAATAACACTACCACCGCAATAATATCAATTACCCCACCATTACTACCAAATGGGTTGGACAAGGCGGCAGGTAACTTAAAGCCTAACGGTTCAATTAAACCTCTAAAGTTAGCCGACAGCCCTGAACCAACGAAGGCAACCGCAATAAAATACTCGGCCAACAAAGCCCAGCCAGCTACCCAACCAAAAAATTCTCCAAAAACAACGTTAATCCAAGAGTAAGCAGAACCAGCAAAAGGCATGGTTGAAGCCATTTCGGCGTAAGCAAAAGCCACTAAAGCGGCGACGACGGCAGCTGCTAGGAAGGATAAAGCAACAGCTGGACCAGCATACTTAGCCGCTACTACCCCAGGTAAAGTGAAGATGGCAGTACTGACAATTGTTCCGACCCCTAAAGCTAAGAAATCCTTAGTGGTCAATACTTGTAGCAAGTGAGCATCCTTGGCTTTATAAACCGACGGATCCTCCTTAGCCATCATACGTTTCCAAATATTTTTCATTTCAATCAAGTCCCTTCCATAATTTAAAACTAACTTGTAAATTTATTAAGTTATTATAGCAAGTTAAATAAAATGAGTCAACGGTTAAAAGTTTCAGTTTTTTTCTTATAATTATATATTTTTCAAAACTAAAACCCTTACTTTAGTAGTCATAACCCTTCTAGGAAGCTCTAATTTTTCTTTGATTTACAAACTAGATTGAAATTCAGTCCGAAATACCTGTTACCTTTATCTTTGGGAAACATCCTGCCACTTATTGGCTTGGTGATACTCGAAGTTTTTGGCTGCCGCTAAACCCGCCATAACCTCTTCAACCACAATCAAGGCATCTAGGTTGGCTTGGGGCATAAATCCCTGTTTGACACCATCTTTTAAGAAGGCTAATAGTTTATCATAGTATCCCCCAATGTTAACTAAAACGATTGGTTTAGTCACCAAGCCCAATTGAGCCCAGGAGTAAACCTGAAAGAATTCTTCCATTGTTCCTAACCCACCCGGAAAAACAACGAATACATCCGCTAACTCAACGAACTTCTGCTTGCGTTCACTCATATCTTTAACGTGAATTAGGCTTGTATTTTTATCCGCTACCACTGCGTGTTTTTCTAAAACTTTAGGAATAACCCCTATCACTTTTCCACCAGCAGTGACTACATCTTGATATAGGGCTCCCATTAAACCTAGTCTTCCACCGCCATAGACTAAAGTTTTCCTATGTTCAACCAAATAAGTCGCTAATTGCTTTAGCTGCTGTTCAAATTCGGCAAGTTTACCTAGATTAGAACCACAAAAAACACAAATATTATCCATTAGAATTCACCAACTTCGTTTGAAAATAATAAACCATAGATAAATAAGCCTGGAGCCACTAGTAACAATAAGAGGTGCTTACCAAAGGCTAACACCCAACTGCTTAAAATCTCGCTAGCCTTATCGCCAGCAATCCTATCATCATGGCTTCTTCGTAACCCTTCTGGTGCCGGCTTGCTTTTGCTCCGTCTTAGCGGTTGTTCTGCCGGTTGCTCATTTTCAAGTTGCTTAGCTTGATTTAAATTATATGGATAGAAGGTTAGATAATTACAAATCACATAATAATTTAAGAGATACTGCCAGTTACTTGCATTTATTAAATTAACTAACGCAATTGCCACCACTAAAGGTAATAATCCCTTAGCCAGCGCAATACCATAATCCTTTAAACTTAACATCTTTCTCACCTAATTATTTTTTTAGTTTGATTATACCTAATCTTTAAGAGCTAAAATCCTAAAAATTTGATAAGTTAGCTTGTTAGTTACGATGGAGGCAACCGTATATAAATCTATAAAAAAGGCTACTTCTATTTGTTTACCCTTAAACGCCATAAAGATGGCTATCAAAAATAAAGTCTGTTCTAGCAATGACCACTTTCGTTTAGTCTTACTTAGTTCAGCTATCATTTGTGTTTCCATTTGCGACAATTCTTCTACTGAGCGAACTAAACTCCTGCGTTTAAACTTTGTCATCTCCACGCTTAAATAAATATTATAGCTCAACAAAACTACTAATAAAACATAAATTATCCATTTGATAACTTCGCCTAACATTATCTCACCTACTACGACAATTTTTCATATTTAATGTTACCACATTTAACCTAAAAAATAAGGATAGGCACCATAAATGCCTATCCTTATCCTAACTAAGTAATTAGCGTGCAATCATAACGTCACAAGCAGCTGTCCTAATGACATAATCACTAACTGCTCCCACCAACACTCTTTCGACTGGATTAAGACCAGTTGGCCCCATCACAATCAAATCTGTCTCATGATCATTAGGGAAATCACGTGCAATCACATTTCTTGGTGAGCCAAAGCGAACGTGGATAGCAACATCCGTCACGCCTTGTTCCTCCACATGCTTCTTTAAACCTTCAAGATATTTTTCTACATCCTCAAATGATTGGTAAACAACGTCCCCGTTAGCATCAATCATGCCCCCAAAACTAACAGAGAATTGCTTTAAGTCAATAACATTTAAGATATCGAGGTGGGCATTATTTCTTTTTGCAATTTCGGTTCCCGTAACCAGCGCCTTCTCTGCAATTGCAGACCCATCTACAGGAACTAGAATGGTTTTATATTCTTGTCTTAACATAATGTAAGCCCCCTTTATTTAATTAACTGTCTACACCTATAGTATATCATTAATTAATTTAAATATCTAAGCATAACTATCAATAAATTTTTGACAAGCCGTTCTAATATAAGTTAACTCTAACACTAGCTCTAGCTGTTTTTGACTATAAGTCTGAATGGCTTCCAGTAGCTCATAATAAGCGCTTATCTCCGTCGATAAATTTGCCAACTCAGCTGTTACCGACCGCAATAACGTCTTTTTGATGATTTCAGCCCGTTCGTATTCATCTAACGTTGTGCAAGTAATTGCTCGTTGCGCTTCATCTCTATATATTTTTGCTCTTTGGACATAGTAATGTAAGAAATCCTTGGCCATAATACTCCACCCCTCGTGTTTACGCTTTCATTTTAACTTAATTTTATGCTATTAATTCTAAAAAATCAATAATAGCCCTCATAAATCTATTATTTTTTATATTATTTACCAAGATTAGGCTTGTAAGATATCCTAAATTCTATTAAAATTTAACTTAAGGTATTTTTAAAGAATGGAGGGTGTTTATGTTTCTGACCACCGGGGGAATTAATCGGACTTATGCCATCAAAGGAATTGTAAACGCTACAATCAAGAAAACTTTGCTCGCTGAAGAAATTGACAAGGTTGATCAATACGATGAACTCTACGAAGAAATTAAACGACGCTTGGCCAAACGAGCCACCGCTTTAAATGGGGATGCCGTTATCGAAGTGCGCTTTATCCCCGAGATTGTCCGCGTTTCAGTTGGACCAAAATACATGTTGCTTCATGGATACGGTACCGTTATTAGTTTTCCACGCAAAAAATAACTTAGGACCCTTTTCTTTTGTTTAGCTTTGTAGTATATTAAGTAGGTAGTCTTTTTAGACGCTTGCATTTTGCCACTGTGGCGGAATTGGCAGACGCGCAACGTTCAGGTCGTTGTTCGGTTTATCCGAGTACAGGTTCGACTCCTGCCAGTGGCATAATATTATGCGATATAATAGGCTTTTGAGCTGTATTATGTCACCAAATTGTCACTAACACGTTAAAAAACACCTTTTTCTACCATTATGAATAGATTTAAGGTGTTTTTATTTTATTCACTCATCTTTTCTTCAATCATCTTTTTTAATTCTGCTAAATCATCCTGGGTCGCAAATTCATTAATGAATTTCTTGGCTTGAGAACGATAACGATAAATCTTTTGCTTCTCTTTATTCGCTGCTTTCCATTTTTCGTTAGCTCGTTTTTGTGCTTCTGATACCATTAAAAGAATACCACCTTTATCAAACTTAAAATTGCCGTTGCCACAATGGCTCCGATTATCCACTTAAAATATTTTTCTTCTTCCTTCATCTATGTTAGGATATAGGCAAAGGGGTAAAGCTCTTTGAACTTTACCCTTTAGGTTATTTAGTAAGAGTTTCGATAAGTGACTTGATGATTTCAAGCAGTACAGTTACAGGAGCGGCCCATGCTCCAATTGCTGTATACTTGACAATTTTCACTTTGTCGGACTCTTTTTTATTTTTCTTTGCCAAATCCTTTCCTCCTTTCTATATTTAGATTATACCTCTTAACCTATATAATTACAATACTTTTGTCAACTACCCCTCACTAAAGTGAGAGGCTTGTAGCTCACGACCTTACGGTCAGTGGTCATAACGCAATTAATTGCTTCCACACTATACGTGGCTACATCATTGGGTGGTTGACAGCACCCACTTAACTAACACGTTTACGCGTTAGTCGTTAATTCAAATTTAGGTTGTTCTTGCCCACTAATATATTGCATACCCAATAACTGGATATTCATTGCACCTAAGCGGTCATCATTAGAGCGATAATCACAATTAGTGCAATGATACTCGTGTAAGTCGTGATTACGGTTAGATTTTTTAATTGTTCCGCATTTAGGACAACGTTGGGAAGTATATTGAGCTGAAACTTCAATTACCTCACTATTATTTAAGTGAGCTTTGTAAGTCAAGAATTGTGCTAATTGGTAAAAAGCCCAGGATTTATTTTGATTACGTAAGGCTTTAGGTAAATCAGTGCGTTCAAAAGAAACACCTGTTAAATCTTCTAAAACAAATAAGGTGTTGGAACCAAATTTTTGGACCAGTGTCTTAGACAGCCGATGGTTAACATCGGTCATCCAACGGTTCTCTCGTCCGGATAATTTCTTTAAACGCCGTTTAGCTGATTTAGTGCCTTTAGCTTGTAATTTTGCCCGTAACTTTTGATACTTAGCGCGTTTACGCATCACAGCTTTGCCGTCAAAAAAGACGGTTTTACCTTGCTCGTCATAAGTAGTAGCTAAAAAACGTAAACCACGGTCAATGCCAACCACGTGTTTTACAGTTTGGTTATCAAAATCAGCTACAGTTTTAGTAGCTGAAATATGCAAATACCACTTACCACTAGTTTTGAGTAATTTAGCTAAGCCAAACTTCCAAGTGCCATCGAAGTATTGGTCAAAGCCGTGACAAACAGGGGTAACTTTAACTCGACCGTCAAGGGTGTTAATTGATAATTGACCGCTACTTAAATAAGACCAATCACGATTACGTTGTAAATCTACTTGAGGTCGGTTAAAGATAATGGGTTTTTGTAACCAAGTTAAATCTCGAATTTCACGATACCATTCACCAGTATTAAT
>NZ_AYYP01000063.1:47214-98638 GCF_001436215.1 Ligilactobacillus agilis DSM 20509
TTTGCGTTTCATTTGAGTTTTAACGGTTTTATAACGAGCAATCACGGTTCTAATTACAGATTGAGCCATTTGTGATTTAAGCATAAACAAACTACGTAAATTAGTATACAAAACTTTGTTTAATCGACTTTGTTTCATATCAAAATCATGATTAAAAATGTATCCAGAAACGTAATTACAAGCTAAGCGATATTGTTCCATCGTATTAGTAAAACTCGAAGCAATATCTGCGTTAACAAGATTTAATTTCACTTTAACAGCAACTTGCATTTCCATTAGGTTCACCTCACTTTCTTCACGGATAATTATAGCACTTTTGTTCGGCAAATACACATAATAAGGAGGCGAAAGGGTAAAAAGTAGATTCTTACGAATCTAAAGTGAGGGCTATCCCTCCAGTGGTTAAAACCACTGGTATCCCGCCCTAAATTAATGAATTTTTTGTAAAAAAATAAGCCCACCTCCCGCAGGAAGTGAGCAGTAAACATATTTAATAATGCAATGTTTGACCTACAAAGATTAAGTTAGCATTACGAATGCTGTTCTTACTTTGCAGATTATAAACGCTCGTACCTAACTTAGCAGCAATACCGCTTAAAGTATCACCGTAGCGCACGATGTAAGTTCGTTGAGCGTACACATTTCCAGTTACCTTTAACCGTTGTCCCGGATAAATTCTGTTAGGGTTGCTTAGACCATTCAACGCTTGTAATCTTTGCCAAGTTGTTCCATAATGACTAGCAATCCCACCTAAAGTGTCCCCGTATTTAACGTTATAGTAGCTTGAGTTGTTAGATTGAACTGGAGTTGTTGTTTGTAGAATTTCTACATCAGATTTGCTAATCCATGACATAACACCGTCTAGCAACACTTTATTACCAGATACTTGGATAACTTTATAAGAATTACCCTTGATAAAATTAGGAACATATTGACCTGTAGCCCAGCGAGTAGCAGAATAGTTCACTTTAACAGTATATCCTACTGTAATATCACGCTTAGGTGTGTTATCAGCTTTAATACCTGCATCAATCGCTTGAGTGTGTGTCTTAGGTTTCTCTGGATTACCATTCTTGTAGCCATTGTCAGTAATCCCAGTTAAGTCAATATCTCCGTCCAATCCACCAGCGATGTAAGTTGAAGTGAATTGAAAAACACCGATGTTCTCAAAGCTCGGGAAATAATTGTAGTTAGGCTCTGGCGTTACGGCATAGTTTGGATATTCCGCTAACCACAACTGACACAAAGTGGATAATAATTTTAAATCAGTGTTATTAACTAAGTAATCCTTATATCCATAAACCATCGGTGTATATCCCGCTTCTTTAATACGTTTAATTGCGTGAACAATTGCCTGCGTGTTCTGATAACCAGATTCAACGTCTAAAGCCACAATCGAACCTTTTGGAGTTTGAACCTTTGGTAAAAAATAATTCAATACATAATCTGCTTGACTATTTGAAGTCACATTCTGCCACCAAATATACGTATGTGCCCTCTTATTTTGCGCAATAGTTGAGCTTACTTGTGTTGGGTAAGTCCATTGGTCATATAAATCCCAACCAGTAGTGGTCCCACCAATCTGGCTGATTGAAAACTTGTCATGCGCGTATCCCCAAACACCATTTGTGCCTTGATACTTAGACCAATCGACACCATGGTCTCCTTTAGCAGCATAAACATTTACAGGCACTAAAAAAAGCCCAACCAAAATGGTTAGACCTAAAAGCCGTTTCTTATTTAATTTAATCATGCTTACCACCTTTTTCTTGGTGCTGAGACGCGAGTTTTAAAGCCTCGTTCGCAGTCTTGTCAATAGACTTTACTGTTTCCGTGTCGACAGTAACTCCATCGACCAAACCTAAGATACCGCCAATCGTCAAAATCGTATTAACCAGGTCCATGATTTGGCCGACGTCACCTGTGAATTTCAGGTTAAAAATCGCACACAGCTGCTGCGCTAGAACAATCAATAGTAGTACTAAAGAAGTAACTGTTTTGCGATTCAGCTTGCCATCTTTATCAAGAAATGCCTTAAATACTTTTTTCATTTTATCCCCTCCAATCGTTTAATTTTTTCATCGTGAAGTAGAATCGCCTTATCATGTTCTTCTACTTCATCTTCCAACTTTTTTAAGCTTCTGCGTTGTTCCTCAAAGTTATTATTAAGTTGCTTAATCGTACTAGTTAATTCTTTAAATTGCTGTTGCAGTGGATAAGTTCCAACACCAATAGCATTATTCAGTACTTTAGCGCCATGCCGAATTAACCAGTACACCGAACTAAAAAGGACGGAAATAACCGCCAAGATTGACGCTATCTCCGCCCAGGAATATCCTAGTAATGTATGCACATGCATTCACTTCCTTAAATTTAAACTACCTCCCACCCACCACTAATAACTAAGCTGTCAAAGTATTATCTTCTGGGAACATTTTATTGTAATCGTCCTGACTGAATTGTTTAACCTCTAGTAACAACTTAACATCATCCTTAGTGAAAAGCCCCATTTTATAAAAACTATTAACAAAACTATAAGTGTACATCTATTTTTCCTCCTTATTTACTGCATTTTGTAAAACTAATGTCTTAACTGCCCCTTGTAGGTCTTGCACCTGCTTAGTTAAATTGGCAATCATTACTACCTGCTGCGCCTGTAACTGCTCGGCTTCTGTTGGTTCTGGTTTAACTTCTGGAACTATATATTTTTTCTTCCATTCTTCTTCTGTCAAACTATCCCAAGAATTTGTACTTTCATTCCACGTTGGATTATATAAACCCGCCCCGTTACTATCTACCGGTTCAACCGTTGTTGCGTTTTCTGGTAAAGCGTAATTATCTGGATAATCGCTTACTGGATACATGTATCTTTTTGTTTCTTTATCGTAAATAAAAATTAACATATGATAACCTCCTACTTATCTTCTACTGATTGTACTCTAGCCCAAGGTCCCCATACGTTATTTGTTCTAATTCTGTAAAGCATCCCTACTCCAACTAATATCATTATCTGTGTGCAAATTTCAGTACTTGCTCCTATTTGTAACAGTGTTCCCCAAGCATTGATTTTTGAACCTTGTTGAGATTTTGGCCACGAGGAGTTTGTAGCTTCTCCCCACAAACCTACTGTATGAACACCTTGCGTTAAGTTGTTCAAATCCGTACTTGCTCCAGCGCCAATAAATTTGCCAATCTTAAAATTAGCTGTATCTTTTTGGTTTAAAGCCGTTACTCCATCATCAATAGTTTTAACCTCTTTAAAATTAGCGTTAATCTTATCCAAACCATTTTCATCCCCACGGGGAATACTTGTAATATTTACCGTCATTTTATGACCACTCCTATCTTAAATAAATTGCCTTATAGCCCACAAAGGCACAATAGACACCGTTTTGTAAAACTAACTTAGTATTTTCTGCTAGTTTATTGAAGCTAGATTGAAGTTCAATCGTGCTCTGACCGTTAGTACTTGCTATCACTTTGGCCGTTAAAGCTTCCCTGTTGCCTCCACCAAACATCCCTTTAGGTTCCGTTCCAATTGGAACTAAACCTAAGCTGTACTCTTGGTACATCAGGTTGACTGTGCTATCAACTGTTAAACTCTTAGCAACTACCAAACGGACTCCTCTCGTTCTAACCGTTATCGTCGCCTTCGTTCCTTCACGTTTCCCATTGTAGGCTGCAACACTAAACTGGTAACTTGTATTAGGCTGTAAGCTACTGAAACTATAACTTTTAGAACTGATAGTTGTTACTAAACTAGAGCCATTATAAATTCGATAATTCATTTTTCATCACGTCCAACTTAAAGTCACGCCACTAGATGTAACATTACTTGATGATAGATTACTTACATTAACTAAGGCTTCATAAACAGTTATTGTAAGCATATTAGAGGTTTTCCCGGCTAAACTAGCAGTAATCGTGGTAGTACCTACTCCCACCGCACGGACATTTCCGCTATTATCTACAGTTGCTACCTCAGTATTAGTACTTGCTAAAGTTGGGGTTCCGCTAGTCTGGTTAGGTGGCGTTACTGTCACCGTAATTTTAGCCGTACCACCAACCTCTAAACTAGTTTTGTCGATTGCTAAGGTGATAGTTGCAATTAGAATTTCTGCTGTTGTTACCGTGATAATATTAGACTTAGCGCTTTCTCGCAAACCATTGTAGGCTGAAACAGCGTAGCGATAAATTGTCTTAGGCTGTAACCCTGTATCCGTATAGGTTTTTGCATCCGTCACTTCTGCAATTTTGGTTAATTCACCAGAAGAGCCTACCCCTCTGTAAATATAAAACTTCATTTTAAAATCACTCCCAAATCAATTTCTCTGTAGTATCATTAATAGCCGTTGCATGTAAATTTTGTGGTGCTGTAATAACATTATTATCTTGGGAAGTGCTGTTACCACTATTTCCCTTAATAGCTGCAGTTGTATCAACAGTTCCTAAATCAAAACTTAGCGCCTTATAACCATCAATCAAGCGCCATTTATCTTGCTCAAAGATAGGCGCCCCTGTTAACCGATAATTGGTTGGTAAATGTACTAACACAGTATTAGCATCTTTGTACTCCACCGTAGCTGGCACATCAACGTTATTAGTTCCACCAAACGAACCCTTAGGTCCTGTCCCAATTCCATCCGGTTCCGTTCCTAAAGCATATTCGTAGTAGCGGACTTTTACATCTGGGTTCCTATTTTGATTATGCTTGATAGTGACCGTAAACCCACTAGGAACATAGGAACCGATTAATTGCTCTAAATATTCTATTCGATCATCTAGCGTTAAATAAGCACCATACCTTGAACTACTTCTTGCTAAAATAACTTCACTATCCTTAGTAGCGTTAGATATCACCGACTTAAATGCATTTTCTAAATCGGTCTGCCTGCTCTCAACTTGTGTTTGTCTTGCTACCAGGTCATTTTTAGTTCTAAGCACATCTAATTTAAAGGCAGCTTCGTCATTAACTAAATATTCCGCTATTTTTGCAGTAAATATCGTCCATTGTGCTAAAGCTTCGCGAACATCCTTACCATACATCTTTTCTCTCAACCACTTGGCTACTGTTTGCGCCACACGATCGACATCGCCAACCGATACATTACCATTCAATTTTCTAATGTCTTCATCTGTAATCGGCGTTTTATCTCTATACGTCACTTTCTCACTTCCTTTCAGTTAAGATAAGCCTTGAATTTGTCACTCGGTTCCGTATTCATATCAACGTTGCCAGTGATTCCAGACACACGGCCTTTGCTTGTATATTGCCAGAGATCATAAGGATGTGTAGGCTTAGTACTATTGACGATAGATCCATCATTTTGTCCATAGCTTGGGATCCAGATTGCACCAGCTCGAGCTGTGTTCAGATTAAAGCTATCATATAGATGATTAGCGATATACAAGACTATCCTGTTGTCTGGAACACCTAAAGCATTCAACTGTGACATAAACGCTTCGATCCCGGCTCGCATTTGCGACACATTGCCACCCATTTCTGTACTCTCGACATCGATCGCATAAAAAACAGGCTGTTGCTTACCTGCAACAACCCGTTGTGTACGTTCGTAAAAATCTTTAGCTTCTTGCTGTGCATCTGCTGTTGATGTGCCACGGAAGTACGCATATACTGCATACTTTCCACCAGCAGAGATACATTTCTGCAGATTTTCCATGTATTTGAGATCTTGATGCGACGATCCGTCTTGTATTCTGATAATGCTTAGCGTGACATCATCGCTAACAACAGCATTCCAATCGATCACGCCTTGCCACTCGCTAACATCGATAATCTTACCGATATGCAGAGGCTGAGGTTTATCTGGTGTCTGTGCGTTTACTTTATTTTCGAGATCTTTTAACGCAGCGCTTAGATCTTTAATTTCTTGTTGGGAGCTATTAAGTTTTTTTAGCAGATCTAACGTGCTCATTTTTTGATCACGGATCAAGCTGTAAAAAGCATTTCGTTCAGCTTCATAAGCGTCTTTAGCATTACCTAAATACTCATTAAGGGCTAACGGATCGTTGCTAAGAGTTACTGTCGTGTTCTGCACTTGGAGCAGATCAATCGTCATTGCGATCACCCTCTCGCTGATCTCGATACCTTGCAACTGATTAACAACTGCGATTGTATCGCCACAAGCTAACATATCAGCATTGTCATTAATATAAGACAGATCAACGTAACTTAATTGCAATTCGTATTTGATCGCTTTTTGTGACGCTAGGTAATTTCTGCCTTTTTGTAACAACATATCAGCCGTTGTGACATCATCCCACGTTTGCGCTTTTGTTCTGATTCCAAACTCTTTGATCAACTCTTCATCACGCAGATATACATCGCCGTCATTTACGCTTGCAATCGTTAATCTTGGACTCGATACCTCTGTCTTATTTTCATCCTCGTTGTGTCGCTCCTGCGTTGCTCCTAGTGGCTTTAACACTGTGATCACTTCGGTAGGATCAATATTTCTTGAGGATGATAGCATGTTATGTGCCAACTGGATCTTCTGCTTTGCTGCATTTCCAATCATCGGTTTATAGTCCAAGTACAAGATCCCTGCTTCATTTCTAAGTTTTATTTCACCACCTAGACGACTAACAAGCTTGTCCTGAATGTTTTCATAGGTGTCTTTAGTATCATCAACGAAACGATAAACGTTATCGGTAGAATTTGTTACGGTGACATCACCCAGTCTGATCTGCTTATAACTTTCGACTTGTTTGTTATGCTCATTTATAAGCGCCTGTAAGAAGTCTCTAGGCGTTGTATTATGATACTCGGCCCAAGGTTGCGCACTATCATGTAAAAAGCCCTCTAGTCCCTCACAGACAGCTGTTTTTTGAATGATTCCACTTGTGTCCATACTATCGGAGTAAGTCAAGACACGCCCTTCAAAAAGTACTCTATTCAGATCTGGTCGAACCACTTTAACAAAAAAATTGTACGGCTTAATGACTGAGTATAATTTGTGTGATGGATCCAGCGTAAAAGTAAAGCTATCATAAGCACTCACGCTTTTTGAAATGCTTGCTGATACTAATCTGATGCTCTGATAAGCGTCAGAATTAAGTAACATCTCTGTACCGTTCCAACCTTGTCGGATCGTAACACGGTAACCTTTACTCATTACTAAATCACCTCTTCAGTCCAATCAAATGATACTTTGCCATTTCCCACGATCGTGAGTAAATTTTCACCTTTAGCCAAGATCATATCTTCACTTGAATTACCTCCAGCACGCAGATGATATCTTTGATCACCTAACACTAGATCAACCGGCTTCTCGCATGTCACTTCTAATGTAGCTTCTTTATCGCCTGTGTTGATAAGTAAGATGTTTTCATACTCGTGCACATCAAACTCAGTCTCTTGTGCAGCATCAAGATCAAAGCAAAACGGATCCCACACATCATCAAATCGCTTTTTAAGTCGGTATGCGTCACACTGAAAGACAATCGTCAACTTTGAAAAGTTGTAATTTTCTTCTAACGTTGGCGCCGCTTGTACTTCACCCACAAAAGCATAGTTAGGCATTGCATCATCACGTAAAATCACCTTGCCGATCGGCTGATACAGCCAATTAGTGATCTGTGTCACTTTGCTATATAACTCATACGGATCTTCGCGTCCATATGGTAATTTGCACGGAAACGTAATCGTACGTTCATCATAGATGTTTTGCCCGTAAACATTGCTTAAATCGATGACTTTTGAACTATACGGCAAAGTTACTAAACTCTTGCGCTTAGCCGGTAATGTGATCTGTTTTGTATCTAAGACACGCAAACCAAAATCGCTTGAATGATGTCCGTTAAACGTAAAACCATACGGCTTAGAATTTGACATTTACCGCTAGCCCCCTTCTTCCTAAGTTATCTCTTTGCGATCGCTCTCGTGCGCCGTATTGCTCATAAGCTGTAGCAAAGCTACGTCCATCCACTTTGATTTGTTTGTCTGCGATTGCATCTAATTTTCGGTTGATCTCGGCAATTTGGCCACTGTAATCAATCGCGGCTGAATTTGAACCACCATTCGAGGTTACAACTGGTTGTGATGTGCTAGGCATCGTAGCATAGCCGTTGACTCCACTCGTCCGAGCACCGTCAATAATATGTGCAATCTTAGCACTAAAGCTATTAGGGTTGATCTCAGCGCGTTGCTTGATTGCGCTTGCTAATAAGCTATCAGCGTTCGGCTTGCGATTGTTGATCACAAACTCATCGCCGTCCTCTGCGATCCAAGCTAATTGTTTATTATAGACGTGTCCACCGTTGGCATAACCGTGACCGTGTCCGATCACAGCAAGCATGTCAGATCCGTAGCGAGCTTTAGCATAATGGATCGCTGCTAACATGTTATCGTACCCGTTAAAAATATCTTTATGACCCGGAAACGCGTGCGCGTTGAACGTCCTTGAAATAGTTTGTAATAACCCTTTAGCCAAATCACCACTGATTGTGTTTTGATCAACGTACCCATTTTGCACTGCTTTCGGATTGCCTCCAGATTCGCTTTGGATTTGACGCAACCAAGCTTGTACATAAGCATCTGATGTTGGCAAACCGTTAGCGGCTAACGCCTTTTTAACATATGGTTCCCAGCGTTTTGCACCTTCGCCCGGTGGGTTACCGCCAGATTCGTCAAACTTCTTCTTAAATCCGTCTAAAATACCTTTAAACCAGTCAACTGCTTGTTCAGGCACATATTTACCAGCACCCTCTCCGATGTCATGCCAAATAGCTTCAGCGCTATTCTTGCTCTTTTTGAAAAGTCCAGTTAATACACCTAACGGATCCTTGAGTGCATCTTCTAACTGATCAATCTTATCAGCTAGCCATTCACCAACATCACCACTGACATCACCGATCCAGTCTGCTGCTTTTCCTAACCAGTCGCCAAACCCGCCCTTATATTGTGGCAAGCCAAGCAACATAGCGGTTTGTTTAGCCGGCATAACAGCATCACCTGCTTCGAGATGTGTTAAGACGTTGCGCTCTTTCGGAACTTCAATAGATCCATCGCGTCTGAAAATAGCTTCTCGATAAGTTGGGCTTTCTTCGTCATTGACCAGAGCTAATGTTGATCGTGACATTCGACCACCCTTAGCAAGTTTAGGTATTGGTGAAATCGTTTGTTTCTTACCGCCGAAAAAGTGAACGACGTTGTTGATTCCACCAATACCGCCATTAAGGAAATCAATGACAGCGTTTAAGCCATTTCTAGCATTTTTCTTGATGCTATCCCAAATACCAGAGAAATAATCTGAGATACTACTCCAAACACGCTTCCAAGTTTGACTAATAGAATCGAGAATGCTAGACATGGTATCTTTCAAAGCGTTAAAGTTTTTTGATGCTTTATTTTTAGCGTTTGCGCTGTGTTCGCCGACATAATCGCTGACACTCCCCCACGCTTTACCAGTCACGCTTTTTACAGCATCCCACTTCTCACTAACTGACGATTTCAAAGCTTCGGTATTCCTTTTGGCAACTCTGTGCGCTTTATCGGTCATGTTACCGATCGTATCTTTGATGTTATTCCATTTATCGGACGTAAATTTTTTGATATTATCCCATTTGTCTCCGATCCAGTTACCGACTTTAGTGAAAGCTTTATGCACTGGCTTATAAACAGCTTCTGTTGCATCCACCACTGCATCTTTAATGCCGTTCCAGATTTTAGATGCTGTCTTTTTCAGTCCGTTCCAAAGATCTGTAACAACTTGGACTACCTTATCCCACGCTTTTTTGATAGGCTTATAAATTGCCAGCGAAACATCAATCACGGTGTCTTTGATACCATTCCAGACTTTTTCAGTTGTCTTTTTGATACTGTTCCAGACGCTTGAAGCGGTTTTAGATATTGCTTTCCAAGCCGCTTCAAGTGGTTTATGCACAGCTTTCCAGATGGCGACGATCGTAGCTGACACTAGGACGATAGGCGCTAAGATCACGGCACCAATCGCCTTAAATGTGATCTCAGCAACTTTCTTGATAGCATCCCAAGTAACAGACAGTGCCTTGCTCAACGGCTTCCAGACTTTTACTATGCCATCAATAATCGATTCCCAAACTTTCACTAAAGCTTTCGTTGCACTTTTCCAAGCGTTCTTGATCGTATCAATAACGCTATCAGCCCACTTCTTAAAGCCTTTATTGTTGTCATACAATAGCTTAATAGCTCCTGCGATCGGGTTAACGAGTAATAGACCTAGACCTTTCCAGTTCTTCTTGATCCAACTGATCACGTCTGATATACCATCAACGATACCGTGATAGATCTGTTTGCCGACTTTAGCGACTCCAGACCCGAAACTCTTAAGTGAGTCCCAAGTCTTATTTACCCAATCTCTAAATGGCTTGAAGTGTTTGTAAGCCTCGTAAACTGCGACTCCTAAAGCGATGACTGCACCGATAATCAAAACAACCGGATCTATCGCCATAACAGCATTAAACGCCGCCTGAACACCAGTAGCAATTTTAGTCGCATTGGACAAGGCTGTAACGCCTGCGCTAACACCATCAAAAATCACTTTGGCACCTTTAAGCGCTACAATAGCTGTACCAATACTTCCGATCGCAACACCTACCGCTTTTAATTTACCTTCATGCTTAGTGATCGCCGAAGCGCCTTTACCAGTATCGTTAAGTGCAGGAATAAGAGGTGATATTTTATCAAATGCAGCACCTAACGCTTTACCAACAGCATTGAGCACATCCGCGAATGTAGCGAATGCTGACTTAGCAATGACGCCCGCCATTTCTCCTAATGCTCGAACTACTGGCTTAATAAAATTCAAGACAATGTTTAAAGATTGTGAAACAGTTGAAAATACGCGTGCAACACCGCTAAAGTCCATTTTACCCTTAGCTTTATCAGCTTCATCGCCTGTTAGTCCTAACCCCTTAGCTAAACTCCTTACAATATCCACAGCTAGCGAAAATGCGCCACCTGCGATCACGCCTAAAAGCCCACCGATTGCTTGTTCGATAGGCTTGATTGCTTCCATCACTCGATCAAAGCTCTTCTTAAAACTTTCGACATTTTGAGTGACTTCTTTATTATTCAACACACCCGCCACGTTCGCCTTGAAACTCATCGCAAACATTGATAAAGTGTTACCGATTGCTCCAAATACACCGGAAAATACACCACCAAGCGCATCAATGACTTTTTTGTTATTTTCGATTGTCTTTGTAATCTTGCTAAACGTATCTTGAACAATGTTACCCAGACCATTGATAGGGCCCGTAAACTTATCTTTACCAAATGCGTCAATGATGTTCTTCATACCGTCGACAACTGCCGCTTGCAGGTTACCGATCGCACCTTCAAACGTTTTAGTTGATTCAGCCGCCTTTTTAGCGCCATCTGTTTGACCTAATTTAGTGATCGCGTCAGCAAATTCGTCAGCTGTGATCTGCCCATCAGCCATCGCATCCCTAAAGTTACCCGTATATGCTCCAGCATCTTTCATTGCTTTTTGAAGTACACCAGACGCCCCGGGGATCGCATCGGCTAATTGGTTCCAGTTTTCGGTAGTCAGTTTACCAGCTCCGGCGGTTTGAGTAAGCATCATTGCGACAGATTTAAACGTTTCAGCATTACCACCGGCTTGAGCATTTAAGTTCCCCGCGGCTTCCGTTAAGCCCATATAGTTCTTGATGCCGTTAGCGGCTAACTGAGCTGTTGTGTTTGAAATGTCATCAAGATCATAGACCGTCTTATTGGCGTATTCCATAACCTCATCAGATGTCTTCTTGATTTCCTCTTCACCGAAACCGCCAAGTTGCATCGTGGATCTAAACTTATCCATTGCATCCGAAGCATTTGCCCCTTCAACTGCAATATCCTTTAAACCATCTACAACGGTAGTAACACCGCTCGAAACAGCGCCACCAAGAAACGAGCCAGCAACGATCGTCTTTAGACGTGCAAAGCCTGTTTCTGTACTCTCGACCTCACTTCGGATAGCCTTGAGTTTATCACTAGCATTATCGTTTAACTGGACATCTGTCAGTAGCTTAGGCGGTATTCTTTTGAGCAAAGATTCATAATCGATCACTTCATCTTTTTGTGCTTGTGCTAGGATCTCTGTACGTAGTTTTTTAGGTACTCGCTTTAAAAGGCTTGTAAAATCATCTATGCCGGCTTTTCTAGCATCAGCGTCTAACTTTACCTTTTGCTCTTTTGGAAGCTTACGGAGGCTAGTGATGACTTTTTGCGTACCTTTTTGAGCTTCGCTATCATCAACTTTAGGTGTGATCGTAGCTGTTGGCTTCTTTAGTTCGTTGTCAACATCTTTTTTGACAGCTTTAGCTTCGCTGACAACATTATCAGCTGACTTTTTAAATTCATCATCCATCTTGTCACCGGTATTTTCACCGATTGCTGACAAGATCTTATTAATTTGTTCTTTGTCTGACTCCAGTTGTTGCGTCTTGACATCAAAATCAATAACAACACTTGCATCTGCTGCCATTCACTAGCCCCCTTTCCTAACTTGACCTTGCATAGCTTTAAACATAGCTGACAGTGCTGACGTTTGTTCAACTTGATCCTGTTTTTCTTCTGTAACGCTTGAATCATCTAACATATAGTAGTTCTTTGCTTCGTTCAACTGCTGTTGCGCTTTACTATCATCGATCTCGCTTAAATCTCGCTGTCTAATGGTGATTATGCGTTGCATATAAGATCTATCGCTCAAACCGTCAAATAATGCTTTGAACGTTCGCCAGTGCATTTTCCCGCGCTGTTCAAGTAAATTAATATGATACTCACTCATAAAGCTCGCAAAAATCGCTTCTGCGTCTTGTACGTAATCAAAATACTTAATTGGCGCTAGCCCAAAAGGATTTCCACCCTGTGCATTATTTCCGTAAGGTTCTGAGGTTATTTCTTCGCTTATCGCATCAAATACTAACTCGTAAAAATTTGGATCACTGGGAAGATCTTGATCATCTAAAAAAAGTTTGATCGCACAATCGGTCTTTTCAGCATCCGATAGATCTGCATCAGAAGATAACTGCAAGTATTGGATAACAGTATCAAAAGCTAAGTCTAGGTGGTATGTTTTACCCTCGAAAATCACTTTATTTAACGGATCTCGCGTTAAACTTAGCATATTACGTCACCTCTAGTGGTTTTTCTTGTACTTAGCTCGACGTTCTGCACGGTTTTTAGCTTTATTTTCACGCACAGCATCATTTGCAGCATTATTCAATAAGGCAACCAAGGCAGTCAATGCTTGAGTTGATTCATTGTAGTACTTATACAAGCGTTCGCCCTCACCTTCGCCTAACAGTTGATCTAAGGCGTCAACAACTACTACCTTGCCTTTATCGAAGGCTGCCATTAATTGTTCTTTTTGTTCGGCATATTCTTTCTTGGCAAATTGCTCTAGTTTAGCATCGTCATCAAAGTCTTTTGTTGCTTCTGCTACCTTAAGTTGCATATCAGCTACAAGCTTGGCAAATTTGTCGTTAAAGATAAGTTCATATTCTTCGCCACCGATTTGTACGATCTTTTTGTTATCGACTGTTAATTTTTGATCTAAGTTAAGTACTGACATTTAAATTACCCTTTCTTATTTCGTCTCACTTTTCTCGTCTCTGTTTTTAAATTTTATGTTTCTAGTTTTGGCTTGGTGTGATCACAGTTGTAGCTGGTGCAACTGTTGCTGTGTACGTTCCGTCACTATCTGGGCGATCGCTCATAGTCAACTTGCCATCGATAGCAACCGGTGCACCGTTAAATACGATCGTAACTTGGAAAGTTTGATTAGCATTAGCGTTCCCACCAGTTGGAACGATGTTAGAGAGTGTTACTTCTGCTAAAATGGCTTCACCGTTATCAATCCAAAGAGCACGCGTATGCAATGCGTTACCGATCGCAAATTGTTTAGATGCAACATAATCTTGTGCAGCATCCCCAATATGACGCTTACCAGTAACCGCTAATTGATAACGTTTTGATGTGACCTCAGTAGATCCAAAACCATTACCAGCATAGTCAGCATCAGATTGTGATGTTTCGTTGGCACTTGGTGTGATCTGCGTAATATCTAACGCTAACCACGCCCATTTACCTGTAGTAACATCATCTAAGTCTGTTGCATCTGTTGTATCAAGATATAATTTATTAACAACGTTTAGCGCTGCGCCATTTGTAGTTAATTCTGTACCCGCAATGGGTTTTGTATTTTTCGCCATTTATACGGCCTCCTATCGTTTTGTGTATACAAAAACGGCGATGTCTAATTCATACATCACCGTTCCTGCTGTATCTTCTAATAATTCACTTGGCGCACTCGATACTTCTAAATTGTTGAACCGGAAACTACCATTATCGCTTAATAGTTCATCTAAACCGTTCAAGTAGTTACTGATCGCAAATAATTTTTCTTTAGCCTCTCGTGCGCTTTTTGTTTTGATCGTGATCGCATAGTTGTATTGCCAAAGCTGATTACCTGAGTAGTCAGCTTCAACAACGTGTGATCCTTGCACAGGTACTAAGCCAATATCGCTATCAGGTGATAGATAAGCCACTTTGAGCTTTTGCCCTGTACCTTTTATGATCGACTTTGCTAATGACTCTTGAAGATCAAGGTCCATTCCACTGAGCCCCCTTTACAAAAGCTTCTTTGACTAATGCCATATCATGCTTATTACCTTTTAGCCGTAGATCCCAACGCCTTGAAGTACCCGGGGTCGTGTAATTATGCACGCGATACCCGGGAGCAGGGCCTACAAACCCGTAAAATTGAGCTCTAGCATAAACAGCACTGTAATTGATACTAGTCCCATCGCCGTTCACAAACGACATGCTCCGTAAATTTGTAGAAGCATCTGTGTGAAGCATAGGCACATACTTTTCCATTGCTTGATGCGCGTCATTAGCCGCTGCCTTTCGCCCACGAACTAAACTAGCATGACTAAATTTTCTCCTTAGTCCATCGCTATGGATATCAACTCTGATCCCCACTCAAATCACTCCCAATTTATATTGATAAAGTTCATTGCTAAAAGGATCTCTGGACTCACTGACGTTTGTCAAAGTGTATTCAACACCGTTATACTCGATCTTTGATCCAAGATGATTTTTGGTCAACTCAATAAACGGCGTAGTGATTCCAGCATATAACATGATTGTCGCATTAGATACGATCTGCCGATTGTTATTAGATCCTTCATAAACAGTTCGAGCATGGACCACGCAATTATCTAATTTGATCTCGTCGAAATTAGTAGACTCGCCGTAAATGTCGTCAGGATCTTCAACTTTAAGTTTCAAGATAATACTTTGATTGCACATGCTCTTTGGTGGTTTCAACATACGTCCACACCCCCAAATAACAGGTCCGTCTGATAGAGATAGTCTAAAGCGACATTATAGATACCTTTTGTACTGCTATCCTTGAACGTTCCCTCTGTTGTAACAGTGGTTCCATCAATGGAGACGCTTTTCACTGCTTTTTGAGCCATATCATATTCAGTTGATGCACCAACATCATTTGTGTAATCGATCTGAGCGACTAAAGCCAATTTGAACATCTTAACACGCCATTGATCTGGATCTTCATCAATGTTGTTTCTGATGTAAAACATTTGTGTAGCTGTATTCAAAAGCTTTGTCGCATCCCGTTCCAGCTTGATATATACCTCTTCATCTCTTACTTGTCCACCAAGTTCTTGGTACTCCGAAAAGCTCAGCATTTAGCTCAGTCCTCTCTTAAGCTCCTGTGCCACTTGTTGCAACTTCTGCACCCGGAACTAATGCAGGATCTAATTCAGCTTTGTATGCCACAACACCGATCGTACGTGGATCAATGCCATCTACAACTTCCCAAGTACTGGACTTACCAAATTCGTCCATGGTTGGGAATGTGCCTTTGGCTGGTGCAAATGATGATTTTACAGATGTACCAGCAACGTGGATCGTGCCTACACGTTTTTGAACGATCACATCAGTACCACCGTCTTTGATCGGATCATATTTAGTTTCAGTACTTGCTAAAATGCTGGAATAGCGAACTGCACCCGGAGCAAAAATATAAGATGTTGTTGTTGGCTTTTGCTTGTTGCTCAAGTCAACTGGAATATCGTCATCAAGTACGATCCGCAAGCCGTTATACGCTTCGAATGGCAAAGCACCATTTTGTGGCTGGATCGTTTCGATAAGATTTTGCATCTTCATCATCGAGTAAGTAGCAGAGTTGACCGCAATCGCACCAAAAGAAGTATCTTGCAAGTCGCCCATCAAACCGATAGCGGCGATAAATCCTTTAGCGCTAAATGCTGCATCTGTTGGCGTTTTAACAGTAGCGTCATAGAATTTTGCATTTTTTACTTTGCTGACTCCCATCACACCATTTAAAACAGCAAGCAACATCTTTTCATCTGCTCGTGTCCAGAAATTAGCAAAGCGATTGCCGATCGTTGTTTGAATAGGTGCGCCAGAGATCATTTGTGACAACGAAGTGTACCCAAAAGCTTTAGTTTGGTAAAACTTCAAGCCTAATTGCTTCCCGGATGTGAGTTGATTTACTTGAATATCATCCGTATCAGTCCAGTTGTCCGGATCTCCGTCTAAATCATTAATGAACGGTACTGTGATCTTTGTGCCAGCCTCTAATAAACGTGGTCCAAGATCTGGATCGGGTGTCAAAATACCACTTAGCACAAAGCGGTTAGTTTTAAGTGCTGTATTCAATACATAGTTCCCAAAGACCTCAGGAACAATCATATCTGATAAATGTGTTGTCATTAAAATTCCGCCTTTCTATTTATTGTTATTGCCGAACAAACTTTGCCATTGCGAAGGATCTTTTCGATATAGATCGGTCTGTTCGTCTAATGACATATTCTTAGGATCCTTAGCCACGTTAGAACTAGGATTACCACCGGCAAACAGGTTGACAGGGCCCTTTTTCTCTAGTTCTATTTGTTTTGGTGTAAACAAATAGGCATCCGTCTTTTGAAGTTCTTCTAACTGTTCGGCAATTCCGAATAGCTGACCATCTTCATCAACAGATACCTTGTCTAAATCTAACAGAGCAAGAACCGCTTTGGTATTTTTAGCCCCTGCATCTTTCAAAGCATTAGTGATTGCAAAATCTTTAGCTTGCTTCGTGATCTTACTTTGATAATCTTTGGCAGTTTGCTCATTTTCTTTTCGCAACTTATCAATTTCTTGGGCTAACTCTTGATTATCACCAACAGTCTTCTCAAGTTTCTTCAGTTGTTTGTCACGATCACCGATTTGATTTTGCAAATCTGCTACCTGTTCTTCTGCTCGTGCAAGTTTTCCCTTGATCTCATTTGTCGACTTACCATGTTGAGCCAAAACGGCTTGCACTTGATCGTCACTAAGTCCTAAATTCTGCAAAAATTCTCGTTGCATTATGCGATACCTCCTAACGTATTTATTTTACGTGGAACGCCCCACGCTGATCTGATTGCATAAAAAATAAGCCTTTTTACGACTTGCTTAGGTCAAATATTAGAGTTTTTTGTAACAAAAAACACCGGTTTCCCGATGTTTAAGCTTTATCCCAAATCGTTTCTAACTTAACTGCGTTATCAGTTGGATTACCATCAGGTGTATAAGCAGCACTTTCTGTAATGGCCAACAAAACTTTATTATCAAGATAATCACAACTTTTATCAGTAACAGCCAATCTTATTTCATTTGATCGCCTATCTACATATTGTTCAAACAGATTATATAATTCAGGAAACTTTTTCTGAATAAATAAATAATCCTTAGCATCAAAATATAAGTATCCGATTTCCATATTATCCAACTTTTGACTCATTTTTTATCTTCTTCCTTTTGGATGGTTCAATAGTAATTACAAGCCCTGTAATTTTGCTAACAAAAACTTTCCAACCATCGTATGCATATCCTTCCGCTTTATCGCTATCTTCTATCTGGTTACCATTTTTCAATACCTTATTAATAGTATCAATATCCGTTCCGATTCTTCTAAGAGGATTTTCCTTTGAATCCCTATGCGAATGGTCAAATCTTGCACCAAATATCCGTGGAATAGCGTGGTCAGATAACCCTTTTATTAGCAAACCGTTTTGGGTATAAGAACCACTTATCTTTTTATTAAATTCTCGATCTATATTGATAAAGTCTTGATAAGTTACGACAGGTTCTACCATTCCTTGTCTTCGCGCCTTTACATAGGCATTGACAATTCCTCCCGTATCTTTATTATACAACAGTTTCTTATACTCTTGCACATCTTTAGGAAATCCGTGTGGACCATATTCTTTATGCAACGCAGCTAACTCTTTTTTCAATACTTCATGGCTTCTAATCCTTGGATTACCAATTTGCTCACGATCATACTGCCGTGTCAAAAAGTCGTTATTCTTCACTATCTCTCGTAACTTAGACTGATACCCTCTAATGGCTTGATTAAACTTTCTCTCGCTTGATACGTCATTTTGCCGCCTGGCAAGATCCAAGTCGTACTTTAGACGTCTGATATTACGCTCGTAGTACCGTTGTTTTTGCTGAATCTTTTGCTTTTCGACTGCTTCTTTAGGATCGTATTGCTTTTGGAAATTATGCGACACACCTTTGATATACGGATATAATTTGTGTCCACAATTTATTCCAAAGCATCCACTTGGTTTACCATAACCGTAATCATAGATGCTAGGATATTCAGGATCATATCTTGAACTTTCTCTTGGGACGATATTGACTATCTTTCCTTGAATAGGGGCGCATGCAGGTCTTGATGCTGGATGACTAGACATAGTTGCTAGCACACTATCAAAATCTTTCATGCTTTGAATACGAAGATCGTTATAAGTTCTAGCTGTAGTAGTACGGATTACAGTGCGAGTATAGCCTTCTAAGCTCCAGTTGTGTCCGGCTTTGTCTACTAAATTAGTTTTGATACCATTATCACGCCATTTATAGATATTGTCCTTTAAGGCTCTGTCAGGCGTTTTGAGACCTGTTTGCACTTCTAAGACTGTTTGATTGATAATATCTTGATAAACTCTCACAGCCCCATTTCTCGCACGATTAGTGGATAATAGCGACTGATTAACATTATTATCAATATCTCTAAACGTTTGTGCAGCATAACTATTAACGATGCTGTTCACTTCTGGACTGATCGGCTTATTTTGTTTCAGCGCATCTGATAGTTCAGCATTGATGTCCTTTGCGACTTCTAGCCCATCATCTTTGATCAAATCATAGATATAGCTCTCAGCTTTCCCAGAAGTATTTGCGACAACTCGGATCGTATCCTTAGTAAGAGCGCCAATTTTAGCTAAAGCTCTTAGACGCCATTCTAAAATACTATCTGGATCATCTTGATTTATTAATTCAGGTCTCGTTGCCTTGAAGTTATCTATCAGCAAATAAAAGATCTTTTGTTGTAGCTTAACGTAATAATCAGCTATCTTGTCCGCTTTCGCCAACATCTGTTCTAGTTCCATCGTCAGCACCTCCGAACAAGCCTACCTCACCACTTGGATCAGGATCATTACCAACCTTTTCACTGTTGAGTTGTTGCATCCATTCATCAGCAGTCGCCTCATCCAAGCTATAATTGCGCATCCAAAACTGTTTTAGAGGTAAAGCATTAGCAGATAAAGCTTGCAGATCGTTTTTCAGTTGCGCATCTTGATCAATAAATACACCATCGTTGAAATCGATGTTAATATTGACCTTTTGCACATCACCAGTCCAGCGAGCTTTACCATCGCTAAAGAGTTCGCCACATTGAGCAAGCTCTAAAATAGCGTCTACTAACTGAGTGATCGTCTTTTCGACCATGGTCAGATAACTTGATCTAGTTTGATACGTCATTGAATTGTTTGAAACTACTTCTGTCGCAGTTTGTATACCGCTGGCACTTTGGGTAAACGTTCCTTGCGAGAGTCCGATCTCGTTTTCAAACTCATGCAAGAAAAATTCCATTGTGCTTGAATACTGATCCACACGGATTGCAACAGACATATCATGAAAGCCAATAGCGTCATCATCACCGTACATAGCTTGGTAAACTGTTTCATCTGGATCAAACATTGGTGGATGAGTATCATTATCTCTCCGCCTTGAATTAGCATTTGGACGTTTTAACCACGACTTAGGAACTACCATACGTCTTTTGCCTGATCTAACGTCCCAAATAAATTCATCATGGGTGCGATTGATCGCATCTACTGTCGATCTAGCGTTATCGATCAAACCTAACCCCAACGGGCTTTCTAACATTTTGTTGTTAGCCCCGGGAGTCTTGAAGAAAGCGAACAAAGGTTTAACTAGACCCGTTAGCGTCGCCGTTTCTTGCGTATCAGCATATTCTTCAATTGAACTTAACGGGACTTGCACCCCAACACTATCAGCGCTATCCGATCGGTAAAGCTCATTTGTGATCACATAGTTGTCGCCTTGCCATTCGTGGAACTCAAGGAGCGTATAGTAAACATTCTTGTCATCTTCAACGACTGTTGTCTTACTTGCGATTGCAGCCTCTTTGACATCGTTTGTGTTAACATGCAACGGATAAAATTGGTCTGCCGTGATCCAAGCAAGTTTTATCTTGTCATCTTGCACATAAGGTCTGATAGCTCCACTACCTAAGGCGATCCATTTTTCAAGGTATTCTTCAAAAGTTAAGTAGAACTCATTATCTAAAAAGACACTTTCAAGCAACTCATTTGCCTTCTTGTCATCTCCGATCTCGACCTTGCATCCCTCGTTAAAGATGATCGAGGCTAATCGTCTTGCAGCTAACTTAGTTACGTTGACAGTTTCATACTTACGCGTACGCTTATCGCCATAGCTATTAATAAATTCAATAGGCTTAAAATCGTTAGAATAATACTTCTTAGCTACGTTTATGCGTGTATATTCACTTGGGTCCATTGCAATCCGTCTATCATCAGTAACTAACGTCAAACTCTTTATCATGCCTAAACTTGCACCACCTTTCCTAAACCAATTTTTTACCGTTGAAAGCACGCTCATGTTGTCGCCTCCTTTACCACTTCAAGTCAAAGTCACGTTCGTTATCCAAGCACAGATACATGAACTGATCGCAAGTATGATCTTTTTCCTTGATAACTTTAGGATCATCGCTATTCAATGTTTTCTCGTCCCACCGATAGTCACGATGTTCGGATAAAAAGACTTGATTATTTTCAATATCCAGCACAAAAATACGACCTTGCGCAAGCATATCCTGCGCCCGGTCGATCATCTCAACTTTTTTCTTTTTAGCCACTTTGTGCCAGTGCACACCAAACATCGAATAATATTGATTATCTAACGCACCATCTGCACTATCTGCTGTCATGTTGGCTGGATCCATATTATAGCGATCGCATATTCCTTCAACAAAGTCATGCACATCTTGTGCCAGTTCTGTCGGTGGCTTTTTGCGCACCTTACCCGCTGGGCTGTAATAATACGTATCTAACACATAAAGATTACCGTTCACTGACAGACCATAAGCGCCACAGGTAGTTGCAGATACATCGTGACCAATATCCATTGAAAAATAAAGATCAGTCAGATAATCATTATCAGGTATCTGGTCCACCTTTTTGAATAAATCGAAGTTATAGACGTTAGTACCAAGTCCTACGACTTCACCTAAGTAAAGCCACCGATAATAGTCTGGATCATTTTCTTTGTACTTTTCGATGAGCTTTAGTTGTTGATCAGTGGTAAAGCCTAGCTCATCATCTAGGTAAGTGCTCGTATCGATAAAATAGTCTGGATCGTTTTCTTTATCAGTCACCCACTCATTTACCCAATCATAAGGGTTTCTTGGTGGGTTATAACTAAAGAATACTTGCACCGTATCAATATACCTCGCTTTTTGCCGGATAAATGTCGGGATCGCTTGATCAAATACATCTGGGCCCTTCATGTTCGCAGCCTCCTCAAACCATACCGAAACAATGTCACGTACCGTATTTGACTTAAGTTTGAAAGGATCATCAGCACCATAAAAATAAAACGTGCTTCCGGTCCGTCTATGCACAATCCTGAGCGGTGATGAGTATGCTCTGAACTCATCGGATACATGCAATAGGTCCATAGCCCACAAAATTTGATTATAGACACTATCGCGCAAGTATGTTGCATTCTCACGCACACAGATCACGTTAGCCTTACGATTTTTTTGGGTCTGTTGCAACACATTGACAACTAGACGTAAGCTGATCACAGATGACTTGAATGACCCACGACCGCCCTTAGCGATGATATACGGCTTTTTAGTGTTCCACATACCGTAGAAATGTGGGTTTATCTGCTCAGATAGCTTTACAATATTAGTCATCTTGTTTAGCCTCCTCAATGTCATTTAAAACAACTGTCTTAGGTTTGTCGCTTGTATCATCAGCACTTGGCAGACGCTCAAGCAATTCTTTCATCGCTCTTTGTTTGTCATACATCTCGACAACAGCTTCGCCATCGTTGATGCGAATACTCTTGACGTTCGATGTGTCGATCGTATCGCTATCTTTAAGCAAGACTAGATTTTCATAGTAGAATGCTTGTTCTCCTGTTTCTGGGTCGATTTTAGGATCTAAACGATAGTGTCCATTAGCATCTTCATACTCACCCGTGTCGTCAGGTACTTTATTCCACTTAAGGCGCTTAACTGTCTTAAATTCTAAAACGTCTGTAACGTCGCTGTGAGCTTGTTTAAGATAGCTGAGCATAATATCATTAGCCGTTGCATAAAGTTCAGCAGACTGCTGTTTTTTTAGCTCTGTGAGTTGCTTTTTTACCTGAGCATTTCTGAGCAATCTAGGTCCGTTTGTCATTGCTGTTGGATAGTCAGCGCCATAAGCTTGCTGATACGCCCAAGTAGCGTTGTATCGTTGCAAGTAATACAAACAAAAGGCTTTTTGACGGTCTTTTAGCTCATCGTTTTCGACTAGCTCATCGATTACATCCGGGCTTCTTGCCTGTGCAACTTTGCTCTTTTTTGTGTGCACCCTTTTTGCCTTTTTGTGTGCACCCTTTTTTGTGGTTGCATCTCTTTGCCAACCATTGCGACTTTTCCAAGATTTGACAGTATTAAGTGACACGCCATACTTTTCGGCGATGTCCTTATACTTCATTCCGGCTAAATAGTCCTTTTCAGCATCTTCAATGCGACTCACTTTATATCACCCACCTCCTAATTTGTAATTTAGTTCAATTACTTCTTGCCGTCTTTCTTGCTAGTCTCACGATCAAGCTTATTGATCAAATATTCTTCTAAGCCACAGCTCACAAGAGCAACGTCTTTTGTCTGTTTCATATTGCTCCCTTTCTGCAAAATAAAAAGCCAGCCTGGCTAGACTGACTATTCTCTACATTATTTAGGTTTAATTTATCTAATATTCTTTTTTCCTTCAAAACTTCGCTTTCTAAAACTATTCTTTTCTTCTCTTTTATACCAAACTTTTCTATAATCCAATCCATATACCTTCAACTTCTCTCCAGCGTGTTGTTCTAATGCTTTTAATTGTCCGGAATAGTTAGTATCAAACATATTATCTTTTTTATATAAATATTGTCTGTCTTTTCCTAAAACATCACGAACTGTCAATAATGACTAGACTTTATATTGAGATGAAATTCAAACAAAAGCAAGCCGGTGGATTTGCACCACACGAGTTTTCTAACCCAGCCACCCGATCGCGCTTGGTTTTAAGCTGGAGCTTGCATAATACCACTATAAGGGCAGTGGCCACCCGCATACATCATGGCATGCTCACATGCTCCTTCATTCTCAAAGGAGAGACATCATTCATGGCGGAATGATTTCATTACGAAAAACCAACATTTTTCGTGCCATCGGCACATTAACATAATATTACATAAAGTATCCGCTTGTCGTCCGCTCTTTTTCCGCCAATTTTCCGGTAAAATTCCATTTTTTATAAAATAGCCACATTTACAAGAGCATAAAAAAACGATATACTGAAGTTGTATCTATCAGCATATCGTTTCGTTCCTAGTCGTTCCCTAGGAACTTTTTTATTTATATCCAAACATCGCTTGGATAATCGTATCCACTTCGACGGGAACTTCAACCTTTTCGACAAAAGACCAGTCCCTGCTGTTGACATCTAAAGCCGTAAGCTGATTACACAGCAATGTACCTCCCGTCTTAGAATTATGTTGTTGTTTATCCCAGCTATATACTAGCGGATAATTTCTAACAGTAGTAGTAAACGGAATGGCAATTACGAATGGGCTTGTCCTATTTACAAGTTGTTCACTCACCACCAACCAGGGACGTCTCCCTCTTTGTTCACTATTACCGCTAGGTTTAGGACCACTTGAAATCGAAATGATATCCCCTCGCCCTAATACTTTTTTGGCCATGTTGCCTGCCACCTTTATAAAAATATTTCCGTGTTAAACGTTACTAGCTTCACTCGCACGGATAATATTAATATAGCTCTTCGCCAACTGCTCCACCCTTATTAACAACTTCAAATGGATAGTCAGCATCTAAATCATAACCTTCAAATAATTTTTCTAACATCTTTTTTTCTCGCTTAGGTTTAAGAATAATTTGATTATCTTCAACTTTATAAAATAGTTCATCTTTGTCACCTAAGTCTAGTTCTTCTAGTACCTTTTTGGGAACTCTAATAGATAGACTGTTCCCCCACTTTGCCAATGTCAATGTCCCGGTTCTTTCGTTCATATCATTTTGCCTCCTAGTGTTGATTATTGTATCAACATAATTATAATATCATATTTGTATCTATTTGTATATACTTATGTATCGCATTTATTTTTGTCTAATAACACAAAAAACCTTCCGTCTTCAGAACGTATCTGCCACTAACGTGGAACGGAAGGGATTGATATCTATATACGTATTATAAACAGCAGTTCAATCAATGTAAACATGCAAATCCGGGCAATAATAGCCTTGCACTTCAAAAATATCCGCAAACTCATTTAAAGCCCGCTTCTTAACTTCGTAATATCGTGATTTTTCAAAGTGCAACTGCTCCATTGCACGAACAGAAGATATCTTACCTAAGACATCATCACAGACAATCTTCATCTCAATTGAACCTTTGCTAAGTGTAGCTGCAACTGCATCAACAATTACTTTAGCTGCTAGATACCGGCTCATCTTTCTGTCTACACTATTACCAAAGCTGCCTGATGACATTCCAGATAAGCTAGGTGATTGCAAATTTTTAGGATCCGCAGTTAAACAAATCCGCTTTAATTTCGGATAGCAATCCTTATTTGTTAAGAATTCTAGCACGCTTTCTGCTGTTTTATCATAGTCAACCCGAGGTATATCTAGGGTTATTTGCTCGCTTGTCATCTCAGCACGCTCCCTTTATGATATAATAAATTGTTGATATTGAGAACATGCTGAGGCTGCTAGTCGTTGCCTTGGCTTTTTTGTTAGGCTTCTACACTTACTTTTCTAACTTCTAACTCTGCTAACTGCTCAGCCTCTTCCCAATTCGTAGCTTTAATTAGCAGATTAGTCCAAATTCCGTTAAGCTCAACGTAAACTAAATAATCTTTCACTTTCTCTTTCCTCTCCAAAACTTGTAATAAATCCAGCAACCCAAGCCAACCACCGCAGCTATAAACGCTAAAACGTCTTTAAACATTTCAAACATGATCTGTAACGTCACATATTCATCAATCATCTCTTACACCCCAATTCGATTTCTCTTGTGTACTTTCTTTTATGCGTTCTTTTCAGACTCTTGGAACGCTTTTTGCGGCCAGTCTTACGATTCAACTCGGCTATGATTTTAAGCTCGTAGCCACAGCTTACTAGGCCGTAATCTTTATCAATCTTCATTAATCTTCATCCAATCAACTCGCTATAGTCATAGTCAATGTTGGTTTTTACTTGAGTTTTAATTTTCTTAGTGGTTCCTAGCACGCCTACTCTGAAATCGTGCTTACGGAGCACTACAACTTCAACTGGCACATGATATCTCTGAGCAAATAACTTAAACTTAAGTTGACTCTTATCATCTATCGCATACCCGTTAAAGCCATTCTTAACGTCATAGACGTGTTTTATTAGGCCACCGTCTAGAACTACGAAGTCAGCTTTATAACTCACAGAGCGCACGTTATGCGAGCCCAGCGGGAATTTATCGACTAGCACTAGGTTCTTTTGTACTTCAAACTCATAACCGCTGTTTTTGATATAACGCAGGTAGAAGTCTAGTTCCTTTTGTGAGTCAAACTTGTAACCATCCACGGTTGATTTTTTGCCGAAGTGGCTAGCGCTCGTCACCTTACGCCTTGTTATCATCACTTGCCTCCTTGTATTCTTTTTCAACTAATATAACCGCCTTTTGTGCTTTGACACTTGTCCTTGCTATCCAATCTAATAAATCATCAAAGGCATTGCGCTTGTCGACGCCTTCTTTTTGGACCATGTAGGATAAGTTTAAAGCCTTATCTTGCATTCGTACTATAGCTAGTGTTGTAATTTGCAGCTGTTTCTTTAGCTTCTCTTCGTTAGTCATTTCCATTTCCTCCTGTAATCTACTTGTCTAACTCGTAATTAATACAAGCGGTAATGTCGTCATATACACCAAAAAGATAAAAATCAACCGCATTGACCTTTTTCACCTTGTTTTTCGGATCTTCTATGAAATCGTTAACCAAATCTTCGATATCAGCTTCATAGCCTGATATAAGCTTAATCCTCGTTCTTGCCATTAGTAGTCGTCCTCCTCTTCTAAATCTTCTACTCGATAAAACTTAATCCTAGGCTCTTTAATATCGCCCTTTTTAAAGTGCGTTGCTAAACTACATACGTTATTCGGTGTTATATCAAACCACTTCGCTAGCTGCTCGATAGTACCTAGAGTTATAACCTCGTCATCTTGCGTATAAGCAATGTATAACTTAGCCGGCCTCATATCATCCATAGTTGCTCCTCCATTCATAATCGCTCATTTATCTTCAAAAAATTTCTAATATATCTAACTTGTTGCCAAAGATATGGATCATTATCATTCCTATAACTTATTGATGACCTCCAATCCTCGACTCGCTGTTTGACATCTAAAATAACTATAGTTGGCACTTTATGCTGACTTATTAAACGTGATAGCTCATCTATAGCCGTTACTTCTTGCATTTTATGAACACACTCCATTTAGTTTTAGATTTTTTATCGCCTAGAATCGGCTGACATTGAATAGCTTTTATTACATCTCGAAACGGAATTTGCTCCTCGTTCCACTTAAAAAGCAATATCCCATTATCTTTCAGCACTCTTTGACATTCCCAGAAGCCTTTGTATAAGTCGTTTTGCCAAGACATCAAATCTAAGGTCCCATATTTTTTCGCTAACCAGGATTCTTTTCCAGCCTTAATTAGATGAGGCGGGTCAAAAATAACAAGGTCAAAGGTTACATCCGGAAAAGGCATATTTCTAAAGTCTCCAATTACATCAGGATCAATTTCAGCAATTCTCTCTAGCTGTCTATCTTTGTAGCGGAGAACCTCACGTCTGATATCCATGTACGTGGTGTGTGGTTCGTTTCGTTCATACCAGAACATCCGCGAACCGCAGCATGCGTCAAGTATTTTCACCCTCTATTTCCTCCATTCATCAAACATACACATCGGCAGCATGTAGGCAAAGTAATCAGGCGGACAACCCTCAATAATCATTTCCGCTTGATTTTCAGTTAGGTTCAAATGCTCCCAACCTTGCCCTTCACCGCGCACAATCACTTTCCACCGGTATCGCATTATGACACCTCCAGACCTGCCTCTAGGTCATCTAGCACTGAAACAGCCTCCTCAAGCGCCGTTTGCGCTTTGTTTAAATACTCATCTACGACTTTCAAATCGCTAGCGGATAAGCTTGAGCGCAATTCATCAGACATTTTAAACTTAAAGCGTTTGTCGTCATAAACGCCTAGCAGCATTTCCAAATCAAGGCTAAAATTATCTAAATTCGTATACATAGCCATCCCTCCTAAAATCGTTCTTGGATAACATGAATGATTTCTCTAATTACAATCGTTAAAAACAGCGTGGCCGTCAGCGTTAAAGCAACTGCGATTGCTAGTAGAAATACTAGTAGCAGGTACTGGCTCACTGCTATAATCCAAGCCATCACCAGTTCTTAACTCCTCTCCGTGCTTGCTCTGCTCTCAAGTAAGCAAGCGTTTCTTTGACCCACCTTTTGGAAGCCTCTATTTGTTCCTTAGAACGTTTTTGAGGTTTAAACACATAAATTCCTTTGCTTTCATTTTCCACGTCACTAACCCCCTCAAATTTAAATCTGATAGCTAAAGTAAGCCTGAGTATGCACGCTTACTCTTCAAATCTTTGAAATCAAGAATCCGTTCGCTGGTTTGGCTGTTGATTCCCTTCATAATTCGGTCAACCACCTTCGGGTTGTAAGTTTCTTGTAACTGCTCCAGAGTCAAGTTCGTTGTTACAATCGTGTGATTGCGCTGATTAAAGATTTCATACAGCATCTTCTGCGCCATGATGCTACCTTCCCGGCCGTCTGAGTTCATCACACTTTCGGTTCCTAAATCATCAATTACCACCACATCGGCAGAGATGATATTGTCTAAACTAATCTTTAGCCAACGGCCCCCATTAAACTTGAACTCTTTGAACGCTTCATAATACTCGTTAATGTTGATGAACAAGCACTCTTTGTCGCTTTTATCTAGAATGAAATGTAACATTGCTGCAGCTAACAAAGACTTGCCTCGGCCACTGCCGCCGGTCATGATAACATTTAAAACTTTGGTGCCAGGTTCAATAAATTCTTTAGCTAACTCGTAGCCTTTGCGTCTAAATTCAAGTTCTGGACTATCTGCCCGGCCCTTGAAGTCGTTGAAGGTCTTAAGCGCAAGCTCGCTATCTCCCCAGTAGCTTCTGTTGAAATAAATGTCCCGGCGAATTAGCGATCTGAAATTATTGACTAACCCTTTGTCTTTAGTCGTAACTTGTTCTTTTTGACATTCAGGACAAATTGCCGGCCGATTAGGATTAATACTCGCAAAGAGCTTACAGCCATGCTTAGGGCATGTTTCTTCAACTTCTTTGACGCTGGCCAAGCTAGAAAGTGACATCATACTCATTTAACTGACCTCCCCACTTAGATTTACCTGAAGTTGGCTTCTTGTTGTAGCTTCTATTTCGTTTTTGCTTATTTGCTTCAAATTTAGCTTCTAGTTCCTTAGCCTCTTCAACTGACTCAAGCCCAAGCTGGATATACCTTTCTAGAATTGCTTTGAAGTAGTTGAAATTAGGATGCTTAGCACTGACTGAAGTTTGTTGGGCAGCATAAACTATTAACTCTGAATTTAACTTCTGAATATAGTCAACTAACAATTGCTGGTTAAACGGAGTAATCTGAATTCCGCATGCCTGTACTTCACCAAATATGTCTGTTTCATCTAATTTTCCCTGCTCCCCTACTGCTGCTACTTTATTTATACTTGTAATATTTAAACTTGTAGTATTCTCTTCGGCTTTTTTGCCTATAGGGGTAGCGACTTTTTTATCAATACCCTCCCGTTCTTTTGAACTATACCTATCGGCTTTTTTATCTATAGGGGGTGTGGCAACAGGATATAGCCGTCGTTCAATGACTTCTTTTGTCTGCTCACTTCTAATTTCTTCTCGTTTCACATACCCAAGCTTTACTAAGTCACTCACCCATGTTGATACTGTATCTTTCGAGACTTCGTACAGATTAGCAAAGTATCTATTACTAGCCGTGCAGTATCCGTACTTGTTAGATAAGGCCGTAATTTCGCTAAAGAAAACTTTCTCACTGGCTCTAAGTCGTTTGTCATACCTGACATTAGCAGTCAGAATTGAATAATAACTTGGTTGTTCATGCATGATCTTGCCTCCTCTCTAGGGCCTCCCACCCATCCGGCATTGTAAGCATACTGGCTGTTTATTCTATCCCAAGCTAATCTGTGTAGCACCTACTAGGTTATTGCTAATCGTTGATTTACCGCGGCAATATTCGCACTTACCACAACCAACTGGCTCTTCTTTACTGTCAACAACGGCTTTGATATGAGTTTGCTTTTCTTCGATTCGTTCTAAAGCTGTATCTAAAAGTGCTTGCTCATCATCACCGTCAAAAGTAATCCCCATCAGTTCACATGGTGTCTGTTTGCTGACTGCGAAAATCAGCGGCTGACAAGTAACACCAAATGTTTGTCTAATTAGTTCTCTATAAACTGCCATTTGCAAGTCATAGCTAAAAGCTTGAACAAACGGAACTTTGATATTGCGTCCCTCTTGAGTCTTAACCCAGGCTCCTTCATGTAAATCTCTAGAGGTTTTAATGTCATAAAAGAACTCATTTTCAAGATCTAAACTGTCAATCTTTCCCATCCATGGGACACCGTGAATTTCACCAGTGACAATAACTTCCTTTTGACCCGGAATGTATAATTGATTAAAAGCTTCATCTGCTTTAAGCCGGTCAATCATCGCATTAGCAACTTGGAAATCAGCCTTTAATTTTCCTTTGTTCTTGCCAGTCTTGGCAATCATCTTGTCTGCATTCGTACCGTCGCCTTTATCTTCGTCCAAGAATGCCTGGTGGGCTTCTGGACTCTCAAAATATGAATGTAGGTAATTACCTACTAAGAGTGCTTTTTCGTCTCTCTGTGGCTCCCAGTCGCCATTCAGCTTAGCTAAGGCAGCAGCTTCACATCTCTCGAAGTCAGTAAAAATACTCTTGCTTAAATAGTGACGGTTAGCTTCGTTGCTATAATAATTTTCTACTGTCAATTTCATCGTTTATTCTGCCTCCTTGGCTGCCTTTTGGCGTTCGATTTGGTCTTTAAAAATGTCAATTTGTTCTTCTTCAGGATCCCTTGGGTCACGCTTTTCTGGCATTTCGGTAACGGGCACGGCCCCTTTAGCCTCAATATGCTTTGCAGGTTCTTTTTTAGTTTGAGACTTGCTCAAAGCTTTGCTAATTAAAGAACTAGCTGCACTTTCCTTCTGAGCTTGCTTGCGTTCTGCTTGATTAGGCACTACACTTGCTGTTTCTGACTTGTCATCTTCTGTATAGAGCGAACCGAGAGAATCTGGAAATGCCTCACGCAAAGCATTGACAAGAGCTGTCTTACGAATCATATTTGCAGGCATATCTTTCCAAGTTGCCTGTTTCTTATTGAATTCGTCAAATGAGATTTCGATATGGATTGGCTCTTCACGGTCATCCCGTTTAACTTCGGCCCACCCGCCTACGATAGTGTCAGAAGGCAGAGCAAAAGCACCTTGTGAGTAGATAATTTCGTTATTACGAACAACAATCACTCCAGCTTTGCTTCCGCGGAAGTGTTCATTAGCTTCGGCCCGTTTCATGAACGCTTCTTTAGAAGTGATTAGTTGTGCAGGTTGAGATCCAAACTTAACGATATAGGCCTCGTTTAGGAACGGATTCAAGTGCTGATACTTGCACAAGTTAATGAACATCACTACCTCTTGATCTGTAACCTTGCCATTCCCGGACACGAGGTAATTCCTTACTGTGCTTGGTGCAAGCTTAACGTCCTCACCATTGGCTTGAAATGTGACTGAGTGTTCTTGATTAACTGCTGGTGTATTTGCTACCTGTGCTCCTTGTTGTGTATATTGTGCTTGTGTAGCGTAGTTTGGGCTTTCATATCTAGTATTCATGTTATTTCTCTCCTTTTATTTGCTTCTGACTTCTTCGATTTTTCTGAACCAGCTAACTGCATCCGTTAAATGCAAGCTTTCAGCTTCGGCCATGTCTCTAGGGAACATAATTTGTTCCCAAATGTTGCCTCGTTCATGTCTTTTACCGTCTGCTTCCGTCACGCAGAAGTTAAACATTCTATCGAAATTTCCAATTAGTTGTTCTTCTTTAACTGCTAGTCGTTCTTTGCCAAAACCGACATTAGTTTTAACAAACACTCTTTTTTCTTTCATAACTGCTCCTTTTCGTGATACAATAATCACGAATTTTAATGTTTTTTAATTTGTTTTTTGGCGCTCAGATTGCCGTCTGGGCGCTTTTTTATTTTCAAAGTGATTTCCCTTAGGCCGCTCAAAAAATAAGCTGTAGAGCGTGCCAACGAATATCATGGCAACGATACTATTTGGAATCAACATCACTTTCCTCCTCCCAATAAGGTGGCTCAACCACCATGATGCGATATAGGACTAAGCCTAGCCCAACTATCAGCAAAAAGTGAGCTATATACCAATTACTTTGGCAGACGGCCACGCCGATTAAAAATGACGCGACTACGTATTCCCATTTCATCTTTTAAACCCTCCTGTTCTTCCTAATCCATTCAATTACCTCAGGATAATAGAACCACTTAGACTTTCGTGACTTCTCATAAATTGGAAGCCCCTCAGCTAAGAGTTCCTGGAGCTTTTCATCACCAATTGACAATTCCATTTTTAAGTCTTTAGCTGTCATCAACTTTTTGTCTGTCTGTATTTGGTTAGAAACCACATTAATCGTGATTCCTTCCTTCTTCCCTTCTCTAAGTAGTTGAGAAAGAAAGTCTTCTGATGCACTAAGTGTTAATTCCATTTAAATCACCCCACATTCTTACTTAATTCTTCGTTGATGGCGGCCTCAATCTTGCGGGCCCCATACTTGGTGTATTCCCACCGAAGCCGGCCGTATTCGTCGAAGGTCTTACGACAGAAGATATTTTGATCGTTGAAAATTGGCTTTAAGTGTTCCCGGTTAGCAAGCTCGCCAATAATCTTGACCCATTCGTTAGGCAGGCGTAGCTGCCAGGCGATTTCACTAGCTGAGAAGTAAGGCCCGTCATACTCGATTTCAGGTTCACTCAAAGCGACTTCCTCGGCCAGCTGTGTATTTGTCTTAATTCCTTCTTCCGCCAAGAGGTCACGAATAAAGCGCTCACCTTTGGCCGTCCATTTGAGCGTCTTACGAATTGTCCGCTCGTTTGGAGCGTATTCCTCGTAATCTGCTAACCCTAGCCCGGCATAGTTAGCATAGAGCACCCACGCTTTCTTCTTGCCAGACTCTTTATAAATCACCCCCTTAGCATGGAGAAACTTGTTTAATTCAACCGCCGACATGCCATATTGCTTAGCAATCAAGGTGGTTGTGATAAGCCCCTTGTTGCTAAGGAACTCATCGTAATAATCCACCTTGGGTTGATTAGCTTCGTTAATTTCAACCTGCTCTGCTAGCTGCAACAGAGCTTCATGGTAATTCTGCGGCAGCTTGAACGGTGTAGCTTGCTGTTCTTTATAAGCTTTTTCAACTTCGATGAAGTACTGACGAGCCTGCTTTCCCTTTTCTGTTCTCTGAATCATCGAAATCTCTTTAGCCATGTCTAACGTCAAGGCGTGGTCTGTTCTTGGACGGCCACCTAGTTTTTCCGTTTTTTCGGAAAAACTTATAAAATCAACGTTTTCGGTAAATCCGTATTCCACCATTCGATTAAACCATTGTGTATATTTTTCATTGACTTCTAAGAACTCATGTAAATCCCTACCGCTCACAACTGATTTACCATCGTTATCTTTAGTAACTCTGATTAATTCGTTCATCATCTTTATTCCTTTCTTTAAACAACTTAAAAACGTTAATAATATACAAAATCAACTAGTTTAACTATTTTATGTAGTTAAAAGCTGTAAAAAAAATCTCTTCCTTAGGAACGTGGAAGAAATCCTCTACCTTCTGCATCATTGCAGGTCTAGGGTTAACCCGACCTGTTTCCCATGCTGAAATGACCTTCTGTGTTGTCCCCAGAGCCTCAGCTAATTCTGCTTGTGTTAAATCATGTTCGGCTCTCAGAACTTTTAACCTCGTTGTCATCTAATCATCTCTCTTTCTAAAGTAATCCAAGCTGACGTCCAAGGCGTCCGCTATTTTAATCATGTTTTTAAATGAAGGCTCAGCGCCATCCTTATAACTTTGTAACGTTGTTTGTCTAATTCCTGTTAATTTGCTCAATTTGTATCTTGACATCTTTTTAGCTTTAAGTAGCTCTTCAAGTTGATTCCACATAAGTACACCCCACTATATATAGCATTTCAAACATTGATTACTACAATATATCGTAATATAATAATGCTAGCAAATAAGCAGCCTCCTAAAAATGTTTATTTGCCAATATTTTGAAAGAAGGTATATTATGAACTCCCAAAAAGAGGTTAGTGTTAGTTTCGTTCGTCCAATTGACCCTAAAGATGGTTATAACCCTGAACATTTCGAATATATAGAGAAAAAACTATCTAAAGAAATAGAAGATATTGAGAATAGTTCTTATTCTTTCGTGTGCAACGGACTAGTGAGTGATTCAACTGGTGTATCTAGCATCACAAGAACAATTATTAAAAAAATATTCAACGCTGATATTGTAATTGTTGACATTTCTACACTAAATCCTAATGTTATGTTTGAACTAGGATTAAGGCTTAGCCTTCCTAAAATGACAATTATTATTAAAGACGATGAAACAACTCTTCCTTTCGATATTAAAGATTTCTATATTCTTAGCTATCCACATTCTTTATCTGGAATCGATTTAGACAAATTTGTAAGTGATTTTAAAGTTCGTTTTGTTAAAACTTGGACAGATTTTAATACTACCGATGGAGAAAACACATTTATTCATTCTTTTTACGGTAGTAATCTTATAAGTCCTGAAATTAATACCCAAAATTTAAATGAAGCTATCGATAAACTAGGAAATATGATTGACCTCATGCAACATAAATATATTGCTTATGATCCACGAGACAGATGGGATAGTTTCGACTTTGAACATGACGTTTCTTCTCCGGTTCCTCTAGATTGATAACTTTTAAGAAGTACTATTTTTCAGTACTTCTTTTATTTCTTCAGCTAACTCAAATATTTTTTTCTCATTTTCAGCTATTTTTGCTTTTTCAAGCGCAATCTTAGTTTCAAAATTATAAGTAGCCCATTCCCAAATAACTTTATTTTCGGGATGTTTAATTAAATCCTCATCACGTTTATCCTCTATCTGCTTTAAAACATGCTCTAAATTATCAAGCAACACATACGTTTTCATTTTGTATTATCCTTTCTATTTAATCAGTTCCAATCCTCCTAATATATACTCATTGATGGCCAATGACCGCTTCAGATATTTATCTATCTCCACTCAAGGAGACGGAAAATTTATATACCCAGGAAATCCAATAAAACTAAGATGAAAATTCCGATTGTTACCCAGAAACTTATCTTCTCTCTCGTTTCTTTTTTCATGTTGTTTGTCAGTTCCTTTCAAGGTATACTAAAGCCTAGGGGATTGCTCCCCTGACTTCAGTATTTTTGGTTAGAACCAAGATAAGATTTTATCAATGATTAGAATGATAAATGTTCCGACTCCAATATAGAACTTTATCGTTTCTCTTCTTTGTTCCTTATCTTGGTTCTTTTTTTCTGACCTTTTCAAGAACCGTTCTCCTTTCCTCATTTGTTAAGGCCTCATCAACCTTATGTGTATATAATATACTATTTTTTGTTGTATTTCAATACTTTTTTAATTTTTTGTTGTTCAAATATCTACATTTTGTTGTTAGCTCTATTAAAAGTGGTATTTGACCCCAAAAAAGTAATATAATATAACTATAAAATCAATTCAATTAGGATGGTGATACTTATGCCTACAAAAGATGCTGGATTATTAGGATTAAGAATTAAGGAACTAAGAAAAGAAAAAGGGTTACGACAATCTGAACTAGCAACTACTCTTCATGTTTCACAGCAAGCTGTGGGTTCTTGGGAAACGGGAAGAACTGTTCCTGGAGCTGATACATTAAATGTTCTCGCCGACTACTTCAACGTCACGACTGACTACCTGCTGGGGCGGCCGGAGAAGAAGAAGGAAAAGCAGAATGTCGAATTAACGGACGATGATATTATCATGACCTACCAAGGTAAGGAACTCTCGGACGAAGATAGAGAAATTATTAAACGCTTGATGAACGGGAAATAGGTGATTTGTTTGGACGAACTAATTAGATGGTTACTTAATTATGCCTTTGACAAGGGTATTAACTACATAATTACGGACCAGCTCGATGAGGATATCCCTTCTTGCGCAATTCCAAATAAAAGCACAATCATCATAAACAGCAAATATGGTAAGCCTACCGAACTCCCCTTCACAATCGCACACGAAATAGGCCACGTCTTGAACGGTGAAGCTGACGTACTTTATTTTTCAGGTTTTAACAACCATTCAAAAATTGAGATGCGCGCTAATCGTCGGGCCGTGAAATTGCTGCTTGAATATTGTAACTGTCATGATCTATCGCTTGAACCGGCTAAATTTGCGGAAACCTTTGGCATCCCTAGTAGCTTTGAGGATATGGTTAAGGAAGAAAGCGCCAGGTATTATCTGGGACGATAATTTTAAGGTCGTTGGTGTGGTCGTGATTTAACATTATTTTTATAGAAAGAAGATGTAATTATGGCTAAGTACTGCCTAGAATGTAATACTAAGTTAAATTTATTTAAGTTTCCAGTAAAGTTCAAAGATGGTTCAGTATGTAATTCATGTGCTAAGAAGTACGACTTCCCAGGGGTAAGTGAAATAACTATTGAAATGCAAATAAACGCTAAATCTGTAACTTGGGAGCATTACAAGAGCCATCCAGAACTTATTAAAGAATGGAAGCAAGAGGCACAAGAAAGAAAGGCTGAAATTGAAGCTAGAAAGGAAGAAGCTAGACTAGCTAAAGAAGAAAAAAATCGTTTAAGATGTCCTAAATGCGGTTCAACTAACATTCAGGTCCTAGGCAAGCAAAAGAAAGGTTTCTCCGCATCAAAAGCTGTCGGTGGTGCACTTTTAACTGGTGGTGTTGGCACTCTAGCAGGATTTGCAGGCAAAGACGGAAAGAAAGTAGAATTTGTTTGCATGAGTTGTGGCAGAAAATTTAAGAAATAGAAAAATATGCTTTACACGCCCAAATGGAGGCGGATGCAAACAAATTTATGCTCAAAGAAGAAGTTGAGTCATACTTAGCCGAACACGGCAAAGACGGATTTAGTGCGGTTAAATTTCTAGAAAGATACAATCTGCCCTTGAACTATGAACGGCTTGTCTTGGATGTTGTTGCTGGGATGTAAGAAAATTATTTATTTTAGTCAAAAATTAATGTGGGGTAATATATTTGAATAAATACGACTTAACTAATTTAAGCAAATCGGAAGTTATGGAGCTTATAGAATATGAAAAAAATCCAGAAAATTTAATGCAGTATCACGAAATACATGAACAAATAATTTCTACTCTAGTATTTAAGGCAAATACATACCGTTGTAAAGTCAAAGACGCTTATAACGATATACTATATATTTTAAATATTCATACAACCCCTATAAGTACTAGATTTTCTATTGGACTACGGTTTACAGGGATCAATAAACACCTACTCCGTTTAGATTTTGGAGATACATTAAGGCATACTAATAATCGAGGGGAAGCTGATGAATATATTGTTTATGGTTCTCATGCACATTTCAATTCGTCAGATGATAAATATTCAAATAAAAATGTTATCCCTATAGATAAATTATCTGAGTTTAAAAATTTAAAGTTACTTTATGATGTACTTTGGGAATATATATAATATACTAATATAAAAGAAGGGACTGATATAGATGGCACAGGCTGAATTTCTGAAAAATAATTACATCAACTGGTTAAAAGAAAAATTAGTCTTTACGGATGTTGAAAACGGATATGTTTCTATCAGCACTCCTTTTATAGATAGTAATTACGATAATATAGAGTTATTTGCACGTTTTATTTCTAAAGACAAAATTGAAATTACTGATTTTGGAGAAACTTTATTCAATCTCGAAGAATCAGGTTTAAAAATAAATAAACGTTCCAAAACTATATACCGGTTATTTGAAGGTATATTAAATGACTTTGGCATTATGTACAATAAAGAAAATCAATCTCTTAGTATAACAACAGATGTACAGCGTTTTCCAACTGCTAAAAATAGATTATTACAAGCTGTCATGCGTGTTAATGATTTGCTCTATCTTAATAAGGAAAATGTTAGTTCAACATTTAACGATATTATGACTGACTTTCTTATTAAAAGCAAAATATTATTCTCACCTAACATTGAAATTGTCGGTCAGAATGGCATATCTTCTCATTTTGACTTCTCTATTCCACTACCAGAGGGTAAAGAACGTCTAATCAAAACTGCTGCTCGGCCTAATGATATTAACCAAGCAAAAATATTTAACTTTGATGTTAGGGAAACTGCAAATAGTAGGGACGCTAAATATGTACTATTACTCAATGATTCTAATAATCCTATTGGAGGTAATATGAACACAAATGCTTTGGTAGGACTAGACAAACATCTAGCAGAAGTTAAAGGATTCGAAGAAATTCAAAAAAAGCCTAATTTATTAGCTTCTTAAATAAAAAACGCAAGCATAAGCATTTTAGCTTATCTTAGTTGGACTTACTATCCATACCCGCTACTTTTGTTATAAACATTAGCATTAATATTTTCAATACACAATTATCATAACAATGTTATATAAAACGAATATACAAACTTAAGCCCGTCAAATGGCGGGTTTAAAAATGCGCCCTAAAGAACATCAGTTTTTATTTATGAAGAAGGAGAATCATCATGGCATCTATAACTAAATTAAACGGTAAATGGAGAGTTCGTGTGTCTTGGTATGATGATCAAGGTCAACGACACTTCAAAACTAAGGCAGGTTTTTCAACTAAAATTGAGGCAAACCAATGGGCAAGAGCGATTGAAGTGCAAAAAAATGACGGCAGCATATCAGATAAAAATATCTCATTAGCGGACTACTACAAAGAATGGTTTCAAACTTACAAAGAAAATAAGGTAAGTGATGTCACTGCTAATCGATATAAAATTATCTATAGAGAATTAGTTAAGCATTTTGGAAATACAAAACTCGAAAAAATTACTAGACGTAGATATCAGTTATTTATTAACGAATTTGGTTCAACTCATGCACCAGACACTGTTAAAAAAACAAACTCCATTATTCGAGCTTGTGTTAAGTCTGCTATTATCGATAATCTTATTTCTAAAGATTTTACGCAGAATATCGAACTAATATGGAACGAGGACAAAATGCGTAAGGTTGATTATTTAAACGTAAGCGAACTACAACGACTAACGCAATACATCCGTGATCATCTTGACCCAAGATACACAAGTTACTATATGATTTATACCGCCATCATGACTGGAGCAAGACTTCAGGAGATAGCCGGGCTTACATGGGACGATATTAATTTAAACTTTAAAACGATTGATATCAATAAAGCGTGGGACTTTCACAATAAAAAATTCTCACCAACTAAGAACAAGTCTTCAGTCAGAATTATTCGCATTAACTCTGATTTAGTTGAAGTGTTAAAACAATTAAAGGTTAATCATAATAGAATGGTATTCGCAAATAGTTTGGATAAGATACCAACTTCTAACGGCTGCAATAAATCGCTGAGGTATGCTCTAAAGCAGCTGAATATAAATAAACCTAGTTACCATTTCCACGCCTTACGACACTCTCACGTTGCGCTGTTGTTATATAAGAATATTGATATATTTGCAATTTCTAAAAGATTGGGCCATGCTGATTTAAACACAACAACCAGAGTATACGCTTATTTAATTGACGAGTTGAAACAACGTTCTGATCAAGATATCGAAAATGTTTTGAATGATTTAAGCTACGAAAATAATACTACCCATTATAAAGCCAATGTTGAATAACGTCATTGTGTGTCACTGAAAATGTCACCAAGTTTAACAAATGCTAGTAATCATTAACAACTAAAATATTTATAAATCAATGTTCAAGAACTACCAACAACTACCCAAAATCTATAATTACGCCTGCCAGTGGCATAATTTAGTTTTTTTTACCGGTACTAACGGCGATAATCCCCGCTAGTACCGGCTTTTTATTTTTGCTTTGGCACTCAAAAACAATAATTTTAAAAATTCCGCGACGAAATGGCGACGAAATTAAAGTAAGCCACTTATCTCTGTGAGACATTAAGGACTAAATATAATTTGTAGGTATCATGTATATTATTTTTCACTACTTCAATCCTAACTTTATGCGAGCCAATTTTGTCTTCAAAATCTAAATGTTGTCTCGTTGTTGTCCTCATGATGCAATGTCATTTTAGGTAAAAAAAAAACGCGCCCCCGCAAGGACGTTGAGTGCCAATTATAAAAAAATCCGGTAATTTTTCAAGGTGATATTAACTATCTCTTTTTGCGTTGACTTAGACCGTTTTCTAATTAAAGTCCGCACCATCTTTTCCAAATGGTTAGTTGCTAATAACTTTTCGGTTACACGATTATCAATCTTCAATGCCAACTGCTCCCTTTTACTAGGAACCGCATATGTCTTACTTAACTCGTCACTAGCAATCACATTATCTAATAATTTCTTGATAAAAGTACTCTTACTTTCAGCCATAATTGCAACCCCTTTCTTAGCTTTCATCTTCATGATACAACTTTCAATTCCTTTTTTCAAAAAAAGAAGCCTCACTCGACTAGAGTTTGGCTTCTAAAAAATTATTTAACTAATTCTGCAATGGCTTCGGCATAAATTGCTGCTGCACGCAAAACATCATCAACAGGGATAAATTCGTTAGCTTGGTGCATTGTATCAGGAACCCCAGGGAACATTGCCCCAAAGGCTACCCCACGCTTCATCAAGCGGCCATATGTCCCGCCACCAACGACCATTCCATGTGCTTCTTGACCAGTTTGGCGTTCATAAACACCCAACAAGGTCTTAACCAATGGATCTTCAGGGGAAACATAGTGTGGCACTTGTACACGCCCTTGATCAATCGTTACATTCATCGCAGCCGTAGCCTTAGTTAGGCTAGCCTTGATATCATTTTCATCCATACCCTTAGGGAAGCGGAAGTTCAAAGTGATTTTACCGCCCTTGTTTTCATCAAATGCAAAAATCCCAGAGTTCATTGTCAAATCGCCCATGATTTCATCACTAAAGGTAGCACCTAGAGCGTTCATCCGTGAATCTTTGTGTAAGTACTTAGCGGTAAATTCAATGAAGTTTTTAGCATCGCCGGCTAAGTTATAGTTAGCTAGGAAAGTTGCTAAGTAAGTCCCGGCATTTTCACCATTTCTTGGTTCTTGGGCGTGTGCAGCCTTACCAATTAATTCTAAGACAACGTTACCAGCTTCTTCGTAAGCTTGGCCACTAACTGGATTAGCAGCTACAAAGTCAGCAAATGCAGCTTCAACATCTTCTAACTTGATTCCAGCTAAGACAGCCTTAGCATCACGGGGAACCATGTTTTCACGTAAGCCTGCTTCAAAGTGGACAAGTTTAACTTCCGCATCACCATTAGAACCAGCAAAATTAATGAAGAAGGATACATTCCCCTTTTCCCCATTAATAATTGGGAAGAAAGCATCTGGTGAAAAACCAAAGTCAGGAGCCGGCATCTTTTCAAAGTAATGGCTCATTCCCCGCCATTGACTTTCTTCATCAGTTCCAAGAATAAAGCGAACCTTCTTATTAACTGGTAGTCCTAATTCCTTAACAATCTTTAAGCCATAATAAGCTGCCATACTTGGCCCCTTATCATCGGAAGCACCCCGGGCATAGAGACGTCCATCCCTAATAACTGGTTTAAATGGGTCAGTATCCCAGCCCTTACCTGCAGGCATTACGTCAACGTGACCTAAAATAGCCAAAGTTTCGTCCCCTTGACCATAAGCGATGTGACCTGCAAGTCCATCTAATTCCATTGTTTCGAAGCCGTCGCGCTTCCCAATTTCTAAAAATTTGTCTAATGCAGCTTTAGGTCCTGGACCTAACGGAGCATCTGCAGTCGCAATACTTTCATCACGAACACTTTCAATTTCTAACATTGTTTTTAAGTCGTTCAATAAATCGTCTTTACGTTTTGCGACTTCAGCTTGCCAATCAATAGCCATCTAATCACTCCTTTAAAAGTCTACAGAACATATTTTACCACATTTTCCAAGACTTGCGCCTAAAACTAGACTATACTTATCTTGAAACGGAGGATTTTTTATGGAACAAATTAAACAAACTATCTTAAATAAAGTTATTCGCCCCCGCCCCCTGCACAGCTATAAGGGCAATTACGGCCGCATTATCACAATTGGTGGTAACTATAACTTAGGTGGAGCAATTATCATGTCAGCTAGTGCCTGTGTTTATGCTGGGGCTGGGTTGGTAACATGCGCCACGGATAAACACAACCTAAATGCCCTGCATACTCGCCTCCCCGAAGCCATGTTTGTTGATTATAGTGATTTTTCAGACCTCTTAGAGAACCTAACCAAAGCCGATGTTATCGTTCTTGGCCCTGGTTTAGGCTTAGATAAACTTGCCCAAAATATTTGTCAGTTAGTCTTAAGTAACCTCTCACTAGACCAGTTGATAATTATTGATGGTTCAGCTATTACTCTGTTGGCAGCTAATCCTGGCCTACTAACCTATTTAAAAAAGGGCCAAGCCATCTTTACTCCACATGAAATGGAATGGCAGCGACTGAGTCAAATCAAAATTGCTGACCAGATTCCCTTAAAAAATAAGCAGGCTCAACTTAAATTAGGCCAAACCGTAATTCTAAAAAAATACCATACTGAAATTTATCATCCCGAGTGCGATACTCCCCACCAATTAACGATAGGTGGCCCATATATGGCTACTGGCGGAATGGGGGATACTTTAACCGGGGTTTTAGCCGCTTTTTTAGGACAATTTAGCAGTGCCCCCTTAACAGACGTTATCGATGCAGCTGTGTACACCCATAGCGCTGTCGCTAGCAAGTTAGGCGTAAATAACTACGTAACCTTACCTAGCGCCATTATAGCGGAACTACCCCACTTTATGAATTGCACAATCAAGGAATAAGTAAAATGGTGCTAGAAGTAACCGTTGGTTGTTACTTCTAGCACCATTTTACTTAGTCAGTGAGGCTAACTCTTCTTTTGTCAGGGGTCGATACTGGCCAGGCTTTAAGTCTGCTGGTAATTCTAGTTGTCCCATCTTTAAACGGTGTAACTCCAAAACATGCATCCCCACCGCTGCAAACATCCGCTTTACTTGGTGATACTTTCCTTCCGTAATTTCAATTATTACCCGGGAAATATTTGCGTCTTTTTGACTGCTAATCACCTCTAACTTAGCTGGCTTAGTAACCTCTCCATTTTTTAGGGTTAATGGCTTAGCAAACCTAGCAACCGTTTGATCAGTCACTATCCCTTCAATCTTAGCTTGATACACCTTACTTACGTGCTTTTTGGGTGCTAACAGCCTATGGGCTAACTCCCCATCAGTTGTTAATAATAACAATCCCGTTGTATCTTTATCTAATCGTCCCACTGGAAAAAGGCCTAATTTTTGTTCCCCCGCTCCTAATAAATCTATAACCGTCCTTTGGCTCTTATCAGTAGTGGCGGTGATTACCCCCTTGGGTTTGTTAATAAGCAAGTAGTAATTTGTTTGATAGTTAACTGGTTGATGGTCTAATTCAACCTGACTATCTGCTTCGACTTGGATTTTGGGACTTGTTACTACTTTGCCAGCCACGGTTATCCGCTTTTGCTTTAAAAGCTGCTTTACTTCTGACCTTGACCCAACTCCACTAGCTGCTAAAAACTTATCTAACCTCATATCACACCTACCTAATTCTTAAAAGCTGTCTTAGTCTCGCTACCCGTGGACCTAAAATTTTGTCGGCCATATGTGTTTTCAATGTAAGGTATACGTAGATATAACCACCACTGCCTGCAGTTACTATTAGTTCTAATATAGCTACTATCCGACTTTCACTATCAAACAGGGTCGTCCATAAAAAGTTTAAACTAACTACTACTACAAACATAGCCAAACTTAAAATCATCAAAGCGTTGAAAGTATGCTGAACCCGTTTAAAATTCATGCCATAGCCACGCCGTAAATAGCGTAACATTAAGTAAATAGAACAACTCATTCCAATTCCACTAGCAACTAAGGGCCCAAACGCTTCCAGTTTGGCGGTCAAAGGGAATTGAACTACTAGCTTAACAATTAAGCCACAAATAGCGTAGCCCACGGCCCGTTTATTTTCATATAAACCTTGTAACAGGCTAGCAAGCACAATTAACAGTCCCTGTGTAATTGCCGTATACGCAGCAACCTTTAAGACTGCAATTCCATATGCACTATAACCATAAAAAACAATGTACAGTGGCCTTGCTACGGCCGCCATCCCCAGAGCGCTCGGTAGCATTATGAAAAAGAATAATTCTAACGAGTCGCCCAACTGTTTTTTAGCATCCCGCTTTTGGCCCTTGGTCACAAATTCTATTAGTAAGGGGATTGCCGTTGCAGCTAAGGCTGTTGCTAGGGAAACAACAATCATTATTAACTTATTAGCGTTAGCAGCAAATAATGCATACATTTCATCAATGTAATTACTGCTATAGGTGCTAACCTTAGACATTACCCAAGGAAAAGTATATTGATCAATTAAATTATATAAATTAGTAGCAATCCCAATAAAAATAAAGGGCAGCGACTGGGCTAGTAATTCCTTTATTAACTGCCCATCAGAAACCTCTAGTGAATTACTACTATTAGCACGTAAATAGTCAAACTCCCCCTTCTTTTTTAAATAGCAGTAAGCCAATGTTAAAATACCACCAACGGCCCCAACAAAGGCCGCAAAGGTGGATTGAACTACCCCCGTTTGGTAGGAACCATTTATAACCTTCATAATAATAAAGGCAGTTACCAGCATATAAAAGACTCTGATAACCTGTTCAACCAACTGGGAAAGAGCCGAGGGGGCCATATCTTGATAACCTTGAAAGAAGCCACGTGTTAAACTCATCAGTGGGATAATTGCCAGCGCCGTCGCTAATGAGCGAAAAACTGGTACAGTCCTCATATCCCCGGCCGCTAACACCGGAGCCGCTCCCCATAGAATTCCTCCCATAATTATTCCCAGCAAAAGCATTATTACAAAAGATTTTCTATATAAGCGCCGCCCAATCTCATATTCATTCAACGAATTATAGTGTGCAACTTGCTTAGCAACCGCAGAGGGAATCCCCGCTGTCGAAAGCATTAAAAAAACAGCGTAGACCGTGTAGCCCTTTGCGTATAAAGCATTAGCTTGCAGGCGGTGTTCACCAAACCATGCATACCAAGGAATAATATATATTGCGCCTAATATTCGTGAAAAAATACTCGCGGCTGTCATCCAGGCAGAGCCACGTAACATCTTCTCTTTGGCACTCAGTGTTTGTTTATTTTTCATAAAAAAGCCGAGCCTACTTTCTTAGATATATACTAGTCAATTTTACACTCTTTTATTTTAGCTAGCAATAAGCGCTTCACTAGCCCTAAATAAAAAACATGGCGGGATTTCTCCCAACCATGCTTAATTCTAGTTAATTTAATTTTTTCTTTAAGATGCTATATGCCACTGCTAGCGCTAAAAACCATACTAGAGAAAACAGCAGCGAAATCAACGTACTCGTATTAAATGCCAATAGCACTAAGACTCCGATAAAGAAGATAATTGTCAATACGTTAGTTATTGGGAAAAGCGGCATAGGAAAGACCGTTTTTTTCTTTGGATTAGCTTTACGATACTTATAATGACACCATACTAGGGCAATCCAAACAAAAACAAAGCTAACCGTTGCCACACCGGAAATAATCTCAAAAACTGTCGCAGGCAAAACGTAATTTAGAATAACAATCAAAAATAGTACGCTAGATGAAAATAGTAACGCTTTAACTGGCACACTCCGATTATTAGTAACTCCTAGCGCTTTAGGCGCCTTTTTACCGTTGGCAAGCACAAATAAAGTCCGACTGGTACTAAAAATGGCACTATTACATGCAGAAAGTGCCGCCGTCAAAACGACCACGTTAATAATTGCTGCCGCAAACTTAATTCCTATCCCCTCAAAAACTTGAACAAACGGACTTGAACTAGTTACAATTTCGTTCCAAGGATAGATGCACATTAGAACAAACATTGACCCAATGTAAAAAAGACCAATTCTAATTGGTAAATTATTAATTGCCCGTGGTAAATCATACTCTGGATTAGCCGTTTCCCCAGAAGTTAAGCCAACCATTTCGATACCGGTAAAAGCAAAGATAACCATTGGAAATGCTGCCAGCAAGCCCAAGGTTCCTTTAGGGAAGAAGCCGCCATGATTAACCAAATTCATAATTGTCACATGGTGCCCGCCAATATCAGCAGAAGTGAATAATAAAATTAGCCCAGTTACAATCAAGGCCATAATAGCTAACACTTTGATGCTAGAAAACCAAGTCTCTAATTCCCCAAACAATCCAACGCTAAAGAGGTTAAAGGCTAACAAGACCAGGATAATAATTAAAGCCGTTAACCACTGGGGCACTTGGGGAAACCAATAACGAATATAGATTCCACTAGCCGTTAAATCAGCCATCGCTAAACTAATCCAACATAGCCAGTAGGTCCAGCCAATAATAAATTCAAATCGACTTCCTAAATATTGCCTGACAAATTCGATAAAAGATGTTTTGGTTGTATCTGATAAGACCAACTCACCAATTGCGCGCATCATAAAAAAGCAAAAAATACCAGCAATTAGGTAAGCTAAAATTAAAGCTGGACCGGCCTTTTGAATCGCCGATCCTGACCCTAAGAATAACCCTGTTCCAATTGCACCACCAATTGCTATCATTTGCACATGCCGGTGGGTTAGAGCTCGTGATAATTCATTTTTCATGGAAAAGCTCCTTTATAATTTGGGATTTTCAGAAAATTTTTGTATTGTACCTACCATTTTATAAAAAAATAGTCCCAGTGGCAAGCATATTTCCGAATAAATATTTTTTTAGGCATAACAATATTCACTTTTTGTTGCACAACTTATTTTTGACTAATTAGTCAATTTAATACTTGACTAATTAGTCAAAAATAATTAACATAAGGGTATGGGAAGAAAAAAGAAATTTAATCAACAAGATGTCCTAACCGCTATTGGTGAGACTTTTATAACTTATGGCTACGAAGGTACTTCACTTGACGACTTAGTTAAAGCAACCGGGCTTTTAAGAGGTAGCCTCTATTCTACGTTTGGTAGTAAACGGGGAATGTTCGTAGCTGTACTCAAGCAAAATATCGAGGTGAAAGCAAATTTCAATACCACTCTTAATCTCATCATTATTGCGTTAATGGAATTAACTGCACATGACTTAGAAATTAATCAACTTGTAAGTGAATGGCTAACTACTCAAACTTCAACTAACCTCCCAACTTTAATTGGTGAAGCCGTTCTTACGAAAGGATGTGTCCCTCATGGAAAATAATCTCACTTTTCAAAATCAGACTTTAACCATCTCCCCCCGTGGAATTAGTAAATTGTTAGCCCTTAAAAGCAAGCTAGCCATTCCTTTTAACCATATCGTTGGTGCAACCATCGACCCAGGAATTTTAAAAGACTTTAAAGGTATTAGATCTCCCGGGACTGCCGTTCCTGGCCTTTATTACGCCGGAACTTTCTATAATCAACAAGAAAAATTATTTTTTAACATTAGGACCTCAAGTACGCCAGTCGTTATTCAACTAAGAAATGAGGAGTATGATCGGATTGTTATTGGGGTTGAAAATCCCCGCAAATTGGTCGAATACTTAAACAATCTTATTTACTCTAACTAAAAAATCACCGCAGATTACGGTTACCCCGTTTCTCTGCGGTGATTTGTATTAGTAATTCTTGTTATTTAGCGACTACGATTGAAACTAGCTTGCCAGGAACAGCAATTACTTTCTTAACTTCTTTTCCAGCAAGTTCTTGCTTAATCTTGTCGTCATTTAGTGCTAAAGTCTGTAATTCTTCCCGGCTAGCATCCTTAGCCACTTGTAAGTGTTGTCTTACCTTACCGTTTACTTGAACCACAATTTCGACTACATTTTCAACTAATTTGCTTTCATCATAAGTTGGCCACTTAGCATAAGCAATGCTTCCAACGTGGCCTAACTTCGTCCACAATTCTTCAGCAATGTGTGGCACGATTGGCGCAATTAATTTAACGAATCCTTCTACATATTCCAATGGTAAGGAATCTGCCTTATAACAATCATTTACGAAGACCATTAATTGGGAGATAGCTGTATTAAAGTGAAGGGCTTGGTAATCTTCAGTTACCTTCTTAACCGTTTGGTTATAGACCTTATCTAACTTACCATTATTAATGGTTGTGATGCGGTCACGTAATTTATCCTCATCATCAATAATCAAATTCCAAATTCTATTAACAAATTTGTAAGCTCCGTTTAAGCCGTCTTCACTCCAAGCAATTGAAGCATCTAATGGGCCCATGAACATTTCGTATAACCGAAGAGTATCTGCACCATATTGTTCTACAATATCGTCTGGATTGACTACGTTTCCTTTTGACTTGGACATTTTTTCGTGGTTATTTCCTAAAATCATTCCTTGGTTAACCAACTTTTGGAATGGTTCTTTAGTAGGAACAACCCCTAAATCATAAAGGAATTTATGCCAGAAGCGAGCATACAACAAGTGCAAGACCGCATGTTCAGCGCCACCGACATATAAATCAACTGGAAGCCATTTTTCTAATTTAGCCTTATCAGCGATTGCTTCGTGGTTGTGAGGATCAACGTAACGTAAGAAGTACCAGGAACTACCAGCCCACTGTGGCATGGTATTAGTTTCACGTTTACCCTTACGTCCGTTTTCATCTACCACATTAACCCAATCTTCAAGGTTAGCTAGTGGGCTTTCACCTGTTCCAGATGGTTTAATGTCATTAGTTGCAGGTAAGTACAATGGTAATTCTTCTTCAGGGACTAGTGTTGTTTCGCCATCTTCCCAGTGAATGACAGGGATTGGTTCACCCCAATAACGTTGGCGTGAGAATGTCCAGTCACGTAGTCGATAGTTAACCTTCTTGGCACCGATACCTTTTTCTTCCAACCATGCTATTGCCTTGGCAATCGCATCTTCTTTATTTAAGCCATTTAAGAAATCGGAATTAATATGCTTACCTTCACCAGTGTAAGCTTCTTGTTCGATGTTGCCTCCTTCAATAACAGGGATAATTGGCAAGTCAAATTTCTTAGCAAATTCATAGTCGCGTTCGTCATGAGCAGGAACCACCATGATTGCCCCTGTACCATAAGAGGCCAAGACATAATCAGCAATCCAAACAGGAACTTTTTGGCCGTTAACCGGATTAATTACGTAACTACCAGTAAAGACCCCTGTCTTGTCTTTAGCTAAGTCGGTTCTTTCCAAATCAGATTTGTGAGCTACTTCATCGATGTAAGCATCTACCGCTGCTTTTTGTTCACTAGTTGTTAGCTTAGCTACTAAATCATGTTCGGGAGCTAAAACTAAACATGAAGCCCCAAAAATAGTATCTGGTCTAGTTGAGAAAACTTCAATCTTGGTTTCGGCGTCATTTTCTAAAGCAAACTTAATACTTGCACCAACTGAACGCCCAATCCAATTTCTTTGTTGCTCCTTGATTGCTTCCGGCCAATCCAAGTCATCCAAATCGTCAATCAACCGGTCTGCATAGGCTGTAATTTTCAAAACCCATTGCCGCATAGGCTTTCTGATAACAGGAAAACCACCACGTTCTGTCTTACCATCAATAACTTCTTCGTTAGCAACAACTGTTCCTAAATCTGGACTCCAGTTAACAGGAATTTCTGCTTCGTAAGCTAAGCCACGCTTGTACAATTGTTCAAAAATCCATTGAGTCCATTTATAGTAGGCAGGGTCGGTGGTGTTAACTTCACGATCCCAGTCATAAGACAACCCCAAGGACTTAATTTGGCGCCGGAAATTATTAATATTTTTCTTAGTAAATTCCCGCGGAGAATTACCAGTATTTAAAGCATATTGTTCAGCTGGCAGCCCAAAGGCATCCCAACCCATTGGGTGCAAGACATTATATCCTTGCATCCGCTTCATTCTTGAAATAATATCCGTTGCTGTATACCCTTCTGGGTGACCTACGTGTAAGCCTTGGCCTGATGGATATGGGAACATATCTAACGCGTAGTAATTTGGCTTGGCTTCTTCTTCGGTCGTTTTGAAAGTCTTATGTTCTTCCCAATAACGTTGCCACTTTTTCTCAATCTCTTTATGATTGTAAGACATTTGTACTCTTCCTTTCACTTTCTAAATTCCTAAACGCAGCTAAAAACAAAAAAGTCCCATACGGGCCTAAAACCCATATAGGACGAAATTCCGCGGTACCACCTATATTCCAGTCTCTCACAACTGGCACTCAATTTCATAACGGGAAATACCGTCTAAACTTACTTAGGTTCAGTTTAGAAACTCTAAGGTGAGTTCGTTAAATAACTAATGTGTGTTCTCAGCTACCACACACTCTCTTGGATTAGTCCATTTAACTACTAGTCCTTATCTACGTTTAGTGTTGTCATTATCTTAGCAAAATCAAGTTGCAATTGCAAGTTAATTTAGCCGTAGATGTTGGCCAACATAAATCAAATCTGAATTCAATTTATTCAAGGCTTTTAGCCGGTTAACTGTTGTGCCGTGTGCAGAAGCAATTTGCCATAGGGAGTCACCGGCTTTAACCGTGTAACTCTGAGTTGGGGCTTTAGTAGTTGGGGTGACATCATTTACAGATTTTTTCATAGTGACAGTCAACTTTTGATTTACATAAATCGTGTTAGAGGTCAAATTATTCAATGACTTCAGTTGAGCAATCGTTAACCCGTGCTCATTGGCAATCTTCCACAAGGAATCGCCAGCCTTAACCGTATAGCTACCGCCTTGGTTACCGCTGTTTGTACTCTGGGATGCACTTGGTTTGCTTACCGTATTACTTTGATTGCTACTTTGGCCTACCTTTAGCACTTGGCCTGGGTAGATGAAGTTTGAGCTTAGGTTATTTAAACTCTTTAGACTATCTATACTCATCCCATACTTATGCGAAATCCCCCACAAGGAATCACCAGCCTTAACCGTGTAGCTACCACTTTGGCTACTGCTGTTTGTACTTTGGGATGCGCTTGGCTTGCTGGTCGTGTTACTTTGATTATTACTTTGACCTACCTTTAGCACTTGACCTGGGTAGATGAAGTTTGAGCTTAGGTTGTTTAAACTCTTTAGACCATCTATACTCATCCCGTACTTATGCGAAATCCCCCACAAGGAATCGCCAGCCTTAACCGTGTAGCTACCGCTTTGGTTACCGCTGTTTGTACTCTGGGATGCGCTTGGCTTGCTTACCGTGTTACTTTGACCTACCTTTAGCACTTGACCTGGGTAGATGAAGTTTGAGCTTAGGTT
>NZ_AYYP01000063.1:98648-103067 GCF_001436215.1 Ligilactobacillus agilis DSM 20509
TATCTATACTCATCCCGTACTTATGCGAAATCCCCCACAAGGAATCGCCGGCCTTAACCGTGTAGCTACCACTTTGGCTACTGCTATTTGTAGCCCCGTTATTATTTGAAGTTTGCGAGTTAGTTTGGCTACTATTTGAGCTACTAGTTTGATTACTTTGGTTAGTAGCGGCTGTTCCACTCACCTTCAAAGTTTGCCCTACATAAATTAGATTAGAACTCAAATTATTCAACGCTTTTAGCGAAGCCACTGAAAGTCCATAACGACTGGCAATGGCATACAGCGTGTCACCAGCCTTAACTGTATATGAACTTGTTGCCACCACGTTATTTGGCGTAGAACTTGTATTACTACTATTACTATCACTGGTAGTGGTAGTACTACCTGGCGTATCATATTTTGTCAAATCATACTGCTGGATTAAGTTAATCAGACTAGAAGCGTAGTTAGGTGCAGTTGCATAAGTTCCATAAACCCCATTGCGTAAATTGTTGGCAGCTACTGCATAGGACGATGCGTTTGCCTTAGTAGAATTTGGAAAGTGACTCACAATTAAATTAGCGTAGGCATTTAATGATTCTGCATAGCTTGAATACCGTTGAAACTTCGCATAAACAGTGTGATAAGCACCGCCGTAAAACTCTTGGGTGGGCATATTAATGTAGGCGCCATAACCATTCCACTTTACCCCAAATAAATTGTAAGCATTAGTTGAAAGACTGCTTGTTCCCCAGCCACTTTCAAGGGCGGCTTGAGCAATCATCATTGAGGCGTACAGTCCCCTTTGCGCAGCTATTGCTTGAGCAGAAGGAGCAACGTTATTAAGGAAATTAGCCACCTTAGAGGAGTAACCTGAATAGTTACTTGCTAAGACCCGTGGTGCAGCTACAACTGGCGCTTGCGACACAGCGCTACTTGCCTGGCTACTGCTACTCTCAGTAGTTACATTACTGCTTGAGCTTGCTTGAGAGCTTGTAGCTTCATTGCTCGTAGTCGCAGTCGTCGTTGTTACTGAGGAGCTTGTACTACTTGCATTAGCGGCACTTGAACTACTCATCGTAGTAGTTGTACTAGTAGTATTAGCGCTACTTGCATCGGCTTGAACTACTGTATCAGCCGCAGCTTTCGTCTTACTCAAAGCTAGACCCGCAGTCCCCATAATAACTGTGGTTCCAATGTAAGTGGTCGCCTTTTTGATTGATTTCAAATTTTTGGCTAGTTGTTCATTTTTAGCTGCCAAAATCCGATCTTTTCTTGTTTTCATACTCACCAAACCTCCATCTAGTCAACTACACTCTCGCATTTTAAATTACCGTCTCAACTCTTATTATATCTGTCTAAATTTCAAAATGTTTAAAAAACGTTTACTTGTAATAAAGTTGTAATAAAGTTAACAAAGTAAACTTTCCCTTTTTATAATAGCTATAAAAAAGGATTCTAGGAAACCCTAGAATCCTCTAATAGCAAGCTTCTAATCAGAAGTGCTGGCGCTTATTTTAATAATTCTTGTAATTTAGCAACCTTGTCTGTCTTTTCCCAAGGTAAGTCAATATCGGTCCGACCAAAGTGACCATAAGCAGCCGTTTGTTTATAAATTGGTCGTTTTAAGTCCAACATCTTAATAATCCCGGCTGGTCTCAAGTCAAATGTCTTTCTAATCGCTTCAACTAACTTATCGTTGGCAATATCGCTAGTGTTAAATGTATTAACTGCGATTGAAACAGGCTGCGCTACTCCGATAGCATAAGCAATTTGAACTTCAACTTCCTTGGCTAAACCAGCAGCAACAATATTTTTGGCAATGTAGCGAGCCGCATAGCTAGCAGAACGGTCAACCTTAGTTGCATCTTTACCAGAAAAGGCACCACCACCATGATGGGCCGCACCACCATAAGTATCAACAATTATCTTACGCCCAGTTAGACCTGCATCACCCTGAGGACCACCAATTACAAAACGTCCAGTTGGGTTCACAAAGTATTTTGTTTTCTCATCAAGTAATTCAGCTGGAATAACCGTCTTAATTACTTTTTCAATTACATCTGTCCGAATTTGGTCTAACTTAGTATCCTCATCATGTTGTGTTGACAGCACAACTGTATCGACCCGTTCAGGTTTATTATCTTCTCCGTATTCAATTGTTACCTGCGCCTTAGCATCTGGTCCAAGGTAAGGTAATTCGTTACTCTTTCTCAAAGCAGCAATTTTACGCATTAGCTTATGACTAAGTGCAACTGCTAATGGCATCATTTCAGGAGTTTCATCGGTTGCATAACCAAACATCATTCCCTGATCACCAGCACCAATTTGGTCTAAAGGATCAACTTGGCCATTCTTTGTTTCCAAAGAGGCGTCCACCCCTTGAGCTATATCGGGTGATTGTTCATCTATTGATACCAGGACCGCGCAATTATCACCATCGAAACCATACTTACCATTAGTATAGCCAATATCCTTAATCGTTTGTCTAACAACTTTTTGAATATCGACATAAGCGCTAGTTGAAACTTCACCAACAACTACAACTAATCCTGTTGTTACAGTAGTTTCAACGGCTACGCGTGCATCCGCGTCCTTGGCCAATAAAGCATCTAAAATCGCATCACTAATTTGGTCAGCAATTTTATCTGGATGTCCTTCTGAAACGGACTCCGAAGTAAATAAACGTCTTTCTGACATTATATATTCCCCCATTAATTAAAATTATTTGGTTACAAGGCATCTTCACAATAATTATGAATCCTATCGGGAATTGTATTGTAACTTCATAAGTTTAACATACCATTAAATAAAATTAAAGCATAAAAAAAGTCACCCTCAATGAGGATGACTAAAAATTAAAGTCACAACGGTCCATGACGGATTTGAACCGACGATCTTCTCCGTGACAGGGAGACGAGATAACCACTACTCCAATGGACCAAATATCTAAATAATTGCGGGAGCAGGATTTGAACCTACGACCTTCGGGTTATGAGCCCGACGAGCTACCAGACTGCTCCATCCCGCGATAATAAAAAGTGACCCGTACGGGATTTGAACCCATGTTACCGCCGTGAAAGGGCGGTGTCTTAACCACTTGACCAACGGGCCATACGGAGAAGGAGGGATTTGAACCCTCGCGCCGTGTTACCGACCTATACCCTTAGCAGGGGCACCTCTTCAGCCACTTGAGTACTTCTCCAATATATGGGCCTAAATGGACTCGAACCATCGACCTCACGCTTATCAGGCGTGCGCTCTAACCAGCTGAGCTATAGGCCCATAATAAGCGGGTGACGAGAATCGAACTCGCGACAACAGCTTGGAAGGCTGTGGTTTTACCACTAAACTACACCCGCATGTTAACGAATAACACCATGTTATTATATAACATTTTTTAAAAATAAGCAAGTTATATTTTTTAATTTTTGAATATAACTTACGGTCCATGACGGATTTGAACCGACGATCTTCTCCGTGACAGGGAGACGAGATAACCACTACTCCAATGGACCAAATATCTAAATAATTGCGGGAGCAGGATTTGAACCTACGACCTTCGGGTTATGAGCCCGACGAGCTACCAGACTGCTCCATCCCGCGATAATAAAAAGGAGGATAAGAGATTCGAACTCTTGCGTGGTTTGACCCACCTGACGGTTTTCAAGACCGTTCCCTTCAGCCAGACTTGGGTAATCCTCCATGATGTAAAATAAGAAACAATGGACCTTGTAGGACTCGAACCTACGACCGGACGGTTATGAGCCGTCTGCTCTAACCAACTGAGCTAAAGGTCCAAGCTCTATTGGATATCGCGGCGGAGGGAATCGAACCCCCGACCTCCCGGGTATGAACCGGACGCTCTAGCCAGCTGAGCTACACCGCGATTCTAATTAAGTATCCTATCGGGAAGACAGGATTCGAACCTGCGACCCCCTGGTCCCAAACCAGGTGCTCTACCAAGCTGAGCTACTTCCCGATGAATGCACCCAGCAGGAGTCGAACCTGCAACCTTCTGATTCGTAGTCAGACACTCTATCCAGTTGCGCTATGGGTGCATATATAAAAAACAAAATGCCGAGGACCGGAATCGAACCGGTACGGTGATCACTCACCGCAGGATTTTAAGTCCTGTGCGTCTGCCAGTTCCGCCACCCCGGCATAATGTAAGAGCGGAAGACGGGATTCGAACCCGCGACCCCCACCTTGGCAAGGTGATGTTCTACCACTGAACTACTTCCGCATATGCCGACTAGACGATTCGAACGCCCGACCCTCTGATTACAAATCAGATGCTCTACCAACTGAGCTAAGCCGGCATCAATTAACTGACCATATTATATTAACAAATATAATTTCTTAAGTCAATAGTTTTTTATTTTTATGAGTCGTGACAGGCTCGAACTGTCGACCCTCTGATTAAAAGTCAGATGCTCT
>NZ_AYYP01000064.1 GCF_001436215.1 Ligilactobacillus agilis DSM 20509
AAGTATCTAGATGATTTTGTATATTTCATCTGTATACTTAGAAGGTATTATAGCCCATTGAGCTGCACAGTTTTTTTGATGATTAGGCTTTCTGACCAAGTCGACTTTTTATAAAGGTGATAACTGCTGGTAGTAAGGAAACAAGAATGATTCCCAAGACAATCATTGAGAAGTGTTCTTTGACTAGCGGGAAGTTACCGAAGAAATAACCGCCCCCACAACAAAGGACAACCCAAGCGGTAGCACCTGCCAAGTTATAGCGAATAAACTGGCTATATTTATAACCACTAGCTCCGGCAACAAAGGGAGCAAAGGTTCTGATAATTGGCATGAAGCGGGCTAAGGTAATGGAGATGCCACCGTGTTTTTCAAAAAACTTTTCGGTTTTGGTGATATTTTCTTCTTTGATAAAACGCCCAAAGAAGGGGTGGCTGGTAATGGATTTACCAATAGTATGGCCAATAAAGAAGTTTAATGAATCCCCAGCAACAGCAGCTACCCAAAAAAGGACAACGAAGATTCCGGTGTGCAAGTTGTAAATTGGGTTAGCGGATAGTGCGCAGGCTGCAAATAACAGCGAATCACCAGGTAAAAATGGCATGATTACCGCCCCGGTTTCGATAAAGATGATAGCAAAGACGATTAGATAGGTCCAACTACCAAAGGTGTTAACGATAGTAACGAGGTGCGTGTCAATGTGTAATACGAAATCAATAAAGAATTGAATGATATTCAAGGTTTAAGTACTCCTTCGATATAGTAGTTAAGCAGTTACTGCTTTCTTAAGTTTACTAGAAAGTTAGCCAAAAATAAGTTAAGTTTCTCTTATTTTTTCTGAGCTTGGTTAAATGCTTTAATAAGCTGAGTGCTATGGGCCGGTTGTCGTTTTTCTGGATAGACGTAGAGCAGGGCATTATTAACGGCATTGGGTGCTTCACCCAGGCCGGTTGCGATTAGGTCAATTTTACCTTCATGATAAGCGCTGTCACCGATAGCGTAGACACCTGGAATATTAGTTTCCTGTGCTTGGTTAACCTTAATTGCGCGGTTTTGCATTTCAAGCCCCCAAGAGGAGATAATTTTATTATCGGAAACAAAACCGTAATTAACCAGTAAATGATCAACCGTTATGGTTTTAGTTTCTTGGGAGCGAACTTTTTGCAAGGTAATAGTTAGTTTATCGGTTGCAGCTGGTGAGAGTTCTTTAATGGTATAAGGAGTCTCAAAGTTAGTTTTAGTTTCCTTTAACTTGGCTAAATTGCTTTCGAGTGCCCTAAATTTGTCACGCCTATGAATTAAATGTACTGATTTGGCCTGAGGGTATAAGGTTAAAGCCCAATCAATCGCAGAATCCCCTCCACCAGCGATGGCTAAGTCTTTGCCAGCAAAAGTTGTCGGGTCTGTGACAAAATAGCGTAGCTGCTTGCCTTCTAGTTGGCTAGCATTATCAAGTGTTAACCTCCTGGGTTCGAAGGCACCGATTCCGGCAGCGATTATAATTGAGCGAGAGTAGGTGGTTCTTTTGCTAGTTTTAATCAGAAAACCTTCAGGAGTTTTTTCAAAGCCAAGGACCGTTTCGCCCAGAAAAATATCAGGCTTAAAAGCTAGTGTTTGCTTTTCAAAGTTTTTAATTAAGTCCTCGCCACTAATTTCATAGAAGCCAGGAATATCATAAATCTTTTTAGCAGGGAAAAGGGTACTTACTTGTCCCCCTAATTGATCGAGACTTTCAATGATTTGGGTTTTTGCTAGACGCATACGAGCATAAGTGGCGGCAAATAAACCAACGGGGCCGCCACCGATGATAGTAATATCGTAGTATGCAGTTTCAGTCATTATCTAGAAAACATTCCTTTCGTAAAAATAGTAGATACGCTATAAGATTAGCATAAAAAGTAAGTAAAGGAAAACGTAAAGTATGGTATACTAATTAGGTATTTATAATTGGAAGGAGATTTTTATGTATCCACAATTGAACTTAGCTGCAGTTGAAGGACCAGTAGCAACATTTAAGACTAATAAAGGGGATTTTGCGATTAAGTTATTTCCTAAGCAAGCCCCTAAGACGGTTGAAAACTTTTTAGGTTTAGTAGCTAAAAATTATTATGATGGCATTATTTTTCACCGTGTAATCAAAGACTTTATGATTCAAGGTGGGGACCCAACTGGAACCGGAATGGGTGGTCAAAGTTTATGGGGGACGCCTTTTGAAGATGAATTTTCTAATGAGTTATTTAATATTCGGGGGGCACTTTCAATGGCTAATGCCGGCCCAGCGACAAATGGTAGTCAATTCTTTATAGTTCAAAACCAAAATATGCCTGCTCAAATGGAAGAACAAATGGTAGCCGCTGGTTATCCTAAAGAAATTATTGAAGCTTATCGGCAAGGTGGGACCCCATGGCTTGATCACAGACATACTGTTTTTGGTCAAGTTGTTTCGGGAATGGAAATTGTTGATGAAATTGCAAATGTTGAAACGGGGATTCAAGATAAGCCTGTAGAAGATGTTGTGATTAAGACGATTGAAGTTAGCGAATAATTTACTTAGACTTTAGTTTAAAGGAGGTAGTTAACAATTGTTAGCTGCCTTTTTTATTATTCAAGATAATTTTATGTTATTATGATATTTGGAGACTAAGTTTGATAGGTGGTGGAACACGTGGATTATAAAATTGGGATGATATTGGAAGGAAAGGTAACCGGGATTCAAGCTTACGGTGCCTTTGTTTCATTGGATGCTCAGACGCAAGGTTTGATTCATATTTCAGAATGTCATCATGGGTATGTAGACAATATAGAACATTTTTTACAAGTAGGGCAAAAAGTTCGGGTAATCATCATAGATATCGATGAGTACACTGGCAAAATTTCCCTATCTGTTCGGTGTTTAGAAAAGCCGTTTGATTTTTCTAAAGCCAACAAGAGGGTGCATTACCAACATAAAAAGTTTTGGACAAACAAGCATGCCCAAGAGGGATTTGCTCCAATTGCAGAAAGGCTAGATGGTTGGGTGAAACAAGCACTGGTTGATATTGATGCAGGTAAGTAATTTTTATTAAAATAATGCTTGACGGGCTAAAATAATCTTGTTATTATATTTTTTGTTGCTGATTTGAAATAATTAATTTTGAGTAAAAATAGTTCTTGACAATCAGTTCTGATTTTAAGTAAAATATAGAAATTGTCGTTGTTAAAAAATTATTTTTAAAAAAATAATGCTTGACATTAAAAATGATGATTGGTATCATATAATAGTTGTCATTACGATAACGAATTATTAATGAGTAGATCTTTGAAAACTGAACAAAGTTTTAGACAACCAAATGTGTAGGGTCAGTTGGAAACAACTGCAAAAACATTTGCGAAGTCAATT
>NZ_AYYP01000065.1 GCF_001436215.1 Ligilactobacillus agilis DSM 20509
CTTTGTTGCATATCAAAATCATGATTAAAAATGTATTCAGAAACATAATTACAAGCCAAGCGATATTGTTCCATCATATTAGTAAAACTCGGAGCAATATCTGCATTGGCAAGATTTAATTTTACTTTAACAGTAACTTGTGTTTCCATTAGGTTCACCTCACTTTCTTCACTAATAATTATAGCACTTTTGTTCGATAAATACATATCATAAGGAGGCGAAAGGGTAAAAAGTAGGTTCTAACGAATCTAAAGTGAGGGCTATCCCTCCAGTGGTTAAAACCACTGGTATCCCGCCCTAAATTAATGAAAAGACAGATATGTATGATGCTCCTTTCAACGCATCTTGGAGTGAAGCCGCAATTACGGTTAACAATTCATCCGTTGAAGGTGGAGCTCAAGACATTACTGGGTCCGTAACTGTAGTTCACATTGACGCAAGTACGGGTAAAGTCTTGAAGACTGAAGACTATGCCAAGACTACGGATGGTCAAATTGCCCACGATGCTAAACAAGGTACGGGCTATGTTACTGCTCCAGAAGAATTTGCCGGCTACAAGTACACAACGATGGGCTACCAATCTGCCCCAGCGGAAGGAATTATTAAGCAAGGAATCCAACGGGTGGTTTACCTCTATGTTCCAGCTGACAAGAAGGGGTCAGTTGACGTTGTTCACAAGACCACAGACGGTCAAATTTTGGCTGATGTTAAACCGGTGGTGACAGACGTTAACGTTGGGACTGCCTATGACACTGAAAAAGGTAACTTTAACGGTTATCACTTTGTTGGCATGGCTGAAGATTCAGCAGCTGCCGACGGAGTAGTTTCAGAAGGTATCAAGCACGTTATCTACCTTTACGAAAAGGACGTTACTCCAGAAGTGAAGAAAGGTAACGTAGATGTAACATATGTTGCCGAAGACGGTACGGTTCTAGAAGCAACTAGTGACGTAGTTAAGGACGGAGAAATCGGCTCAAACTATGAAACAACTCAAAAGAACTTCGACGGCTACCACTTTGTGCGGATGGGCGAATTCTCAGCCGACGCAACAGGTAATGTAGAAGAAGGTACTAAACACGTTGTTTACGTATATGCTAAGAACCCAGAAGAAAAGAAGGGCTCAGTAGATGTTAAGTACATCACTACTGATGGCAAAGTGCTTGAAGATGTAGCTTCAGTTAAGGATAACGCTCCAGTCGGTGAAGATTATACAACTGAAGAAAAGAGCTTCGATGGTTACCACTTTATTGGGATGGACAAGACTTCTGATCCAGCAACAGGTGTAGTAGCGGAAGGTACCAAGCACGTAATCTACGTTTACGAAAAAGATGTTACTCCAGAAGTAAAGAAGGGTAACGTTGACGTAACATATGTTACGGAAGATGGCAAAGTTTTAGAAGCAACTAGTGACGTAGTTAAGGACGGAGAAATCGGTTCAAACTACGAAACGACAGAAAAGAGCTTCGACGGTTACCACTTCGTGCGGATGGGTGAATTCTCAGCTGACGCTACAGGTCAAGTAGAAGAAGGAACTAAACACGTTGTTTATGTTTACGCAAAGAACCCAGAAACACCGGTAGAAAAGAAGGGTTCCGTAGATGTTAAGTACATCACTAAGGATGGGGACGTACTTGAAGATGTAACTTCAGTTAAGGACAATGCCCCAGTCGGTGAAGATTACACGACAGAAGAAAAAACTTTTGCTGGTTATCACTTCGTCGGAATGGCTAAGACTTCGGATCCAGCTACGGGAGTAGTAGCGGAAGGAACCAAGCACGTGGTTTATGTTTACGCTAAGAACCCAGAAACACCAGAAGTAAAGAAGGGTAATGTAGACGTTAAGTACATCACTAAGGATGGGGACGTACTTGAAGACGTAACAACAGTTAAGGACAACGCGCCAGTCGATGAAGAATACACGACAGAAGAAAAGACTTTTGACGGTTACCACTTCGTAGGGATGGATAAGACTTCAGACGCAGCCAACGGCAAGGTAACAGAAGGAACTAAGCACGTAATCTATGTCTATGAAAAAGACCCAACCCCAACGGTAGCAACTGATAAGTCCGAAGAAAAGAAGGGTTCAGTTGATGTTAAATACGTTGATACTGAGGGGAATGTTCTTGAAGGACCTAACTCAGTAGTTAAGGATGGGTTAGTAGGTAGTGATTATAATACTAGCGGTAAGACATTTGCTGGCTACAAATTAATTGGGATGGAATTAGGTTCAGCAAGTGCTAATGGCAAGGTAGTTGAAGGGACGCTTCATGTTATCTACCTCTACCAAAAGGTAACAGCCGATGTTCCTACAGCACCAACAGCTACTTCTGAAACTCCAACTGTGAATAAAGTTCAACCAAGTGTGACTGCAAGTGTTACTCCATCCGCAGCCCAACCTAAGTCTGAAAAACAAGCATCCACTCAAGTAGTTTTACCACAAACTGGTGAAACTAAGCAAAATTCATCTATGTTAGGTGTAATTGCCTTAGGGTTGGCAGGAATGTTAGGATTAGGTTTCAAAAAAGAAGAAAAAGAGGACAAGTAATTACTTTCAAAAGATAGGTTCTCTCTCAAAAAAGCAGATTTCGTAAGGGAGTCTGCTTTTTTGTTTGGTTAAAAAATAATGATAATTTTTTTAACGAAAATTTAGCTAAAAAAAGAATTAATTGGGCAAGCTTTTGCGAATCATATATATAGAGGGATAACTTTACCCACAATCAAAACTAAAACGAGAAACTTAGATATGACTAAGATTTTAAAACGAGAAGCCAACTACCCAATCACAATTCCAGCCAAGGTCCGCTTTGATTTACGCTTAACAGCTAACGAGAAATTACTTTACGGAGAGCTATACACGTTTGGTGGTATGGCAGGAACCTTTAAGGTTTCTAACCAACGCTTAGCGGCTTTATACCACGTGACGGTCAGGTCAATTTCAGCTTGGCTTAATAAGTTGGCTAAGTGTGGTTACATTGAACTTGCCAATTCCTTGGATAAAAATGAGCGGATTATCAGTTTTGTACCGGGAGTTGATCCGTTGGATAGGGATGGCTATCTTTACGATGAGGAAATAAGTCATGAGAAAGTAGTTGAAGCCGTGGCGGAACCAAGTGATAAGTATGACTACACGGTTGATACTAAGGTTGACCCGGAAGTGATTGAAGCAGAGATGACCGAACGCTTTGGAGCCATACCTGACCATGTGACCCCAGAACAAAGGGAACAGTTATTGATGGTAAGGGAGTCGCTTTATTACAAGCTCCATTCAAAAAATAGGCAACCTTATAATCAAATTCAAAATGTAGAATTGCGCCGGTCTATGTTCATTGATAGTGAAGTTAAAAAGGAATTCAACAAGTTAAAGAATCAAGGAGTTAAATTGACAATGGATGAAGAATACGTATTGATAAACAAGGTGACTGCGAGAGCCACCGAACAATTTAATAAAGAACATGGCATTAATTGTGAGAAGGAAACTTCTATGGAAGAAAATTTCTACCCCCTAGAGAAGAAATCTTCTAGGGTAGAAGTAAACTTCCAGCAAGAAGATAATTTCCAGGGGTTAGAAAATGTTGATAATACTGGGGTAGAAGAAAATTTCATGGGGAAGAATACTTCTAGGGTAGAAAATAATTTCCAGTCTAAGTTAGATAATATTAATTCAATAGTGGATAAGATTATTGTCGGCTTCGCCGACATAATTAAAAATATAAATAAACTAAGTGATTTAAGAACTACTAAGAATTTAATTTCTAATCAATCGGCGTAAGCCAATTGATAATAACCACTCTTTAAGTAAAGTGGAATATCTAGGCTAGAAGAAATTTTCGTAGGTAGGACAGGAAAAATTTTTCCACTGGGGAGGAAGTAAAATGCAAGCAGCAGAAAAGTGGGCGCAAGCAACAATTACAGACAATATTATTTTTTGGTGGATTTTTAGTGAGCATCCAGAGTTGTTGGAAAAATTACTAAAAATTTGCTTGCCTGGCTTTAAAGTCAGGCAAAATAGTGAGGGTTAATCGTGAAGAGGTTACGAAAAAAGATTTGGTTTATTATGGTCCTAGGTTCGATATTTACGCCGAAGATGAGTTTGGCACGATTTATGATTTAGAAATGCAAAATAGTGATAAAGGCGATTTAGCGGAACGAATGTCAATGTATAGTCAACATTTTTGATGTTGTTGATGTATTTTTATATCATATGGTATAATTTATGATATGAAAGCTAAAGAAGTTTTAGAAACCCTCCAAATTAGTCGGCAAACGTTACAAAGATGGCGGGAGCAAGGGATTCTCAAGGCTCGGAAACTGCCTAACGGTCGTTATGACTGGGACCCAGAATCAGTTTACGCCATTTTAAATAAGGGCGAACAACGTGGGACGTATCTTTATGCACGGGTTTCAACCCCCAAGCAAAAAACTGATTTGGAGCACCAAGTTGAGAATCTACAAACGTTTGCGATGAAGAACGGCTATCAAATTAACGGAGTCTTCCAAGATATCGCAAGTGGCATTTCCTTTGAGAAGCGAAAGGAGTTCTTTAAGCTGTTGGAGCTAGTGCTAGCACATAAGGTTCAACGGGTCATAATTACCCACAAAGACCGGTTAAGTCGGGTTGGCTTTGATTTATTCAAATACCTTTTTGCCAAATATCATGTGGAAATCGTGGTAATGACAGAAATCACCGATAAGAAGACCGACCAGCAGGAAATATTCGAGGAAATCATTAGTCTCTTGCACGCATTCTCAATGCGTATGTATTCAGGAAGACGTAAAAAGATTAAAGAAGATCTAAGTGACAATGAAGAAAGTGAGATGAAGACGCATGGCACAAAAGACGAAGAAAAACAAAAGGCTTCGCTATCAAAGAATCCGCCAAAATCAGACTGAACAACAGTATGACTACTTGACGGAACGCCATGTAATTCGCCCTTCACACCCTAAATACAGTGTATTAGATCATTTCAGCCACCTCGCTAATAACGTCTACAACCAAGGACTCTATCGAGCCCGGCAAGCCTTATTTAAGGGAGTGTGGTTATCTTACAACAAGCTAGATGCTTCTCTAAAGCAATCAAAACGTCAAAAGGACAACATGATTTATGGTTCGATGAAAAGCGTTCACTTAGTTCAACAGCAACTTAAACTGGTCGCTCGTAGTATGGATTCTTGGAATAAGGCTCGCAAGGCTTATGCCAAGAATCCAGGTAAATTCACGGGCCGACCTAAATTGCCAAAATACCGGACAAAAGGCGGACTAAGTACGATTATTGTCGACAACCAAACGGCTAAGTTACGCAAAAATGGCTATGTAGAAATTCCTTGCATGGACAAGTTCAAGATTAAACTGGCTCACCCAGAGACTACGGCAATCCAAGAAGTGCGAATTGTTCCCCAAAATCGGCGCTTTATTGTCGAAGTGGTCTACAAGACGAACCAAACAGTTCAATATAATCCGGATAACGGACGTTATTTAGGGATTGACCCTGGGGTCAATAATGCCTTTACCTTGGTAACCAACGTACCGGGAATTACGCCGGTAATTGTCAACGGTAAGCCAATTAAGGCGATTAACCAGTTTTACAATAAGCAACGAGCCCGACTAACTAGTATTCATGACTTGTTAGGTCAAAATCGTTCTAGTCGTCGGCTAACTAGTCTTGATTTCTTCCGCAACCAAAAGATGAATCGCTTCGCCCATGAAGCAAGTAAGCGTATCGTTGATTTTGCGCTAAGCCATGGGCTGAACACAATTATCATTGGTAAAAACAAGAGACAAAAGCAACGTTCTCGCATGAGTAAACAAAACAACCAAAACTTCATTGGGATTCCGCACTAAATAATGATTAATTTGATTAAGTACAAAGCTAATTTGGCCGGAATTGTGATCATTCAACATAGCGAAGCCTATACCAGTCAAACATCTTTCTTAGATAAAGAAGAGCCCATTCGTGAGAATGGGGATAAGGCCCGTAAACGCAAGGGTATTAGTCCGGCAAAACGACGGCTGAAGCGTGGACTGTATAAAGCCGATACAGGTCAATTAATCAACGCCGATGTTAACGGCGCCTTACAAATCATCAAAAAAGTAGTCCCGAAAGCTTTTGCGGACGGGATAGAGGGCATCGGATTATGCCCAGTCAAATGGTCTTTGCGATTTTAGGGTAGACCATTTCCGAAAGATTCCGAAACAAGTTCAACTGCCGAACTGACCGTAAAGTTGCCCCGGAGAAAGTCGTCACTTGACGATGGACGTTCGCTTTTGCGTGGATGGGTTGGTCAAAGTAAGTTACGAACGAGGGTAGCCTAAGCCACGTTTCGATATTATTTCATACGGTATGATTTGGTATCGGTTCAGCAGGAATCTATTATCTCAAGCGAGCCTGGAACGTAATGCACTCTTAGCAGGTGAGGATTTTAGGAAGAGGCGGCGAACGGTAGTAATTTTTATCTGTAATTTTGATGAAAAGACTGGCTGCTTATTACACGGTTCTAAGGTACTCAACTGTTTAGAGCTTAAATTTGACAACAAGGAAACAAATACTATAGTAAATTTAAAAGGTGAGTTAAGTGCTGAAAACACCGCCAGACAGGCACTTAATGCGTATTTTACAAAGCAAATTGTAAGTGATGAATTTACGGCGCAAATAGATCAGGCCCAGGCGGAAAGCTATTATGAGCAAGTGATGGCGCTTAGGGCCTAATAAGTAGATTAGTAGTGAAAAACCCTCTTTTCTTGTACCTAAGCAAGAAAAGAGGGTTAAGCTAGATTAACGGTGAGATTTTAAAAATTTTTTTAGTTCAGCTAGGAGAAGAATTAGGGCTGAAAAGCCGCCAATTACACTCCATTCGAGTAGAGATAAGGCTGTAACCTTAAAGGCTGTCTGCATAAAGGGCACGTAAGTTAAGAAGAGTTGGAAAGCTAACATGAGGGCGATGATTGCCCAGGCAGGTTTATTTTCTAAACTAGCCTTGCTGAAAGCTGGTTTGGGGGTTCTAATACTAAAGAAGTAGCAAATTTTACTAATGACAATCGTATTGACAACCATGGTGGAAGCACTAAGTTCACTAACTCCTAGTCGTAAGAACCATTCGTAGCCAATTAAGGCGAAGATAGCCATTAGACTGGAAACAAAGGCAATCTGCCATAAATCGGCCTTGGAAAACATTTTTTGAGTTCGTGAACGAGGGGGCTGATTCATCAGTCCACTTTCCGCTTGCTCAAAGACAAAGGCAAATTGAATAGTGATGGCAGAAACAAGGTTAATCCATAACAGTTGTGCTGGTTGGAGGGGAACTTCTTGGCCGGTTAGTATCGAAAAGGCAACGATTAGGCCTTCGGCAAAGGAGGTCGGAAGTAAGAAGAGAATACTCTTCTTGATATTGGTGTAAATTTTGCGGCCTTCCTTGATAACCGTGGCCATTGTAGCAAAGTTGTCGTCTGCCAAAATCATATCGGCTGCATCCTTGGCAACGTCGGTTCCCTTGATTCCCATCGCAATACCGATGTCTGCCTTTTTTAAGGCGGGGGCATCGTTGATTCCGTCGCCCGTCATTGCGGTTACTTGGCCTTGCTCTTGTAGGGCCGAAATAATCTCTAATTTATTTTGAGGAGTCGTTCGTGCGAATACTTGGTGGTCTAAGGCAGCTTGTTGTTTTTCTTCTTGGGAAAGGCAATCCCATTCGGCTCCCGTGAGGGCTTTGATTTTGCCTGGTGCTAGCCCCAATTGTTGTCCAATCGCTTGAGCCGTTTTGGGGTGGTCACCAGTAATCATCTTCACGGCCACTCCGGCTTGATTCATTTTTTTAAGGGCGGTGACTACTTCTGGGCGCGGAGGGTCTTGTAAGGCAGCCAAGCCTAACCAGGTAATTCCGGCTGCGAGCTGCTCATGGGTAACCTGTTTTTGCTTAGTAACTGACTTGTAGCCCAGGGCAATAACCCGTTTGCCTTTTTGGGACCAGGCGTTAGCACGTTTGGTCCACAGTGCTTGGTCAAAGTTTGAATTGCCTTTTTTCGCCATGGGAATTAGTTTGTCGGGGGAGCCCTTAACGAAAATCAGCTGTTCTTTTTGAGAATTTTCAACCAGGCGGGCGATGTAACGGTAATCCGAGTCAAACGGCAATAAATCTAGGCTGTGGTAAGTAGGAGCTGAGCTTTTTAACTTATGGTAAAGGGTTAAAAAGGCCCCGTCAGTTGCTTCCCCATTAATCGTCCAGCCGGATTCAGTTTGCTTGAGGATGGTGTCGTTGGCCTGGTAACCAGCTGCCAGCAGTAATTCCAAATTAGGGGTAAGTTGCGCTTTTGTTCCAGCGTGCAGAAGTTGTCCTTCTGGAGCGTAACCACTACCAGTTACTTGATACTGATTATCATCAACCCACAGGTCGGTAACGGTCATTTCATTTTTAGTTAGGGTCCCCGTTTTATCGGTGGCAATGACGTTAACTGAGCCTAAGGTTTCAACGGCCGGCATGGACTTAATGATGGTCTTTTGCTCTTTAGCGAGTTTGCTAACCCCAAAGGCCAGGATAACTGAAGTTGTAGCGGGCAGTCCTTCCGGGATGGCCCCCACAAGCATTGCCACTACGGCCAAGGCTAGGGCAGGGAGCGAGTAGATTTTCAGCATCAACCCGATGACAAAAACCACTAGGGAAATAATAATTGAGAGGTAGGAGACCACTTTACCTACCCCATCAATTTCTTTGATAAGTGGGGTTTTACTACTTTTAATTTGGGCTACTTCTTGAGAAATCTGCCCAATTTCGGTTTCATTAGCCGTAGCGACTACAATACCAAGGCCACTACCGGTGATGACAGAGGTCGAGGCAAAGGCCATGTTAGTTCGCTCAGCTAGGGGGATATTATTTGCGCTTAAAGCTAGCGGCGTTTTAGTAACCGCGGTTGTTTCACCAGTTAGACTGGCCTCTTCAATGCGCAAATTGTCTGCTTCCACAATCCTTAAGTCAGCAGGAACGTTGTCACCAGCTTCTAAGAAGACAACATCACCTTTGACTAAGTCGCTGGCAGCAACGTCTTGACGGGTGTGGTCACGATAAACCGTTGCATTTTGGGCTAGCAGTTCCTTAATTTTAGCTAAGGCGTTAGCGGCGCTGGTTTCTTGAAAGTAACCGATTAGAGAGTTGATGATGACCACCGCTAAAATCACCACGGCATCGGTGTAATGTCCAATCATTAGGGTCAGTAAAGCTGATAGGAGGAGAATATAAATTACGATGTTGTTAAATTGGCGTAAGAATATTTTCCACTTAGGTGTTTGTTTGCTTACTAACACGTTAGGACCATCAGCGGTTAATTTACTGTGAGCTTGGGCAGAAGTCAAGCCGGCCCTGAAATTTTCTTGCTCATAGTTAGTAGCTAGTTGCTTGATATCGACTTGGTAAATTTTTTTCATTAGTGAGTTCAACCTTTCAAAATTTAATCAGTGTGACAGTCAATTAGGTGAACTCACTCACGTTGAGAATAAAAACAAAGTTTAGGATTCGTTTTTAATTTAGACAACCTCTCTTTCTAAGTAATTTAACTAACTGAAACTTGAAAGCAAAAAAGAGCATAAAAATTCTCTATTCTCTTGAT
>NZ_AYYP01000066.1 GCF_001436215.1 Ligilactobacillus agilis DSM 20509
CTTCTTGTGTCCCTTTAACCCCCTTATTACTGAGCAACAACGAGCGGTTGGGCACTATCAGATGATTTTTGAAGAAGGAGATTACTTAAATGATGGGACCCACACCTTGATTTTAAACGCCAGTGGTGATTGTGAAGGCGTCAGTGATGAACTCAAAGGAATTTTTCAGTTAGTATTGAGGCAGCCGGCGTCATTTGGCCAGTTAGGAGCGCAAATTATGGATAAGATTGATGAAATTAAGCACAGTAAGACAGGAGGGCGCAAGTATATGGAACTAACAGGAGCATTTTGGCA